>JAJVII010000043.1 GCA_022072085.1 Phycisphaerae bacterium
CCACCATGCCCGCACGCTGCGGCGAACGCGTCGGTGGGTGGACCTGAAGATCATGGTCTTCTTCGCTCATCAGTCCTTCTCGCAGCAGCAGTTAGAGAACGCAGCGTGATTATGAAAAATCCTGTGTTCTCTGTGGTGAAGATTTCTTTTACAGGACTCAATAAACGCTCAGCGGCGACCCGAACCGGATCAGCCGGTGATCTGCCAGGACTCCGGGCCGGTCAGGACGGCCTGCATGTCGCCGGGGCCCTGCCTTCCGGTCTCGCGCTCGATCTGCTGATAGGTCTCGTCGTCCAGCGTCGGACGCTCAACCGCACGCAGCACGCCGACCGGCTCGGGGAAATCGGGGTTGCTCATCTGGCTGAGCATGAACGCCAGCGCCGGCGACGCGACGCTCTCGTCGTGGACCAGCAGGTCGTCGGTCGGCACGTCGGCCAGCCGCACGACCTCCGGGGCGTAGTTGCGCAGGCGGATGCCCTTGAGGTCAGCCGGGTCGCCGCCGAAGGTCAGCGGGCGTCCGTGTTCGAGGTAGACCAGGTTCTCGCTGCGGGCTTTCTTGTCGGTGACGGCTTCGTGGCTCTCGGTGTTGAAGGTGGGGCAGCTCTGGTAGACCTCGATGAAGGCCGTGCCGCGATGCTTCGTGGCCCGCTCGACCATCGCCCCCAGGTGCTGCACGTCCATATCGACCGTGCGGGCGACGAAGGTCGCGCCGGCGCCCAGCGCCAAGGCCGCGGGGGTGATCGGCCATTCGATCGTGCCGGCCGGGCTGCTCTTGGTCCGCTTGCCGTGCTCGCTGGTCGGGCTGTACTGCCCCTTGGTCAGGCCGTAGATGCGGTTGTTCAGCAGCAGGATGTTCACGTCGAGGTTTCGGCGGATGACGTGGATGAGGTGGTTGCCGCCGATGCTCAGTGCGTCGCCGTCGCCGGTGACGATCCAGACATCCAGGTCCGGCCGGGCCAGCTTGAGCCCCGACGCGACGGTCGGCGCCCGCCCGTGCAGGGTGTGGAAGCCGTAGGTGTTCATGTAGTAGGGGAAGCGGCTGGAGCAGCCGATGCCCGAGACGAACACCGTCCGTTCCGGGCGCACGCCGGCATCGGCGAGCACCTTGCGGACCTGGACCCAGACCGAGTGGTCGCCGCAGCCGGGGCACCAGCGTGCCTGCTGGCTGGAGGCGAAGTCCTTGGGGGTCAGCTTGGGCGACTCGTCCATCATGACGCAGGATTCGGTCGAGCTCACTTGTTGGCTCCTTCAGCAGTCAGCCTCAGCTTGAGGGTTTCGCGGATCGCCCGGGCGATGTCGCCGACAGCCAGGGGCTGGCCCTGGATGCGGTTGAAGCCGGCGGCGTCCACCAGGTAGCGGTCGCGCAGCAGGCCGCGGAGTTGGCCGAGATTGCCCTCGACGACCAGCACGCGGTCGAACCGCTTCAACCGCTCGCCCAGGTCCGCGGGCAGCGGGTTGATCGCACGCAGGTGGCAGTGGCTGACGGTGACGCCCTCGTCGGCCAGTCGGCTGACGGCCGTGCGGATCGCCCCGCAGGTTCCGCCCCAGCCGACGACGAGCAACTCGCCGCGGTCAGGGCCGCTCCACAGCAGGCCGGGGCCTTGCAGCTTGACGCCGGCGACCTTGGCCGCCCGCAGCCGGACCATCTTCTCGTGGTTGGCCGGGTCGTGGCTGACCTGGCCGGTGACGTCCTGCTTCTCCAGCCCGCCCAGGCGGTGCATCAGTCCGGGCGTGCCGGGGATCGCCCAGGGCCGGGCCAGTTCCTCGTTGCGCTGGTAGGGCTTGAACGTCGCCGGGTCGGTCGGGTGGGTCACCGGGATCGGCGCCAGCGTGCTGAAATCCGGCACGCGCCAGGGCTCGGCGCCCTGGGCGAGGTAGCTGTCGGAGAGCACGACGACCGGAACCATGTAGCGGATCGCGATGCGGGCGGCCTCCAGCGTCGCCTCGAAGCAGTCGCCCGGCGACGCCGCCGCCAGCACGACCACGGGGCTCTCGCCGTGTCGGCCGAATATCGCCTGGTGCAGGTCGCTCTGCTCGGTCTTGGTCGGCAGGCCGGTGCTCGGCCCGCCGCGCTGGACGTTAACGATGACCACCGGCAGTTCGGCCATGACGGCCAGGCCGATCATCTCGCTCTTAAGGGCCATGCCCGGTCCGCTGGTTCCGGTGGCGGCGAGGTGGCCGCCGAAGGCAGCGCCGACGGTAGCGCCCATCGCGGCGATCTCGTCCTCAGCCTGGAAGGTCACCACGCCGAAGTTCTTCAGCCGCGACAGCTCGTGGAGGATTTCGCTGGCCGGGGTGATCGGGTAGCTGCCGTAGAAGAGCTTCTTGCCGGCCAGTTGGGCGGCCGCGACCAGGCCCAGCGCGGCGGCCTGGTTGCCGGTGATCTTGCGATAGGTCCCCGGCGACTGCGGGGCCTGGTCGATGGTGTAGCGGTGGGTGAACAGCTCAGCCGACTCGCCGTACTGGTGTCCGGCGCCGAGGACTTTCAGGTTGGCCTCGACGAGCTGGGGCTTCTTGGCGAACTTGCTGCGGATGAACTGCTCGGTCGAGGCGGTTGGACGATCGAACAGCCAGCAGACCAGCCCCAGGGCGAACATGTTCTTGCAGCGGTCGGCTTCCTTAGCGCCAACGCCCAGGTCGGCGACGGCCTGCTGGGTCAGCCGCGTCATCGGCACGCGGTAGAGGGTATAGCCCTTGAGCAGTGCGCCGTCGAGGCAGTCGGCGGGCAGGTCGGCCTTGGCCAGTTCCTTGGCGTTGAAGCTGTCCTCGTTGACGATGATGAGGCCGTCGGGCTTGAGCCGGGCCAGGCTGACCTTCAGCGCCGCCGGGTTCATCGCGACCAGCACGTCGATCTCGTCGCCGGGGGTCTGGACGTCGCGGCTAGCGAACTGGAGCTGGAAGCCCGAGACCCCCGCGACGGTGCCGACGGGGGCGCGGATTTCCGAGGGGAAGTCCGGCAGCGTGGCGATGTCGTTGCCGGCGATTGCACAGGCGTCGGAGAACTGGCCGCCGGTGAGCTGCATCCCGTCGCCGCTGTCGCCGGCGAAACGGATGGTCACGGTCTGGAGAGGGGTGCGCGGCTTGCCCTGGCCGCCGCCGTTGTTGCCGGACGTTATCATGCTGGCTCCCTGTCTGAGGTCACTGCCCGGAATCCCGGCGCTGCCGGGGTGAATCCAGTATTATGCCGCGTGGACCGCCCGTGATGGAAGGGGGAATCTTGCTTGTGACGAATATCACAAGCGAAGCAGGGCGACCGATCTGTCGGCCGCCCTGTCGTCTGGGGCCCGCTGGTGGATGTCTGGACAATCGCTGGTCGTTGACCGGCGCCGCTCATGGCACGCTCTGCACTCTAGACGGCTGTCCGCCCCGCCGGCCGTCCAAAATGAACAGGCCGACTCTCCGCGACTGATCTGAGGAGAGTCGGCCGATATCGACCGTCTCGTTGCCCGACCCGGGTGGGCTCGTGTCGGTGCGGATCCAGGTGACCGGAAGCGGCGGACGGCGACACGATCCGTCGGCTGAGAGTTCCCCGGAAACCAGGGAACGACTCGATGGCAACCTGCCTTCGTGCGATTCAGGCCGCCGGATGGTGTTTCCGCCGCAACCGAACTCAACAACGCCCTGATGCAAGTCCCGCGTTCGCAGCATCTCTTGAGGTGGGAAATCTGGCTGCACGTCCGGGTGTCGATCAGTTGCGGGGCTCCCACCCGCGTCAGGCGCCCCTATAAAGATGCAAACCGCGTGCCACCACCGGTCAACTTGCGATTTTCGGCCTGGAGCGGCCGGATCGCGTTCTGACGCAATGCTTTACGGCCTGGCGCCATCGTCCCGCGGCCAGGGCCCGAGGCCTGGGTTTCCCGCAAACAGGAAGGGGCCCGGCCGGTGCATGCCAAATGTGGGAACGATTCCTCTGCCATGTTGCGGAGACCCTCTGTTCTTGCGGCCCTGATCGGGGTTGGCCGCTGCCGCTCGGCTGGCACGCCGTTTGCTCCCGGCTTGGTTGGAGGGGCCGGTCGCCCATCTAAGGAGTCCGCCATGTGGTGGGGGAAAGTGAAAGCTGACGGCTTTCAATCGGCAGCGGGAGGGCATACGATGAACCCAGCCGGGAGCGGCCCGGGCGGATCGGCCGCGGCGGAGGCGCCGCAGCCGGTAACCAGCCCCTTCTCCCCCGGCGGGACAGGCCCGATGCCCTCGAGCAAGAAGATCCTGATCGTCGAGGACGAGTCGCTGCTGCGCGAGTCGCTGGCTGAACTGCTGGCCGGCGAAGGCTATGCCGTCGTCCAGGCCGAGAACGGCCGCGTCGCCCGCGAGAAGGTGCTGGCTGAGCCCGTGGACCTGGTGCTGTCCGACGTGCGGATGCCGGAGATGGACGGCATAGAGCTGCTCGGCCACCTGCACCAGATCGTGCCCGAGACGCCGGTCATCATGATCACGGCCTACGGCACGGTGGAGAGCGCGGTCAAGGCGCTCCAGGCCGGGGCGTACGACTACCTGCTCAAGCCGGTGCAGTTCGAGGACGTGCTGGCCAAGATCGAGCGGGCGCTTCAGTACCAGGAAATCACGCGGACGCAGCGCGTCATCACCGAGCAACTGGCAGCCGACAGCCTGTTTCACAACCTGATCGGCCGATCGCAGACCATGACCCGCCTGTTCGAGACGGTCCGCAAGCTCTCGACGGTCCGCAGCAACGTGCTGATCGGCGGGGAGTCGGGCACGGGCAAGGAACTGTTCGCCCGGGCGATCCACTACAACGGCATCACGCGGAACAAGCCGTTCGTCGCGGTCAACTGCGGGGCGATCCCCGACACGCTGATCGAGAGCGAGCTGTTCGGCTATCGGCGCGGGGCGTTCACCGGGGCGACGCGCGACAAAATCGGATACTTCGAGGCGGCCAACAACGGCACGCTGTTCCTGGACGAGATCAGCACGCTGCCGCTGGCGGTGCAGAGTTCGCTGCTGCGGGTGCTGGAGGAGCGCGTGGTCGTGCCGGTGGGCGACACGCAGCCGCGGCCGGTGGAGCTGCGCGTGATCGCCGCGAGCAACCAGGATCTGGACAAGATGGTCGAGGAGAAGCGGTTCCGCGAGGACGTGCTGTTCCGCCTGAACGTGGTGAAGCTGATTATCCCGCCGCTGCGGCAGCGCAAGGAGGACATCCCGCTGCTGGTGCAGCACTTCCTGGAGAAGTACACGTCGGAGTTGAACAAACAGGTCGCGGGCATCACCAACGGGGCGATGCGGGCGCTGCTCAACCACGACTGGCGGGGCAACGTGCGCGAGCTGGAGAACGTGATCGAGCGAGCCGTGATCTTCGCCGACGGGCGGCAGGTCGGCGTCGAGGACCTGCCCTTCGCAACCGATGACATGACCGACGAGGTCGGCGAGGACCTCAAGGAAGCGCTGCGGCAGTTCGAGCGCCAGCACATCATCCAGGCGCTGCGCCGCCACCACTACGACAAGGTGGAGACGGCCAAACACCTGGGCATCGGCGTCTCGAGCCTCTACCGCAAGCTGGACGAGCTGGAGATCAACAAGAATCTGGACGAGACGGAGTCGGCGCAGGGGGAGGAAAGAGGCTAGCGACTAGAGGCCAGAGGCTAGAGAAGACCCTCCCCTCTCTAGCCCCTAGCCCCTGACCTCTAGCCTCTGGCCCCCGGACACACACCATGAGAGTCACCTGGGTCATCCTGATCGCGGTGCTGGTCGGACTGATCGTCGCCCTGATGGGCTGGCTGGGGCACATGCCGGGACCCGGCAACACCCCGGCGACGCCCGCGCCGCCGCCAGCCGCCGGTCCGCCGCCCCTGCGCATCGGCGTCGTGCCCGAGCGCAACATCTACGAGCAACTCAACCGCTATCGGCAACTGACGGCCTACCTCCAGGCCCGGCTCGGCCAGCCGGTCGAGGCCGTGACGCTGAACACCTACCAGGCGGTGCTCCAGGACTTCCAGGACGGCAAGCTGGACGCGGCGTTCCTCGGCTCGCTGGCGGCGGTGCTCACGCTGGACCGCTGCAAGGCCCGCGTGCTGGTCAAGCCCGTCGTCGAGGTCCCCGACCCGGCGACCGGAAAGCTCATCCCGACGACGACCTATCGCGGGGTAATCTTCGTCCGCGACGACTCGCCGATCCGCGACATCGCCGGGCTGGCCCGCAAGACGATCGGCATGGTCAAGACGACGACGGCCGGACACCTCTTTCCCAAGTTCGTGCTCTTCGAGGCCGGGCTGCTCGACGGGCCCGACGCGCCGACCACCGCCTGGCCGGGCACGCATGACGAGGCGATCCAGGAAGTCGTCGATCGCCACATCGACGCCGGGGCCGCGAAGGACCTGCGCGTGATGGCCTGGCAGGCCGACCATCCGCAGGTGAAGCTGCGCTGGCTGGCAGTCGGCCCGCCGGTGCCCAACAACGCCCTGGTGGTGCACCGCGACATGCCGCCGCAACTGCGGGCCCGGCTGCGCCAGGCGCTGCTGGGGATGGACTCGGACGACGCCGGCCGACGCGTGCTGGCCGACTTCGGGGCCCTGCGGTTCGTCGACTGCGACATCATGGAGTATCAGGCGATCTGCGAGATGGTCAAGAAACTGGGCGACAACTGGAAGAAGATGGCCATCGAGGGCCCGCCGCCGGACCTGAAGCTCGGCTGCGATACGCCGACGACGGCGTCCGAGAGTGCTGAGTGAAGAGTGCTGAGTGCTGAGTAAGAAGTGCTGAGTGAAGAGTGCTGAGTGCCGAGTCCTGAGTGGCGGAAGTGAAGACCTGCTCTTCGCCCCGCACTCAGCACTCAGCACTCGGCACTCGGGACTTTCTTCATGCTGCGACGCAAACTGCTGATGATCCTCGGTTCGCTGGTGGTGCTGCTGGCGGTGGTGGCGGCGCTGGCGGTGTGGCAGCTCCAGCAGGTGCTCTCGCGCCTGGACCACATCACCAGCGAGGCCGTGTCGCTGGTCACCGAGGTCAACGAGGTCGGCGCCAAGCTGACGCAGGTGGAAGTCGAGCTGTACGAGATTCAGCTCGGCCAGCAGCGCCACCTGGATCGGCTGATCGACGACGTGGAGGCGATGCGCCGCCGGGTCGACGACATGCAGGGCCACCCCCTGCTCAGCAGCGGGCCCGGGGCCGACGCGTACGGCCGCATCCGCGGGCAGATCCCCGCGTTCGCCGGACAGGTCGGCTCGCTGGCCACCACGCGCGACCCGGAACTGGCCCAGCAGCACAACAAGCGCGCCCTCCAGCTCTCGGTGAGTCTGAGGCGGGACATCCTGGACCTCAGCGACGTGGTCCGGCGCAACGCCGAAACCGAACAGAACGGGCTGGCGGCCCAGTTCCGTTGGCTGGTGCTGGGCCTGGCGCTGGTCTTCCTGCTGGTCATCAACATCTCGATCATGCTGCTGTGGCGGGTGGCCAGCATCATCCTTCGGCCGGTGGACGAGCTGGTGGCCGCCAGCCGCCAGCTCGGCATGGAGCACTTCGACCACCGCGTGCAGCTCAAGCAGAAGGACGAGTTCGGCGAACTGGCCGGCGCGTTCAACAGCCTGGGCGAGCGGCTGGCCGCCAACGAGCAACGCAAGATCGAGATGCTCCACCAGGTGGCGCTGACGCTCAACCACGAGCTGAACAACGCGATCGCGATCATCGAGCTGCAACTGGAGCTGCTCAGCCAGCAGGCCGGGATCAGCCAGGACGGGGCCTGGCCCAAGTGCCTGCGGCAGATCCGCGAGAACCTCAGGCGGATGACACAGACGGTGCAGGCGCTCAAGAACATCCGCCGCGTGGTCTTGACCGACTACACGCCGGGCGAGAAGATGATCGACCTGGAAGAGTCCACCCGGGACTGAGCCGGCCCGGGCGCAATGTCGAATGTCGAATGACGAATGAAGGAAGAGGCAGGACGGCTGCCGCCTGTGGCGTGCCATGAGTCCTGCTTTTTCGGGATCGGCTTCCGCGAGCCGCGAACGGGAGTTCGCGGATGGGCTGTGACCGGTGCAACGGCCGCGATGCCGCGCGATCTACCCGCCAGCTTCCGCTGGCGGCTCGAAAAGGCAAGAGTCGCGGCGTTGATGCCCCACACTCACCAGCCGCGGGCGCCGGAAGCGCATAAGTCTCCTGTTCCGGTTCGTCATTGATTCGGCATTCGACATTCGTTATTCGACATTGGCTTCGGTCATCGTCATGAGTCCGACGCAACGAGAGATGCTGGCCAACCCGCTGCTGGTGCAATTGCGCTGGTTCATTTCGCTGCGCTGGGTGGCCGGTCTGGCAGTGGTGGCCGTCGCGCTGCTGGACCGCTTCTGGCTGCACTGGTACCAGGTCGACGGCTCGGTCGTGGACGCCTGGATCGTCGGCGTCGGGGGCGCGATCCTGGTCTACAACGCCCTGCTGCGGGTCTGGGTCCGACGCCTGATCGCCCACCCGCGGCACCTGATCGTCCTGTCGTGGACGCAGATCCTTCTCGACCTGGCCTGCCTGACGGTGCTGGTCCTCTGGGCCGGCGGTCCGGTCAGCCCGTTCCTGCTCTTTTTCGTCTTCCACATGGTCTTCACCAGCCTGCTGCTGCCCCAGCGGATGGCCTACGGCGGCGCCCTGGTCGCGATCATCATGGTCGTCTGCGGGCTGTGGTTGTACGGGACGCTGCCCGGCTCGCGCCAGAGCTGGCTGATGCTGGCCGGCTGGGGCATCACGCTGCTGCTGACGGTCTACCTGGCCAACCACATCACGCGGAGCATCCAGCGGCAGTGGCGTCGCCTGGCCCGGCAGAACAGCCGCATCCGCCGCATGTCCCGCCGCCTGCGGCTCCAGCAGCAGGCAATGATCCAGGGCGAGAAGATGGCCGCCCTGGGCCAGATGGCCGCCGGCGTCGCCCATGAAATCTCCAACCCCCTGGCCGGCATGGACAGCCTGCTCCAGCTCATCCAGCGACACCCCGAGCGGCAGAGCCCCGACCAGGTCTCCAAGCTCCGCGAGCAGATCGAGCGGATCAAGACGATCATCCGCCAGATGCACACCTTCAGCCACCCCTCGCAGACCGAGGGCCGCACCGTCGTCGCCGACGAACTGATCGACGACGCCCTGCGGATGCTTCAGTTCGACCGGCGGCTCAAGCGGGTCGAGGTCCGCCGCGAGCCGGCCCAGCCGCCCTGCCGCATCCATGTCCAGCCCGAGGCCGTCCACCAGGTGCTGGTCAACCTGGTCATCAACGCCCTGGACGCAATGGAGGACCGCCAGACGCGGATCCTCACCGTCCGCACCCGCCGCGACGGACGCTGGTGTCTGATCGACATCATCGACACCGGACACGGCATCCCCGACTCGCAGCGCAACCGGCTGTTCGAGCCCTTCTTCACCACCAAGCCGGTCGGCAAGGGCACCGGACTGGGCCTTGCCATCAGCTACGGACTGGTCAGCAAGCAGGGCGGGCGGATCGAAGTCCAGAGCCAGCCCGAGACCGGCACCACCTTCACCGTCTACCTTCCCGTCGCCGACGCAGCCGCGTCAGCCAAGTGAAGCGATCCCTGCGACCGCGCAAACAAGACGCCCCCGTCCTTGCGGGCGGGGGCGCCACGCGGAACATCCGGGCGGTGCGTCAATGGCGATCTCGGTGGTTTCGGCCGTCGTCGCGGTCGCGGCGACCGTTGTCGCGGCGGTCGTTGTCGCGGCGGCCGTTGTCGCGGCGGTCGTTGTCGCGGCGGCCGTTGTCGCGGCGGTCGAAGTCCCTGCGATCATTGTTGCCGCGCAGGATCACGGCCGATCCGGGGCGATTCACGATCACCGGGGCCGGCCGGGTGACGATCACCGGCGCCGGCCGCGTCACCACCACCGGCCGCGGCGCAACCACCACCGGCGCCGGGGCGAAGCAGGCCGTGCTGTCGTAGTAACCGCGCCCGTAGTCGTTGTGATGGCGATAGTGCGAGCCGAAGGAGAGGTCGGCGTCCAGGCAGCCCGCCAGCAGGCCGACCGGTGCGAGCATCGTTGCCAACAGGAGGGTCCGGAACATGGGGCACCTCATCGGGTTAGGCGGCGATCCGAAGCCGGCCTTTCCCGGCCTGGGCGTCGGACTCTTTGGTTCTCTCCGCACATGCAGGTAGACCCGGGCCACCTGATATGCGTTAGTTAATATTTTCAGATAGTCAACTATGTCTTGGCGTGTGCTTTGTGCACAGGCGGGGGTCAGGGGTCGGGCAATAGGGAGCTGTGGTCGGGGGTCGGAAGGCAGGTTCGCGTCTGTGCTCTTTCTGACCCCTGATCCCCGACCCCCAACCCTTTACCAGACCGCCGAGACCGGGACCGGCAGCCCACCTGGATAAGCCCCTTCAGGGCAGCCTGCGCTTCCTGATTATAGGAGCAGGGCTATTTCCAGGATTCTTGATTATGGGAACCGCATACATGCCAACCCGTTTTTCAGTAGCGCCAAGTGGATCCGGCAGTGGTACGCGGTTTGCTCTAAAGGACACCAAGTCTATTGGGATTGATATATGGATACCGCGCGCCAACGAAAGTTGGGGCGTGCAGGACTGCTGGTCGCGGTCGGCGGGTTGTGTGTCGCCTGGTCGGTGGGGCTGGGCGCTTCGCCAACAACGGCGCCGGACGCGGCCAGGAAGCCGGACACCAAGACAGCCACTTGCACCAATCAGACCTGTCACGCCACCCTGATCTCCCGGAAGGTCACGCACGGGCCGACGGCGCAGAACAAGTGCGACGCCTGCCATGTCTATGACGAACCGCGAGAGCACACGTTCAAACTCTCAGCCCCGGCCGACAAGCTTTGTGATAATTGTCACACCCTCAAGCAACGTACCGTCGTGCACACCCCGGTGAAGATGGCTCAGTGCACCGGCTGCCACGACCCGCACGGCTCGGACAATCGCACGCTGCTCAAGGCCGACCCCACGCGCGGGCTCTGCGAAAGCTGCCACAAGAAGGATGCGTTCATGAACCGCAAGTTCCTGCACGGACCGGTGGCAGCCGGCGCGTGCATCCTCTGCCACGAGCCGCATTCCTCGTGGGAGCCCAAGCTGCTGATCAAGCCCAAGGACCAGCTCTGCGTGACCTGTCACGCCGACGTCGTCAAGAAGGCCGAGGCCGCGCGCTTCGTCCACGAGCCGGTCAAGAAGGACTGCGGCCAGTGCCACGACCCCCACAGCGGCGACGCGAAGTATCAGCTCAAGGAGGCGCCGCCCAAGCTCTGCCTGGGTTGCCACGCGGATGTCCGCAAGCAACTGACCGACGCCAAGGTGATTCACGGACAGGCCCCGCCGCAGAAGAACGAGGACGGCATGCCCAAGGTCGACGCCGCCGCCCACCGGGCCCAGGAGGAGGCCTTTGGCTGCCTGGGCTGCCACAGCGCCCACGTTTCGACGCTGCCCAAACTCCAGAAAGCCGCCCAGCCGGACCTCTGCCTCTCCTGCCACAACCAGACGCTGATCGCCGCCGACGGCAGCAAGCTGACCAACATGGCGGCCCTGCTCAAGGACAACCCCGAGCACCACGGACCCATCCGCGAAGGAAGCTGCACCGCCTGTCACCAGCCGCACGGCGCGGGGACCTTCCGACTGCTCTCGCACGAATATCCGCAGCAGTTCTACGCCCCGTTCAAGCTGGAGAGCTACGCCCTCTGCTTCGACTGCCACATCCCCCAACTCGTGCTCGCGGAGAAGGGAACCGGGCTGACGCGGTTCCGCAACGGCGACATCAACCTGCACTGGCTGCACGTGAACCGCGAGAAGGGCCGCACCTGCCGGGCCTGCCACGAGGTCCACGCCTCCAAGCGCCCCTTCCACATCCGCGACGCAGTGCCCTTCGGCGACAGCGGCTGGATGCTGGAGATTCGCTTCGAGCAGACCACGACCGGCGGCAGTTGCGCGCCGGGCTGCCACCAGAAGCGGACGTATGACCGCGGCCAGGAGAACCTGGGTCCCCCCAAGCCGGGAGGTCTGAAATGAGCGCCCACAGGGTCACCATCCGCCGGCCGCCCGTTGCCGCCTGGGCGACGCTGGCCGCCCTGCTCTGGCTGGCGCTGCCCGCGACGCCGGCCGGCGCGGTCACGCACCTCAAGCGCGGCGACGCCGCCGATCCCGTCGCCTTGTCCGACCTGGACGGCAAGCAGGTCAGCACCGCCGACCTCAAGGGCCGCACGCTGATCCTGGTCTTCGGCGAACTGTATCACCCCCGCACGCGCGACCTGTGCACGCAGATCGCAACGATCCTCAAGGACGGGAGGCTGGCCGACCAGAAGATCGCGTCCATCCTCATCGTCGCCCAGGACGCCAAGCCCGACGAGCTGAAGGCCGAGATGGGCGACATCCACTGGCCGGCGATCATCCTGCACGACGCCGGCCGAAAGGCCTTTGGCGATTACCGCGTCGCGGTGCTGCCCAGCCTGGTCGTCGTCGACCCCGAGGGCAAGGTGGTGCACGCGATGGCCGGGCCGGTCGACCGGTTGGCCGACGTGCTGACCGACGCCCTGCTGCTGTCGGCGGGCAAGCTGAGCGCGGAGCGGTTCGAGCAGACGCTGCACCCCCAGCCGACGACGGCCCCCAGCGAGGAGTCCGAGCGATCGGAGCGGTTCACGCAACTGGCCCGCCAACTCGCCCGACGCGGTATGGACGACCTGGCGGCCGAGAAGTATGCCGAGGCCCTGAGCCTCGACCCCGGCCACGAGTCGGCGCACCTGGGCCTGGGCCTGCTGCTGCTGCGGCAGCGTCGGCTGGCGCAGGCCGAGGAACGCTTCCGCCTCGTGCTGTTGAGCGACCCGCAGTCGCAGGAGGCGGTGCTGGGGCTGGCCTACGTGCAGACGCTGCGCGGGGGCGCGGAGCTGGCGGCGGCGGAGAAGTCCGTCCGCGACCTGCTGGCCAAGAGCCCGTCGCAGCCGCGGGCGCATTACCTGCTGGGGCTGATATGCGAGCAGCGCCACCAGACCGACAAGGCGGCTGCCAGTTTCAAGCGGGCAGCCGAGCTGCTGCTGGAGCGGAGCGAAGAGTGATGAGCGAAACCACGCACGACCCTGCGCCCACGCACGACCGCGATGGACGGCGGACCTTCTGCAAGCTGTGCATCGGCGGGCTTTCGGTGGCGTCGGCGGCGACGGTGGCCTACCCGGTGGCATCGTTCCTGGGCATGCCGATCACCGTCGGGGCCAACAAGCCCGTAGCGGTCCCGCTGAGCAGCCTGGCCCCGGGGCAGGCTCACTACGCGGAGTTCCAGGGCCAGCAGATCGTCATCCTGTCGGACGAGGAAGGCCAGCGGGTGTTCAGCGCGTCCTGTCCGCACCTGGGTTGCAACGTGATGTGGAGCCCGGCTGACGCCCTGTTCCACTGTCCGTGCCACGGGGCGGTGTTCAACTCGCACGGGCAGGTGGTCAGCGGGCCGGTCAGCGCGTCGCTGAAGAAGGTCCCCTTCGAGGTCAAGAACGGGGTCATCATCGTTTCCTGAGGTGCCTCCATGCGTCTGCTGGGACGGATATTCGACTGGTTCGACGAGCGGTATGAGCTGACGCCGCTGATCGAGAAGAACGTCACCCACAAGCAGGTGCCGCGGACGCTGGGCTGGAGCGCCTGCTTCGGCGGGCTGGCCTTCCTCACCTTCCTGGTCCAGGTCTTCACCGGGATGCTCCTGCTGATGTACTACAAGCCGCACCCGTCGGCCGCCTGGGACAGCGTGACCTTCATCAAGAGCAACGTGCCGATGGGCTGGCTGGTGCAGCGGATCCACACCGTGGGCGCCAACACGATGATCGTGCTGGTGTTCATGCACTTCGCCCGGGTGGCCTACTACAAGATCTTCCGCAAGCCGCGCGAACTGCACTGGATCAGCGGCGTGGTGCTGATGCTCATTACGACGATCATGGCCTTTACCGGCTACCTGCTGCCCTGGACGCAACTGAGCTACTGGGGCGCCAAGGTCGGCACCGAAATCCCCGGCGCCGTCCCGTGGATCGGCGAAGGCATCCGCAACTGGGTCCGGCGCGGGCCGGCCATCAGCGGCGAAACCCTCGGCTTCTTCTTCTCGCTGCACATCTGGATCCTGCCGGCGGTCGCGGTGGCCTTCATGCTCATGCACTTCATGATGATCCGGAGGACGGGCATCTCGCGGCCGCTGTGAACGCGCATAAGAGAACGCAGGGGGGCAGAGAAGGACAGAGGGCGCAGGGACGGAATGAACGAAGCGAAGGAAGAGCGAAAGGGACACGGAGAACACGCGGCGGGCAGAAGGAAGATGAGAATCAGGATTTCTCTGCCCGACCTCTGCCTCTCCGCCCCTCTGCGTTCCTCTTGAACTCGCCCCCAGCCGGGGCGAACGGATGGAGCAGGCCATGGGCGCCGATTACAAGAAGCAATACCGGCCCGACCAGTTGGAGCCCTTCTGGCCCAACGAGATCATCAAGATGGTCGTCGTCGTGCTCTGCACGCTGGCGGTCATCATGTTCTTTGCCGTCCTGCCGGTGCTGCTGGACATGATCGGCGTGCACGGGGCGATGCACGGCGAGGAGCCGGCCAACCCGCAGGGCGCCACGCCCGCCGGCATCAAACCCGAGTGGTACTTCCTGGCCGTCTACCAGTATCTCCGCCTGATGCCCACCGAACTGTTCGGGATCAGCGGCAAGACGCTGGGCGTGCTCAGCCAGGGGGTGGGCATCGCGGCGGTCGTGCTGCTGCCGTTCTGGTATCGCCGACGGGCTAGCCGGCGCCCGGGCTGGGTCTATCGGCTGATTGTCACCGCCGGCCTGGTGGGGTTCCTGGTACTGACGATCTGGGGCGGCTGGCCCGAGACGCAGGGCCCCGACGGCGGCGAGGAACTGATTCCCTTCAAGGACTACCTCCACCAGAAGCCGACCATGTTCATCCTGTTCGGCGTGGCCCTGGTCGTCTTCTACTTCCTGATCTGGCGCGAGCGGCGGATGATCCGCCAGGTGCTCGACGCCCCCGATCCCGGGGAAGGAGCCGCGCCGTGAAGACTTCGATGATCCGAATGGCTGCGGTCCTGCTGGCCACCGCGCTGGCCGCCCGGACGCCCGCCCTGCGCGCCGCCGACGACGATCCGTTCGCGAACAACGCCTGCGTGAACTGCCACCGCGACCTGCCCGGGCGCAGCAGCGAGATCGTCACCCTCGAGTGGAAACAGAGCGTTCACCACGCCGCCGGGGTCGGCTGCGACGGCTGCCACGGCGGCGACCCCTCGGTCCGCCGCGACCAGTTCGCCATCGAGGACGACTACAAGCGGGCGGCCCACCTTCAGCGCAATCCTGACTTCCTGCTGATGCAGGACCGCACCGACCCCTTCGTCGGTCCGGTCCGAGGACGCAAGGTTTCGTACTTCTGCGGCAAGTGCCACGCCGACATCAAGGAGAAGCATCTGGGCAGCCCGCACGGCGACTTCGGCGACCCGACCTGTCTCTACTGCCACGGGCAGGGCTCGCACAAGATCACCCACCCGACAGCCGAGGAGATCATCGACACGCGGCCCAAGTCCGAGAACGGACGGTGCAGCCCCTGCCACCGGGCCGCAACCATGCAGGCGGTCACTACTATCAAGAAGACGCTGATCGACGCCGAGGACAGGATCCAGACCTCCGGCAATCTCTACGCGCGACTGGAGAGCTGGGGCTACCAGAACCTGGAGTTGGAGAAGCTGCACCATCACGCCCGGGAGGTCCGCTCGCAACTGCGGCAGATCTTCCACAGTTTCAACATGAGGGACATTAACAATTTCGCCTCGGAGATCGGCGACGTGGCCGATCGCACGCAGGCGACCTATGACCTGGTCAGCAACCTGCGCCGCACCCAGCGTCGCCAGACGGTCGTCGGAGCGTCCGCCGTCGGCATGCTGCTGCTGTTTGCCGGCCTGCTGGTTTACTACAAGCGATCGTTCCTGGATGAGCATTAGGCACTGTCTGACGAATCGATCGTCGGCCTGAGAGCGAGCGAATTCGCGGCCGGCAAGGCGGCCGAAGCAGGCGTTACTCTTTCGTATCGCCGATGCAGGCCAACGCCGCCGGACGCGAATGCAGCCGCTCGGAGCCAGAGCGATTCGTCAGACAGAGCCTGGGCGAAGGTCGGCCCCGCCCTGTTTCTCC
This sequence comes from Phycisphaerae bacterium, assembly GCA_022072085.1. Lineage (GTDB taxonomy): Bacteria > Planctomycetota > Phycisphaerae > JAJVII01 > JAJVII01 > JAJVII01. Next base: position 16,067 of record JAJVII010000043.1, read on the forward strand.
CAGCGCCACACTGCCCGCAAGGTTGCATCGCGACGCCGCGACCTTTGTGAAAAGTCGCGCGAACGTCTTGTGGCCGGGACGACGGCGAGCGAGGAAATTCCCACTTATGGGAACCGGATGGCATAAGTTCCATCACAATGTGGCCTTACGGGGGTTGACTCGCGGCACGCCGTTTGCTTACCTGATGGATGATCGACGGGTGTGAAGGAGGTTTCGGTGCGCAAGTTGTTCAGATGGTTCTGGGCCAAGCGCCTTCGCCGCTGGGGGCTGATCGCCGGCGTGGGGCTCGTCCTCCTGTCGGTCGGCACGGTAGAGCTGACCAGCCAGAGCTGGTTCTGCAATTCCTGCCACATCATGAACACCTACTACGCCAGTTGGAAGACTTCGCCGCACAAGGACGTGGAGTGCATCCGCTGCCACATCGCGCCGGGGATGAACAACTTCGTCTCGGCCAAGCTCAACGGGCTGGGCCAGGTCGTCGATGACGTCCTGCACCGCACGAGCACCAAGCCCTCGGCGTCGGTGAGCGACATGAGCTGCACCCGCGCCGGCTGCCACGAGCAGGCGGTCGTCCAGGCCAATGACTACACCGCCGTGACAGCCGCCGCCATGTCGGCGACACAGACCCCGCCACGTGCCTACTTCTTCGACCACAGCAAGCACCTGGGGCGCGAGTATCGGGGCATCAGCATCCACTGCTCGACCTGCCACTCGCACGTCCAGGGCGACCAGCACTTCGAGGTGAACACCAACGTCTGCGTCACCTGCCACCTGTTCAGCGGGCCGGGCACGGCGCCCCAGTGGTCGGCCCCGGTGCTGTCGGTCACGACGACCCGGCCCGACGCCGCCCCCAGCAGCCAGGCCGAGCAGATCACCGGCTCGACGGTCGCCTCCCCCGACCAGGCCGTCGCCGCCCCGTCGCGCTGCAAGAACTGCCACGAGCCGCCCAAGCAACCGGTGAACTACCACGGGCTTCAGGTCATCCACGACGAGTATCTGGCCTACGGAGCGGCCTGCGAAAGCTGCCATCGCAACGTGACGGCCGCGTTCGCCACGATCGGCGACACCCAGTGCTACGCCTGTCACGACTTCGGCGCCGAGCGGATCGGCGACATCGAGGACCTCCACCGCGTCCACACCGTCGGCGAGCACAAGGTCGAGTGCTTCAGTTGCCACGGGCTGACGGCCCACGGGCCCAAGGCGGCCGCCTCGGCGCTCCAGCTCGAGCAGCTCACCTGCGGCGCCTGCCACAAGGGCCAGCACCAGATCCAGCAGACGACTTACAAGCCCGGCGTCGAGCCGACGCCGACCCAGCCCGAGCAGGGCCACGCCCAACCCGAGCAGTCGGTCGCGGTCTCGCCGATGTTCATGGCCCACGTCGACTGCACCGGATGCCACGTCAGGCAGCAGCCGCTGGAATTCAAGCCCGACACCGGCGCGACTGTCGCGATGGCCGCGCCGCAGGCCTGCGACGCCTGCCACAAGCCCGGACTGGGCGCGTCGCAGATCGCCCTGTGGCAGAAGGCCACCAAGGCGCTCTACGAGCAGGCGGCCGCCCTGCTGCCGGCAACGCCGCCGGCGCCGGGCAGCGAGTCGGCCCGGCTGGTCGCCGAGGCCCGCAAGCTGCTGGACCTCGTGCGGCTGGACGGCTCGTGGGGCGTTCACAATCCGAAGTACACCGAGAGCCTGCTGCTGGAGGCGATCGCCAAGCTCCGGCAGGCGTCGGCGGGAGGTGGTTCATGAGCCGCCTGCCTCGCCGAAACGGCGCCAGGCGTCGCGTCGTCAGCCCGCTGCCGGCGGCGCTGGTGCTGGTCGGCCTGGGGTTGATGGCCTTGTCGATCCGGATCGGCCGGGCCGACGACGCTGCCGCCAAGAAGGCCCCGACGACGCGGACCGTCAACTGCACCGAGGGCGGCTGCCACGCCAAGGAGATCGACTACAAGGTGCTGCACGGGCCGACCTCCATCGGCGCCTGCGACACCTGCCACGAGTACACCGACGTCGCGACGCACAAGTTCAAGCTCAAGCGCGAACCGACCAAGCTGTGCACCTTCTGCCACGTCGGGCAGGAAGCCGGCAAGTTGATCCACAAGCCGGTGTCTGAGGGCCAGTGCCTGGGCTGCCACAACCCGCACGGGTCGAGCAACCGCCAGATGCTCCGCAGCGACAACGCCGGCCAGCTCTGCGCGACCTGCCACGGCGACGTCACGCAGGCCCGCAAGCAGGTCCACGGGCCGGTCGCCGCCGGCAACTGCGTCACCTGCCACAACGCCCACAGTTCCAACCACCCGCACCTGCTGGTGGCCGAGGGACGCGGCCTCTGCCTGGGCTGCCACAAGGAGATGGATCAGCAGCTCAAGGAGGTGAAGTATCTCCACGAGCCGGTCAAGGGCGACTGCCTCCAGTGCCACGAGCCCCACGCCTCCAACCAGAAGATGCATCTCCGCAAGGACCCGCTGGACCTGTGCAGCTCCTGCCACGCCAATGTGAAGGACCAGGCCCTCAAGAGCACGCACAAGCACACCCCGGTGACCACCGGCGACGCCTGCATCAGTTGCCACACGCCCCACGGCAGCGACACGGCCAAGCTGATGAAGGCGCCCGCCGCCAAGGTCTGCCTCGCCTGCCACGACAAGCCGATCAAGGAAGACAACCTGACCGTCGCCTCGGTCGCCGAGATCGCCAAGCCCGGCGAGTTCCTCCACGGGCCCATCCGCGACGGCAACTGCTCCGGCTGCCACAACGTCCACGGCAGCAACGAGAGTCGGCTGCTGGCGGCGCCCTACACATCCAACTTCTACGCCCCGTTCAGCGTCGAGGATTACGAGCTCTGCTTCACCTGCCACAGCAAGCAGATGGTGACCACCGCGCAGACCCAGGGGCTGACCAACTTCCGCGACGGGACGGCCAACCTGCACTACGTCCACGTCAACCGCGAAAAGGGGCGCACCTGCCGGGCCTGCCACAGCACCCACGCCTCCGACCACCCGCTGCACATCCGCGACAGCGTGCCGTTCGGCAACTGGGAGCTGCCGATCCACTTCACCCCGACCGCCAACGGCGGCAAGTGCCAGAGCGGCTGCCACAAGCCGCTGGAATACAACCGCCTCGGGGCCGTGACGATCAAGCCGCCCGGCGCCCCGGCCACCCAGCCCGACGCCCCGCCGCCCGGCCCGTCCGCGACCCCTGCGCCCGCAACGACGACCGCACCCGACACCCCGGATGCCAAGCCATGAACTCGAAGGAGTCTGCCATGATCTCGCATCCCGTTCGACTCCGCCTCACGCCGACGCTCGCCCTGGCGTTGCTGGCCGGGCTGAGCTTCTGGCCCACCGGCGCCGTCGGCGACGATCAGCCCACCACCGCCGCCGACGACGCTCAGTGGTCAGCCAAGGACCTCGACGGCAACGCCGTCCAACTGGGCGACCCGGCCAAGCCGACCGTGCTGCTGTTCCTCATGTCGGGCCAGCCGCAGAGCGCCGACGCCCTCAAACGCGTCACCGCGTCAGTCAAGGCCCACCCCGGCGTGGACGCCGTCGCCATCGTCAGCGCCGACAAGGCCGCCGACTACGCCGCCAAGATCAAGGCCGACTGGCCCGGAAAGGTCGCCCTGGACGCCGACTACGCGCTGGCCGGTCGGTGCAACGTGCACGTCTGGCCGACCACGGTCATCCGCGTGCCCGGCGGAAAGCAACTCGCCCACATGGGCGGACTGCCCGCGTCGCTGGACAACCAGGTGGGGGCCTGGCTGGACTTCGCGACCGGCGCGATCGACGAGGCCGCGCTCAAGCGTCGGCTCAGCGGGCAGGAGGTCGTCGAGGACAACCCCGCGCAGATGGCGGCGCGGCACCTGGCGGCTGCCGACCGGCTGCTGGACAAGGGGCTGGTCGCCCAGGCGCGCGACGAGTTGGAGCGCGGGCTGAAGATCAGGCCCGCCGACAGCGCCCTCCAGCTTGCGATGGCCCGCGTGCTGCTGCTGATGGACCAGCCGGCCGACGCGATGGCCCTGCTGGACCGGATCGACGCCTCCTCCGTCCCGCCGTGGAAGCTGGACGTGGTGCGAGGCCGGGCCCTGATGGCGATGGAGAAATGGGACCAGGCCTCGGCGGTGCTGGTCCGGGCGGTGAAGCTGAACCCCGAGCCGTCGGAGGCCTACTACGCGCTGGGCCAAATCTACGAACACGCCCTGGACTACCGCCAGGCGGCGACGGCCTACAGGGCGGCGTTCGAGAACAGCCCCACGGGGAGGAAGCTGACGATTTCCCCGATTCCGACGACGCAGCCGGGGGAGTGAAACAGTTGGCAGGCCAGGACGCCTGAAGGAGCCGCGCGGGGCGAGCCGCCGCGGTTCCTTGCATTCCGGGCGCGGCGACCTTGCCCGCGACGGCACGTTGGAGTATGACAGCAGCGAGGGTTCCACCGGATGTCCAGCGGCCTGCAACAGCCTGAGCGCCCGCCGCGGCTTCGTGCGCCCGGCGCGTGGGCCCGCCGCCTGATGCTGGCGGCGATGGTCGCGGTCGTCGCGGCCATGGGGTGCAGCGATCCGCACACGCGATACAAGGTGCTCAGCTTCTTCTTCGACGGCGTGCCCGACCCCGACGCCCCGCCGGGGACCGGTCCTGAGGGCACAGGAGAAACGGCGTCGGCCGCCGCCAACGTCAAGCCGCAATTCATCCACGCCCCCTACCGCGACCGCAACTGTCTGCCCTGCCACGAGGTGGCCACGCCCCAGACCGGGCTGACGGCCAACATGACCATCTGCGGCAAGTGCCACGCGGTCTACGGGCAGTTCGGGGCCGCCGAGTGGGTCCACGGGCCGACCGCGCTGGGCCTGTGCGGGCTCTGCCACGACCCGCACAAGTCGGAATACCCGCACATCATCAAGCAGGCGCAGCCGACGCTCTGCCTCAACTGCCACACCGATCCCAAGCTGCTGGGCGAGCCCTATCACGAGCTGGCGGCGCTGGGCAAGGCCGTCTGCTCCGACTGCCACGACCCGCACATGGCGGGCAACCGGCTGCTGCTGGTCGACGCCGGCAGCTACCAGCGGCGCAAGCCGGACCTGAAGCTGGCCAGCACGCACCCGCCGTTCCGCGACCGCAAGTGCCAGATGTGCCACTCGGGCGACTCCAACGCGGTGCGTCCGAACCTCGTCCAGGAAGCCTGCCGGACCTGCCACAAGAACATTCGCGAGCCGAGCGGCCCGAACGAGAAGGTGCACCCGGCGCTGGCCCAGGACAAGTGCCTGAACTGCCACGAGCCGCACCAGTCGACGCGGCCGCACCTGATCCGCCCGACGGCCCAGGAGATCTGCATGACCTGCCACAAGGTCGAGCAGATCAGCGGGCCGGCGCATCCGCCGGTGGTGCGGGTCGACTGCCTGCTCTGCCACCAGGGACACGAATCGACGCGGGCGCACCTGCTGCGCCGCGGCGTGCCGATCGCCGGGGAGAAGGTTCCGCCGGTGGAATGGCTGGAGGAGCCCGGACGCCCGCCGGCCAACCTGGAAACGACGCCACCCACGACGCAGCCGACGACGGCGGAAGATGACGCCGCGCCGGCGCCCGGAACGGGGCCGACCCCCGCAGGACCCCAGCCGTGATGCGCTCGGCGCGTTGGATCTTGGGACTGGCGGGAGCGCTGGCGGCGGCGGCGTGGCCGGCGACAGCGCGGGCGGCCGAGCCCGACGCCGGTCCGGTCCAGATTGTGCCGCTCAAGGTACTGACGCGCAGCGGCAACCTGTACGTCCGCGGCAGCATGAAGCAGAAGAAGGAGACGTTCGGCGGCGGCAGCGACTCGAACCAGAAGGACACGTACCTCGAAGAGGGTGTCGACTTGCAGTCCACCGGATACATCTATCACCCCAACCTGATGGAGTGGTTCGCCGCCTTCCGCCTGGGGCTCACCCAGCAGCAGATTGACCTGAACGAAACGCAGGAGAAGTTCCGCGGCACGCTGCTGGGCTTCGACCTGTCGGGCCTGCTGCTCCAGAAGAAGCGCGTCTCCGCGCGGGTCTTCGCATCGCGGACGCAGAACCAGGTCGACCGCAACTTCGCCGCCCGCCTGGAGGTCATCCAGAGCCGCTTCGGCGTCGAGCTGATCCGCCGGGGCAAGTTCCCCATCACGCTGCTGCTGGAGCAACTGGGCCTGACCGAGAAGGACGAGCAGCGCAACGACGACCAGACCAGCCGCCACGCCCGGTTCACGGTCAGCGACCAGCGGAACTCCGACCATTTCACCGAGCTGATCCTGGACCTGCTGGACGTGACCGAGACGATCACCAACATCGGCGACACGACCAGCACGACCGAGGACGCCTCCTACCGACAGCTCGAGGCGCTGCTGAACACGGTGCACCGGTTCGGGTCGGGGACCGAGAAGAACCGCTTCGCCGCGTCGGGGCGACTGCGCGACCGCACGGGGTACTTCCCCGAGCGCGAAATGGACCTGGACGCGTCGCTGGACCTGGTCCACAGCCCGACGCTGACCAGCTTCTACCACGCCGCTTACCACGACAACCGCACCGACACGGACCAGGACAAGACGACGACGCTGGACGCCGGTTTCGCCAAGCAGATTTACGAGAGCCTGAACATCGCCGGGCGCGGGAACTGGACCAGCTCGCAGTTCATCGGCGGGACGCAGAAGATCGTCGGCCTGTTCACCGACCTTCAGTACCACAAGAAGACGCCCATCGGCCCGTACACCAGTCAGTTGTCGCTGGGCTGGCAGCGCGAGCAGGAGCAGAACGCCGGCAGCACGCGCGTCGTCCGCGACGAGTCTCACACGCTGGACGACGTCACGTTCACCCAGCTCATGCAGGCCAACGTCATCTCCGGGACCGTCCAGGTCACCAACGCCGACCACACGCAGACCTACGTGCTGGACAGCGACTACGAGCTTCAGACGACCGGCGCCTTCACCGAAATCCGCCGTAAGACCACCGGCGACATCGCCGCCGACCAGGCGGTGCTGGTCACCTACTCGATCGCCGTCGCCGGAGACTCGACCTTCGACACGACCACGCTGACCTGGAACAACCGGCTGGCCCTGGAGAAGGTTCCCCTGACCCCTTACTACAACATCCACCGCCGCGCCGACAAGCTGACCGGCGGGCAGGACCCCGGCAACCTGGACACCCAGACCACGCAGTTGTTCGGACTGCAACTGGACTGGAAGGGCCTGATCGTCAACGTCGAGCATGAGACCCGCGATCAGATGCTCTACCCCTCCTCGGTCGCCGACCGCGTCCGCGCCCGTTACCAGCACCGCCTCACCCGCGACGCCGACCTGTCGCTGGGCGGACTGATCGAGAAGCTGACCTACGACAGCGCCGCCCGCTACAACCTGGGTCCCAACGGCGACCGCCTGGACACCACGACCGCCTTCGCCCGCACGACGATCCGGCTGCGCAACTCCCTGCTGCTGCGGCTGTCGGCCGACTACATCAAGACCCAGGGCCGCACCAACGACGAGCGGGCCGAGTTCAAGGGCCAACTGGAATGGAACTACCGCAACATCGAGCTGTCGGTGGAAGCGCGGCAGAACTTCTATCAGCACGAACAGAACAAGGGCAACGAACAGGCGATCCTCTTCTCGATCAAGAGGAGGTTCTGAGATGAACGCAACGAGAGTCGGACAACGCGCCCGGCGGCGCGGAGCGATCCGGATAACGCTGCTGGCGGCGGCGCTGCTGGCCGTCGCCGGGACGTCGGGCGGCTGCAAGCCCAACGAGCCGCCGCAGATTCTCCGCACCTGGCCCGCGACCGGCACGCCGCGAATCGTCCTGCGCAAGGTCATCCACGGAGCCCAGGACGTCGAGCCGCAGACCGGGCTGGCGGCGTTCATCCGCAATCTGGCCGGCCCGACCAAACAGGTCATCCGCCGCCCGCAGGGCATCGCCGTGGACGACCGCCGGCGGCTGTTCGTCGTCGACCAGGAGAACCAGGGCGTTCACGTCCTGGACCTGGACAAGGGCGAGGTGCATTTCATCGACCGGGCCGGCAAGACGGCGTTCGTTTCGCCGGTGGCGGCCGCCTGGTGCGACGGCAAGCTGGCCGTCTCCGACAACGCCCTCAAGCAGGTCTTCTGGCTGGACGCCTCCGGCAAGCTGCTGGGGACGGTGAACGCGCCGGGCGGGTGGCGTCGGCCGACCGGACTGGCGTGGGATTCGACGTCGCACGAGCTTTACGTCGTCGACACGGTCACCGACGAGGTGCTGGTGTTCGGCGGCGACGGGCAACTGGTGCGGAAGTTCGGCCAGCCGGGGACCGGCCCGGGCCAGTTCAACGCCCCGACGCACCTGTCCGTCGCGCCCGGCGGGCCGGTGCTGGTGGCCGACTCGCTGAACTACCGCATCCAGCTTCTGGACCGCACGGGCAAGCCGCTGCTGGCGATCGGCAAGCAGGGCGACGCCAGCGGGCACATGGGCCTGCCCAAGGGCGTGGGCATCGACGCGCTGGGCCATCTCTACGTGGCCGACTCGGGCCTGGCGGCGGTGCAGATATTCGATCAGAAGGGCGACCTGCTGCTGGGCGTCGGCGAGCGAGGCAGCGGCGTGGGGGAGTTTGAAATCCCCACGGGAATGGCTGTGCGCGGTAACATGATCTATGTCAGCGACTACTTCCTCAGTCGCGTCCTGGTGTTCGAATACGTGGGCGGGGAGGATGACCATGAACAGGCTCAGTAATTTCGACTTCAGCGTCCGGATCGCGGCCTGGGCGATCTGCCTGCTGCTGCCGACGGCCCTGTCGGCGCAGGACTTCAGCAAGGTGGCCAACACCAAGCACAACCTGACGGCCAGCGGACCCGGTCCAATCAAGGTGGCCGGCGCCGGCGAGGTCTGCTACTTCTGCCACACGCCGCACTCAGCCAACCCGATCGCGCCGCTGTGGAACCGCCAGACCAACGGCCAATACTACGACGTCTACGGCAGTTCGACGATGAAGGCCGAAGTGCCCCAGCCGACCGGCTCGTCGCGGCTCTGCCTGAGCTGCCACGACGGGACCATCGCCCTGACGCAGACCTACAACCCGCGGGTCTCGTTCCAGGGGACGATCTACATCACCCCGCAGGACTCGGGCTATCTGGGCACGGACCTGCGCGACGACCACCCGATCAGCTTCGTCTACGACCAGGGGCTGACTACGCGCGATCCGCAGCTCCGTGACCCGCTCACGCTGCCCAAGCAGCTCCCCCTGGACGCCGAGAGCCGCGTCCAGTGCACCACCTGCCACGACGCCCACGACGACAGCCTGGGCTTCTTCCTGCGCATGGACAACCGCGAGTCGGCCATGTGCGTGAGCTGCCACAACGTCACCGGCTGGACCGCCTCGGTCCACGCGACCTCGGGGCAGGCCGTCCCCGCCGGCAGCGGCAAGTGGGGCAACCTCACCTACGGCACCGTGCGCGAACTGGCCTGCGAAGCCTGCCACCGCCCCCACACTGCCGGCGGACGCGCCCGGCTGCTTCGCTACCAAGCCGAAGAGGACAACTGCCTGGACTGCCACGACGGCTCGGTCGCCACCAAGAACGTCTCAAGCGAGCTGACCAAATTCGGCTCGCACCGCGTCAGCCAATACATCAACATCCACGATCCGGCCGAGGATCCGGCGACGATGTCCGAGCACGTCGAATGCGCCGACTGCCACAACCCCCACCAGATGACGGCCACGGGCTCGGCGTCCGCGCCCAACATCAAGCCCACGATGAAGGGGGCCTCCGGATACACGCGCTTCGGCGCCTCCGTCTCGCCGGCCAACTACGAGTACGAGGTCTGCTACAAGTGCCACGCCGTGCGCAACCCGGCGACGCCGGTGGTTGACCGCGTCGATCACGACAACAACATCGCCAACGAACTGGACCCCGGCAACGTGAGCTATCACCCCGTCGTCGCCCAGGGCCGCAACTCCAGCGTGCCCAGCCTCATCCTTCCCTGGCGGACCACGAGCATGGTCTACTGCACCGACTGCCACGGCAGCGACGGCAACACGGTCAAGGGCCCCCACGGCTCGGCTTTCTCTCCCCTGCTGGTCAAGAACTACGACTACCACGACCCCTCCAGCGAGTCGCCGCAGGCCTACGCCCTGTGCTACACCTGTCACAACCGCGACAGCATCCTGGCCAACCAGAGCTTCTCCGAGCACAACCGGCACGTTGCCGAGAAGAAGACCTCCTGCGCGATCTGCCACGACCCGCATGGCTCGCGGACCAACAAGTTCATGATCAACTTCGACCGCACCGTCGTCACCGCGACCTCCGGCGGCCAGGGACCGACCTACACCAGCACGGGCTTGCGCAGCGGCACCTGCACCCTGCGCTGCCACAACGTCGATCACAACAACAAGGCCTACCCCGATCACTGACGCCGGGTCGCCGCGGCAAGGCCCTGATGACATCGCAGTCGCACTTTGCCCCCGGAGCGAGGCTGCATAGCGGGGTCTTCAGAACCTGCCGATCCGTTCCCGCGATGGGTTCCTGGGATGTCGCCAATCTCGAAATTGGGACAGGGGGAACTGGGTTTGGTGGATGCAAAGAAGGCAGAATGTAAAAATAGGGAATCCTGACAGCCTGGCCGTTGCCTGTTCGCATCCTCGCCCGTTGTCTGGCTGACGCATATCACCCAATTCGGGCAATTCTCCCCGGCGCCGTTTTCGTGATGTTCACGCCACGCATCATCGCCCCGATTAGCCGGTAATCATCCCCGCAACGCCCTCAGACCCCCATCGGCTGCCGGGATGCCTCGGATCGCCCTGAGCAGCCGGGCAAACCGCACCGCGTAAGCTCCATTACAGATTTGGACGCCTCGGCCCTTTCGCTCGCGGACGCTGGGCGTGGCCGACTGTCTGAATCCCATTTTTGGGACGGGTCGGAGGCGGGGAAAACCAATTTCGGAAAAGGTCGCGTGAAGCTGGGAAGACCTTGTCGGACATGCCTGTGGGCAAGTGTTCAAAGGGGCTCAGTTTGTGGCTTTTTCGGGGAAATCTACCCGAAAACGGCCTCTGGTACGCGGTTTGCTACATACTCCTTGTAGATCGGGGAAACGCCCCCTCCGATCAGGAGACTGACAGATGATGATGCGACCGGCTGAATATCGCAGGACCCGCGTGGGTGGCGGCGGCCAGGTTCATCAGGGCAACGGTCAGCCAACTAGGAGGTGTCTTGTGAGACATGTTGCCGGACACGTATTGACTGGGCTGGCGTTCGTCGGGGTTATGGTGTGGGCCGCCCAGGCCCAGGCCCACCCGTCGACGTGCAGCAACTGTCACACGCCCCACAGCTCGGTCGACCCCAACAGTGATACGGACTACGGGGTTCCGCTGTGGAGCACGAAGTGGAACAGCGACGGCCTGCCGACGTTCACGGTCTACACCAGCCCGCTGTTCGACGCGTTGGGAACCGACATCGGCCAGCCCGACGGGCCGAGCAAGCTCTGCCTGGGATGCCACGACGGCAGCTACATCAGCTCCAAGACCGGCAACCCGATGGGCACGACGCACAGCTTCAACCCCGGCGGCGGCTCGCTCGCCCAGGGCCAGATGACCCTGACCGAGTCGCACCCGATCAGCTTCACCTACGCGACCGCCTACAACAATCCGAACCTGCATGTGCCCGGTTCGCTGAAGGATCCTTCCTCGCCCAGCGGACTGCCGACCGGCGGCACGATCGCCAGCGACCTGCTGGACAGCAAGGGCAAGGTGCAGTGCACCAGCTGCCATGACGTTCACAACGCCAGCGCCGTGGGCGATCCGAACCTCCGCTTCGACTACGAGGCCGATCACGGCAAGACCATGTGCCGGGCCTGCCACAACAAGTAATCGACGCCCAGGGTTCTTAACCGCCGGCCTCGGCCGGCCGACATGGAGAGATGACGATGAACCTGGTTGAAAACAAGACGGCCAACATGGAAGGCAGCAGCCAGGCTCATCTGATCCGCGAAATGACTTTGAACAGGAGGTGTCTTGTGAGACACGTTGCCGGATACGTAGTGATCGGATTGGCGGTTCTGGCTGTCGTGATGCAGCCCGCCCCGGTCCTGGCGGCTCATAGCGACTACGGGTGCGCCGGGTGCCACACCCCGCACTATGCGACCAAGGCCAATGACGCCGAAGGAACCTGGGGCGTCCCGCTGTGGAACAACGTGAACCTGAACGACCAGGCCCTGCCCACGTTCACGCTCTACAACAGCCCGACCTTCGACGTTCTGGACACCCAGATCACCCAGCCCGACGGGCCGAGCAAGCTCTGCCTGGGTTGCCATGACGGGACCTACTCCTACATGTCGACCGAGCACAGCTTCGGCGCCGGCGGCGGGATGAGCCTGGAAACGTCACACCCCATCAGCTTCGTCTACAGCGACGCGCTGGCCAGCGATCCCAAGCTCCAGCACGCCGGCGAGCTGAAGCCGCCGTCCACGACGGCCAGCGGGCTGACCGCCAGCGGCACCATCGCGACCGACATGCTCGACGCCAAGAGCAAGATGCAGTGCACCAGTTGCCATGACGTGCACACCAGCGGCATCGGTGAGACCCTGCTCCGCAAGAGTTACACCGACGGCAAAACGCTGTGCGTCACCTGCCACAACAAGTGACAGTGATCGGCAGGCGACCTGACTCGCACCCTTGATCCCCCGGGCCGCAGGCGGTCACCCCGCCTGCGGCCCTCTTCTTTGAACGCCCGCGCGGATAGCCGCCAGGGCGCCAAGGAAGCGCCAAGGGAAGATCGGAAGAGAGAGGAGGGGAATTCAGAGTCGGGCCCGGACTCTTCCTCCCGGCGACTTGGCGGTTGTCTTCTCATGGCTGCGCCTTGGCAACGCGTCGGGGCAGAATACAATGAAAGGCCCAGGAGGTATGCGATGAGCCGATTCGCGACACCCGTGACGGTCCTGGTTCTGACGCTGGCCGCCGCCGCGCTGCTGCCGCTGGCCGGCTGCGAGAAGCCGGAGGAGTCCGGTCCGGCCAAGCTCGTCTTCTATCCCACGCCGCCCGACCCGCCGCGCTACCAGTTCCTGACCAGCTTCTCGGACATCCAGGAGTGGATCAAGCCCACCCAGACCAGCCTGAAGGACTGGATCGTCGGCGGACCCACCGAATCCGAGCAGGCGATCAGCAAGATCAAAAACCCCTACGGCGTCGCCTGCCACCAGGGCAAGCTCTACATCTGCGACCTGGGGTTGACGCGGCTGGACGTGATCGACCTGGTCAAGGGGACCTACACGACGCTGGGCGACAAGCGGACGCTGCCCGACCCGATGAGCATCGAGATCACGCCTGACGGCACGAAATACGTCTGCGACAAGGCGCTCAAGCAGATCGTCGTCTTCGACGCCAACGACCAGTTCGTCTCGGCCCTGGGCGACCCGAAGGCCTGCACCCCGTCGGACGTGGCCGTCGGCGCTGACGAACTCTACGTCGTTGACCAGCTCGGCGCGAAAGTCCAGGTCTGGTCGCGCGACGGCCAACTCAAGCGCGTCATCGGCGGGGTGGACAAGAACAGCGGCCAACTCATCAAGCCCGTGAGCATTGTGCTCGGCCAGGACAACCAGCTCTTCGTCTCGGACATGATCGCCAACACGATCTTCGTCTTCGACACCCAGGGCAAGTATCTCCGCAAGATCGGCGCGCCCGGCGACACGACCGGCCACTTCGCCCGCATCAAGGGGATGTGCCTGGACCCGGCCGGCCGACTCTATGTCGCCGACTCGACCTGGGACACGCTCCAGATCTTCACCCAGGACGGCCAGTTGCTGCTGGCGATCCGCGACCTGACCGAGACCCCGCACCAGATGACCCAGCCGACCTGGGTGGCCGCCGACGGCTCCCCGGCCACCATGGAAGTGTTCAGGAAATACGCCGCCCCAGGCTTCGACCCGCAGTTCGTCGTCTTCGTCTCCAACGAGTTCGGCAAGAACAAGATCACCGTGCTGGCCTACGGCGAAGGCCGACTGCAAGCCGTCCCGGTCCCCGCGGCTGCCCCGACCACGCAGCCGGCATCGGCCGACTGAACGCTCTTTCTTCTCCGCCGAGCCGCCAGCGGAAGCTGGCGGGTATCTCACGCGCCGAAGAGAACCGCCAAGGCGCCAAGGGAAGACGCCAAGGGCGCCAAGCGGGGAAGAGTTTCAACGCCACAGATGGGGCAGGCAGGAGGCGCTGGGCATGTCACCTGCTGGGACCGCTTGCATTTCTCATTGATCATTGCTCATTTCACATTGAGGGATTGCAGACGCCGACAGCAGCCCGCGCAACCTCTTCAATCTGCAATGTGAAATGAGCAATGATCAATGTTCAATTCTCCCCAGTGCGTCAGGATGACCTTCCGAGCCGATCCGCTGCCTCAAATCGCCCTTCCCGGGTCTAGGATGCTCGGGCGCGGGGGCTGTCTCAGGGGTGAGACTGCGGGGGAAAGCGGGGCAAGAAGATGCTGGACCGCCAACACATAAAACACTATCATTACATAGGTTAAGAAATCTCCGTCGAGCCCGTCGAAAACCCTGTGATTGGCATGCCGCTTGCAACTACACTACTTGCAGAGGGCGGCTGACAGGGAGCCTTGCGATGCGACACATGAAGATCAAGCTGGGAGTCGGAGCGGCCGTCGTGCTGCTGGCGGTCGGGTTTCTGGCCTACGCCGGCGTCCGCAAAGCCCAGGTTTATTACATGGAAGTCGACCAGTTCCTGGCCGACCACGACGCCCAGGGCCAGCGGGTCCGGCTGTGCGGCACGGTGGCTGACGGGTCAATCCAGCGCAACGAGTCCGACCTCTCCCTGAAGTTCGAGCTGGCCGGCCGCGAGCACCGGATCCCCGTCCACTACAGCGGCCAGGTGCCCGACCTGTTTGCCGCCGGCGGCGAGGTGGTCGTGGAAGGCACGCTGGGCGGCGACGGGGTGTTCGAGGCCGCCACGCTGATGACCAAGTGCGCCAGCAAGTACAAGCCCGAGGATTACCCGGCCAAGAAGACGGAGACGGGTAAATGACCTCCGCGTCCTTGGGCGCCATTTCGCTCCTGATCGCAACGGTGATCGCGGCGGCGACGGCCCTGGCGGCCGTGGCGGCGGTCGCGTTCCGCCGTGACGGGCTGGCCCGCCTGGCCCGGCTGGGCCTGCTGCTGCTGGCGGTCGCGTTCACCCTCTCCTGCGGCATCCTGATCGAGGCCTTTGTTCATAACCGCTTCGTCATCCGCTACGTCGCCGACTATTCCGACACCGCCCTGTCGATCGGCTACAAGGTCGCGGGCCTGTGGGCCGGTCAGGCCGGCAGCCTGCTGCTGTGGGGCTGGCTGGTCGCCGCCATGGGCCTGTTGGCAGCGTTCGGACTGCGCCGCCGCGAGCCGGCGATGCAGGGCGGGCTGATCCTGACGGTCGCGCTGGTCTGCGGCTTCTTCGGCCTGGTGATGGTCGCGGTGGACGAGGCCCGGCCCTTCACAACCTACGACGCCATCGCCCGCGTCGGGCAGGAGCAGATGCTCGACGCCTTCTCGCCGGGGGACCGCTCCCGCATCGGCGAGTGCGCCAACGCCCTCCAGAACGCCGTGATGGGCCTGGCGGCCCAGAAGGACAAGCCCTGGAGCGGCACGATCGCGCGGGTGACTTTCAAGTCCGAGTCGGTCCCCGTCCCGCCCGACCCGTCGCACCCCGGGCTTCACACGCATCAGGAATACGCCGCCTACATCTACCTGGCTGACGGGCAGCCCGGCGGCAGCCAGGCGCTGCTGAAGGCGCTGTCAGCCCGTGTGGGCCGGCTGGCCCCGGCCAGCGAGGGCGTCGGCCTCAAGCCGCTGCTCCAGAACCCGGCGATGGTGATTCATCCGCCGATGCTGTTCGTCGGCTACGCGGGGTTCACGCTGCCGCTGGCGCTGCTGGTGGGCGGGCTGCTGGCAGGCGGGCTGGACCACGACTGGATCGCCCGCGCCCGCCGCTGGACGGTGGTGAGCTGGCTGTTCCTGGGCGTGGGCATCGTGCTGGGGATGTGGTGGGCCTACGTCGAACTGGGCTGGGGCGGCTACTGGGCGTGGGATCCGGTCGAGAACGCCTCGCTGCTGCCCTGGTTCGTGGGCACGGCGCTGCTGCACGCGCTGATCGTGATGCGCCACCGCCGCCTGTTCAAGCCGATCGTCGCGATCCTCACGCTGCTGACTTTCGCGCTGTGCATCTTCGCGACCTACCTGGTCCGCAGCGGCGTGATCCAGTCGGTTCACGCGTTCGGCACGAGCGTTATCGGCGACTGGTTCCTGTGGTTCCTGATCGGCTCGATCGTCGTTTCAGCCGTGGCGATGGTCGTCCGTTTCCGCGTGCTGGCGCCCGAGGGCGAGGCCCGCTGGGGCGGACGCGAGTGGGCATTGGCCGCCGCCTGCGCCCTGCTCGTGCTGATGTGCGGGTTCACGCTGGTCGGCACGACTTGGCCGCTCATTTACAAGGCCCTGTTCGGCAAGATGGGCCTGGCGATGGACCAATCCTTCTATAACAACCGCGTGCTGCTGCTGTGGGGCCTGCCCACTGTGGCGCTGATGGCGTTCGGCCCGCTGATCGCCTACGGCAAGAAGATCCCCGACGACCTCGTGCGGCTGCTGGCCTTCTGCGGCGTGGCCGCGGCGGTGGCGGTCGGCCTCCCCTACCTGGCCGGCGTAAAGAGCCTCTGGGCGGGCGTCGGGCTGGCGATCCTCGGCCTGACCTTCGGGCTGGTCGTCTACGACTTCGTGCGGGCGATGTCGCTGGAGCGGGGCCAGGGCCCGGGCGGGGTGGGCCTGGCGTTCCGCATATTCGACGCCAACCACCGCCGCTACGGCGCCCAGCTCGCCCACGCGGGCGTCGCCCTGTTCATGATGGGCGTGCTGGGCACGGCCCTGTTCAGCACCGACCAGAAGGTGCTGCTGCGGCCGCACCAGACCGTCGCCGCGACCAACCCGCTGACCGGCGGCGAATACACCGTCACCTACGACCAGTTCGTGGAGAAGGCCGCCGACACCTACGACTACCAGGCGGTCGTCCTCGCCGTGGACGCCGGCGGCGGACTCATCCGTCTGACGCCCGAGCAGCGGTCCTACTACTCGCACGTCGGCGAGACCTACGGCGAGATCGACATGAACTCCACCGCCGCCCGCGACGTCTACGTCGCCCTGATCGGCGTGGGCAACGGCGGGCTGGTGCGGCTGAACATCATGGTCAAGCCGCTGGCGATGTGGCTGTGGATCGGAGCGACGGCGATCGCCCTGGGCGGGCTGCTCTGCCTCGTGCCGCCGCTGATTCCCGCGTTCAACCCCGCGACGGCCCGTCAGGGGGACCGCAAACCCGAACGACCCCGGCCGACGCCGGCCAAGGCCCAGTCGCCCTCGACAGCACGGACCTGACGACGGAAGGAAGCGACCCATGAAACGCATCGCATACACTCTCGCGGCCGCGCTGGCCGGCCTCCTGCTGATCGCCGGTTCGCCACTCCGCGCGGACGACGCCCCCCAGGCCCCGACGACCCAGCCCGACGCGACCGGCCAGACGCCGCGCCTGCCCGCGGGCCACCCGGCCATCGGCGACACGTCCCGCCTGCCGGCCGGGCATCCGGCCATCGGCGGACAGGGCAAGCTGCCGGCCGGCCACCCGGCGATCGGCGGGACGGGCGGCCTGCCCGCGGGCCATCCGGCCCTGGGTCCCAACGGCAAGATGCCCGCCGGCCATCCGCAGGTCGAGGGCGTGACTCCCGAGCAGGCCCCGCCCTTCCCCACCAGCCAGCCCGAGACCGTCCGCGGCGTGCTGATGATAACCGCGACCCAGGGCACCGCGGGCGCCGCCGTCCCGGCCGGCGACGACGTGCTGGTCGACCTGATGTACGGCGGGTTCTCCATCCGCCAGCTCCGCGGCAAGCTGGACAGCGGCGGGCGGCTGATCCTCAGCGACGTCCCCGTCGGCGTGAAGGTGATGCCGATGGTCACCGTGCGGCACGACAACCACGACTTCCGCCAGACCGGCCCGCTGATGTCGCCGGAGGACCCCGACCGGGCCGTCCGCATCGCCGTCTACCAGACCACCGAGACCGCCCCGGCCTGGAAGGTGTCCATGCACCACCTGATCCTCACCAGGATGCCTGACGGCAAGTCCTATCGCGTTCGTGAGATGCTGGTCGTCGAGAACCCCACCGACAAGGTCTGGATCGGCCCGATGGACGCCAAGGGCCAGCGCGTGACCATGCACATCCCGCTGCCGGTCAACACCGACGGCCGGGCACAGGTCGACGCGACGGTGGCTGTGCCCCCGGGCAGCTCGCAGCACACGATCGCCTACGCGATCCCGGTCAAGGACGGCAAGGCCGTCGTCGAGCTGGTCGCCCCGGCCCCGACCGACCGGCTGGTCGTGGTCAAGGCCGACGACGACGGCGCGAAGGTGAGCCTGGCGGGCCTGGAGGTCGGCCAGCAGATGCAGATCGACAAGGGGCGCACGATGACCTTCTACCAGGCCGAGTCGCTCAAGGCCGGGCAGAAGGTGTCGTTGACGCTGGAGCTGTCCGACAAGCCCGCCCCGCCCAAGACCAACGAGGCGTGGCGGACCGGCGGCGGCAAGTGAACCCATGACGCGATCCGGGGAACAGCCCGTGTTTGGACAAGCTTACTTTCGATTCGGCGCGATGGGGATGGGAGTGGCGGCGGCGTGGCTGGCGTTCGCGCCGGCGGCGTCGGCCCAGCCCCAGGCCGACCCGAACCCGACGCACATGACCGGCTCGATCCCCGGCACGCTGCTGGTCATGGTCCAGCAGGGAACCAAGGGGGCGCCGGCCATCGCGGGCGGCCAGGTGGCCGTGGACCTGGTGCACGGCCGGCAGTCGCACTGGCACAAGACGGCCGAGTTAAGGGAGGACGGGCGGGTGCTGTTGGAGCAGATCCCGATCACCCTGCCGATCCAGCCCCAGGTGACATTCGCCTACAAAGGCATCGACTACACGCTGGTGGGCAAGGCCATGACTCCCGGCGCCCCCGACGGCGTCGTGCGGATCACCGTGTTCGAGCCGACCGAGACCGAGCCGGCCTGGGTCGTGAAGATGCACCATATCATCATCACGCCGACGCCCGACGGGCAGGCCTACAGGGTCGAGGAGAGCCTGGTGGTCGAGAACCCCGACGACCATACCTGGATCGGCAGACCCGACGGCCACGGCGGGCACGTCACGATGCGGCGGGCCCTGCCGGAGAACCTGGACAACAAGCCCGAGTTCGTCAGCGATCAGCCGCTGCTGGGCGGCACGTCGAACTTCAAACTCGGCTACGTCATCCCGGTCCGCGACCGCAAGGCCGCCCTGCGAGTGCCGATGGTCGCGCCGACGCGGCAGGTAGAGGTCATGGTGACCGCCGACGAGGGCACACAGGTCGAGGCGGTGGACCTCACGCCCGACCCGTCCATGAACCAGATGACCGGCAGAGAGTGCTACAAGGCCACGGACCTGGCGACCGGGCAGACGGTGGGCGTCTCGCTGGCGCTGCCGGCAGCCAAGGCGGTCGCCACGGCCGCCGGCGGCTCGCCCCTGCGCAAGATGCTCGCGCTGATCGGCGGAGCGATCGTGCTGCTGGGCCTGGGCATGTTCTGGTTCAGGAAGAAAGAGAAGAAGGCGTAGCGTCATGAGCGTCGTGCTGGCTGCATCCGACACCGCGAAGGCCCCGCCGCCGACCCGGTCGCTCCCGGCGGTGCAGGCGCTGGAGATCAGCAAGCGGATCGACGGCCGACCGATCCTCCAGGACGTCTGCATCGACATCGCCAAGGGGCGCTACGTCGCCCTGCTGGGGGCCAACGGCGCGGGCAAGACCACACTGATGAAACTGCTCTCGATGCTCGCCCCGCCCAGCGGCGGGCAGCTCCACCTGTTCGGCCAGCGGGTCACGCGCGAGGGGTCGCCGAAGCTCCGGGCGAGGATCGGGCTGATCGGCCATCAGCCGATGCTCTACGGCGACCTGACGGCGCGGGAGAACCTGCTGCTGTTCGGGCGGCTCTACGGCGTGTCCGACGTCGCCGACCGGGCCGAGGCGCTGCTGAAGCGCGTGGACCTGGCCGGCCGCGCGGACGACCCGGTGAAGGCTTACAGCCGCGGCATGACCCAGCGGGCCTCCATCGCCCGGGCCCTGATGCACGGGCCGGACCTGCTGCTGGCCGACGAGCCCTTCAGCGGGCTGGACGCCCCCTCTAACCAGATGCTGGAGGAGCTGCTGGCCGAGTTGCACCGCGACGGCAAGACGATCGTGCTGGCCCATCACGACATCGAGCAGAGCCTGCGGGTCGCCGAGCAGGCCGTCGTGCTCCGCCGCGGACGCGTGGTCGTCGACCGCCCGACCCGGCAGCTCGACCGCGAGACGACGCTGGCGGAAATGACCGGGCAGGCATGAATACCGAATGGCGAATGTCGAATGGATGACGAAACCCGAATGCCGAATGTCGAATGGCCCGCCGGCGGCGCAAGCTTCCGGTTCGTCATTGGTGCTTCGTCATTCTTTCGTCATTGGGAAATCGGGGCTTCCGAAAGGCCCCGGGGTCTGGCTCGCTTTTCGCCGGCTCGGAGGCGTAAAGCGTGCCTGACCCCCTCTCCCAGGGGCCTTTCAGAAACCCCCATTCGTCATTCGTCATTGCCCCCCGAAGGGGGCCTGCCATGACCGTGCTGGGCCAGATCGTTCTGCTCACCGGCAAGGACCTGCGGATCGAGCTGCGCACGCGGCAGACCGTCGGACTGGTCATCACGCTGGGGCTGCTGATCGTGACGGTGCTGGGGCTGGGCCTGGCGCCGGAGGGCAAGCTGGGCGGCTACGCGGCGCCGGCAGTGCTCTGGGTCGCCTACCTCTTCGGCGGCGTGCTGATCTTCGAGAAGACGATGGACAAGGAGCGCCGCGACGGGGCGATGGCCGGCCTGATGATGGCCCCGATCGACCGCGGCGTGATCTTCCTGGCCAAGCTGCTGAGCAACCTGGCGCTGCTGGGGTTCCTGGCCGTCGTGATCGCGCTGTTCGCGATCGTGCTGTTCGGGCTGGACCTGTCGGCGGCCCCGGGCGGTTTCGCCGGGGTGATGGCGATGAGCCTGCTGGGGTTCGCCGCGGTCGGGACGCTTTTTTCGGCGCTGACCAGTTCGACGCGGCTGTCGGGCGGGCTGCTGGCGATGCTGGTGTTCCCGATCGCCATCCCATTGGTGATTGCATCGACCAGCGTGCTCAACCGGCTGTTCGCGTCCAAGCCCGCTGCCGGGGACGACGGCACGTTTCTGACGGCCCTGGGCGTGCTGGTCGCATTTGACGTGGTGTTCCTGGTGGTGAGTTGGCTGATCTTCGAGGTCGTGCTGGAACCGTGAGGTCAATGACGAATGTCGAATTCCGAATGACGAAGGAATGGCGAAGCACCAATGACGAATGGAAGGCGCGCGTCGCTCTCGGCCCGTGGGCATTCGTGATTCGGGCTTCGTCATTCACTCGACATTCGACATTCATCACTCGACATTGCCCGTAGGAGTCTTCCATGCGGATGAGAGTCACACTCTACTGGCTGGCCACGGCGGCGGCGTTCGCCGGCGGGGTGGCCTTGCTGATCCTCTACACGCCCAGGGAACGGACGATGGGCGTGATCCAGAAGGTCTTCTACGTCCATCTGCCGTCGGCAATCTGCATGCTGCTGTGCGGGCTGCTGGTGTTTGTCGCAAGCATCGGCTACCTCGGCTCGCGGCGGATGTGGTGGGACGACCTGGCGGCGGCCGCGGCGCGGGTGGCGATCCTGCTGGGGGCGATCGTCCTGATGACCGGCATGCTGTGGGGCCACATCGCCTGGTGGGGCCGGATGCGGTGGTGGTACTTCACCCCCAAGCTCACCTTCAGCCTGCTGCTGTTCCTGCTCTATCTGGTCTACGTGATGATTCGGCCGGCCGTCGAGTCGCCGCAACGCCGGGCGGTCGTGGCGGCCGTCTACGGCGTCATCGCCTTCCTGGATGTACCGCTGGTCTGGCTGTCGGCCAGGCTGATCCCCGACCCGCTGCACCCGGTCAACGAGGGCATGGCCGCCCCGATGAAGATGACCCTGCTCTACTGGTTCGTGCCGGTGGGGCTGATGGTGGCCGGGCTGATCGTCGCCCGGTTCCGGCTCAACCGCGCCGTCCGCGAGCGGGCCGACGCCCTGGCCGGGTCGGCCGGAGGTGACGCATGAGCGACAGGCAGTTCCTTATCCTGGCTTACGCGATCGCCCTGGGCTTGATGTGGGGCTACGCCGCGATCCTCTGGGCAGGCCTGGCCAGGTTGCGTGCGAAGTCGAAGCGGTAAGACCGGCACGAACGACGCCCGCAACCGTTCGGTCCTGATTCTGGATTCGAGTCTGAAGTGAACGAGCAACTTGTACGACATCTTGGCGTGTCCCGATGGATCGCCCGATCCGCGATGGCGCTGCTGTCGATCGGACTGGTCGCGGGTCTGGCCCGGGCGCTGGCTGACGGCGACGCCCCGGCCGCCGAACCCGCGAAGGTGCAACCCGCGCCCAACCCGCACTGGAACGACGCCGGCTGCGCCACCTGCCACGGGCCGGGCGAGCCGAAGAAGATCGCCCCGGCTGACGCCGACAAGCTCTGCCTCTCCTGCCACGACGGCAAGCGGGCGCTGCTGGAGACCCACCCGGTCGGCCGACCGCTGGACGCCGAGCAGTTCAACCAGCCGCCCGGCTGGCCGTTGACCGACGGGCGCATCGGCTGCCTGAGCTGCCACAACCCGGCCCGGGAGCACTGCCGGCGCGGGCAGCGGAGGCCGATGCTCAACCCGATGTTCCTGCGCGGGCTGGCCGCCGGGGGCGTGGTCAACGCGTTCTGCTCCAACTGCCATCGGCTGGGCAATTACCAGAAGCTCAACCCGCACGTCCAGCGCGACGAGTCGGGCGTGCTGGCAGCCAAGTGCGGCTTCTGCCACGGCGAGGCGATGAGCGCCCAGGCGAAGGTGCGCACCGGCTACGAGGGGCTGCACCGCCCGCAGGTGGAACTCTGCCGCGGCTGCCATCCGACGCACATCGAGTATTTCAATCCCGGCCATGTCGGGCAGAAGCTCTCGCCGACGATGCTGGCGCGGGTCAAGCCGCTGGCTGACCTGGTCGGTCCGGCGCCCGGCGGGCAGATCGCCTGCTCAACCTGCCACAACCCGCACGAAGCCGGCGTCTTCCCCCTCGGCAGCGAAATGAACGGTCCGACGCCGCTGCGGGCGGCCGGCCCGGACAAGATCATCGCCTCGATGAACCCCAGCAAGCTCTGCTCGAGCTGCCACGAGATGGCCCGCGGCGCCGGGGCGCTGAAGGTCGAGAAGGGCCCGGAGGACGCCAACGCCCCGGTCCTGCCCGAGCCGCCGCTGCTGAAGCTGGCCGTCTGCCCCGTGGACGACCGGCCGCTGGGGCCCGACGCGATCACCGCGACCGTCCGCGGGCAGCGGATCACCTTCTGCTCGCGCGTCTGCATGAGGAAGTTCCAGACCGACCCCGACGCCTGCCTGCTGAAGATCCGCCGTATGCAGCAGCAGGCGCCGACCACGCAACCGCAATCGCCGTGAGGACGCCGCCTTGGGCATGACAAGAATCATAAGCGTGCTTGTGAAGGATCGCACCGGCGACAGGCTCCGTCGCTTGCAGCGGGGACTCTGCTGCGCGGCGCTGGCAGCGCTGGCCATGATGGGCCTGCCCGCAGGCGCCCGCGCCGACGACACCGAAGGCTGCCTGATGTGCCACCGCTACGCGGGGCTGACGGCGGTCGACCCCAAGACCGACCACATTCGGCTCTATGGCGTCGACCCGGACTACTATCGCCACGAGCTGGGCCCGCACGTCCGGCTGAAGTGCACCGACTGCCACGACCGCGAAGCGGTGAGCACCGTGCCGCACAAACCGGTCCAGCCGGTGGACTGCACGCGGCAGTGCCACCTGAGAAGTCCGCAGCGGACCGAGCAGCTCTTCAGCCACAGCCGCATCGCCAGCATGCTCAAGGCGTCGGTTCACGACCCCGGCATGACGCTGGCCCAGAGCAACCGGCTGCTGGGCAGCCCGCTGCGCGAGGGCCAGAGCACCTGCCTGCTCTGCCACGACGAGCCGCGGTTCCTGCCGCCGGGGCACTCGTGGGCCGACAGTGAGGCCCCGATCGAGCGCTGCAACGTCTGCCACGACGAGTCGATGGGCGTGGACACGCGATACTTCTACCGCCACGTCGAGGCCCGCAGCGCGTCGGCCCGCAACAACCAGGACACCGTCCGCGTCTGCGCCCTCTGCCACGCCAACGACGCGGTGCGCAAGCAGTACGAGCTGCCCGACTCGATCGCCAGCTACCTCAACAGCTTTCACGGCAAGGCCACGCTGCTGGGCAGCCAGGAGACCGCCGACTGCCTCGACTGCCATGTCGGGCCCATGCAGAACGTCCACATGGTGATGCGGCACGCCGACGCCAGGGCGCCGACGCATCCCGGCCGGCTCGAGGACACCTGCCGCACGCCCAGATGCCACCCGGCCGCAGGTGCAAGAATCAGCTCGGCCGCCGTCCACCTGGACCTCGCGACCGGACGAAGCGTCGAGTGGGTCATCGCACTGCTGTTCATCTTCCTGATCCTGTTCACCTTCGGCCCGTCGGTGATGCTGACGGCGCTCAAGATGCTCCACGTCGTCGTCGGCCGCCACGACCCGGGCGACCACGACCGTGCCCACCGCGCCGAGCGGATCGTCGTCCAGCCGCGCGGGCGCAAGCTGCTCGAGCGGTTCAACCCACACCAGCGGGCCCAGCACTGGGTGCTGGCGATCACCTTCGCGACGCTCGTGCTGACGGGCTTCCCGATGAAGTTCGCCGACCGGGCGTGGGCCGCCTGGCTGGTCAACCTGATCGGCGGGCTCACCGTCGCCCGCGTCGTCCACCGCGTCGCCGGCGTGACGCTGATCGTCGCGATGCTCTACCACATCGGCTACATCATCCGCACGCTGGTGCGCAGCAAGCGGCGCGAGGGCAAGAGCTGGTTCCGCGCCGTCTACGAACTGCCGATGATGATCACGTTCGCCGACCTCAAGCAGATGGGCCAGATGATGGCCTACCTGCTGTTCCTGCGCCGGACGCGGCCGCAGTTCGACCGCTTCAACCTCGAAGAGAAGTTCGAATACATCGGCGTGTTCTGGGGCACGTTCCTGCTGGGGTTCACCGGGGCGCTGATGTGGGCCAACGCATGGACCAGCCAGCACTTCCCCGGGCGGCTGCTCACCATCGCCACGCTCGTCCACACGATGGAGGCGCTGCTGGCGCTGCTGCACGTGGGCGTCGTCCACATGATCAGCGTCATTTTCGCGCCCGGCGTGTTCCCGATCAGCCCGGCCATGTTCACCGGCAGGACGCCCACCGAGGAAATCGCCGAGGCCCACGGCGCGATGCTCGCCCGGGCCGAGGCGGCCATGGGCGTCGGCGAGCATTACGATTCCCCGCCGTCAGGTGGGGATCGGGGGTCAGGGGCCGGGGGCCAGGCGCCTCCGCCCGATCCCCAGCCCCCGACCCCCGACCCGGCCAAGGGCGGAAAGGAGGACAGCCATGGTTAAGCGCGTCCTCCGACAGATCGAGGTGAAGCTGGCCAAGCTGAGCTGGGCCGCCATCCGCACGACGACGGTTCGGCTGTGGGCGGCGGCGATCCTGGTCGTCGTGGTCTGGGCCGGCGCCGTCGCGGTGCGCTACCTGGTCCGCCAGGTCTTCCAGCCCGCGCCGGTTCCGCAGAAGTTCCTCGCCTGGCAGGGACACATAGAAGCCGACGACCTGCGACAGCCTGACGTGCCGGGCCTGAACGCCCCCAGCCAGCGGGCCCCGCTGGGCCACTATCACACCGTCGAGTCGTGGTATCAGCCCGAGCCGCGCAACGCCTGCACGCTGTCCGGCTGCCACGGTCCGCTGCCGCACGAGAAGATCGCGACGGTGCGGGCCTTCGCCAACTTCCACACGACGTTCCTCAACTGCCTCACCTGCCACGGAGAATATGACGCCGGTCCGATCCCCGCCTGCTGGGTAAACACCCAGAGCGGCGAGGCCCAGGACCCGCCGCCGCTGCTCCAGATCATCAGCTACTTCCAGGAGCAGCAGGCCGAGCTTCGCAAGCGGGCCGAGTCGGCCGACGCCGCCGGCCAGCCTCAGCCTGACGCCGGAGCGGCGCTCTTCCCGCCGCTGTTCGCCGACACGCCACGGCAGGCCAACGACAAGGTGCTGCCGTTGCTGCGCGAGGTGATCGCGCTGACCGGTCCGCGCGGCGTGCTGAACTACCTGCTGCTCCAGATTCAGACCAGCCAGCCCGGCTCGCCGGTGTGGAAGCACGCGATGGCCCAACTCGCCAGCGAAGCCCCCAGCCATGCCCGCGGGCAATACGGCGCCAAGATCGCCCCGGGCGGCGGCGACGACTACCTCGACGCCAACGACGCCTTGGCCAAGCTGGCCCGGCAGTATCTCAAGGCCTCCCAGGGCGGCGACCGCTCACGGCTCTACGGGCAGATTCACAAGTCCGTGATGTCCCAGCCGCACGATTGCGTCACCTGTCACGACACGCAGGCCCATCGGCTGGATTTCGCCAAGCTCGGCTATTCGCCGCAGCGTGAGAACGACCTGCGCAACCTGGAGCAGGCACGCGTCGGCGACATGGTCCGCCACGGCGGCGTCTGGCGGATGCCGGCCATGATGATGGAGGGCCCGTGATGCGCGCCCGCCTCCTCTGCCTGGTCCTGGGGGCGACGGTCCTGCTGACGGCCCCCGCCGACGCCGTCGCGCCCATGCCCCCGGACAAGCGGATCGTCGCGAAGGTCTCCAGCCGACTGGCCGGTCCCGACGATGCCCCGCTGGTCATGCCCACCGACGTCGCCTCCGACAGCCGCGGCCGCGTCTACGTCGCCGACGGCGTGAACAACCGCGTGCTGATCTTCGACGCCGCAGGCAAACCCGCCGGCCTGCTGACCACCGCCCGCGACACGCCGCTCAAGTGCCCGACCGGCCTGTTCGTGGACGCGACCGACCGGCTCTGGATCGCCGACACCGGCAACCGGCGGGTTGTCGTCGTCGCCCCGACCGGCGAACTGGCCGACGTGATCCCCGTCGCGGGCGCCGACGCCGCCCACCCGACCGACGCCACCGACGTCGCCGTCAGCGCCGACGGGACGCGCCTGTTCGTCATCGACAACGACAACCACCGCATCCTGATCCGCGACAACGCGACCGGCAAGTGGACCGCCGCCGGCAAGTCCGGCCAGGCGCTGGGCCAGTTCCGCTGGCCATTTACCGCCTGCATCGACGGCGACGGCGAGCTGCTGGTCTGTGAGGCCATCGGCGCCCGCGTGCAGCGGGTCGTCCCCGGACCCGAGCCCCGGTGGGCCGGCGAAATCGGCCACTTCGGCGTTCGGCTGGGCCAGCTCTATCGCCCCAAGGGCGTCGCGTCGGTCGGCCGCGGCGACGCGACCCGCGTCTACGTCTCCGACTCGACCACCGGCACGGTGCAGGCGTTCGACCTCCAGGGCCGCTCGCAGGGCGCGCTGACCGACGACCAGGGCCGCCTGCTTCGATTCGAGCACCCGATGGGCCTGTGGATCGACCGCCAGGGGCGGCTGCTCATCGTCGAATTCGGCGCCAACCGCGTCGCGGTCGTCGACCTGCCCGACAGCCGGCCCGCGCCCGACGCGCCGACCACGCAACCCGACGCGGAGGGCCGCCCGTGATCGGCAGCCGACCAGACCGGCCCGCCGTCGTTGGCCTGCTGGCGCTGGCGGCCGCTGCGCTCTGCCTGCCGGCCGGCGCCCGCGGCCAGGACCGCAACCCGGTCTCGCTGACGGCCAACGGCGGCCAGCAGTGCGCGACCTGCCACCTGCGATGGACCGACAGTTTCACGACCAACTATCAGGCCGGCCAGTTGCCGCTGCTGATCGATCGGCCGGACAACAACGTCGTCGCCGAGGAAGACTCCTGCCTGGGCTGCCATGACGGCGGCGTCGCCGACAGCCGCGACCGCGTCTGGCGCAAGCACGGCCACCGCACCGGCATCGCCGTACCCAAGGACATGGCCGTCCCCGAGCAACTGCCACTGGACGGCGGCAAGGTCGCCTGCCGCACCTGCCACTCGGCCCACGGCGGCGGCGCCGGCGCGGGCGGCATCTCCGACATCGTCTTCCTGCGCATGGACAACAGCCGGGACCAGCTCTGCAAGAGCTGCCACACCGACGCCGCCGGCGGCAAGGTCGCCCACTCGGCCCACCCGATGGGCCCGATGCCCGCGCCGATCCCCGCGATGCTCGCCGACGCCGGCGGACGCGCCGGCAAGGACGGCCGCACCCTTTCCTGCCAGACCTGCCACGCCCCCCACGGCGGCGGCGACGACAACCTGCTCATCATCGACGCCAGCCGAAGCACCCTGTGCGTCGCCTGCCACACGCAGATGGCAGTCGAGCGCTGGCGGCCGGGCATCAGCGGCGATCACCCCCAGAACCCGCCGCTCCAGAACCGCGCCCAACGCGACGCGATCAAGGCCATGGGCGGACGCGTCGGACCCGACGACACCCTCGTCTGCCTGAGCTGCCACCGCATGCACAACGGCGCCGCCGGCAGCAAGATGCTCGCCGACACGCTGGCCGACGGACGCTTCTGCCTCGACTGCCACCCCGACCGCAAGACGATACTGGCCTCGATGCACGACCTGCGCAAGAGCGCCCCCGAGTCCCGCAACGACGCTGGCCGAACGCCCGACCAGAGCGGGCCCTGCGGCGCGTGCCACAGCTTCCACACCTACTCCCGCAAGCCGGTTCCCGCACCGGTCGATCCGACCGGGCTGTGCACCACCTGCCACCGACCGGGCGGCGCGGCCGCGAAGTTCAACCCGACCTTCGGCCATCCGACGGACCTGGGCGGGGCCAACCTGCCGGCGCAGGCCAGGCTGCCGCTCTATCCCGACGCCGCCCACGCCGGGGCCAGGTCCATCGCCTGCCTGAGCTGCCACAACCCGCACGACCCGGGCAACGCGAACTTCCTCCGCGACAAGCCCGACGAACTCTGCGGCCGATGCCACCCTGGGCCGGCCGAGTCGCTCGCGGGCGCCCACGACCTGACCGCCATGCCCAAGGCCGCCAACGGCCGCGGCATGACGGTTGAGCAGAGCGGGCGCTGCGGCTTCTGCCACGCCATCCACAACAGCGAAGGCCCGCTGCTGTGGGCCGCAACGCCCGGCCAGCCGGCTTCGCCCGACGCCGCATGCACCGGCTGCCACAGCGGCGAAGGTGTCGCCCGGGCCAAGCCCGCCAGCGCCCTGTCGCACCCGACCGGCCCGGGGACCGCGGGGTTCGCGCAGGTGCTGCCGATCAGCGTGCCGCTGTTCGACGCCGCCGGCCATCGCGCCAAGGACGGCGCCGTCGCCTGCGGAACCTGCCACGACGTCCACGGCGACAGCCGCGCCCGCGCGTCGCTGCTCCGCCTGGACAAGGGCCTGCCGACTTCCGCGCTCTGCGTCCAGTGCCACGCCGAGCAAGGCTTCATGGCCCGAGGCCAGCACGACGCCCGCGGCGGCGCCGACGCGTGGAAGGCAATCGTCAAGACCAACCCCAAGGCTGGTGAGGACCTCTGCGCCGCCTGCCACGTCGCCCACAGCGACGACAAGGCCCGCGGCCTGTGGACCGTCGCCGGCAAGGGCGGCGGCGCCCCGGCTGACGCCGCCTGTCTGAGCTGCCATCCCAAGCAGGCCTGGGCCCAGCCGGCCGGCGAGCTGGCTGCCGGGACGATGATTCATCCGCAGATCGTCCAGGCGACCGCGGCGCTCAAGGCCGTCGCCCTGCCGATGGGGCCCGATCCGGGCGACGGCAAGCTGGACATCGAGTGCGCGACCTGCCACAACCCGCACGCGACGCGCGGGACGGCCGACATGCTCCGCACCGCCGGCAGCCTCGAGGCAGCGACGCTCTGCACCCGCTGCCACGCCGATGCCCGCGCGGTGCAGTCCGGCCCGCACGGGGCGGCGTCGCTGGCTGCGGCGAACAAGGTCAAGGCGGCCCAGCCCGCCGCCGGCCAGGCGGCCGCGGTCTGCGGGCCCTGCCACGACGTCCACGCAACCGACCACAGCAGCCGCTCGAAGCTCTGGGCCCTGGGAGAGCCGACCAAGGCCGACGGCACGCCGGACGGCTCGCCCGACGCCCGCTGCCTCCAGTGCCACGGGCCGGGCGGCTCGGCCCGCCAGCCGGCGATGGTCAAGCACCCCAAGGTTTACCTGCCGGTGGGCGGCGCCCAGGGCGGGATCACCTGCGCGACCTGCCACATCCCGCACGGAAGGACCGACCTGCCCGTGGCCGCGCTGGGCGACGACGCCGAAGCCCGCACGCGGCGCGAATCGACCCGGCCGATGGTTCGCCCCGACGCCGTGCAGGACAGCTGCGCCATCTGCCACGGGCCCGACGCCCTGCGGCGGTTCCTCTACTTCCACCAGCCCGAGAAGCGGCTGCGGATGCACTTCTGGGCATCGCCGCCGCCCAAAGGTCCGTCGCAGAAATAGAGTCGCCCCGCGGATTCCGCCCGGCGACCCGCGCCGCTTGCGACCTCTGCGTCTCAGGACTTCTCATAATTGGCCGCTGAGGCGCTGAGTCGCAGAGGGACAAAGGTTGATGGAAGGCGTTGCGTTCGAGTCTTTCGATCGCTTCCGATGCCTGTCTTCAACCAAGTCCTTTCCCTCAGCGACTCAGCGCCTCAGCGGCGAACTGAATTATGAGAAATGCTTCGTATCCTAACTCCTAACTCCTGACTTCTGACTTCTGACTCCTGACCCCTGACTTCGCATCCCAAGCCCGCAAATCGCCCCGGCGCAGCCCTGTTAGAAAGACAGCCGCGCGAAATATGGGACCTGTCCGGCGATTTGCCTTTCCTTTTTCCGCATCTGAGTTACTTTTTAGTCAGGAGGCGCCGTTCCCAGGCCGATACCTCTCGGGTCGTGTCAACCAACATGATCCTGGAGGGGCGTCATGCGTATGATGTTGGCCGGAACGGTTTTCTTTTGCGCCGCGCTCGCGCTGCCCGGCTGCCAGTGGGCCATTACGCCCGATCCCGAAGCCGACAGTTGGGCTCCCCTGCATCACGAGTATCCCCCGTCGCTGGTGGAGATAGGCCCTGACGGGTCGGCCTGCACCCGCGACCAGGGCGACGAATGCCCCCTGGTCAACGGGCGGACCTACATCATCGTCTACTGCTACGGCCGCGACCGCGACCGGGCCTACGAACTGAAAGACCTGCTGGCGGTCCTCGGCGTGGACGTGGTCGTCGGCCACCAGTTCAGCCACGGGATGTTCTTCGTGCGATCGCGCAAGGGCTACGACTGGGACGACCCGGCCAGCCGAAGTGAAGCCATCGAGCTGATGTCGGAAGCGACGACGGCCATGGAGCAGATTCGCCGCGATCGCCCGGGGGCGCTCGAAACGCGGATCAACAACGAACCGCCCTACGCCCTGCCGGCGATGAGACCCTGAGCGGCGGAAAAGGCCTCAACACCAAGAACCACGAAGCAACGGGGAGGCTCACGAAGCTGTTCCCTCTTTCGGAAGAGGTAAATTCGCTTCGCGGCCCTTCGTGTTGTTTCTTTCCGTCTTGCGACGGGCATGACCCGCGCTATTCGCGGGACGCCCCCAGGCGCACCGTCGCCGGGCGGCCGGCTACGAAGGCGTTGTCCTTGTTGTCCATCTCCAGGATCACGCCGAAGGTGTTGGACGCACGATCGACCTGCGGATCGACGCGGAGCACGCGGGCCTCGCGGACTTGGCTGCCCATCGTCACCGTGGCCTTCAGGCCCGGGACGATCTGGCCGTAGTAGTCGCCCAGCACGTTCAACTCGACCCAGAGGCTGTCCAGGTTGACCAGCTCGCAGACGGGGGCCTGCTCCTGCACGGCCTCGCCGGCCTCCTTGTAGGTCCGGGAGATCACGCCGTCCCACGGCGCCAGCAGGCGGCGGCGTTTCAGGGCGACCTCGGCCTGGCGGGCTTCCTGGATTTCCAGATCCTGCTGAAACTTCGCGTAGTCCATGCGGACCTTGGCCAGCTCGACCTCCAGCTCGGCCTGGCGAAGCTCCCACGCCGTCGCGGCGTTCTTCTTCTGCAACTCCTTCACCCGTTCCAGGTCGTGGGCCTTCTGATCCATCGTCAGGCGGGCGGCGGCGACCTGGTGCGTGCTGGAGGCCTTGAGCTTGGCGATCGCCAGCGCCGCCTCCTCCAGTTCGCTGTCCAGCCGGGCGAGCAGGTCGCCCTGGCGGACACGCTGGCCGACCTCGGCGGTCCGCTCGGCGATCACGCCCGCGATGCTGAGCGCCAGCGTCACCTGCTTGCTCGGCCGCAGTTGGCCCTGGAGGTCGATGTCGGTCACGCGCCGGGCCTCGGTCCGCCCGTTGCCGGCCGGGTCGGCGGCCCGCCCCTGTCGCTCGATGCCGACCACCACCGCCGACGCCAGGCAGATCACCAGGAACGCCCAGACCGTCGGCCGCGAATTCAGCTTCAACCTGCTCATCTCGGTCTCCTCGTGCGGGAGCGCTGTCGGGCGCTCCGGGGGGTTACTTGATAGTGTAGCGCTCATCTCTGCCGCGCTCCCATCGCGGCGGATGTCGCGCGCCCGGTCACGTCTCGCGGCCGGCGAATCCAAGGTACTCGTCCAGCCAGTCGTCGGTCCGCAGCACGTCCTTGCGCTGCCGCAGCGCGACCCGCCCGCTGCGCCGCTGGGCGGCGTCGATGACCCGCCTGGCCGACGCCGAGTCGATCTCGCCGTCGGCGGCGGCGTAGCGGCGGCGGAGCAACCCGCCCAGCCGCGGGGCGTAACGGGCCAGCAGTTCGTCGGTCAGGCTGACCATCGCAACGGCGCTGCCGGGATCGCCCTGCCGGCCGGATCGGCCGAAAAGCTGGCGATCGACGCGGGCCGAGTCGTTCCGCTCGGCGGCGATGACGTGCAGGCCGCCGGCTTCGGCGACGTCGCGTCCGAGTTTGATGTCGGTGCCGCGGCCGGCCATGTTGGTCGCGACGGTGACGCGTCCGGCGGCGCCCGCGCCGGCGACCACCTGGGCCTCCTCGCGGTGGCGGACGGCGTTGAGGACCGCGTGCTCCAGCCCGACGGCCGTCAGCAGGGCGCTTAGATTCTCGCTGGCTCGCACGTTGCGGGTGCCGACCAGGACCGGGCGGCCGGCCTGGTGCATGCGGGCGACCTCCTCGACGACGGCGCGGCTGCGGGCCTCGTCGGTCGCGAAGACGCGGTCGGGCAGATGCACGCGGCGGATCGGCCGATGCGTCGGGATCACGACGGTAGGCAGGTGGTAGATCTGCCAGAACTCGCGCCACGCCTCGGCGGCTGTGCCGGTCATGCCCGAGAGCTTGCGATACATGCGGAAGAACCGCTGGAAGCTGATCCGCGCGAACGTGTCCTTGGGCGGGTTAACGGTCAGCCGCTCCTTGGCCTCGATCGCCTGGTGCAGCCCCTCGCGCCAGGTGCGGTCGGGCATGAGTCGGCCGGTGAAGTCGTCGACGATGACGACCTTGCCCTCGTCGATGACGTATTGCTTTTCGAGCAGGTAGAAGTGGCGGGCGACCAGGGCCTGGTTGACCATCTCCTCGCGCCGCCGGGCGCCGGCCCAGACGCCGCCCAGGCCGGCTGCAAGTCCCTCGGCCCGCCGGCGACCTTCAGCGGTCAGGTCCACCTCGCGGTAGCGCTGGTTGAGACGGTAGTCGCGGCCCTCGACCAGCGCCGGGGCCAGGGCGGCCGCCTGCACGTAGGCCTCCACCTGCTCGGCGTTGGGGGCGTCGCCGGAGATGATCAGCGGCGTGACGGCCTCGTCGATGAGCACAGAGTCGGCTTCGTCTATGATCGCGTAGTGCAGCCCGCGCCCGACCAGTCGGTCGGTCCCCGCGCCGCTGCCGTCGACCAGGCGGGCCAGCAGCGCCGACGACAGGTTGCTCAGCCGGCCCAGCGCGAGCCGGTCGCGGAGGTAATCGGCGGTGATCTCCTTGTTGGTGCAATAGGTGATGTCGCAGCGGTAGGCGTGGCGTCGGTCAGGGGCGGCCATCGGGCCCTGGACGGCCGACACCGTCAGCCCGCAGAAGCGGTAGACCGGCGCCATCCAGGCGGCGTCGCGGTCGGCCAGGTAGTCGTTGACGGTGACGACGTGGCAGCCGCGGCCGCGCCAGCCGGCAATCGTCGCGGGCATCGTCGCCGAGAGCGTCTTGCCCTCGCCGGTGGCCATCTCCGCGACGCAGCCGGCCTCCAGCGCCAGGGCGCAGGCGACCTGCTCCAGGAACGGCCGCATCCCCATCTGCCGCGACGCGACCTCACGGACCATGGCGAACGCCCGCAGCCGGTCGTCCGGCCGCTCGCGCCCGCGGGCGAACAACTCGCGCATCTGCCCGGCCTGCTCGCGGAGGCGGGCCTCGGTCAACTCGGCGAATTCCTTCTCCATCGCCAGCACGCGGGCGGCTTCGCCCAGGAACCGGGCCCGTCGCGGGGCCAGCCGGGCCAGCGCCCCGCCGGCGGCGTCCCAGGCGGCGTCCAGTCCGCGCGGCAGCGGCTTGCGGGCTGTCCGCTGGGCGAGCATCCGCCAGATTGTGCTGGGCACGGTGCTCATGGCTACTGGGCGGCCTTCTCCTGGAACATCTGCCGCAGGGTCCGCCACCACTGCCGGGCCAGCGGCTTGGGCGGGTTCTGGAAACGGACCACGACCCGCTGGCCGCTGCGGAGCGCGACCGGTCGGCCGGTTTCGTCGCAGAGCCTGCGGATGGATTCATCGTCGGGGACGATGCGCAGCTCGAATCCGCGCTGAAGGGCCCGCGTGCCTTCCTTGTCGCCAGGGGCGGTCATGATCGACCCGCCGGCGGCGTAGCCCAGGGCTGCGGAGGGCAACTGCTCCTGGCCGGCCGGCAGCATGCGGTCCAGCCGCCCGGTCAGCTTCAGGTCGGGCCGGCCCTGGACGCGAATCTCGACGCGGGGGTCGGCGTCCTGAATGCGGGCGGCCTCGGAGGGGTCGGCCCAGGCGCGAATGATGAAGCGGTCCGTGCCGGCCACCTTGCCCAGTTCCTGGCCGCGCAGCAGCCGGGCGCCTTGCAGGGCGTCGGCGTCGGGCGAAAGCCAGACGCCCGTCCGCGGGGCGTGGATCGTCAACCTGGCTTCGCGGTCGCGGGCCAACTTCTGCTGACCGTCGATCAGCGCCTCGCGCTGCCGCTGGACCTGCTGGCGGACGCTCTCCTGGCTCTCGCCGGTCTGCCGCTCCTGGAGCCAGGTCAGCCCGGCGTAGGCCTGGAGGTAGGCCAGATCGGCGTCGATGCCGGCCAGGTCGGCCTGCACCTCGGGGCTCTCGGAGATCAGCAGCGGCGGCCCGTCGGGGCTCACCGCCGCGCCGTCGGGCAGCACCTTGTCAGCCGTGCCGTCCTCGGCGACGTAGATGACCGACAGCTCCTCCGGCTCCCAGACGCCGTCGACGCGCGTGCGGTCGGGCATGCGGATGGCCCCGACGCCGACGTAGATCGCCGCGGCCGCCAGCAGCGCGGTGAAGACCGCCCGCCCCCGGGTCCGCGACAGCTCCTGGTGCGTAAGCAGGTAGTGGGCGAACTTGCCCAGCGGGACCAGCACCCACGCGACCGCCGCCGCCAGCGCCAGGGCGACGCCGAGCATGAGAAAGCGCGCGGCGATGAACAGCAGGATCGCAACACAGATGAAGACGCGGTAGATCGTCGAGGCGACGGCGTAGACGACCAGCCAGGCCTTCTCGCCGCGGCTGTGCGAGGGGTCGGGCGCCCGGCGGACCGACCAGACCCAGCGGCGGACGAGGTAGTAGAGATACTGTCGGCTGCGCTGCTGGAGGTTGGGCATCTCCAGCCAGTCGCTCAGAATGTAGTAGCCGTCGTAGCGGAGCAGCGGGTTGGCGTTGAACAGCAGCGTGCTGACCGAGGCAATGAAGATGGCGTTGTAGGCGACGGTGTTGATCGTGCTGCCCGGGATGGTGCGGGCCCAGACGATGGCCGCGACGGCGGCGACGGCCATTTCGACGTACATGCCGGCGGCCGAGACGACGATCCGCCGCCACTTGCTGCGAAAAGCCCACGCGCTGCTGGCGTCGACGTAGGGCAGCGGGGTGAATACCAGGAACATGACGCCCATCGCGTGGACCTCGCCGCCGCCGCCGTCGCGCCCGAACCACTTGCAGGCGAACGCGTGGCCGAACTCGTGCAGCACCTTGAGCCCGACGATCGTCGCGTAGAGCAGCGGAAGGTTGCCCAGGAGGTTCTGTCGGCTGAAGAACTGCATTGTCTGCGAGGTCAGTTCGCCGAAGCGCGGCAGGACGAAGTAGAGCCCCGCGCCCATCAGCGCCAGCCACAGCACGAAGCCCGTGCGCGTGAACAGGCGGCCGAACAGTCCGACCCAGCGCTTGAGGAAATGGTCGGGGTCCAGAAGCGGGATGCGGACGAACAGGAAGTTCATCAGGTAGCCACGCACCTCACGGGTGACGCGCTTGTGGTAGCGTTCGAACAGGCCCGCGGCGTCGGGGGGCAGCTCGGCGGCGATCAGGTTGTTGACGTAGAGCTGGCCCAGGAGCTGGATGGCCTCGTTCTGCGTGGGGGCCTCG
Source organism: Phycisphaerae bacterium (assembly GCA_022072085.1). Taxonomy (GTDB): domain Bacteria; phylum Planctomycetota; class Phycisphaerae; order JAJVII01; family JAJVII01; genus JAJVII01. The sequence continues at coordinate 52,626 of JAJVII010000043.1, forward strand.
TCGCCCAGCCGGTCGTTGCACAGGTCCCAGACCTCGGCGACGGTCCGCCGTCCGTCCAGCAGGGCGACGAAACGATAGGCCGACTCGTTGAGGCGGAAGAACTGGTTGCTGCCCGGGTCCTGGAGCACCTGCCACATCCGCCCGCGGTAGTGCTGGCGGAACGACTGCACCGTGCCGCGCAGCCGCGGGCGGAGGTCCGCGACGCGATACCACGACTCGCTGAATGTCGGGCGATCGACGGGCATCGCGGCTCACCACCAGAGTTTCATGCGGACCCAGCGGATCAGCGGGCGGGTCCAGAGCGTCGCGTAGCGGTCGCGGCCGAGGTGGATGCGGGCCGAGCCCTCCAGTCCGGGCTTCATCCAGTCCGGCTGCTCGTCCAGCCGCACGCGCACTTTGAAGACGTTGTCGCCGCCGACGACCTCGGCCACCGGGCTGATGTGCACGACCTCGAACCCGACGGTCTTGTCCGGGTCCGACGGGTTGACCAGCCGACCGTGCTGGTGCTCCTGCACGTCCACGATGTCGCGCTCGGGGACGTTCAGCTCAGCCAGCAGCGCCGTCGGGCCGATCTCGAACAGCTTGTCGCCGGTGTGCAGCGGGCGGCCGACGGTCTGCGTCCAGTCGCCCCAGAGCACCTGGCCATCGATCGGCGCTGCGATCTTCGCCCGGCTGATCTGCTCGTCCAGGAGCCGGACCTTGGCGCGGGCCCCGTCGGCCTGGGCGAGCTGGGCCTGCTGCTCGGCCACCTTCTTGGCGGCCAGCGCCGTGTCGGCCTGCTTGAGGTAGCGGTCGACCTCCGCCTGGGCCGCCTCGCGCTGCGAGACCAGCGTACTGACATCCAGGACCGCGAGGAGTTGGCCGTCCTTGACATGGGCGCCGGGCTCGATGCCCTCGCCCAGTTCCTTGAGCGGCGCGTCGTAGGGCGCGGTGATGATCCGCTTCTGCATCGGCTGAAGCACATAGGGCGACTTCACCTCGTGGTCGCCGCGGGCCAGTATCGAAAAGACGATCAGCCCGCAGATCGCCATCGCCGTCAGCTTGGCCCAGGTGTGCTTGGGACCGATCAGCACGCCCAGACCGCGCCCGGCGGCGTCGGCCCAGCGGGCCCCGAACCAGCGGTCGGTCCGGTGCAGACGCAGCAGCCAGGGGGTGCACAGGTCGCAGGTCAGCCGCATCGCCTCGATGTCGGCGGCGTCCCACGGGCGATCCAGCGGGCGCTCGGCCGTCACGACACCGACCACCTCGCCCTCGCGGCGGAGCGGCAGGCTGAGCACCGCCGACGGGCCGAACCGGCCGGCCAGTTCCGCGGTCATCCGCCCGACGCACGAAGACTGGGGCGGCGGCGGGTGGATCACCTCCAGGTCCTGGTCGAGGCACTCCTCCATCGCCGACTCGACGGACTGGATCAGCTCCATCCGGCGGCTGAATTTTTCGGTGTGGCTGGTGGCGCGGAGCTGCACGTAGCGCCCGCGCAGGAAGCCGATGCTCACGCGGTCGGCGTCCCAGCGGGAAGCCAGCTCGTTGCAGAAGGTCATCGCGGCGGCGCGAAAACGGTCGTGCTCGCCGACGGCCGCGAGCGTTTCCATCGCAGTCCGCATGTGGGCCATGTCGGCCTGGCGGGTCTGGGTGGCCAGCCGCATCTCGTAGAGGCTCAGCAGCGGCAGGGTCATCTCCAGCCGCTCGCAGGCCACCGACACGGCCGCCGGCTCGGACCGGTCGATGAGGAACGCCTCGGCGCCTCGCGTCTGCCCGGCCCCGCGGATCGGCAGCAACACGATGTGGCGGGCCGCCTGCTGGCCGTAGAGTTCGTCGCCGCGCAGCAGCGGCGCGGTGCGGGCCGAGCCGCTCTGCACGACCTCCGGGCCCAGCTCGACGGCCCGGGCCAGCCAGGCCGGGATCGTCCGGTCCTGCGGCAATTGAGGCCAGACGCAGAGCAGCCCGAGGCGGGACTGGGCGGGCCGGCCCTCCTCGGATTGGTCAGCCGACACGCGGAGGATCGCCCCCCCAGCCGCCGGGCCGAGCAGGCACTGGGTCTGAAGCAGGCTGACAAGGAAGTCCTGGGGCGGGCCGGTGAAACGCATCAGCCGCTCGACGATTTCGCCGGCGGTGGGCGCACCCTGTCCGGCGCCCGCGGCGACGGGCTGGGTCCGGACCGGCTGGGCCTGTTCGCTCTCCATCGTCATCGGCTTGCCCCCGGTCCGTCGGTCGGACGGGCTGGGCGCGGCGGCGACGCCGACCTAGTTGGCCTGCGTCCGCCGGGCGCGTTTGTTGGCGTCCAGTTCCAGCTCGCCGAACTGCTCCTCGTGACGCCGCACGAGCTGGCTGAGCGTGATCGCCAGGCGCTTGGCCGAGTAGTAGTTCAGGATCACCCGGTGGGTGAGCTTGAGCAGGATTTCGGGTTGGCTGTCGGGTTGGGCGCCCTGGTTGACCAGGTTCAACCCCAGGTCGAGGATGACCTCGTCGGGCGTGCCGTTGGTGCGGAACGCGTTGGCATAGGAAGTAGTCAGCTCGCGCTCGTCGACCCGGACGCGGACCTGCGTGCCGGCCTGTTCGGAGGCCTGCGGCGAAGCCGGAGCGGCGCCGGGGGCGGGTTCCTTCTTCTCGACCATGCGTGGGTTCCTTTCCATCACAGGATTATCGGCCATCGGCCGGTCTTGCTTAATGCCTATTGCGTTAGCGCGTGGCGTCCAATTCAGCCCCTCGTGAATACTCGGGGGGCGGCGGACTCCGCGATTGCTGCGGCCCCGAGCGTGTTCACCCGGGCTATTGAGTCCCGCAAAAGAAATCTTCACCACAGAGAACACAGAGGGCACAGAGTCAGACGTATTGAATGATTCTGGATTTCGGTCATTTCTTGACGTTTCGGACCCCCTCTGTGATCTCGGTGTCCTCTGTGGTGAATGAAGATTCCTTTTGCAGGAGTCAATAAGTACGCCCCCTGCATTCTCGACGCCGACCTACCCCTCGTTGAACAGCGTGATCGTCTGGCCGTCCGGCTCGATGGCGTCGGGCGCCGTCACTTCGTGGGCCCCCGCGCCCTGGAGGCGGAATGTTACCGGCCGACCGGCCACGCGGCAGGTCAGTTCCGCCGCCAGCCGACCGCCGCCCGCCCCGTGCAGCCGCACGACGTTGAGCCCGGGGCGCAGCCGCGGGGTGACCTGGGGGTTCAGCTCGACCACCGCGTCCAGTTCCAGGTCGACCGCCCCGCTTCGCCCGGGCGCGCGGACGATCAGTTCGAACCCCGTGCCGGCCAGAGCGTCGGGCCCGGGCTGGTGCGTGCCAGCCGACCGGATCGGCAGCAGCACGTCGCGCGTGCTGGGCGGGAAGAGCAGGAAGCCCGAGCAGTCGCCCGCGCCGCCGGCCGGGGTCGTCCGCCAGTCGATCGACGTGACCGGATAGGGCAACTCGACGCCCAGCCGCCAGTCGCCGGTGGGCCCGTTCCAGCCCGTGCTTCCCGCGCCGGGGGTCAGCCGCGTGCGCCACGAGAACCGCCCGTTGCCATAGCGGGCCGGGCGGGCGTTGCGGCGTCCCTCGCGCGGGCCGCCGCCGATGGATTCGGCATCGAAGATCGCCCGCATCTGCGGGTGCAGGAAAAACTGCCCGGGCAGCGGCTCGCCCAGGAAGGTGAACGACTGCCCCGGCGCCAGCGTCAGCGGGGCCAGCCGCCCGGGCCAGCAGTTCAGCCCCGGCTCGTGGAACTTGATCGTGGAGCGGGTGAAGATTTCCGGCTCGGGCCCGTAGGGCATGTCGCCCTCGGGGTCGCCGACGGGCCGGTCGGCCAACTCGGGGCGATCGGCGATCTCCTGGAGCGAGACGATCCGCCCGGCGGCGTCGCGGCGGTAGAAGCCGACCATCACGTCCAGGAAGTGCCACCGGCCGTCCCAGCGGACCTCCAGCGAGCTGTGGCCGGACAGGTCGCCGGGCTTGCGCTTCGTCGAGGCCATCGACCAGCGGAACGCCCACGGGCGGCCGTCCTCGCCGATCCGCCACGCCCCGACTTCGCGCTCCTGCATGCCGACCAGGCGGACGTTCTGATGGCCGAGCAGTTCGCCAGCCAGGATGCCGAAGGTCTTGGACAGCCGCCCGCACAGTCCGAAGCCCCACCAGTTGATGGTGCGGATCGCCTGGTTCAGCGGGTCGAGGGTGTCGTCCACGGTGCCCAGGTAGGCGAACAGGTTCCGCCGCGTCCAGCGGTAGAGCGCGAGCACCTGGGTTTCGGTGTCAGCGCCGGCAGGCAGATCGGCCAATACGTCGCGGACGATGCTCGCGATCGAGCCGGCATCGACCTGGCCGTCGATCGTCAACCTGCAACCGGTGATGGCGTCGGACATGCGGCGCTCCTGGCGTAGGGAATGACCGACTGTCATTGTAACCCGACTCGGGCGTCCGCCAAGCGGGGGAACAGGGCAAAGCCATCCGGCCTGGCCGATGCCGTGCGACGGGTTCTCCGGTCCTGACACGGGCGGGACGGGTTGAAATAGGGATGTCATCCGGATCTCGCGGCGACCCGGAGATATACCCATTGATACATGGAAAGGACGCAAGATGAGCCATCGGAAAATGCGAGTCGGAGTTGCGACCATCGGCCTGATGCTGCTGGGGCTGGCCTTGTCGGCCGGTCCGGCCTGGGCGCTGGACATCCCCATCACCGTTGCCGAGCCGATCGGCCTGGCCCGCAAGGCCGCTCCCGTATCCTGCGGCATTCCCCTGCCCGGCGGACAGTTCAAGGCTGACCAGGCCTTCTCGCTCTTTGACGGCGAGGCCGAGACGCCCCTTCAAGCCCTGCCGCTGGTGGTTGACGAGAAGGGCTTCCTCCGCTGGGTCCTGCTGGACTTCCAGGCCGACCTGGCCGCGGGGCAGACCAGGACTTTCACGCTGAAGACCGAGAAGGGCGCCGCCGCGCCGGCCAAGGCCCTGAAGGTGACCGACGCCGCGGACGGCGTCACGGTGGACACCGGCAAGGCCAGCTTCGCGATCGCCAGGAACAAGCCCTTCGCCCTGTTCGATTCGGCGGCAGCCGGCGGCAGGCAGGTCGTCGCCGGGGGGACCGCGACCTACACCGACGGATTCGACGGCAAGCAGTACGTCGCCGACAAGCCCGACAGCGTCGAGGTAAACTACGCCGGCCCGCTGCGGACGACGATCAGCGTCAAGGGCCACTTCGTGGGCGACGCGAACAACAGGTTCCAATACATCGCCCGGATCACCGCATGGGCCGGCCACAGCGACGTGCTCGTGAAATACTCGCTGGCCAACAGCAACCCGGACCACTACTGCTACCGCCAGGTGTCCGACTCGACGGTGACGCTGAAGCTGGCGAACGCGCCGGCCGGGGCGATCCTCGGGACGTCCAAGGCCCTTGAAGCCGACGGACCGGCCTGGATGCAGCAGTCCGAGCGGGCGGTCGTCGCCGCCTGCCACCACAACGACGCCCTGGGTTCGGCCGCTTGGGCGCAGAAAGCGCCCGCGGCGTCGGCGCCGGGCGGCTGCAAGGCGATGGCCGGCGAGAAGGAACTCTGGACCAGCCAGGGCAAGGGCGACCAGTCGCAGGGCTGGATCGCCGCCAAGGCCGGCGCCGGCACGGTCTTCGTGACCGACCTCTACTTCGTCGAGGATCCGCCGCGCAAGCTCGCCGTCACCGCCGAAGGGCTGGCGCTGGTGGGCGTCACGACGCCGCTGGAGGGCGCCCAGCTGCCCTTCGCCGAGCCGATCCGCTGGTTGTTCGACTGCTCGCACCTCAGCTCGCAGTACGTGATCGACTTCGCCGCCGAGGATCCGGCGACCATGTCGGCGCTGGCTCGCGCCGCCCGCGGGCGGCTGTGGGGCATGGCCCCGCCGGCATGGTATTTCCAGACCGAGCAGTTGCCGGTCGGCCACTTCGGCACGCAGGCCGATGAACTGAAGTGCTACGACCTGTGGGACTGGAAGTATGACAAGTCGAAGGTTCCGACGGGCCCGGTGGATCAGATGGCCCGCATCGGCCGATGGACCTATGCCGACGACAACCACTTCACCAGCGAACAGGACACAGCCGACGGCCTGCTGCTGATGTACCTGCGGACCGGGGACCGCGGGTTCTTCGACGCGACCGAGAGCTGGATCCATTACTTCGAGGATCTCCAGACCTGGCGGACCGACGGGTGGCGCTGGAAGGACGGCGGGGTGTGGTGGCACGGCGGGCCCGCAGGCAACCGGCCCCAGCGCGCCCCCGACCCGGTGACAGGCCTGCGCAACAGTCTGCCGGCCGAGTGGACCAAGAGCGTCAAGACCCCGCTGGGCGAGTGGGGCCTGGCGCGGTGCCGGCAGATCAGCTCGCTGTTCCTGGCCAAGGCCTGCCACTGCCACAACTGGGGCGAGGGGCTGGCAGAGTGGTTCATGCTCACCGGCGACCGCGACGCCTATGAGGCGGCCATCGACACCGTCGAGCAGAACGTGGACACGCAAGTCCGGGCCTTCGGCAAGGCGCCGGGCAAGGCCAACTCCTACAGCCGCGACTTCACCCGCTCCTGCTACCTCACCAACGCGACGCGGATGATCGCTCCGACCGACGAGTTCGTGGTCAAATCGTCCGACGAACTGGCGGCCGCGTTCCTCGGCCGCGCGGGACGCGAGGTCCGCGGACTGGTCAACGGCCCGCACTCGATGTCGCTGTCGGCGGCCGAGCTCAAGAAGCTCGTCGGCCAGCAGGGCATCGACGAGATGAACCGGCTGGGCGTGTCGTGCAACCCCAAGACCGGCGAACTGACCGACCCGAAGACCGGGGCCAAATGGTACCCGATCGCCGGGATCACGACGTGGATGTATCCGCCACTGTCGCGGGCGATGGAGCTGTACTACCGCCTGACCGGCAACGAGGACGCGATGGACTGGGTCGTCGCCTACGGCCAGGCCGCCGCCCGCGTGATGTATCAGCCGCGGCACGGGCAACTGCACGCGAGCATCCTGGCCGATTTCCCGGCCAAGGGCGTGGTCAAGGACGTGGCAAGCTGGACGCTGCCGCCGGACAGCAAGGACGGCGACGGGATGAGCATCAGCGGCTACCTGGCCCAGTTCTATCCTGACGTGGCGATGCGCGGCTACACGTTTGCCGGCGAGGAGATCTGCAAGCAGCGGGCCTACGACTACTGGTACTACGGCAGCCACCGCGGCTACCAGGCCACCAAACTGTCCAACATTGGCGGCGTCGGCATGTGGGTGAACGTCTATACGACCCACGGCGAGAGCGTCTGCTTCACCGGCGACACGTTCTACCAGTTTGCCCACCCGCGCAGCGACGAGAAGGCCCCGGCCGCCGTCGATGACTTGAGAGTCACGCTGGCCGGCGACAAGGCGACGGTGAGCTTCACCGCCCCGGCCGACGCCGGCGGCGGCAAGGTGGTCCGCTACCAGCTCAAATGCTCGGACAAGCCGATCGTCGACTACGCAACCTTCCTGGACAAGTACGCCGCCAACCAGGACGCGGCCCTGACCAACTGGTGGATGGCCGCCAACCTCGCCGGCGAACCGGCCCCGCAGGCTGCCGGCGCGAAGGTCTCGTTCCAGGTCAGTGGCGTGCCCGAGGGTGCGAAGTACTTCGCACTGCGGACGTTCGACGATTCGTCCAACCGCAGCGCGATCGGCAACGTCGTCCAGGCCGGCGACTGACGCCGGCCTCGAAGGCCACACGAGCCCCGCGCGGCCTGGCGCGGGGCTCGCTCTCTGCGCGCCGGCCCGGCGCGGGAATGGGCCGCAACACCGGCTGCCCGATCCGGGGTTTGGTATACTGTCCGCCTGTCAACCGGGAGCGGCGAAACAGATGACGCGATGTGCCACGATGATCGGCCGGTCCACACCGGCCCGGGCGAGTGCTTGGTACATTCTCCTGCTGCTCGCGTCGTCGGCGTCGGCCCAGCCGGCGCCGCCCAACCCCGACGACGCCGAGGCCGCCCGGCTGCTCGCCGCCGCACGCAACACTTACAGCCAGCGCAACTATCCGGCTGCGGTTCAGCAGTTCCGGCAGTACCTGACGCGCTTCGCCGCCCGGCCCGAGGCCGCCGACGCCCAGTTCGGGCTGGGCATGGCCCTGCTCGATCAGCCGGGCGCGAGGCCTGAGGACCTCAAGGCCGCCGCCGAGGCGCTCAAAGCCGCCGCCGAGGCCAAGGGCTTCGCCGACCCGCCGGCGGCGTTGTACTGGCTGGGCGCCGCTCACCGCGACCAGGGCGTCGCCGCCCTGGCTCAGGCCGTCGCTCATCCCGAAGCCGCGGCCCAGCACCGCGCCGCCGCTGAGCAGGCGTTCGGTGACGCGGCAGCCCGATTCGCCGCCGCCGCCGCCGCGTTCGCTCAGCGGGCCAGGTCCGCCCCTGCTGACCGGCAGGCGATCGACCTCGCCTGGTCCGCGCGGGCCCGGTGCGACCGCTGCCGCATGCTGCTCTGCATGGGCAAGAACAAGGAGGCGCTGGCGGCCGCCGACGCCATTCTCACCGACGCGGCATTGGCCGGTCCGGCCGCCGCCGACAGCCGGGCGCTGGCCCTCTACCTGTCCGGTGACGCCGCCTACCGGTCGGACGATCTGCTGGCAGCCGGGCGGACGCTCAGCCGCCTGGCCCCGTTTGACGGCAACTTCGACTTCATCCCGCAGACCCGCTACCTGCTCGGCCGCATCCATCACCGGCTCGATCAGCAGCCCGAAGCCGCCGCCCAATACAAGGCCGCCCTCGATGCGTTCGAGCAACAGAAGAAGTCGGCCCGCCAGAAGCTCGGCAACCCGGCCGCCCTGACCCCGCAGCAGCGCGACGCCTGCCGGTCGCTGGCCAACGGGCCCGCGCCGGACTTCGTCGTCCGGGCCACCTACTACCTGGCGATCCTCCAGGCCGACCTCGGCCGCTTCTCCGAAGCCGTGCAGGGCTTCGCCGCCCTGCTGAACGCCTGGCCGCGCTCGCCGCTGGCCCCGCAGGCCCAGCTCCGCCTGGGCTACTGCCAGCTCCAGCTTCGCAACCTGCCTGAGGCCGTTCGCTGGCTGACGCCCCTGCTGTCCAGCGGCGAACTGGGCGACCGCGCCGGCTGGTGGCTGGCCCGGGCCCAGGTGGCCGGCGCCGACCGCAACAACGCCCCCGCCTGGCAGCAGGCGCTCGCGGCCGCGATCGCCAACCTCAAGGCCGCCGCCGACAAGGCCGCCTCCCTGGCCAAGAGCGACCCGGCCGCCGCTGCCCGCCGCGCCGACATGCTGCTGGAGCTGAGCGACCTACAGCAGTCGGCAGCCCGGTTCGCCGATGCCGCCGCGACCTGCGCCGCCGTCGTCGCCGACAAAGTGGACCCGCTCCGCGGCGAGCAGGCGCTCCAGCGGCAGGTTGAGGCCCTGCACCTGGCGGGCCAATACGCCGCCTCCGACGCTGCCGCCGAGCGATTCCTGCGAGGCTGGCCCCGCAGCACGCTGGCCCCGGCGGTGCTGTTCCGCCAGGCCGAGAACGCCTACCTCCTCGCCGTCGCGGCGACCGCCGCCGAGCCGCCCGCGCCGCAGGCCGACCGCGACCGGCTGTTTGCCGCCGCCGTTGACCGCTACCGCGGCCTCATCGCCCGCTACCCCGACTTCGACCGCGCTAACCTCGCCCGGCTGGGACTGGCGACGGCGCTCTATCAGCTTGGAAAGTTCGACGACGCCGCAGCCGCGCTGGCCGACATCCCCGAGCCCGACCGCGTCGGCGAACTGGCGGCGGTTCCCTACCTGCTGGCCGACTGCACGATGCGGGCCCTGCCGCCCGAGTCGCCGGCCGCCGACGCGCTGGTCGCTGCCCGCGTGATCGATCGGGCCGACCGCTGCGCCCGCCTGCTGGAGGGCTACGTCGCCGCGGCTCCACCGGACGCTGCCCAGCTCGACGATGCCCTGGTGAAGCTGGGCTGCTGTTACCTGCGGCTGGCCGGGCTGGTCGCCGACAAGCCGGAGCGCGACAAGGTGCTGGTGCAGGCCCGCACCGCGCTGGAGCGGGCGCTGGCGATCCCGGGCCGACCGAGCCGACCGGCGGCCCATTACGAGCACGCCCGCTGCGTCGCGCTCCAGGGCGACCTGAACGCAGGCATCGAGGAACTGGGCCGCTTTCGGCCGGAGAACCCCAACTACGGCGCCAGCCCGATCGCCGCGCTGGGCATGCTGCGACAGGCGACCTACCTGCGGGCGGCCGGCCGATCGGCTGAGGCGGCCGCCGTGCTGGACCTCTGCCGCAAAAGCTACGAGCAGGCCCTGCTGAAGGATCCCGTTCGTACCGCGTGGGTTCCGGCGATCCAGTACGAGCAGGCGGCCGCGGCGGCTGACCTGGGCAAACCCGCTGACGCCCGGACCCTGTTCGAGGCGCTGGCCCGGCAGTTCCCCAGGCAACCCGAGGCGACGGACGCCGTCTGGCAGGCGGCACGTTGCGCCCGGCTGGAAGCGACGCCCGCCGCAGCGGCCGCGGCTGCAACGCTGGCCCGACCGCTGGCGTCGGCGCAGGAGATCGCCGCTGCTGAGAAGGCGCTGGACGCCGCCGCGGCGACGCTGGCGCCCTGGATCGACGCGCTGGCCGGCCAGGCCGAGACGCTCGCGACGCTCGCCCGCGGCAGTGAGTCGCACCTGCGGATGGAATACGAACTGGCGAACTGCCACCGCTTCTGCGCCGACGCCCGGCTGGAGAAGGCCCGCCGCCGCCTCGCCCGCGAGCTGCGCGACAAGGCCACCCCCCCCGGCCAGGCGCCTGGCCCGCTGCCCGACGTGGCGCCGGCAGCCGTCCCGGTCGATCCGGTAGAGAACCTCGCGTGCAAGGCGCTGGCCAGGCTGATCGCCGCGGCGCCACAGGCGGAGCTGGCGACGGCGGCCCGCATCGAACTGGCTGAACTGCACCGGCGGCGCGGCCACCGCGAGGCGGCCGTCGCCCTGCTGGCTGAGGCGCTGGAGAACAGCCCACCGGCCGACCAGGCCAAACGGATTCGCCGGTGGCTGGCGGAACTGAACAAACCGGCGACGGAGAAACGGCCATGAGACAGCGACGCTGCATCGGCCTGGTGTTCGCGGTGGCGCTGCTGCTGGCGATGCCGCGCCCGGGGCGGGCGTACATCGAGGCCCCCTTCACGCTCGGACGCATCTGCAACGAATCAACCAACATCCTGGTCATGCGGATCGAGAGCGTGGACCGGCAGAAGAACCTGATCGTCTACCGCAAGGTGCGCGACCTGAAGGGTACGCACCCGGGCGAGGTGATCCGCCACAACATCGCCCGCGCGGGCTTCAACCCGCGCGAGTGGCAGAACGTGATGGCCTGGGCCGAGGTGGGCAAGACGGCGGTCTTCTTCCACAACGGCGGCGCGGGCGAGGTCTGCATCGATCACTACTGGTACCAGGCCTACGCCGGCGAGTGGTGGTCGATGAGCCACGCCGAGCCCTTCCTGCTGCGGTCCTTCTGCGGTCGGCCGTCACGGCTCATCACCTCGGTCCAGGCGATGCTCGCAGGCCAGGAGGTCGTCGTCCCCTGCATGGTCGACGGCGACAAGAACGCCCTGCACCTCCGCACGGCGCGGCTGCAACGGCTGCGGGCCAGCCTCAAACTCGTGGAATACGACACCAAGCGCGACTTCGCCGGCTGGGGCGTCGAGGAGTTCTCGCCGCTGGTCGGCCTGCCCGGGTTCACGCACCAGGCCCCGTTGGCCAACGTCGGCCCGTCGGCGATCGGCATCGCCGCCGGCGACTTCGACGGCGACGGCAAGAGCGACTTCTGCCTCTACGGACCGACGCGGCTGTCGCTGCTGCACAACGAGTCGGGCTCGCCGGCCGACGCGTCGCCCGGCCTCGACGGTGGGGCCCGCGGGGCGAGTTGGGCCGACTTTGACGGCGACGGCAGGGCCGATTTGCTGCTGGCGACGCCGACCGGCCCGCGGCTGTTCAGCTACGACGGCAAGGCGTTCGCCGACCTGTCCAGCCGACTGCCGACACAGGGCTACTGGAACCTGACCGCGGCGGCGTGGATCGACTACGACGGCGACAAGCGGCCGGACATCCTGCTGGCCGACGGATTCGCGGGCCTGCGGCTCTACCGCAACGTCACCGGCGAGCCGGTCGCGGGCGTGAAGAGGATGGGCCCGTGGTTCTACGCCGGACCGTTCGACAACAGCGAGTCCAAGGGCTTTGACGCCGTCTACCCGCCGGAGAAGGGCGTGGACCTCAAGGCCAAATACACCGGCAAGAACAACGAGCCAGTGACGTGGCAGGAGGGAACGAAGTTCGTCGACGGCCAGGTGAACGACCTGCTCATCTTCAAGCCTGAGTGCAACGAAAACGCGGCCGTCTACCTCTACCGCCGGATCGAGTGCGGCGCGGCCACCGAACTCCCGGTGTCGCTGGGCAGCGATGACACGCTGACGGTCTGGCTGAACGGTGAGAAGGTGCTGGCCCAGAACGAATATCGCGGCTGCGCCCCGGACCAGGCGCTGTTGACGTTGAAGCTTCGGCCAGGCGGCAACGACCTGCTGCTGAAGGTCTGCCAGGGCGCCGGCGGGTGGGGCTTCTACTTCGCCGCCAAGGAACCGACGGCGCTGCCGCCGCTGTTCGCCGACGTGAGCGACCACGCCGGGCTGGGCGCCGACGGCGCGGGCGGGCGGCTGGGCGGCGATCGGCTCGCGGTGGCCGACGTCAACGGCGACGGTCGGCCGGACGTGCTCTACAGCGGCGGGACCGGCCTGCTGCTGCTGAACACGGGCAAGGGGTTCGCCGCGGCGGCCGACAGCGGCATCCGCTTCCGTGCCGGCGGCGTGACGCCGCTGTGGGGCGACTACGACGGCGACAAGCGCGTGGACCTGTTCGTGCCCCAGGCAGGCGGGTGCAGACTCTTCCGCAACGAGGGCGGCGGGCGATTCCGCGACGTGACCGCGTCGGCCGGCGATCTCGGCCGCGACATCGGCCGGGCGACGTCCGCTGTCGGGATCGACCTGGACCGCAACGGGCGGCCGGGCCTGATGGTCGGCTGCCTCCGCGGGCCCAACCGCTACTTCCGCAACAACGGCAACGGGACGTTCACCGACGCCAGCGAAAGCCTCGGGCTGCTGACGCGGATATTCAACACGCAGGCGCTGGCGACGGTGGACGTGAACCACGACGGCACGCCGGACCTGGTGCTCAACAACGAGGGACAGGACTCGGCGGTTCTGCTGGGCGACCCGGCCCGGCTGGGTCCGCCGACGGCTGCACGATGAGGACCCGACGCGCAATGCTCAACCCGCACCGGACAACCCGACGGCTGATCGCCATGCTGGCGGCGGCGCTGGCCCTGCCGGCCACGACGGGCGCCCGCGCCGACTGGACGACCGCCCGCGGCAACCCGCAGCGGACCGGAGCCGCCGACGACCGGGCGGGCCCGCGCGAGCCGGCGGTGCTCTGGTGCTGGAAGGCAGCGGAGCACTTCGTCGCCTCGCCCGTGCCCGACGCCGGGACGCTGACGGTCAGCGGACTGGGGGCATTCAACAGCGCCGCGGTGCGCCGGTTGTCAACGGACCCGACCGCGACCCAGCGGGTCGACTGGTCCAAGCAGGCGCCCTACTTCAAGCTGCCGACGGTCAGCTCGCCGGCGTCGTGCGAGGGGCTGATCGTCCTGGGCGACGGCATGCACCAGACCGACGGGGCAACGCTCTACTGCCTCTGGGCCCGGGACGGCCGACACCTCTGGCAATATCCCCTGCCAGGCAAGCTCGTCCACCTCGAGGGCGCGCCGACGGTCGTCAACGGACGGGTCTACATCGGCGGCGGCGACGCGGGCGTGCTCGCGGTCGCGCTCAAGCAGATGACGCTCGACGGGCAGAACCTTGACCCGGCCGCCGCGAAGGATCTGATCGACAAGCGGTGGGCCGAGCTGCTGGCGAAGTACGAGGAGGAGAAGAAGAAGGACCCCGACCTGGCGATCCCGCCCGGCGAGTCGGCGCTGCCCAGGCCGGCGCCGCGGCTGCTCTGGCAGGCGGGCAAGGGCTCGTGGCACGTGGACGCCCCGCTGGCCGTCGTCGGCGACCGCGTGCTGGTCCCGTCGGCCTACGTCGAGGACGACAAGGCCGGCAAGCGGGCGATGCTCTGCCTGCGGGCCGGTGACGGCGGGGTGATCTGGGAGCAGCCGCTCAAGCTCAACCCCTGGGCCGGCGTGTCGGTCGCGGGCAACGTGGCCGTCGTCGGCTGCTCGAACATCCGCTTCGAGCGCAAGACGATCCCCGGCGCCGTGGGCGAGATCGTCGCGTTCGATCTTGGCAGTGGCCAGGTGAAGTGGCGGCACGACGTGGGCGGCGGCGTGCTCTCGGCGGCGGCGATCCGCGACGGCCTGGCCGTGTTCACCGCGACCGATGGCAAGGTACGAGCGTGGAACCTTCAGACCGGCGACGAGAAATGGAGCGTCGACGTCGGGGCGCCGATGTTCGCCGGGTCGGCGATCGCCGGCGGCGTCGTCTACGTCGCCGACCTGGACGGCCGCGTTCATGCAATCGGCCTGGGCGACGGGAAGAAACTCTGGACGGTGGACGTCGCGGGCGATCCGTCGGTGCAGGCGCCGGGCGGGTTCTACGCCTCGCCAGTGCTGGCTGACGGGCGGCTGTACGCGGCGACCTGCAACCTGGAAGGCCCGCACGCGGGCAAGCCCTGCGCGGTCGTGTGCCTCGCGGAGAAGTCGGCGGTGGCAGCCGCCCAGGCGGCTGTCGCGGTCACGGTGGACAGGGCCGCCGGCACTGCCAGCCTGCCCTGCCGCATCGCCCCGCGGAAGCTGCCGACGCTCCAGGACATCTACCCGCTGGAAGTGGCCGCCACCTTCCCCAGCCCGCGCGGGCAGAAGGCCCACGAGACCGTCGTCACCTTCGAGGCCAGGCCCAGCGACGTTCACAAGGCGATGGAGCATCTCGGCCTCAAGCCCGGCGCCCCGGCCGTCGGCGACGATGGAGCCCCGTCAGGCCCGCGGGTCTACGTCTACCTGGAGATCCCCGGGCCGGCCGGTCGCCCGCGCGTGCTGCCGCTGGAGCGGGCCATCATCGACAGCCGCACCGGCCTGCCGCTGCCGCCGCTCACCTGGCGGTTCACCGGCTCGGCGATGCGCCAGCCGGACCCATCGCGCGAGGAGCGCGTCTACGGCGCCGACGCCGGCGGCACGCTGCTGACGCTCTTCCCGGTGACCGACGAGACAGTCTTCCAGGCCGACATGACCATGCACGAATCCACGCTGCTTAGGCTGGAGACCAACCGCGACCTGCTGCCGCCGATCGGCACGGACGCGAAGCTGATCATCGCGGTCCAGCCGCTGGCGTCGGCAGCTGCGTTGGCCGCCGACGGCTCGCTGCCCGCGACGCCGCCGACGACGCCGGCGGCCGCCCCCTCGACACTGCTGGACGCAACACCGCAAGCGTCCGATCGGCCAACCGCGGGCGACGACCGCGGCATCGGCTGGGCGATCCGCGCGATGCTGACGACGCGGGTCGCGCCGCGCTCGACGTCGGCGCCGTTCCAGCCGCTGGCGATCCCCGACCCGTCGGAGATTCACGACGCCCTCGCCCCGACCTCGGCGCCGGACGACGACCCGCCCGGCGACTCGCCGCTGCTGCCGTCCCCCGTCACGCTGCCTACGACACCGTGAGCGCGCAGCAAGCATTCCGGTCACGAAGCAAGTGAGACCGTTCCAAACGGACAAAGGCACGGGAGGCCCATGCGCCGGACATGGTGCTGCGCTGAGGGCTGTACATGAAACCGCCTCCCGGCCTTGGAAGCGGGAGGCGATGCGACGTCATCCCCTGGCGAATACCGTTGGCCGCCAGACTGGGGGCCGCCGTTGGGGCTCGACTGCCCTCGCAGGCCCGGACCCGGAAGCCGCCGACGCGGACGTTGCTGGTTGTTCTGCTCGCCCTGGCCCTGCCAGCCGGCGGGCCCTGGTGCTGTAAGAGCGTGTATGAAAACCTACGCGAGTCCGTGTAGGTCTTCATACACGCTCTGAGAACACGATGAAACCCGAGTCTTCACGCCACGCTGATGCTCGAATCAGAAATCGTCGGGCAGCGGCGGCAGGTCCATGTCGGGCCTGCCATCGGGGCCCGGCGGAGGCGGTGGTCCGAAGCCCGGGCCGCCCTGGCCGTTGCAGCTGCCGTCGCCGGGACCATTGCCCTGGCCGCCCTGGTTGCCCGGCTGGTTGCGCTGCTGTCCGCCCGGCGGGCCGACATCCAACTGCGCCTGGCCACCGTCGGGCTGGAACTGTCCCGGTCCGCGGCGCTGCCGGTTCTGGCGCCTGTCCTGATTGTTGCCCTGACCGTTGTCGCGCCCCTGGCCCGGACCGGCCCCCTGCTGCCCGTTCTGCCCGTCCGGCGGCGGCGGACGCAGTTCATCGCGCGACAGCTTGCCGTCCTTGTTGCGGTCCAGCCTCAGCAGCGTCTGCGGCGCCTTGGCGATTTCGTCAGCCGACAGCTCGCCGTCGCGGTCAGTGTCCATCACGGCGATCACCGGCGGGGGCATCGGGCGGCGGAAGTCGCCGCGACCCCCGGCGCCCTGCTGGCCGCCCTGGCCTTGCTGGCCGACGCGCTGGCGCTGGCCGCGATCGTCCTGTCCGTCCTGGCCTGCCTGGTCGCGCTGCGGGCCGAGACGCTGCCCGTTGCGCGGTCCGGACTGTCGGCCGGGGGGCTGGGCGCCGTCCTGCCGCGAGGCCGGCGGGGTGGTCGCCGACGAACCGTCGTCGCCGACGAGGGTCCCCGGCCACTGCGAGACGGTCACGATGCCCATCACGGCGATCCCGGAGAGCACGAGCGTTCCCAGCGTCCATCGATTCATGTCAGACCTCCTTGGGTTCGGCAGCCGGATCGGCCGCTGGAATGTAGAACGGAAACGCCCCCGGCCGGTCTACAGGCCGGCCGCGGAATTCCGTGACGCCCCCGGCCGCCGGCGGCTGTAGAATGGGCTGGACGGATTGCGTTCATCTCCTTACGACGACAGCACATGTTGCGACGACAGGACATGGCCGATAGCCCGGCGATACAGGACGAGTTCGACCGGAGGCTGCGTGACGGCGAGACCGCGGCGCTGGCCGAGCTGTTTTCCCTCCACCGCGAGCGGCTGTGGCGGATGGTCAACTTCCGCCTGGACCGCCGCTTGGCCGGGCGCCTCTCCCCCGACGACGTGCTTCAGGAGGCCTACCTCGACGCCGCGACCCGGCTGGAGCACTTCAAGCAGGCGTCCGACGCGGGCATGTCGCCGTTCGTCTGGCTGCGGTCGATCTGTTTCCAGACGCTGATCGACGCCCACCGCCGCCACCTCGGGGCGGCGCGACGCGACGCCGGGCGCGAGGTGCCGCTGTGGGCCGGCGCAGGGGCGATGAGCACGTCGCAGTCGATGGCCATCCAGCTCACCGGCCACCTGACCAGCCCCAGCCAGGCGGCCGCCCGGGCCGAGGCGATGGGGGCGATCCGGTCGGCCATTGAGTCGATGGACGCCATCGACCGCGAGATCCTCGCCCTGCGGCACTTCGAGGAACTGTGCAACGGTGAGGCGGCCGAGATCCTGGGCATCGCCCCCAAGGCGGCCAGTATCCGCTACATCCGCGCGGTCCGCCGGCTCAAGGAAGTCCTCGCCGCCGCGGGCAACGAAAGCGGGCTGAACCTGAATGGCTGACCCGCCGGCACAACGCGACCCGGTCGAGACGCTGGCCGAGGAGTTCATCGCCCGCCGACGGGCTGGCGAACGCCCGACCATCGACGAATACGCCGCGCTCTACCCTGCCCTTGCCGACCAGATCCGCGACCTGTTCCCCACCATCACCGCGCTGGAGCGGCTCAAAGCCAGCGGCGAGCGCGGCAGCGACGGGCGGGCCTCGCTCGGACCGGCGCAGCTCCAGCAACTGGGCGACTTCCGCATCGTCCGCGAGATCGGCCGCGGCGGCATGGGCGTCGTCTACGAAGCCGAGCAGGAGTCGCTCGGCCGCCGCGTCGCGCTCAAGGTGCTGCCCCCGCTGGCGCTGGCCGACGAGGGCCAGCTCGAGCGCTTCGAGCGCGAGGCCCGCATCGCGGCGCGGCTGCACCACACCAACATCGTGCAGGTCTACGGCGTCGGCGAGCAGGAGCGGTTTCACTTCTACGTCATGCAGTACGTCCAGGGCGCGGGGCTGGACCGGATCATCGCAACGCTCGCCCGGCGCAGCCAGGGGCCCGAACTGGCGCCCGTCGACGCCGAAACCGCCCGGCTGGAGTCGATCTGCCGTCGCATTGTCGGCGACGACGCCTCCGCGCCCGGCGGATCGCGCTACTGGCGGATCGTCGCCCGCATCGGCCGACAGGTCGCCGACGCCCTGGCCTACGCCCACTCGCAAGGCACGCTGCACCGCGACATCAAGCCGGCCAACCTGCTGCTGGACACCCGCGGCGTGGTCTGGGTGACCGACTTCGGACTGGCCAAGGCGATCGAGTCGGCCGACGCGACGACCAGCGGGCAGATCACCGGCACGCTGCGCTACGCGCCGCCGGAGCGGTTCTCCGGACGCTCCGACAGCCGCTGCGACATCTACAGCCTCGGGCTGACGCTCTACGAGCTGCTGACGCTCCGCCCGGCGTTCGACGAGGGCGACCGCAGCAGCCTGGTCAAGCAGATCACCCAGCAGTCGCCGCCGCGGCCGCGACGCATCAACCCCGACATCCCGCGCGATCTGGAGACCATCGTCTTCAAGGCCATCGCTCGCGACCCGGCCCACCGCTACGCGTCGGCTGACGCGCTGGGCGACGACCTTCAGCGGTTCCTGGACGACCGTCCGATCCAGGCCAGGCCGATCGGTCCGATCGGGCGGCTGTGGCGCTGGTCGCGGCGGAACCCGGTGCAGGCGTCGCTGGCGGCGGCGGTGGCGCTGCTGATCGTCGCGATTGCGGGCGTCGCAACGACCGGCTACCTCCACACGCGGGCGGCCCTGAAGCGCGAAGCCGACCAGCGGGCCCGCGCCGAAACCAGCGCCGACCTGGCGCTGGAGGCGCTGGACCGCATCTTCGCCCGCTACGGCCCCGCGGGCAGCGCCTCGACGCTGGAGCTGACCGGCGAGTCCGGCCAGAGCGTCAGCGTACAGGTCGTCAGCCCGCCGGTGATTTCGCGGCAGGCGGCGGCGATGCTCGAAGAATTGTTGCCCTACTACGACAAGCTCGCCAACCAGGTCGCCGACACCGCCCGCGTGCGGCTGCGCACCGCGACGGCCAACAGGCGAGTCGGCGACATCCAGCAGCGGTTGGGGCGTAACGAGCAGGCAGTCGCGGCCTACCGCCGGGCGATCGAGATATACGGCCGGTTGGCCGACCGCTCGCCGGACGACCTGGGCCTCAAGGTGCAGATCGCCCAGGTACACAACCAGCTCGGGCAGGTCTATCGCTGGATGGCCGCCGAGACCTCCGCCGCCACCGAGCACGACGAGGCGCTCAAGACGCTCGAGGCCGCGCTGGTCCTGTCGCCCCGGTCCGACGGCGTG
>JAJVII010000017.1 GCA_022072085.1 Phycisphaerae bacterium
CTTGGGGCAGGAATAGTCGGCCAGGGCCTCCTTGCCCGCCCCCAACGCCGCTCGCGCCAACGCGATGGGGTCTTTGGTCGTCCGTGACATGTTCCCTATATCGGCTATTCATCGGTGATTTGAACAGAGCAGTCACGAGCTATTTTTCTGGCTGGGAAAGAAAAGGGGTCACGAGCTATTGTTCTAGCCGGGGGGGCAGTTGTGTCGGCACGGGGACGGGCCTGGGGGAAACGGGGCCGCGGCGGCCGAGGGACGGTGGGCGGCTTACTCGTCGGCGTCGGGGCGGCTGGCGGGGGCGGGTTTGGCGGACGGCTTGCGTTTGGGGAGGTAGGGCTTGGCCCAGTTCTTCCTGGCCAAGGCCTTCAGGTCGGCCTTGGTGGCGGCGTTGGCCGGGTCGTGGGCCAGGTTGGCCAACTCGCCCTTGGGTGAATCGTAGTCGTAAAGCTCCTCGCCCTCGCGGCCGTCGACGCCCCACATCGTGTAGCGCCAGCGGTCGGTCCGCACGCTGTAGCCGCCGTAGCTGCCGCGCCAGACCTGCGTGTAGGCCGGGCGGTCCCACGCGGCGTTCGCGTCGTCCAGCAGCGGGCGGAGGCTGGCGCCGGCCAGGCCGGGCGGCGGCGTGAGGCCGCACACGTCGGCCAGCGTCGGGTAGATGTCCAGCAGCTCGACCGTCCGCGTCGAGCGTTTGCCCGGGGCCTTCTGGCCCGGGGCCGAGACGATCAGCGGCACGCGGGCTGAGTTCTCGAAGTCGCTCTGCTTCATCAGCAGGCCCAGCTCGCCGAGGTGGTAGCCGTTGTCGCCCCAGAAGACGATGGCGGTGCGGTCGGCCAGCTTCAGCCGATCCAGTGCGTCCAGCAGCCGCCCGACCTGGGCGTCCATGAACTCGATCGCGGCGTAGTAGGCGCGGATCGACTCGCGGAGCTGCTGCTCGCTGACGCCGAACCACGGCCAGGGCCTGGTCGAGGCCAGCGCTGCCGCCGGCACGTGTTTGGGCAGGTCGCGCGGGAAGTCCGGCAGCTTGATCGCGTCCAGCGGGATGCGGTCGAAGTATTTCTTCGGCGCGACGTACGGGCAGTGCGGCCGGTAGAACCCGCAGCCGATGAAGAACGGCTTGTCGCGGCGGTCCTCCATCAGCTTGATCGCGGCGCCGGCGCCGATACCGTCGGTCTGCTCCTCGTCGGTACCGTCGGCGGCCAGGAAGGCCAGGCCCGCGCCCAGGCCGCGCTTGGGCGTGTAGTTGGTCAGCTTCTTCTCCTCGACCTTGTCGCGTCCGCGGGGGTTGACCCGCTGGTTCCACGAGGGGGCGTCGTCCAGGCCGTTGGTGCCGATCTGGCCGGGCACGCCGTAGTGGTAGATCTTGCCGACGCGGGCGGAGAAGTAGCCGTTGCGCATGAACATCTGGGGCAGCGTCACCACGTCGGGCACGACCGAGCGGAAGTGCTTGGCCAGGTCGAAGACCTGCGTGGTGTCCGGGCGCAGGCCGGTCATCAGCGACGTGCGGCTGGGGCTGCACAGGGGGAACTGGCAGTAGGAGCGGTCGAAGGTCGTGCCGCGGGCGGCCAGCCGGTCGATGTTGGGCGTGCGGACCAGCGGATGGCCGTAGCAGCCCAGGCAGCAGTTCAGGTCGTCGGAGGCGATGAACAGGACGTTGAGCGGCCGGCCGTTGGCGGTCGCGGCGACGGCTGTCCGCAAGGCCGACGGCATCATGACGGCGGCGGCGCCCGCGCCGGCGGCCCGGAGGAAGCCGCGTCTGGAAAACCCGTTCGACCCGGTCTGTGGCATGGTCCGTCTCCTGTCAGGGCTGCCTGCGGCGCGGATCAGCCGCCCAGCTTCGCGGCGGCCTCGGAGGTCAGGCTGTAAAGGGCTTCGAGGTTCTGCTGGGCGCCGGAGTAGAGCAGCCAACTGCTGTGGCCCAGGATCATCGCGCGGATGCGGTCGTCGAGCATCTTGCGGCAGCGGTCGGCCAGGTCGTCGCCGAGTTTGGCCCGGAGCGTCGGGTCGAGCAGGGCCTTCTCCAGGAAGACGCGGGCCTCGAGGTCCTGGGCCCCCTGGCGGATCTCCTCGAACCGGGCGGTCGCCAGCGGGCCGGTCGGGCCGGGCGCCAGCACGTAGGGCGTCGAGTTGCCCAGGTAGAGTTGGCCCCAGTCGCTCTTGGGGTAGTGGGCGATCAGGCTGAGGCCCTTGCCGTAGGTGTTGTTGCGGGTCTTGAGCACGTTCCAGAAATCCACGCCGACTCGGCCGATGCCGTGAATGCCCGCGGTGCTGGTCATCTCCATCGCCAGGCGATACTGGGCCAGCGGCGAGTTGGAGCGGATCAGCGTGTAGCTGCCGGCCCGCGGGAAGCTGACCCGCAGGAACGAGTCCTGCCATCCGTAGGCGTGCTTGAGCGCCGGGTCCGGCGGGCCGGGCGAGTTCCACACGTCGGCCAAGTAGGTCACCGGCTGGCCGTAGAGTTCGCTGCCGGTCATGTGCGACTGGATGACCCAGCCGGCCTTGGGGGCGACGGCCTTGAGGTCCTCGACGGCGTCCTTGTTGGGGCGGTTGTCGCCAGCGACGCCGATCATCAGCGAGCCGGACATGTCGCGCTTGGCCAGCATCTCGCGCACAGCGTCGAAGACCGGCTGCCAGAACGCGCGGGCCTGGTCGCTGCCCCAGGCGGGCCCGTCGGCTTCGGTCAGGGCGCCGGTGGCCGGGTCGAGCAGCGTGTAGGTCGGCGCCCCGCTGCTGGCCCGGGCGTGCCCGCCGTAGGTCGAACCGGTGTACGGTTCCCAGCAGTAGATGCAGACCACGGGGATCTTACCCAGGTGCTTGATCGCCAGGTCGAGGTACTTCTCGGCGATGCTCAGATCCACGCCCAGCGTGCCGTCGGGCCGCTTGACGCGGCGGATCATCGAGTACTCGTTGCCGTAGTGCGTCTTGCTCAGCGCGGTGATGAACAGATCGTCGGCGCCGGCCTGGGCGGTCAGCGCGAACACCTGGTCCAGCAGTTTCCAGTGTGCGTCCGACCAGAGCGGGACCTTGTAGCGCAGCGCCACCGACTCGGGCGACTCGGTCAGGCCGACGTGGCTGACGAATTTCGCCGGGTCCGGTAGCGTCCAGCCGGCGACGCTCAGTGCGACCGGGACCGCGATCGCCGGCGAGCCGTCCGCCGACACCGTTACGACGCCGCGGTAGTCGCCGGCCTTGGCGTCGGCGGGCACTCTGACGGTGACCCAGACGGGCACGACGGCGCCGCCGCCCTTGGCCGGGGCGATCTCGGCCGGCGCGTCGGGGGAGAGCATGTCGTAGTCCGGGCCCTGGTCGGGATCGTTCAGCCCGAAGCGGATCTGCACCGCGGAGGCCGGGATGACGCCGGGGCCCTTCAACTCGCCGGCGACGGCCTTGAGGTTGCGGATCGCATCGCGCGAGCCGACGACGACCTGGCCGGAGAACGCCCCGTTGCGGGCCCCGACCAGCGGAATCGGCCGAAGCGGATCGCACGGGTTGCCGTAGTCCTCGGGCGTGGCGCGGGTCCAGGTTTCCTGGTTCCACGCCTGGAGTCCGGCGGGTCGGCCGGCGTTGGGCTCGATGCCCGGGCCGGTCGCGGTCAGTCCGATGTGGACCACGCCGACGGTGGCCCAGTTGATGACGTATCCCTTGGCAGACCGGCCCTTGCCGAAGATGCACTCGTTGTAGTACGTGCGGTGGCCCTCAATGGCCAGCACGTTCATCCCCTTGCGCAGCAGGGCGGCCGGGATGACCACTTCGTCCACGCGACGCAGCCGCGTCTTGAGCCGGTCGTAGAAAGTCATCGTGTCGGTGTAGTTGCCGATCACGCCGCCGTCGGGCTTGACGAAGGCCTCGTCGGGATAGCCCTCAGCCAGCGCGAGCACGCCGTCGGCCTTGTTCGCGTCGGGGAGGTTGGCCCGCACGACCTCGCGGCCGTTGAGGTAGACCGCGACGCCGCCGCGGAAGACCAGCGACAGTCGCATGTCGCCGGCCTTGGCCGGGTCGGTCACCATGAACCGCCCGCGGACGCAGATGGCCGACAGGCTGGGCGTCGTCCCCTCGTAGCCGAGGAAGCCCATGTCGTCGGTCTGCCTGGTCCAGGCCCACGCGTGCTGGGTCGGGAAGAAGGGCCCCTTCAGCCGCGTCCAGGCCAGATCGTCGAAGTCCGGCTGAATCCAGTCTGCCGGCGGCGCCGGCGTGTCCATCGTCGCGCGAAGCCCCTTGCCCTCCTCGACGAACCGCCAGACGTTGCTGTAGCTGTCGTGGGCCAACTCGTGCAGCTCCTGGCCGACCTTCACGACCGGCTTGCGGTTGACGAAGTCGCACCGCCAGATGCTGTCGTCGCCGAGGATCAGCCGGGCCTGCGGCGCCGGCGGATCGTCGGCCCGCACCGCCGATGCGGACAGCAGAACCCCCAGCAGCATGGCGGACAGCGTCGCGAGCCACTTCAACTTCTTCACGGCGGTCTCCTGTGGATTGGCCATCGGCGCAGCGGCGTTTGAGTATTAACCCGGCTCCAGTTCCTCCGGGGCGGGGTTTATAATCACGACAGGGAGCCGGGGAATGTGCGAGCCTGCAAGGGAGAGACCTATGCGACTGGCTTGGATGATCATTGCCCTGGCGGCGCTGCTGCCGGCCCAGGCCGCCGTCGGGGAGCAGGGCCGGGCCGATGAATGGAAGGTTGCCCGCGAGGAGGTCTTCGACTTCGCGCAGGCGCCGACGGTCAGTCGCGAAGGCGACCGGGTGACGATCCGCTTCGCCGCCAAAGGCCGGTGCGACGTGACAATCGCGATCGAGGATGCGAAGGGCGGTATCGTCCGCCATCTGGCCAGCGGCGTGCTGGGGGCCAATGCCCCCGAGCCGTTTGCCCGTGATGCGCTGGCCCAGGCGGTGGTCTGGGACGGCAAGGACGACCAGGGCCGCTACGTCGTTGACCGCGAGGGGCTCAACGTGCGGGTGAGCCTGGGCCTGTCGCCGCGGTTCGAGCGGACGCTGCTGTGGGACCCGCATCGCCGCATCTCGTTCTATCCGCCGCTGATCTGCCCGGCGCCCGAGGGCGTCTACGTCTGCGAGGGAAAGGGCGTGGACCTCGTGCGGCTGATGGACCACGACGGCAACTACATCCGCACGGTCTACCCGTTCCCGGCCGACAAGCTGGCGCAGGTGAAGGGCCTGGAATGGCGAGTCTTCCCGCAGGACGGCGCCCGCCTGCCGGTCAAGCAGGGCTTCAGTCAGGCGACGCTGCTGAACAGCGGCTGCAATGCCCACTTCGACAAGGCCCAGCGCAACGGCATCGCCGCGACCGCGATGGCCGTGCATGACGGTAAGATCGCCCTGGCGTACGAGTATCTCGACCGGCTGTCGGCCGACGGGACCAGCGGCGGGCTGGAGCTCCGCGGCACGAAGGTCGGCGTCAACTGCCGCGTCGGGTCCAGCTACGGCAAGGCCGACATCGTGCTGGGACCGTCCAGCGCCGCGTTCAGCCCCGACGGCAAGTGGGTCTACCTGACCGGCTACCTCTGGAAGCACGGCAACATGGGCTGGATCGGCGGCGGCCTTCAGGGTGTGATGAAGGCGCCCTACGCCGGTGAAGGATCGGCCGAGCTGTTCGCCGGCGAGATGACCGAGACGGGCCACGGCACGGATGCGGCGCATTTTCGCGTGCCCAGCTCGGTCGCCTGCGACGGCAAGGGCCGGGTCTACGTCGCCGACTTCCTCAACGACCGCGTGCAGGTCTTCAGCCCTGAAGGCAAGCTGCTGCGGAGCATAGCGACGACGCGACCGGCCGTCGTGCAGATCGATCCTCGGGGGGACCGCGTCTGGGTCTTCAGCTTCTTCGTCTTCGGCGTCGGCAGCAGCGTCTACCAGGCGGCCGGTCTGGAGCGCGAGAAGAAGATGCCATCGAGCGTCGCCTGCTTCGGTCCGCTGGACGATCCGAAGCCGCTATCCAGCCAGCCGCTGCCGCTGGGCTCGATGGGCATGGCCATGCTGGAGACCGGGCAGCTCTATCACGTCGCGGTCGACCCCTGGGCCAAGGAGCCGACGCTCTGGGTCGTGGGGCGCAAGCCGCAGATCGGCGAACTCGACGTGCTCTACGCCGGCTCGGGCATCATCGGGGGGGCCGACCGCGACGCCTGGGCCGATGCGGGCATCCGCCTGCTCGTGCTCAGGGACGGCAAGTGGCGCGTCAAGCGCGATTTCGGTGACGAGGTGGAGAAGCGATTCCACTGCGTCCGTCCGGCCGACCACAACAGCCAGCGGCTCTATGTCAACCCGAAGGACGGCAGGCTCTATGTCTTCGAGCAGCGTCACCCGCTCAAGAGTTTCGAGCACCTGATCCGCATCGACCCGGACACCGGCGCGACCGACGTGGTCCAGACGCCTTTCGAGGCCGAGGACATGTGCTTCGACATCAACGGGCTGGCCTACCTGCGGACCGACACGCTGGTGGCGCGGTTCGACCCGGCCAACAACTGGCGCGAGGTGCCGTGGGACTACGGCGAGGAGCGCGTCGGGGTTCATTTCAACTCCGGTCGGACCGCCGACCTGGTCTCGACGCTGGGCACGCCGGGCCATCGGCCCGTCTGTTTCCACCAGGGCGGCATGTGGGTCTCGCCGACAGGCCACCTCGCGGTCTCCTGTTGCAGCCAGGCCCAGCCGTCCGACCGCAAGGACTGGAAGATGGCCGGCGAGCCGGCCGCGGGCAAACCGTACGCCCCCACGCAGTATCCCGGCCGGTCCCGCTGGCAGGAGATCCACGTCTGGGACGACCACGGCAAGCTGGTCCGCGAGGATGCGATCCCCGGGCTGGGCATCGTGGACGGACTGACCATCGACAGCCGCGACAATCTCTACGTGATGGCCGCCGCCAACCGCATCGTCGACGGCAAGCCGTACTTCAACGAGCTGGCTGAGACTGTCATCAAGTTCCGCCCGGCTGGGAACAAGGTCGTTTCGTCCGGCGGCAAGGCGGCCATTCCCCTGGACGAAGCCGGCCGACCGGCACGCCCGGCGGACATCTCCGGCGCGAAGTTCGGTCAGGCCTGGGCCGGCGGCGCCCAGTGGTTCTACGGGGGCGTGGGCTACGGGGGGTTCGACACCGCCCGCACCGGCGGCGGCTGCGCCTGCTGGCACGCGCGATTCACGATGGACTACTTCGACCGCAGCTTTGCCCCGGAGGTGGATCATTACAGCGTCGCGGTGCTGGACTCGGCCGGCAACCTGGTCCTGCGGATCGGCCATTACGGCAACGTGGACGACGGCAAGCCGCTGATCGCCGACGGCGGGCCGCCCGACGCGCGATCCATCGGCGGCGACGAGGTGGGGCTGTTCCACGCCTGCTACCTGGTTACCCAGAGCGACCGACGTCTGTTCATCGCCGACGCCGGCAATGCCCGCCTGCTCAGCGTGAAACTGGACTACCACGCCAGCCGGCGGCTGGCCGTTCCGCCCGGCAAGCCGTGAGCCGATCCTTGCCGGCGCCCTACCGCCCGGCGCACAGCAGCGAGCCGTCGCACAGGCTGACCAGCACGCGTCCGTCGCGGTCGATCGCCAGGGCGTTCATCACTGGCTGGGCCGGCAGGTCGAACTTCCAGAGCTGCTTGCCGTCGGCCCGGCTGAATCCGACCAGCACGAACTTCGCGCCGATGCGGCAGGCGGCCACGGTCTGGTCCTTGGCCAGCGCGAAGGCGACCGGCATCGCTCCCGGCAGGGCGGCCGACCAGCTCGCCATCGGAACCCAGTCGCCCGGCTTGGCGCCGCGGGCCGGCTGGGCGTCGGTCTGCTCGGCGAGCCAGGCGGTCAGCTTGTCGGTCGGCACGGCGGCCAGGTTGCCGAGTCCGCCGCGCGGCGGCATGACGACCAGCCCGGCGTCCCAGGCCGGCAGGCAGCAGGCCGACTCGCCCAGCGTCACCGGGCGTCCCCCGCCGACGGGCCAGGCCGCCAGGCCGGTCCCGTGCAGCGGCTGGGAGAGCGTGTCCTGCGTCTCGCTGGCCCGCCGCCCGCAGCGCAGCGCCCACTTGTCCGCGAGCACGCCGATCTGCGAGCCGAACGCCGAGCCGTGGCCCATCGGTTTCCAGTCGCCGTTGGCCAACTCGAAACTCGCGGGCGCCGCCGTCGTGGCGGTCAGCCAGAGTTTCCCGCCGCCGACGGCGATCGCCCCGCCGTTGGAGTAGGCCTGGTTGGCGCCGCCGGCGCCGCCCGTGCCGCTGTCGTTGCGCTCCCACCTGGCCTTTCCGGTGACCGGGTCGAACGCGCAGACGAACAGGCCGTTGTCGGCCTGGTAGCCCGCGACCGCGTAGCCGACCCCGCCGTCGACCGCCACCCCGCCCATCAGCGGCCAGGTGCTCACGAGATGGCCGAACCAGAAGACCCGCCGGTCAGGCGGCCCGCTGGCGAGTTGCCAGATCCTCGCGCCGGTCGAGGCGTCCAGGCAGCGGACCCGCCCGTCGCCGCCGCCGACCAGGGCCCGGCCGTCGCTGATCGTCGGCGGGGCGAACTGCATCGCCCCGGTCGGGAAGTTCCACGCCTCCTTTCCGTCGGCGGCGTTGAGGCAGCGGACGACGCCGTCGGCCGACGCGAACCAGACCCGCCCGGCTGCCGCCACCGGCGCGGTGGGCATGAAGTCGGGCGTCAGGCGGATGTTGGTCGGATCGGTCGGCGCGGGCGTGCGGACCGCGGGCTTCCACTGCCAGAGCACCTTCACCTCGCCCTCGCCGACGGCGGCTGACGTGCCGCCGCTGCGGGCGGCGTCGTGGCGCCAGGTGACCCAGTCGGCGTCGGTGACGGGCAGCGGCGTCACCGGCTTGGCCTGCGCCGACGCCGACAGCCGCTGCTCCCAAGGCCGGGCGAGGTGCGGGGCGATCCGGCCGGCCGACGCGAGCACGCGGTAGCCCTTCATCTCGAAGTTGCAGGCGCACTCGCTGGGCACGGTGACCATCAGGCCGTCGCTGACCAGCGTGCCGACGTCGCAGGGGCTCTTGAGGTCGGCCGGCCGAACGATCGCCCCGGTCTTCGTGTCCTCCACCGCGCCGAAGCAGGTGATCAGCAGGCCCGGCGTCGCGGAGGTCGGCCCGCAGCCGGACTGGATGAACCGCGGGCCCTTGGCGTTCTTGCCGGTCTTGAGGTCGATGGACTCGCGCCCGCCCAGCCACAGGCCGTCCACCGCCAGCGCGGTCAGCGCCCGTCCGCCGCCGGCCGGGCGGCTCCAGAGCGTCTGGCCGTCGGCCCGGCCGAGCACGGTGATCTGCTTGGCCCAGACCGCGCGGAGGATCAGCACGTCGTCGGTGACCACCATGGTCGGCTGGCTGACCAGGAACTGGCCCAGCGCCTTGGGCGGCGGCGGGCGGAACGCCGTCTGGATCTCGGTCTCGCCGTTGGTCCAGAGCACCTCGCCGGTCTTGAGGTCGCGGCACTCGACGCCGACCTCGTCGGCCAGGTCGTAGAGCCGCCCGCCGCGGATCGCGATCGCCCGCTCGTCGATCGGCCCGGCGGCCGTCTTGTGCCAGAGTTGCTTGCCGTCCTTGTAGACCGCCAGCTCTCCGCCGTTGGGGTTGCCCGACACGGTCTGATAGGTGATCGGCAGGACCTGTTCGGCGTCGCCGGCCAGCACCGCCAGCAGCCCGTCGTCGGTCAATGCGATCCACTTGATCTGGCTGCCCTTCTTTGGTCCGTCGATGCGGGCGGCCGGCTCGCCGGTCTCGGCGTCCAGTGCGGCCACGCCGTCGCCGTCGATCAGCAGCAGGCGGCTGCGGACACCCTCACCCCGGCCCTCTCCCTGGGAGGGAGAGGGGGAAGTCTCGACGACCATGCACGATCGGCCGGGGATGTAACCGCCGTGCGGGGCCTTCTTGTCCTCGGCCGGGTGGAGCACCTTCTGCCACAGGACGATCCCGCTGGTCAGGCTGCGGGCGGTGAGGACGACTTCGTTTTCCTTGCGGCGGCTGGATCGCATCGAGAACATCCGCCCGCCGCCGGCGACGACGGTCGTGCCCCAGAAGCCTTCCTGCCGCGGCATGCCCCACCACTGGACCAGGAACGGCGGCTGCAACGTCGTGTCGTCGGAGACCTGGCTGTTGCCCGGGTCGTGGCAGCGGTGGTTCCACGGCTGCGAACCGGCCGGCAGCGGCGCCCGCAGAATGGCCCACAGGCCCTCGTCGTCGGCGAGCACCTTTGCGCCCGGCAGGTCCTTGACCCACGCCTTCAGCGCGTCGGCCGACAGGCCCGCGCCGGCGGCCTTGCTCCGCCCGACCATGGCAGCGCCACGCACCGGCGCCAGCACGCGCAGCCATTCGGCCCGCAGCTCCGGCGTCAGGTCCGCGTCGCGCAGGTCGGTTGCCACCAGCAGGTCGGCCAGCCGATCGGCGTAGGGCAGGGCAGTGGAGGTCGCGGTCTCGACGTAGAGCGACTTGCCCAGCAGGCCCGCGGCGTCGGCCTGCGCCCGCAGGGCGGCGGCGGTCTTCGCGTCGCCGGCCAGGGCGTGGACGACGAAGGTCGGCCTGGCGGCCAGCTCCATCGCCAGCGCCGCGTCGGCGTCGCCCAGCCGCGGCAGCGAGCAGAGCCCGCCGGCGACGCCGGTCTTCCGCGAGACCTCCTCGGCGGTCAATCCCCAGGCCAGGCTGTGGGCAGCCAGCAGCACGCACGTCAGGGTCGCGCCGATCCGTTTCATGTCGCACCTTTGGCAAAGGCGGGATGGGTCACACCATGCCAGATTATCCCCCCCTCCGGCCGGCGTGCAAGTAAACTATGCCGCAGCCGGTCGTCGTCCGGCGGTGATCGGGTGCGTCGGTGAAGGCATGCCCGTCAGGGGTTGGCCTTTTCCTTGAACCGCGGCACGAAGACGTGGCAGTCGTAGCGGCCGGGGTGCTTGACGAAATAGTCCTGGTGGTAGTCCTCAGCCGGGTAGAACTTGAAGCTCCCGGCCGCCACGACTTGCGTGACAACCTTGTAGCCGTTGGCCTTCAGCTCGCCGATCAGCTTCTCGACGACCTGCTTCTGGGCGTCGTTCTCGCAGAAGACGGCCGACCGATACTGCGTGCCGACGTCCGGCCCCTGGCGGTCGACGGTGGTCGGGTCGTGAATCTCGAAGAACAGCCGGGCGAGTTGCTCGTAGGTCACCTTCGCCGGGTCGAAGACGATGCGGACGGCCTCGGCGTGTCCGGTCTTGTCGGTGCAAACGTCGCGATAGGTGGGGTTGTCGGTCGTGCCGCCGGCGTAGCCGGAGACGGCCTCGATGACGCCGGGCAGGCGGTCAAAGTGGTGCTCGACGCCCCAGAAGCATCCGCCGGCGAAGATGGCCGTCTCGGTCCGGGGCGTGGGCCTGGTCTCGGCCGGCAGCGGCTGGCCCTGCGGCACGAAGACCATCGACGCGGAGTTCACGCAGTGCCGCGTATCCTTGGGCGTGAAGTGCTCGCCCTCGAAGACGTGGCCGAGATGGGCCCTGCAGTTGGCGCAGACGATCTCGGTCCGCATTCCGTCGGCGTCGGGCACGCGCTTGACCGCGCCGGGGAGGGCGTCGTCGAAGCTCGGCCAGCCGCACTCGGACTCGAACTTGTCGGTCGAGCGGTAGAGCGGCGCCCCGCAGCGGCGGCAGACGTAGGTGCCGGGCTTGAAGAAGTCCCAGTATTGCCCCGTGAACGGCCGCTCGGTCCCCTTGTCCACGATGATCGACTTCTCCAGCGGCGACAGCGGCGGCATGGAGGACTGATCGGGCCGGGTCGTCGGGTTGCTGCCCATGCTGACCTCGCTTGCGGCGATGCTCTCGCCGCCGGACTGGGCCGGGCGACCGCCCGGCTGGTTGGACTGACAGCCGGCCAGCCACGCCATCGCCACCGATGCCGCAGCCGCCGAAATGATCCACAGGCGTTTCTTCATGGTCCACCTCGTTCAGGATGGCCCCGAATTATAGGCGGACCGGCGCGCGGCTTCCGCAGGCGGCGGGGCGATCTCACCCCCCGACGGCGCGGCGGAGGATGTCCTCCAGGGCCTCGGCCTGCCCGTCCGGCAGGGTGGCCGTCGGCGGGGAGGCGAGAATCCGCTCGACGCGGTCGCGGGCCCGGCGGTACATGTCCGGTCGGCCGGCCTGCTCCCACTGGTCGAAGCTGTCGCGGTCGACCAGGGCGGCGCGGCAGAACTCCGGGCTGCGGCAGGCGGCCAGCGTGCTCTCCTCCATCAGGAAGTGCCCGCCCGGACCGACGCGGGCCACGTCGGCCAGATAGTCCTTGGCGTCGGCGACGTCCACGCCCTCTTTCATCCGCCGGCAGAGCCGGGCCAACTCGTGATCGACCACGATCTGCTCGAGCACGAGCAACTGGCTGGTCGCAATCTCGCCGATGCCGTTGATCACGTCCACGCCAGCCAGCACCAGCGGCAGCGTGGTGAACATCTTCTCCATCATCGCCTGGGCGCCCGGGGCCTTGGCGTCGGTGAGGCAGCCGGCCTGCGTGTTGGGCAGGCCGTAGAATCTCGCCATGTCGCCCAGCGCCCCGTTGATGAGGTTGGACTCGGGGGCGCCCTCTACGAACCCGCCGGTGCTGAAGTTGGTCACGCCCGCGGCGTGGCCCATGATGATCGGCGTGCCCGGGCTGGCAAGCTGGAACAGCACCAGCGCCGAAAGGCTCTCGGCGTTGGCGACGGCGACGTCGCTGTAGAGGCTCGCCGGCCCGGTCGAGCCGGCCGCCGGCATCGGGTAGGGCAGGATCGGCACGTGGAACTCGGCCAACTCCAGGCAGGCGTCGCACATTTCGCCGTCGTGCGTCAGCGGCGGGATCGTGCAGTAGCATACCGAGAAAATCTTGCGGTCGCGGACCGCCTGCTCGCCGCCCAGCAGCAGCGCGAGCCCCTCGATCAGCGGCGCGACGTGGGCGGCGTGGTGAATCTCGTGCTGCACGTGCTTGGAGCTGTGGATCAGCGAGAGGAACGCGGTGCGTACGTCGGCCAGCTCGGCCGGGATGTCGTCCAGCACGACGTTGGGCCAGACGATCGTGCCCAGTTCCAGCTCCTGGAAGATGCGCAGGCTGGCGACCAGGTCGGCGGTGACGGCGTAGCGCCGCTGGCCGGTCGCGAAGTCGGCCGTGAAGGTGGCCGCCCCGTCCAGCGTGTAGCCGGTGAACGGCGAGGGCAGGGCGAAATCCAGCACCGGGTCCCGCGCCCCCAGCACGAACGACCGCGGCGCGGTCTTGAGCGCCTGCTCGACCAGTTCCGGCCCGATGCGGACGACCTCGCTGGCTTCATCGGCCAGCGCGCCGGCGGTGCGCAGGATCTTCCGGGCCCGCCGGCTGTGGAACCGCACGCCGACCTCGGCGAGTATCCGCAGGCTGTCGCGGTGAATCCGCTCGCGGTCGCCGTCGCAGAGGTATCGCATCTGAAGCGGCATGGGCTCCTCCTGTGCAGTTGTCGTCTGCGATCGTCCAGTGCGAGCATATTGCGCGGCGTCGCTCGCGGCAACCCCGCGGGCTCCGCCCCGTCATAGAAGCTGATAGCCGCCGGTGGCGGCGTTAACGACGGCCTCGAACGCGTCGTGACGCGGATGGGTGCAGACGACGATCCAGAAAGGGACGTGGACGGGGTGCTGCTCGACCAGTTCAAACCGCGGCATCGCCAGGCTGCGCGTGCGATGGATAAAGGCGTGGTGTATGCAGGCCTCGGCCAGGCCGCGGGCGCGGCCGGCATCGATCGTCGGCCGCAGTACGTCCCGCTCGTCGACGTCGGCCTGCTCGCGCTCGAAGGGGTCGCAGGTGGCGGCCTGGGCGTTGATCAGGTCGACCATGCACCAGGCGATCAGGCGGCGACGCCAGAGCAGAACCCGGGCCGAGCCGTCGAAGCGGAAGCAGTGGAAAGGGTAGTAGACGCGCCGTCGGACGGACGCGGTGAACTCGCCGCAGCGGGCCTGCACGATGGCGGCGGCCTGGTCGGCGGCGACGGACTGGCGGACGGCGGAAACAGCGTGCGTCATGAGCGTCGGCCGTCAGAGCGATTGGCGAATTGCGGCCGCCTGCGGCGCGAGGCTGGCGTCGGCCGACCGCAGCATCTCCTTCGGGATCGGCCCCAGCCTGGCCGTCTCGTCCATCGCTTCGCGGATGTGCGTGGGCACGGGCGCGACGCGTGCGGTGCACAGGCTGACGACGACGATCAGCAGGATCGAAACGATCAGCCCGGCGAACATCGGATGCAGGGCGGTGAGTGTGCGCAGGCCGAGCCAGTCGAGCTGCCAGACGATGGCGGTGGCGGCCCCGCCGACCATCGAGGCGACGGCGCCGGGCGTGTTGGCCTTTCTCCACCAGACCGCGCAGACGTAGGCCGGCAGGAATGCGCTGCCCAGCACGCTGGTGGTGAAGATGACGATCGTGAAGACGCCGGGCGGCTCGCTGACGGAGACGAGATAGCCGGCCACGCCGATGCCCAGCACCAGCAGCCGGGCGACCCAGACCATCTCGCGCTCGCTGGCGCGGCGGCGGAAGAACCGCTGGTAGAGATCGCGCGAGGCGACGCTGCCGACCTGGAGCAGGATCGAGTCGGCGGTGGACATGATGGCGGCCATGATGGCGGCCATGACTATTCCGACCGCGGCCGCGGGTAGCAGTTTGCCGGCGGCGGCGAAGATGGCCATTTCGGGGTCCTTCAGCCCCGGCACGATGAGGATGGCCATGATGCCGATGATGTAGGGCGAGGTGACGAAGAAGAGGTTCCAGAGCGTGGCGTAAAAGCCGGCCAGCCGGGCGGTGCTCGGGCGGGTCATGGCCATGTGTCGCGTGACGACGTGCGGCCAGCCCATGTAGCCGACGGAGAAGACGAGCACGGCGCCGGCGACCTCGCCCCACTGGCCCTTGTTCAGCAGGCCCTTGCCCCAGACCGACAGGTAGGTCGGGTCGAGCGCGGCCAGCGCGTGGTTGGCGGCCGTGAATCCGCCCAGGTAGTGCAGACACGCTCCGAAGATCCAGATCATGCCGATGATCATGACGATGCTCTGGAAGAAGTCGGTCCATGCAACGGCGAAATAGCCGCCCATGTAGGTGTAGAGCAGGATGATGGCCACCGCGATCAGCAGCGACCACTCGTACCCCAGGCCGGTCACCTTGGCCATGCCTTTGGCCCCGGCGATGAACTGGGCCAGGATGTAGAAGAACAGGAAGAAGATCGTCAGCGTCGCGGCGATCAGGCGGGTGGCGGCGCCGGGATAGCGATGCTCCAGGTATTCCACCGACGTCAGCGAGCCGAGGATCTTGGACAGCTTCCGCATCCGCCGGCCGATGATCGACAGGTTCACCACGCCCCCGCCGATGTCGCCGGAGGCGTACCACAGCGACCAGTACCCCGTGCCGTAGCCGGCCGACCCGGCGCCCAAGAACATGTAGCCGCTCATGGAGGTGGCCTGGAGCGTCATGGCCGTCACCAGCGGACCGACCTTGCGGCCGCCCAGCAGGTAGCCTTCGAGGTTCTTGCCCGCCCCCTTGCGCATCGCCCAGTAGCCGATGGCCACGACCACCGCGAAGTAGAGCACCAGGAACGCGATCACCGTCGGGCCCATTATTCCTCCCCCTCCTCGGCCGACCAGCGTCGGCTGACGTAGAGGAACACGAGCGTGTAGGCGATCCAGAACAGCGGGAATCCGAACACCAGCAGCGTGGTGTAGTAGGGCAGACCGAACATGTGCGGTTTCCTCCCGGCTGTCAGAGCGTAGCGCCGTGCCGGAGACGGGTCAATGGCTGCCTGTCGCTTCCTTCACCACCGGCGCCGGGGCGACGTAGTCCCTGGTCAGGTATTTCAGGAAGTAGGGCGACGCCCGGAACTGCTGGGCGAAGGTTTTCACCCGGTCGCCGCCGGACGACCTGGCCGTTTTGTCCAGCACCGCCAGCCCGTAGTCGAGGTACTTGCGGTCGCCGGTGTATTCGTAGGCCAGCCCGTAGCCCATCAGGCAGATGCCGCTGCGGGCGCCGCTGTTCTTCCATCGGCCGTCGGCGGATTCCTCGGCCATCGCGGCGTCGATGGCCTTCACGTTGTACTTGGCCGTGTCCACGTCGCCGGTGAGGCGGTAGTACTTGTCATAGGCCTCGAACAGCAGGCCGTACATCCAGAGCTGGTCGTCGAAGCTGCCGCCGTTCTTGTCCTGCCAGGGCTTGCCCCACTTGTCGACGAAGAACGTCGCCCGGTCGAGGTATCGCTTGTCGTGCGTGTCGTGATAGGCGCTCAGCACGCCCCAGATGCCGTGGGCCAGGTTCCGCAGGGCCCCCTGGCCCCAGCGTTGCATGGCGAACTCGCTGCTGAGCAGGCCGACGTCGTGATACCACCGCTCACCGGTGAGGTAGTACAGCTCGTAGAGGCTCTCGTTCTTGTAGAACGTGAACGAGTTGTGGCCCGTGTAGGTCTGACCGCTGGTGTAGTTGCGGAAGTGCCCGACCACCGGGCCGGATCGCGGGCTGCCCGCCTGCTCCGGCGAGCCGGGGTAGCAGTGGCAGATGTCCAGGTCGGCCAGGTGCAGCCCGGCCTCCTCCGCCGTCGTCAGGTTGATCGGCTCACCGGTGCGGAGGTAGTTGACGATCGCGGCGTGCGGGAAGTCGTAGTAGTTGCCGTCCCACCAGCTCTCGGCCGCGTTCTCAAGGACGTAGTTCTTGTGGTGCAGGCCGCTGCCGAAGTTCAGCCAGCCGAACTCGTCCACCTTCCAGCCCGGCCGCGGGCGGTTGGCGACGATGCGGCGGATGCAGGCGTCGACTTCCTTCTGGTAGGCCGCGATGCGGTCGCGATACTGCGGGGCGAAGAGGTCGAGGTTGGCGGCATAGAGGTCG
This sequence comes from Phycisphaerae bacterium, assembly GCA_022072085.1. Classification (GTDB taxonomy): domain Bacteria; phylum Planctomycetota; class Phycisphaerae; order JAJVII01; family JAJVII01; genus JAJVII01. The sequence goes on from JAJVII010000017.1 coordinate 16,767, forward strand.
CCGAACACGCGCGTCTTCTCGCAATACCAGTCCGGCGAGCAGGCCGCGAACAGCGGATGCATCGTGCCCGCGGCGGCGGCCGGGCCATCGGGCATCGAATGAGCGCCAGCGAATCGGAAGAACATGAAGTGAGTCTTTGCGCCGGCCGTGTAGAGATCGACCCGCTCGCCGGCCGAGGCCTTCAGCTCCAGCGTGACCGCCCCGTCCTGGGCGACGGTCAGGCCCATCGGGTGAGTCTGCCAGAACCAGCGCGTGCCGGCGGTGAACGAACCGGCGATTGTCTGCACCCAGCCGGCCGATCTCTTGCCCTCGACGGTCTGGCCGTCGCCCGTCGTCAGCGTGGCCTTGTCCGTGGCGGTCTGCACCAGCGTCATAGGCAACTTGGCGGCGGCGTTGGCTCGCTGCTGGCTGTCCAGGTCAATCCGCGCGCCGTCAGCCTTGTTCGCCATCGGCACTTCCACCGCCAGGCGGTCGATGCCGACGAAGTTGGCGAAGCTGTCCATCTGGCGGTTCATCACGCTGAAGGTCATCTGGGCCAGCGACGAGTTGGCGTAGAAGCAGAGCCGCGCGACGAAGTCCAGCGACGGGTGATCTTTCGTCGAGAACGTGCCAGCCAGTTTCACCACGGCCCGGCCGGGCCCGCGCTCCTCGACCTCGGCCTTGCTGACAACCGCCGTCTGCGTGAACGGGGCCTCGTCGATGCGGACCAACTCGCTCTTGAACTCTCCCTTGTGCTCGTCGGTCCGCGGGACGACCTTCGATTGGCCGTTGCGGGCGACCAGCGTCACGCCGCCCGCCTCGCGGAGCATCGCGTCCGCGTCGGCGAAGTCCTTCGACGCGTCGGCCCGCACGTAGACCTGCGCGAGGGGTCCGAACTTGTCGGTGGAGATCACGAACTTGGCCGGTCCAGTGACGACGACGATCGTCTTGCCCGCCTGGGTCACGCTCAGCGGGCTGGCCGGCAGCGCGGCGTCGGAGGTGACCAGCTTGTACTGGAGCGACGCGTTGGCTGCCAGCTTCGGCACGACGAAATGCACCGTGACCCATTCGAGGCTGTCGTCGCCGAGCCAGCGTTCCCGCGGCTCGATGCTCGCGAGCACGACGTGGCCGTCGGCGTCCAGCAGCCGCAGTTCGCCCGCATCCTTCACCGCCCCCTTGGGCAGCGGCACGCCGGAGTTGACGGGGTTGTCCACGCGGGCCACGCCGGCCGACTCGCGGACCGTCAGCGGCACGTCCAGGGCGTAGGCCTGTCCAGCCATGGCGAGGATTCCTGCGACGATGAGGGTGAGCTTGAGCATGTGACGCCTCCGGTGAGAATGCCGGGATCGGCCCGCAGCCGGCTCGTCCGCGCCCGCCCCGGCGAAGGCCGCATTCTCTCCCCGCGACCCGCCCTCTGCAAGAGCCGCGTTTCACCGCGCCTTGCGGGCCCAGCGGAGTTTGGCCGGCGACGACCGCGGGTTGCTGCGGACCTCCTCGGGCGTCGGGCGGATCGGCCCGTCGGCGGTCGCGTCGTAGACCCCGCCGCGCAGGCCGTCGCGGAAGCTGCCCTTGACCAGCCGGTCCTCGCCGCTGTGGAACGCGATCACCGCGATCCGCCCGCCGGAGCGCAGGCAGTCCGGCGCCGCGAGCATCAGCCGGTTCAGTTCGCTCAACTCGTCGTTGACCAGGATCCGCAGCGCCTGGAACGTCCGCGCCGCCGGGTGCAGGTCGTCACCGGTCCGCCCGCGCCAGTTCTTGCGCGTCAGGCCCTGCGCCGACAGGACGACCTCGACCAGTTCGTCCGTCCGGGCGATCGGACCGGCCGACCGCCGGGCGACGATCGCGGCGGCGATCGCCCAGGCCTGCGGCTCGTCGGCCAACTCCTCCAGCGCCGCCGCCAGTTCGTCAGCCGGCAGCGTGTTGACCAGGTCGGCCGCCGACGGGCCGGTGCCGCCGTTCATCCGCATGTCCAGCGGGCCCTCCTGGCTGTAGCTGAAACCGCGCTGCGGGTCGTCGAACTGCATGCTCGAGACGCCCAGGTCGGCCAGGATCGCATCGGCCGGCCCGGCCTCAAGCCGCTCCAGCGTCCGGGCCAACCCGCCGAAGCCGGTGTGGGCCGTCTCGATGGGCAGCCCCAGCCCGGCCAGCCGCTCCGCGGTCCGCTTCAGTTGCGTCCCGTCCAGGTCCAGGGCGATCAGGCGGCCCTTGTCGCCGATCGCCCGCCGCATCGCCTCGGCGTGCCCGCCGTAGCCGAGCGTGCAATCGACGACGACCGCCCCGGGCGCCAGCGCCAGGCAGTCGAGCACCTGCTCGACCATGATCGGCACGTGCATGCCGGCCGGCGTCCGCCCGCGGGCCCGGAGGTGCTCGATCTGCTCGGGGTAGGCGTCGGGGTTCAGCTCCTTGTATCGCTGGTCGAACCGCCGCGGGTGCGTGCCGGAGTAGCGGGCCCGGCGGCGGTGGGTTCCTTCCTGCGGATCGGCCGGTCCCTGTTCTGACGGTTGCTTGCTCATGCGGACATTCTATTGCACGCGGCGCAAACGTGCAGTGCCTTCTTCCCCTCTCCCTCGTCTTAGAGGGAGAGGGCAGGGTGAGGGTGTCTTCGGAGAGAGGTGATGGTTCATTGCCCGGGGCGCTGCCTGTCGCCGCGACCCTCACCCCATCCCTCTCCCTGGGAGGGAGAGGGAGCGGGAGGGCGATGCACGCCCCTTGAATTGATATTGAGAGACGATTATCATAAAGCAATGGGGGAATCGCGGTCAGCAGGATGACGCGGTGAAGGAACGGAGAAGCATGGAGAGCATGTCCCGGTCGCCGGCGACGCGGACGCGGGTCGGCGGGCCGGGCCTCGCGCTGCTGCTGGCCGCCTGCCTGGCGGCGGGCGCCGGCTGCCGCGGGCAGGCTGACACGCGACCGGCCGACGGGCGGATCGCGGTGACCGTCAGCATCCTGCCGCAGAAGTGGATCGTGCAGCGTGTGGGCGGCGACCACGTCGCGGTGGCGGCGCTGCTCTCGCCCGGGGACGACCCGCACACCTTCGCCCCGACCGACGCCCAGATCACCGCGGTGATGCGCAGCCGACTCTTCCTTCGCATCGGCGTGCCGTTCGAGGGCGGCCAGTGGGCCCGCGCCATCGCCGCCTCCAGCCGCGTAAGGGTCGTGGACATGCAGCGGGGCATCGCCCTGCGGCCGGTTGCTGCCGGCGACGCCGACGAGCCGCCCGACGCGATGGACCCACACGTCTGGCTTTCGCCGCCGCTGCTGCGGACGATGGCGGCCAACACCGCCGACGCGCTAGCCGAAGCTGACCCCGCCCACGCCGCTGACTACCGCCGCAACCTGGCCGCCGTCGAGGCGGAGTTGGACGCGCTGGACCGCGACCTGCACACGCTGCTGGACCCGCTGCGGGGCAGGGCGTTCATCGTCTTCCATCCGGCGTGGGCGTATTTCGCCGCCGAGTTCGGCCTGACGCAGGTGGCGATTGAGGTCGAGGGCAAGGCCCCCAGCGACAGCGAGCTGACCGTGATCCGGCGGCGGGCCCGCGAGTCGGGCGTGAAGGTCGTGTTCGTCCAGCCGCAGGTCTCCGGCGCGGCGGCTGCCGCCGTCGCCCGGGCAATCGGTGGGCGGACGGCAACGCTCGACCCGCTGGCTGAGGACGTGGCGGCCAACCTCCGCGCGGCCGCCGGGTCGATCGCCGCGGCGATGGCTGAGGAAGGCGGGCGGCCATGAGCGACGCGGGCCCCGTCATCGAGCTGCGCGGCGTGACGTTCGGCTACCCGTCGGCCGATCCGGCGTCGCCGGTGCTGTCGGGCGTGACGCTGACGGTCCCGCGCGACGACTTCCTGGGGGTCATCGGTCCCAACGGCGGGGGCAAGAGCACGCTGCTGAAAATCATCCTGGGCCTGCTGACGCCGCAGGGGGGCGAGGTGCGCGTGTTCGGGCGGCCGCCGCGGCAGGTCCGCTGGCGGATCGGCTATGTGCCGCAGCACGCGGGGATGGACCTGGCGGCGCCGGCCAGCGTGCTGGACGTGGTCTGCATGGGCCGCCTGCACCGCTCGTCGTGGGGGCCGGTTTTCGGGCGGTCGCATGTCGGGGCGGCGATGGAGGCGCTGCGGCAGACGGGCACCGCGGACCTGGCCCGGCGATCCGTGCGGCAGCTCAGCGGCGGGCAGCGGCAGCGCGTGCTCATTGCCCGGGCGCTGGCCAGCGACGCCGAGTTGCTGCTGCTGGACGAGCCGACCGCGGGCGTGGACGAGCAGGCCGAACGCGGGCTGACCGAACTGCTGCACGAGCTGAACCGGCGGCTGCCGATCGTCATGGTCAGCCACGACGTGGGGTTCGTGTCGGCGCAACTCAAGCGCGTCGCCTGCCTGGCCGGCACGCTGACGGTCCACGCGGCCGCGGAGGTGACGCACGAGCTGATCGCGCGGATGTATCACGACGGCGTCGCGGCGGTGCGGCACCACGAGCATTGCCCCGCGGCACCGCCGCAGCATCACGAGGGGGCGCGATGAGCGACTTCTTCCGCGACATGGCCGTTAACCCGATGCTGCTGACGGGCCTGCTCGCGGGCCTGCTCGCCAGCGTCGCCTGCGGCGTGATCGGCCCGTACGTGATCACGCGCCGCGTCGTGTTCCTCGCCGGGGCGATCGCCCACACCGCGGTCGGCGGGATCGGGGCGGCCATCTTCCTGTCCTATCGCTGGCCCGGGGCGTTCGGCTGGCTGACGCCGCCGGTCGGGGCGACGATCGTCGCGGTCGCGTCGGCGCTGCTGCTGGGGGTGATGCACGATCGGGTGGCTGAGCGGATGGACACGCTGGTCGGCGCGATGTGGGCGGTGGGGATGGCCGCCGGGGTGATGCTCATCAAGTTCACCCCCGGATACCACACCGAGCTGATGAGCTACCTGTTCGGCAGTATCGCGACGGTCGCGTCGTCCGACGTCTGGCTGATCGCGGCGCTGGACGCGGTGATCGTCGCGGCCGTGCTGCTGACGCACAAGCGTCTGCTGGCGATCTGCCTGGACGAGGAGCAGGCCGGCCTCCAGGGCGTCAGCGTCCTGGGGACCAACCTGCTGCTGCTGACGCTGGTGGCGCTGACAGTGATCTGCCTGATCCAGGTCGTCGGGCTGATCCTGGTGCTGGCGCTGCTGACGCTGCCGGCGGCGGCCGCGTCGCACCATGTCCGCCGGCTGGCGCCGATCATCTGGATCTCGGTCGGACTGTGCATGGTGCTGACGACGGGCCCGCGGGTGGCGGTCTACGGCACGCGGCTGAGCCCGGAGTCGGCGATCGTCCTGGCGGCGGCGGGGCTCTATCTGCTCAGCCTGCTGCTGACGCGGCTGCGGGCGCGGCCGGGCGGACGGTGAGCGCGCAGCCCGGTTGCCACTCGCCAACGCCTGCGGAAGTTGCGACAATACGCTCCGGGTCGTCGTCGGCCGTCGTGTCAGGGAGTCCGTCATGTTGCGCACGCTCGCCAAGGGCGTCCTGCGGAACGTCCCGTTCCCCCTCCAGAACCTGTACTACACGGGACGGGGGGTCTATCATCTCGTCACCGAGTTGGGGCCGGACTTCCGCCGGGCGCTCAGGGGCCTGGGCGAGAGCGACCGATGGGACGCCGGCCGCATCCGCGAGTACCAGGACGCCTGCGTCCGCCGCGTCGTCCGCAACGCCTACGAAAACGTCCCGTTCTACCGCGAGTGGTTCGACGCCGCGGGGGTGCGCCCCGGCGACATCCGCGTGCAGGAAGACCTCCGCCGGCTGCCGCTGCTGACCAAGCAGATCGTCCGCGAGCGACAGCGCGACATGGTGTCGCGGCGCTACCGTCGCGGCCTGCTGACCGTCCGGGGCACCAGCGGCACGACGGGCACGGCGGTCGTCGTCTATCACACGCCCGCCTGCCGGGCCTTGCAGCGGGCCCTCACTTATCGCCACCGCGGGCGGTTCGGCATTGGCCTGCGCGACGCCCAGCTCCGCTTCACGTCCCATCTGGGGCTGCTCTCGCACCGCGACAAGCCGCCCTTCTGGTGGCACAACTACACGCGCGGCCAGGTCGTGCTTTCGCCGACGCACCTGGTCAAGCCCGAGCACGTCGCCATCGTCGCCGACTGGATGACGTCGCGGAAGTTCGCCTTCTACCAGGGCTGGCCCAGCGCGATGCTCATCGTCGCCAACTACCTGCTGGAACGCGGCCGCTCGCTGGACCATCCGCCGCGTCTGATCGACTACAGCTCCGAGTCGCTGCACAGCGGGTCAGCGGAGCGGCTGCGCCGGGCCTTCGGCAACCCGACGATCGCTGCGTTCTACGGCATGACCGAGGCGGCCTGCACGATGAGCCAGTGCGAGCACGGCCGCCTGCACCTGGACTTCGAGAACGGCTGCATCGAGACGATGCCGGCCGGTCCGGGCGCGGGGCCCAACCAGCGGCGGCTGGTCGTCACGGGGTTCGCCAACGACGCGATGCCGTTCATTCGCTACGACGTGGGCGACCTGGGCACGCTGGCCGACGCGCCGTGCCCCTGCGGGCGGGCGACGCCGAGTTTCACGAGCATCGACGGCCGACAGGACGCCTACGTCCGCACGCCCGACGGCGGCGCGGCGTTCGGACTGAACATCCACCTGCCCTCGGCGCAGGAGGTGCAGATCTACCAGCGGACGATCGACGCGATCGAGCTGCGCGTGGTCCCGGGGCGCGACTACGACCCGTCCGAGGAGGCCGAGACCGTCCGCCGACTCCGCGACACGCTCGGCGAGCGGATCCGCATCGACATTGTCAAGATGGACCGGATCGAGCGCAGCAAGTCGGGCAAGTTCCGGGCGGTGGTTTCGGAGCTGGAGGGGGCCGCGGGGGCGGGGATGGCCCCGGCCGCCGGCGAAATCGCCGCCGGCGCCCGTTGAAGTTCAGAGAGGAATCGCCTTTGCTGCGAGCGTGGGCCCAGGAGACGTTCAACCGCCTGCCCGTGCTGGCGCGCGACCTGTATCACTCGGCGCGGGGGGTTGGCGTGCGGGCCGTGGAGCTGGGTCCGGAGTTCCGTCGCTGGCTGGCGTTCCTCAAGCAGAGCCAGTGGTGGGACGCCGGGCGCATCCGCGACTACCAGGACGCCCGCGTCCGCGAGTTGGCCGCCCTCGCCTATGCGACCGTGCCGTTCTACCGCGGCTGGTTCGACGCCGCCGGCGTCCGTCCGGGGGACATTCGCACACAGGAGGATCTGCGCCGGCTGCCCGTGCTGACCAAGCAGCTCGTCCGCGAGCACCAGGGGCGGATGGTCTCGCGGGCCTACCGCAACCGCATCTGGGAGGTCAAACGCACCAGCGGAACGACCGGCACGTCGGTGACCATCCCGCGCGCCCCGGAGATGCGCCCGCTCAACCGGGCGATCTTCTGGCGGCACCGCGACCAGTTCGGCGTGCGGCCGTTCGACCGGATGGTCGCCTTCGCTCCGCGGACGGCGATCAGCCCGTCCCGCCGCCGTCCGCCCTTCTGGTGGAACGACTGGTTCACCCGCCGCGCGTGGGTCTCGCTGGCCCACCTGAGCGAAGCGAACATGCCGGCGATCGTGGCGTGGTTCAGCCGGTTCCGGCCGGTCATGCTGGGCGGCTGGCCCAGCGCGATGCACCTGGTCGCGACATGGATGCTGGAGAACGGCGTGCGGCTGCCGCGCCCGCCGCGGCTGGTGTCGGTCGCGTCCGAGACGCTGCTGCCGGAGGTGGAGGAGCGGCTGGCCCGGGCGTTCGAGGCGCCGATATCGAGCATGTACGGCCAGGCGGAGTTCGCCGGGCACGCGGTGCGCTGCCGGCACGGGCGGTTTCACCTCGACTTCGAGTGCTGCTGCATGGAGCAGTGCCCCGTGCCCGAGGCCGGCCCGGGCGTGGTCAGCCTGATCTTCACGGGGTGGGGCAACCCGGCGATGCCCTTCATCCGCTACGAGGTGGGCGACCTGGCGGCGCCCGCTACCGACGCCTGCCCCTGCGGGCGGCAGAGCCCGGCGCTGCTGCGGATCGAGGGCCGGGCCGACGACGCCATCCGCACGCCGGACGGGCGGCGGGTGGTGGGGCTCATGGCCCACCTGCCGTCGGCCCGCGAGGTGCAGATCTGCCAGGACCGGCTGGACCACCTGGAGATCCGCGTCGTGCCCGGGCCCGACTACGACCCCGGCCAGGAGGCCGAGCTGATCCGCCGCCTGCGTGTGCAGCTAGGCGACGGCTTCGCGTTCGACGTGGTGAAGCTGGAGTCCATCCCGCGCGGCCCGGCCGGCCTGCGAAAGTTCCGCGCCGTGGTCAGCGAAATCCCGCCGTCGCCCGACGCCCCGCCTCCCCCGCCGTCCCCGGCAGAAGGAGTAGCTTAGGGCCCTTCTTTCGGCCCTTTCCGATCCTCTTGTGGCGTGGATGTGCATATGGATAAGCCAATGGATGATTCGGCAAGGCGTATTAGCAATCGCATGACAGCCCTCTACCGCTGGATTGGGCTTCTGCTGCCATGTCTTGTAGGAATCTATGGCGGCGTGTTTCTGTCCTTAGGCGCGTATTCCCGATGGTATTCCTGCTTTATCTACTTGTTCATTATCCTCGCACTGAACTTGGGTTGGTTACTGGCGAATCTCTCCTCAGTCTCGCTCGCAAACGAAGGGCTGGCTGCGCGGAATTGGGCTGGAGCATTTACCGTGCCATACGATCATATCATAAGCGTGAGGGCTAGGAAGTTCATGTCTGAGTTGATCGTTACCCTTCCGCTGGTGACCGTGCGGTTTACAGATTCGCACGGACAAGTTGGCAGGATGCGATTCGTAGCGCGATTCACTCTCCGCGGATGGGAGCGGGGCGTTCATCCGGATGTGGTCCTTCTTGCACACAATGTCGCCGAAGCCAAGGGCCGAGCCGGTAAGAGGTCCGGAAGTGCTGCGGAGAGTACCGGAAACGGGGCCACGAATGCTCAGTAGGACCGGAAATGGGGGTCACGAGGTACTACTCTGCGGCTCGCGGCTCGTCCGAATGAATGCCTCGTGAGCGTTCTTGCGACCCCCACATTGCTATTCTTCACAGAGACACGACTCCAAACACTTCTGAAGTTCAGCATCACTGCATTTCTCCGGAAGCTCTCGCTCTTGGCCCCCACCCGTAAACCCCTTTCCATCCCATTCCAATGTTGAGACTCTAATGCATCCTTTCATCAGATCGACGTTTACATGACTGGAATCACGCGCAAAATCCTGCCAACTCTTTGCGCCCGACATCTCAAACAGCGGGTAAAGAAGATCCCACGAAGTTGGGTGTGGCACCTTTCCAAGACGCAGCGCGAGCAGCGCTCGCACACTTTCGGCAAGAGACTCTAGCGTCACTTCCTGGAACGGCGGAACAGCAATAAGGACTCCCATCTTAGTGAAAGCCATTGGATGTACGAACGCTCTCCCACGTCGCAGATAGATGGCAACAGCTTTCCTAATCATTGGGACACCCCCGAAGTGCCTTGCACTCCATTGTCAGCGCCGATCGGAAAAGGGGTCACGCGTGCTCCGTAGAACTGAAAAAGAGTCGCAGGTCATTCTTCTCGGCCGGCCGGGGGGCTCCAATGGGCGTCGGCCACGGCGGCCCCCGTCTGCATTTAGCCTATCGCGCGGGTCGGGGGGCGGCAATGGTCAACGCGATGGGGCGTGAAGGCCAGGCGGGGCGCGGGAGACGAAGGCCCGGCCAGGCGAATCGCAACCTGATCGGCCTGCCTCTCCCCAACGCGTTGCGACCATGCTAGACTTCAGCCCGGTTCGTGGGGGCAGGCCTTTCGCACGAAGGGAAACGCACCCAGTTGGCTGAGCTGTTGGGCATCTGCGGGGCGGACGAGGCGACGGCGTCGCGCGTGCTGGCGCGGATGGAGGCCCACGTCCGCGAAGGGGCTGCGTTCCGCATCGACCGGCACGCGGGCCCGGGCTTCGGCCTGCTGCGCTGCCACCACGGTGTGATCAACCCCCAGCCCCAGCCGGTCCGCGTCGAGCGCCTCGCGGCGGCCGGCGGCGACCTGCTGGTCGGCATGGACGGCGAACTGCTGGACGGCGGCGAGTTGCGGCGGCGGCTGGAGGAAGAGGGGCGACCGTTCGAGCACGACGGCTGCGACGCGGAACTGGCGGGGCGCGTGCTGGCGGCTCGCGGGTCGGCCGGGCTGGCGGAGCTGCGCGGCAGCTTCTCGCTGGCGGTGTGGGAGCCGGTGGCCGGCCGCCTGACGCTGGCGGTCGATCGCAGCTTCTCGCGGCCGATCTACTGGTGCCGGATGGGCGACGCGCTGGTGTTCGCGTCGCGGTTCAACGCCCTGGTGGCCTGCGGGGCGCTGGACGGCGGCGAGCTGGACATGCTCGCGCTCTACACCACCTTCATGTTCGACGACCTGCACGACACGATGACCTACTATCGCCAGGCCCAGGCGCTGATCCCCGGCGGGCTGCTCACCTTCCAGGCTGGGCGGGTGACGCTGGACCGCTACTGGCGGCCTCGCTACGGCGGCCCGCGGGTGGGCCTGGATGCGGCGGCTGAGGAACTGGCGGCGGCCCTGGTCCGGGCCGGTCGGCGGGCGACGGCCGACCGGCCGCGAAAGGGCCTCATGCTCAGCGGCGGACTGGACAGCCGCACGATGCTCGCGGTGGCCGAGGGCCCGCTGCACACGTTTACCACGACCGACTTCTACAACAGCGAGGCGCGGATCGCGGCGCGGCTGGCCCGCACGCGCGGCAGCGAGCACACCTGGATTCCGCGCGACCCGGACCACTACGCGCACATCGTCGATGCGGGCGTCGAACTGTCCGGCGGCATGGGGCGGTTTCACCACGCGATCTTCGCCGGGCTGGCCGGGCGCATCGCGCGGAGCTGCGACGTGGCGTTCACGGAGGAGCCGGCCGACCGGATGTTCAAGGGGTTCTACTGGGACCGGCGGCTGTTAGTCGCCGGGTTGCGCGTGCCGCTGCCCGGCCGGACGCGGCCGAAGCGCGAGGGGATCGTCGAGCAGATTCTGCGGCTGGAGGTGAAGGGGCAGCATCACAACCGGCCCTGGATGCTGTTCCGCGAGCCCTGGCGGACGCGGTTCCTGGAAGAGCTGCGGTCGAGCATCGAGCGGCAGCTCGCCGACGCGGGGACCGACGACCCGCGCCACCTGATCGAGCACGTCGCGGGGCAGCGCTGCCCCGGGCGGATCGCGTCGTTCCAGAACGTCTCCTGCGTCCGGACGCACCTGGAGTATCGCTCGCTGTTCCTGGATGACGAGCTGCGCGAGCTGTCGCTGCGGATGAGCCCGCGGTGGCGGCTGGGGGCGGCGGCGATGCGGCGGGCGCTGCGGCGGATCGACCCGCGGCTGTTCGCGATCGCCGACGCCAACACCGGCGTTCGGCCGGACGCGCCTGCGCCGATCGCCTGGGCCTGCGAGATGGCCGCCGACGCCGGGTTTCTGCTGGCCCGGCGGATGGGCCTGCACGCCGGGCACCAGACCAACAAGAGCTGGTCGGACCGCGCGGGGGCGTCGCGGCGTCCGGCGCTGGCGGCGATGCTGGCCGAGACGCTGGGCGACCCGGCGTGCATCGAGCCATCGATCTTCGACACCGACCAGGTGGCCGACGCGCTTCGCCAGCAGCAGTCCGGCTCTCGCGGCAAGACGGCGCTGCTGATGACGCTGCTGACGTTCGGGCGGTGGTTCCGCCGGTTCGGGCCAGGGCGGTAGGGGAGGCGGGGGGGAAGCCACAGATGGACACGGATGAACACGGATAATCGGGATTCTCCGTGATGCGCCGCTGAGGCGCTGAGACGCTGAGATGAGGAAGAATTCTGGATCGGCATGGGCGACGCGCGTCGGCCGGCGTTCATCCTTGTGAAACTTGTCGCGAAGCTTCGTCCGCTTTCATTTGAATCCTGCGGGGGGCGCCGCTATATAATTCAACGAGATTCGGGTTGAGCCCATTTCGACAACGCCTGGCCCGCGGGACAAAGACCAGTCCGCCACCCCAACTCGCGAGGTGACGTCCATGCGAACCGTCCAGCACATCCTTGAGCGGAAGAGCGGCGACGTCGCCCACATCGACGCCGACGCCTCGGTCCTCGACGCGGCCCACCTGATGAATCGGCGCCGCATCGGCGCGGTCGTCGTGACCCGCGGGCAGACCGTCATCGGCATCTTCACCGAGCGCGACGTGCTCAACCGCGTGGTGGCCGCCGAGAAGGCGCCCGCCGACACGCTCGTCCGCGAGGTGATGACCAGCCCGGTGGCCTGCTGCCGCCCGGACACGCCGCTGGACGAGTGCCGCTCGGTGATGCGCAACAAGCGCATCCGCCACCTGCCGGTGGTGGCCGAGGACCGCCTGGTCGGCATCATCTCCATCGGCGACCTGAACGAGGACGAGCGGGCGACCCAAGACGAGACGATCTACTGGCTGAACGAATACATGTATGGCAATTACCGGTGATGCCAATGCCGAATGCCGAATGTCGAATGACGAATGGCGAATCAATTGCGAATGCCCAATTCCGAATGACGAAAGAATGACGAATCACCAATGACGAACGGAGCCGCCCCGCTGCCTCCTTGACATTCGGCATTTGTGCTTCGACGTTCGTTCTGTATTCGGCATTCGCCATTCGACATTTGTCCCTTCCCACTTCCGGAACCTTTCCTGCTTGACTGCGTCCAACCTGCCTGAGCGGGAGTTCTGCCTTCCAACGCGCCCCGCGGCGCGGTAGAGATTGTGTCGGGTGACAACGCGAAAGGGCTCACGATGACGCGGATCAGACTGATCGGACTGCTGGCGGTCATCTCGGCGGCTTCCATGGCGCTGGTCTACGCGGCCGGCGAGGGCGGCGACCCGGCGTCCGACCGGGCGGCGGCCAGGAAGCTCATGAAGGACGGCAACTGGAAGGAGGCCTACGAGGCATTCTCCGGGCTCGCCCTGGACCCGAAGGATGACCCAGCCCAAGTCGGCGACGACCTGAACGCCGCGGTGCAGTGCCTCCAGCAGATCAACCGCACCAACGAGTGCGACGACTTCCGCGAGCGGGTCATCAAGGCCCACGCCGACAACTGGCGGCTGCTCCAGGCGGCGGCCCTGAGCTACTTCAACGACAACTACCACTTCGGCTACATCGTGGCCGGCCAGTTCGAGCGCGGCTACCACCGCGGCGGCGGGCGCGTCGTCAACAGCTACGAGCGCGACCGCACGCGGGCGCTCCAGTTGATGGCCCAGGCGATGGACAAGCTCGGCAAGCAGGCCGGCCGCGACGTCGGGCAGTTCTACTGGCATCTGGCCAACATGCTGATGGGCAACCGCGGCTTCGCCGAGGCCTGGCGGCTTCAGTACCTGACCGACCTGAAGGAACTGCCGGACTACGAGGAGGGCTGGTACGGCCGATACGGCTACTACGGCCACAACAGCAGCGGCGCCCCGGTCGACGCGGACGGCAACCCGATCTACTACCATCTGCCCAAGGGCTGGGACGCGGCCGCCAATGACGGCGAGCGGTGGCGCTGGGCGCTGATGGCCGCCAGCGAGGCCGACGCCTCGCAGACCGGCGCGGTCCGCTATCACTTCGCCCAGTTCCTGCTCAACCAGTTCGGCGTGCAGACGATGAACAGCTACGGCTGGTTCTTCGGCCGATCGGCCCAGCCCGACCCGGACAGGAAGGACGAGTCCGGCACCTGGGCGCTGCACACGCTGGGCGAGGACGAGACGATTGCCAAGCTGGCGACGGGGATCCGGCGGTTCAAGCTGCCCGACGAGTTCAACTTCGTCAAGATTTTCCAGCAACTCGCCGACGAGCGCAACCTGGGCAAGGGCGAAGACGCGCTGACGCAACTGGCGTCGATCTTCGAGAACCGCCGCCAGTACCCCAAGGCGGCCGACTACTGGCAGCGGAACATCAAGGAGTACGGGCCGGGCAGCAACAACTGGAAGAAGGAACGCCTCGCGCAGATCGTCGGCAACTGGGGGCTGTTCGAGCCGATCGTGACCCAGCCGGCCGGCGAGGGGGCCGCGGTCGATTTCCGCTTCCGCAACGGCAAGGCCGTCCACTTCACCGCCAGCGAAATCGACGTCCGCAAGCTGCTGGACGACGTGAAGGCCTACCTCAATAAGAAGCCGCAGCAACTCGACTGGAAGCAGACCAACATCGAGCAGATCGGCTACCGCCTGGTGCAGGACAACCAGAAGCAGTACGTCGTCAAACAGGTGGCCGAGTGGGATCTCGACCTCAAGCCGCTGCCCGACCACTTCGACCGCCGCATCACCGTGACCACGCCGCTCCAGAAGGCCGGCGCCTACCTGCTGACCGGCCAGATGGCCGACGGCAACGTCAGCCGCATCATCCTCTGGGTCGCCGACACCGCCATCGTCGCCAAGCCGATGGCCGACATGCGCTACTTCTTCGTCGCCGACGCGGTGAGCGGCGAGCCGATCGCCAAGGCCAACCTCGAACTGTTCGGCTACTGGCAGGAGTGGGTCCCGCCGGCCAACCGCGCCGGGCGCGGCACCTACAACCTGCACATCCGCGACTTCGCGGAGTTCACCGACGCCGACGGCCAGGCGTTCGTCAAGCCTCAGGAGAAGGACAACTACTACCAGTGGGTGACCATCGCGACGACCGAGGATGGTCGGCTGGCGTATGACGGGTTCCAGGGGGCGTGGTACGGCCAGACGTACGACCCGGAATACAACCAGGTCAAGACGTTCGTCATCACCGATCGGCCGGTCTATCGGCCTTCGCAGAAGGTGCAGTTCAAGTTCTGGGTCAACCGGGCGAAGTACGACGCGACGGGCAAGAGCGACTTCGCCGGGCAGTCGTTCCTGGTGCGGATCAACGACCCGCGCGGGGAGAAGGTGTTCGAGAAGGAATTCAAGGCCGACGACTTCGGCGGCTTCGTCGGCGAGTTCGACGTGCCTGAGGTTCCCGTGCTGGGCAGCTACCAGGTCTACCTGCCCAACGCCCCCGGCGGCGGCAGCAGCTTCCGCGTGGAGGAATACAAGAAGCCGGAGTTCGAGGTCTCCGTCGAGGCCCCGGCCGACCCCGTGATGCTCGGCGAGAAGATCGCCGCCAAGGTGAAGGCGAAGTACTACTTCGGCGCCCCGGTCGTCAACGCGAAGGTCAGCTACAAGGTTCTGCGCTACGACCACAACGCGACGTGGTATCCCTTCGCCCCGTGGGACTGGTTCTACGGGCGCGGCTATTGGTGGTTCGCCTATGACTACGTCTGGTATCCCGGCTGGCGCGAGTGGGGCTGCCCGCGGCCGGTCGTCATCTGGTGGGGCTGGCGCCCGCAGCCGCAGCCCGAGGTCGTCGCCCAGGGCGAGGCCCGCATCGGCGCCGATGGCACGCTGGAGGTTCCCATCGACACCGCCGTCGCCAAGGCCATCTACCCCGACCGCGACCACCGCTACGAAATCACCGCGGA
Source organism: Phycisphaerae bacterium (assembly GCA_022072085.1). Taxonomy (GTDB): domain Bacteria; phylum Planctomycetota; class Phycisphaerae; order JAJVII01; family JAJVII01; genus JAJVII01. The sequence continues at coordinate 32,148 of JAJVII010000017.1, forward strand.
GGTCACCGACGAATCCCGCCGCACGATTACCGGCACCGGCAAGGTGCTGGTGGCCCGCCATCCGTTCAAGGTCTACGCCTGGGTGGACCGCGGCTACTACCGCGTCGGCGACGTGATCCACGCCAGCTTCAAGGCCCAGCGGCTGGACGAGAAGCCGGTCGAGGGGCAGGGCGAACTGACGCTCTACAGCGTGAGCTACAAGGACGGCCAGCCGGTCGAGGCGGCCGTGCAGAACTGGAAACTGCCTACCGACAAGGAGGGCTGCTCGGACCTCCAGTTCAAGGCCGACAAGGCCGGCCAGTACCGCCTCAGCTACAAGGTGACCGACGCCAAGGGCCACGCCATCGAGGGCGGCTACGTCTTGGTCATCCGCGGGGCGGGCTTCGACGGCGGGCAGTTCCGCTTCAACGACCTGGAGCTGATCGCCGACAAGGCCCAGTACGCCCCCGGCGACAAGGTCAGCCTGATGGTCAACACCAACCGGGCCGGCTCGACGGTGGTCTTCTTCGCCCGGCCGACCAACGGCGTCTACCTCAAGCCCAAGGTCCTTCGGCTCGCCGGAAAGACTGCGACCGAGACGCTGGACGTGGCGCAGAAGGACATGCCTAACTTCTTTGTCGAGGCCTTCACCGTCAGCGGCGGCAAGGTCTACACCCAGCCGCTCCAGATCGTCGTCCCGCCGGAATCCCGCGTGCTCAACATCGCGGTCGAGCCCTCCAAGACGGAATACAAGCCCGGCGAGAAAGCGACCGTGAAGGTCAGGCTGACCGACCCCGACGGCAAGCCGGTGGTCGCCAGCACCGTGCTGAGCATCTACGACAAGGCCGTCGAGTACATCAGCGGCGGCAGCAATGTGCCGGACATCAAGGAGTTCTTCTGGAAGTGGCAGCGGCATCACTATCCGCGCGCCGCGACCAACCTCGACCGCGGCTGCGGCAACCTGCTGCGCAACGGCGAGCGCGGCATGGGCTTCCTGGGCGTCTTCGGGGCGACGGTGGCCGACGAGGAAGAGGCCCTGGCCGCCGGGGACAGGAAGAATGAGAACCGCCGGATGCAGCAGCAGGGGCAGGCCGGTGAAGGCGGGGGCGCCGCCCCGCCTGCGCCGTCGGCGGCGGGCCCGGGCAACGCAGACGCCTTCGGGGCTGACCGCCTGCGCGACGGCGCGCTGAGGGAGGAGTCCGACAAGGCCGCCGCCAAGCCGGGCGCGGAGGGCGACCCCGGATCGGCCCAGCAGGCCGTCCAGCCGACCGTCCGCAGCAACTTCGCCGACACGGCCCTGTGGGTCGGCGCCCTGACCACCAACGACAAGGGCGAAGCCGAGGTCTCGCTGACCATGCCCGAGAATCTGAGCACCTGGAAGACCAAGGCATGGGCCATGGGCGACGGCGCCCGCTGCGGCGAAGGCTCAGCCGAGGTGGTCACCACCAAGAACCTCATCGTCCGCCTCCAGGCCCCGCGCTTCTTCGTGCAGAAGGACGAGGTGGTCCTGTCGGCCAACGTGCACAACTACCTCAAGAGCAAGAAGGACGTGAAGGTCGAGCTGACGCTGGAAGGCGGCACGCTGGAGTTGCTGCCGGATAATAAGCTCGAACAGGCCGTCCAGATCGACGCCGGCGGCGAGAAACGCGTCGACTGGCGCGTGCGGGTTCTCAAGCCCGGCGACGCGTCGATCACCGTCAAGGCCCTGACCGACGAGGAATCCGACGCGATGCGGATGAGCTTCCCCGTGCTCGTCCACGGCATCCTCAAGACCGAGTCGTGGTCGGGCGTCATCAGGCCTGACGGCAAGGATGCGTCGCTGAAGTTCAGGGTTCCCGCTGAGCGGCGGCCCGAGCAGAGCCGGCTGGAGATCCGCTATTCGCCCACGCTCGCGGGCGCGATGATCGACGCCCTGCCTTACCTGGCCGAGTATCCCTACGGCTGCACCGAGCAGACGCTCAACCGCTTCCTGCCGACGGTGATCACGCAGAAGGTGCTCCTCAACATGGGCGTGGACCTCGCCAAGGTCAAGGACCAGCGGACCAACCTGAACGCCCAGGAGATCGGCGACGACCCGCAGCGGCTGGCCGACTGGAAGCGGCTGTCGGGCAAGATGCGCTGGGACGGCAAGGCGTGGGTCCCGCGCAACCCGGTCTTCGACGCCGACGAAGTGACGCGAATGGTCAAGGCCGGGCTTGAGGCCCTGACCTCGATGCAGAACTCCGACGGCGGCTGGGGCTGGTTCAGCGGCTGGGGCGAGCAGAGCTGGCCTCACACGACGGCCGTCGTGGTGCACGGCCTGCAACTGGCCGCCGCCAACGACGTGGCCATCGTGCCGGGCGTGCTGGATCGCGGCGTGACCTGGCTGGTCAACTACCAGGCCGAGCAGCTCCGCCGCCTCAAGCTGCCCAAGGACGCCCCGTGGCACAAGGACCGCGCCGACGATCTGGACGGGCTGGTCTACATGGTGCTCGTGGACGCGAAGAAGGACAACAAGGAGATGCGCGCGTTCCTCTATCGCGACCGCAACGACCTGTCGGTCTACGCCAAGTCGATGCTCGCGCTGGCCTGCCACAAGGTCGGCGACGTCGAGAAGGGTGACATGTTCCGCCGCAACGTCGAGCAGTTCCTCGTGCAGGACGACGAGAACCAGAGCGCCTGGCTGAACCTCGGCCCGGGCAATCGCTGGTGGTGCTGGTACGGCAGCGAGATCGAGGCGATGGCCTACTACGTCAAGCTGCTGGCGGCGGTCGACCCCAAGAGCGAGGTCGCTCCGCGGATGGTGAAGTACCTGTTGAACAACCGCCGCCACGCGACGTACTGGAACAGCACGCGCGACACGGCCGTCGTGGTCGAGGCCTTCGCCGATTACCTCAAGGCGACCGGCGAGGACAAGCCCGACATGACCGTTCGCATTGCACTGGACGGCAAGCAGGTCAAGGAAGTGAAGATCAGCGCGGAGAACCTGTTCAGCTACGACAACAAGCTCGTGCTGATCGGCGACGCCGTGACCACCGGCGAGCACCAGGTCGCGGTGACTCGCGAGGGCAAGGGCCCGGTCTACTTCAACGCCTACCTGACCAACTTCACGATGGAGGATCCGATTACGGCCGCCGGCCTGGAGGTCAAGGTCCAGCGGCAGTATTACAGGCTGGTTCCGGTCGACAAGAGCGTGAAGAACGCCGGCAGCCGCGGGCAGGCCGTGGATATGAAGGTCGAGAAGTACGAACGCCAGCCGCTGAAGGACCTGTCCGAGTTGACCAGCGGCCAACTCGTCGAGATCGAGCTGGTCCTCGAGTCCAAGAACGACTACGAGTACCTGATGTTCGAGGATCCCAAGCCGGCGGGCTTTGAGCCGGTCGAGGTCCGCTCGGGCTACAACAACAACGACATGGGCGCCTACATGGAGCTGCGCGACCAGAAGGTCACCTTCTTCGTCCGGGCCCTGGCCCGCGGCAAGCACTCGGTCAGCTACCGGATGCGGGCCGAGATTCCGGGCAGGTTCAGCGCCCTGCCGACGCAGGCCAGCGCGATGTACGCCCCCGAACTCAAGGCCAACAGCGACGAGATCAAGCTGAAGGTGAAGGACTGATCGCGGAGCGAATTGCAGATTTCAGATTGGAGATTGCAGCTTGACGGATGGGCCGGGCGGCGACTGTCTGCCCAATCCGCAATCCAAAATCTGAAATCTGCAATTCCCCACCTCCTCGTCTGGCCCGTTTGGCAGCCCGGCCTATAATGGCGGCATGAAACTTGCACAGGCCGCTTCCGCCGTTGCTTTGTTCCTGTTCACGCTCCTTCCCGGTTGCGCCGGGCCGGGGCCCGAACTGGCGCCGATCGCGCCGCTGAGCGTCGAAGCGTCTGCCGACGGCGGCGCGGCCCGCAGCTACGACTTCTCCGGCGACGGCGTTGCGGACTACGTCGAGCGGCTCGACGCAGCCGGGCGGCTGGTGTCCATCCGCTTCGACTCCGCGGGCAACGGGGCGCTGGACGGCGAGGTTCGGCTGGCCGACCCGGCCCGGCTGGCGTCGGCCCGGCGGTTGCTCATCATCCTGGACAGCGTGCCGTGGGAAGTCGTCGACGAGGTCCGCCGCCAGGGCCGCTTCGCCGCGTTCGGCCCGCCCTCGCACATCGTCGCCCCGTTTCCCGTGCTGACCGACCTGAGCCTGAACGAGTTCTTTGCCCGCTCGCCCGCGCCCGGCGCCGAGGCTGAGTACTTCGACCGGCAGGCCGGTCGGCTGGTCGATCCCTACAAGGTCTACTTCGACCAGTCCAACGCCCCCTGGCTGGCGGACACGGACTACAACCTGCCGTTCAAGAACCACTGGGCCCTGTATCTCTGGCCGGACCCCTGGTTCGCCCGCGAGTTGCACGACATCCAGGCGCAGTTCACGGCCACGCCCGACGCCGCCTGCATGGTCGGCTACTGCGCCGGGACCAGCGCCCTGGGCGCCCGCTACGGCCGCAGCGGCCACGTCCGCGCCCTGATCGAGGTCGACCGCCTCTGCCAGTGGCTGCTCCGCCGCACGCAGGGCCGGCTCGAGATCACGCTGATGAGCGACCACGGCCACCACCTCGGCCGCCGCCGCATCGCGCTGCTCTCGGACCTGCTGACGCGCATGGGCTACCATGTCGGCAAGACGCTCAAGAACCCCGACGACGTGATCGTTCCGGAGTTCGACGTGGTCACCTACGCTGGCGTCTTCACCCGCTCGCCCGAACGCGTCGCCCGCGACCTGGTCGGCTGCGAGGGGATGGAGCTGACGGCCTGGCTGGAGGGCGACGCGGTCCGGGTCGTCGGCCGGCCGGGCGCGGCCCGCATCACGCGCTCGCCCGATGGCCGCCTGAAGTATGCCCCCGAGTCCGGCGATCCGCTGGGGTTGGCCGGCGTGCTCAAGGGCCTGGCGTCGGCCGGCAAGGCGGACGCCGCCGGGTTCGTCAGCGACGCCGACTGGTTCGACGCGACGATGCGCCACGAGTATCCCGACGCGGTGGACCGGCTGTGGGGTGCGTTCCACGGGCTGGTCGTGAACGTGCCCGACGTGCTGGTTTCGACCGACGACGAGCACTTCTGCGGCTCACCGTTCATGGCCCGCTACGTGGACCTGATCGGCGCTCACGGCAACCTGCGGCAGATGAGCACCTACGGGTTCATGATGACGACGGCAGGCGACCTGCCCCCCTTCATGCGGATGCGCGACGCCCGCGCCGACCTGGCCAAGGCGGGCTTCGCCCTGCCCGACCGGCCGGCCCCGGCTGCGCAATAGGAGAGGAATTGCCACAGATGGACACAGATGCACACAGATCGAGAGAAGACATTCGTTCCTTCCCTCTCCGGTTCATCTGTGCCAATCTGTGTCCATCTGTGGCGACGATCCGGATGGCGGGGGCGGAGCGGCGCGGCTATCATAGCCCCTTTCATGAATCAGCAGGCATCCAAAGACGGATCGGAACGTGCACGGCAGACGCGGCTGGACCTGGCCGGGGCGGCGGTCTGCTTTGCGCTGGCGGTCGTGCTGCTGCACGGCGTGTCGCTGCACGACCCGCTGTTCCTCGACGACCACCTGCACCACTACAACATCGCGCGGATGGGCTATCGGCCCAGCGACCTGATCAACGCGACGACGATCCGCCCGGGCGAGTTCCTGGAGGCGTGGTGGCAGCAGAAGCCGATCCAGTGGGTCTATCCCAGGCCGGCGGCGACGCTGCTGGCCAAGGCGGTCTACGACCTGAGCGGCGGCAGCCTGGTGGCGATGCACGCGGTGAGCCTGGCGCTGCACTGGGCGACGACCTTCCTGGTGTTCCTGCTGTGCCGGGGGCTGACGCGGAACTACGCCTGGTCGCTGATCGGCGGGCTGCTGTTCGCGGTCTACCCGCACGCGACGTTCGCGGTAGGGTGGCTGGCGGCGCAGAACATCGTGCTGGCCACGGCGCTGATGCTCGGGGCGCTGCTGCTGTGGGTGCGGGCGTCGGGGCTGGACATCCACGCCGGGCCGCGCGGGCCGCTGGCGTCGCCCGAAGGGCAGGGGGGCGCAGGCGTCACGGCGGCCGCTGCCGCCCCGCCGCTGCGACTGGGATCGGCCCTCGGCGTCGTCGGGCTTTGGGTCGTCGCGCTGTTCTCGCGCGAGAACGCGGTTATGCTGCCGGCGGTGATGGCAGCGTTCGACACGGCGTTCGGCGGGTGGCGCTGGCTGTGGAAGCGGCGATGGGTCTACGCGGCGATGGCCGTGATCGGCGTCGGGTACCTGGCCTGGCGGCTGGTATTCCACTACAGCCCGCTGCCGGCGGTCTACTACCGCGCCCCCGAGGCCGGATGGGTCTACCCGTTCTGGTTCCTCGCCAAGCTGCTGCACTACGTCGTCGCGACGATCTGGCTGAGCCCGATGACCATCGGGCCCAGCGGTCGCTACAACCCCTGGCTGGAATCGCCCGGCGATTGCCTGCTCATGCTCGGCGTCCTGGCGGTCATGTCCGGCGGCTACTGGATGGCCACCCGCCGGGCCCGCGGCTGGTGGATCTGGCCGCTCTGGGTGCTGCTGGCGGTGCTGCCCGTGACGCCGGTGCTGGCCACGCCGCACTCCGGCTACCTGCCCGGCGTGGGCTATGCGGTGGCGATGGTGCTGGCCGCCGGGCTGCTCCGGCATCTCCAGCCGCCGACGCTGGCCGCCCGCGCGTCGCGCTACGTCGTGGTCTGGTTCCTCGCCGCCACCATCAGCTACGTTCCCATCTATCGCTACACCTGGGCGGGCATGATCGCCGCCGAGCAGCTCACCACGCGGCAGATTGCCGCCGAGCCGCCTGGCGCCGGGGTGACCGACCTGTACTTCATCAACATGCCCTTCGCCAACGTCTACGAGCAGCTCCAGCTCCAGGAGCGCGACTGCTGGGGCCGCGCCGCCGCCGGCGTCCGCTGCCACGTGCTCACCGTCGCCCCCGACGTGCTGCGGATGGAGGACCCCTGCGACCTCCGCCAGCTCGATGGCCACAGCTTCACGCTGACCATCCGCGGCGACCGCTACTTCTCGGGCCTGCTCGGCCGGTACCTCGTCCAGGCGATGCGCACCGACGGCCCGCTCCGCGCGGGCCAATCCGTCCGCGGCGACGGCTACGACGTGCTGATCCTCGACGCCTCCCCAGCCGGCGTGCGGAGCCTCCGCTTCACGTTCGACCGCCCGCTGGCTGATGCGTCCTGCCGCTTCTATCTGGGCAGCCGCGTCTGCTCGGCCGCCCGGATCGCCTGGTCCGCGGGCGTCCCCCAACACGCCGCCAACGCGCCAGAAACACTTGCACAACACGCCGTCAGCCTGCAAAATGTTCAGCAGGCCGCCGTCCGACTGGACGCCGGCGACGCCCGGGCCGCCGGCGATCTGCTGGCCGGCCTGGCCTCGGACGACGCCGACGTCCGCAGCGCCGCCCGGGCGGCCCTTCAGCCGGTCGTTGAGTACCTGGCCGAGGCGACCGGGGCCGCGCCGCCGCAGGCCGACTGCTGGCTTGACCCGGCGGCCGGGCAGGAGGCTCGGCTGGCCGACTGGTGGACGCGGACCACGTCGCCCGACCCGACGATGGTGCGGCGGCTGTGGACGCAGCGCGACTGCTGGGCCGACGTCCGGGAGGCCCGCGACCGCTATTATTCAGTGATGGCCATCGTGCGGGCCATCGTCCAGTCGGACATGTATCTGACCGGCCCGCCCTATCCCGGACCGGAGGGCGGCGGGACCGGCGAAGCCGATATCTCGGGCTTGCACGTCGGGGCCCGCGACGGTATAGAAGGCCGACGTTAATTTCCGATACCGCATGAAGCAATCGCAGACCACCACATTCATGACCGGCGCAACCGGCTTTCTCGGCCAGTTTGTCCTGCGCGACCTGCTGGCGCGGGGCCGGCGGATCGTCGTCATGTTGCGGGCGCCGCTGGCCGCCTCGGTCGCCAGGCTGACCGAGCTGATGGCCGCCCTTGGCGTCGACCTGGCTGACCGCATCGCCGCCGGCCGCGTGCTGCCGGTCGAGGGCGGGCTGCCCGGCCCGCTGCCCGAGCCGACCTGGGGTCGCACGGACGAGATTCTCGCGTCGGCTGCCAGCCTCCAGCTCTATGCCAACGGCAACGGCGAGCCCTACGAGACCAACGTGGAGGGCGCCGCGGCCCTGATCGCCTGGGCGGCCCGCCACGGCGTGCCGGGCATCCACGCGGTCAGCACGGCCTACGTGTGTGGAAAGACCAGCCGACTTGTCCGCGAGGTCTTCCACCATCCGCAGCCGGACTTCGCGACCGCATACGAGCAGAGCAAGTGGCAGGCCGAGCGGATGTTGGCCGACTGGTCCGCCGCCCCGGGCCGATGCCTCACGGTCATGCGTCCGAGCATGATCGTCGGGGACGCGACCAACGGCTATTCGACGCAGTTCGGCGGGTTCTACCAGTTCGCCCGGATGCTCTGCGTGCTCAAGAAGCAGTACGGCAACGGCAACGGACACCGCACGCACATCCCGTTGCGGCTGCCCGGCGGGCCCGACGAGCCGCAGAATTTCGTCCCGGTGGACGCGGTGTCGCGGATGACGGCCGAGATCGTCTGCGACCCGTCGCTGCACGGGCGGATCTACCACCTCACGCCGGTGACCCCGACGACCAACCAGGACATCAAGGAAGCGTTCGACGACTACTTCAACATCGACGGCGGGCAGTTCACCGGCTGCGAGAACCTGGACGGCCCGCAGTCGGCCGCCGAGACGCTGATGTGGGGGCAGGCCAAGCCGCTGACCGAGCGGGTGGGCCTGACGCCGCACTTCGATCACACCAATTCCCGCCAGGTGATGGAACGCGAGGGCGTCGGTTACCCGACGCTGGACCGCGCCGCCATGTTCCGCCTGCTGGAGTACGCCGTCACCCACAACTGGGGCACGGGCAACGGCAACGGCCGCTGAGCCTTCCTGCACTCCTCGGAAAAGGCAACCGCCAAGAGCGCCAAGGCCAAGACGCCAAGGCCGCCAAGTGGGGCCTCTTAGGGGCCTGGTCCGTTCTTCGCCTCTTAGGGGACTGGTCCGCTTTTCGCGTCTTCGCGAAAAGGGGACCGGTCCCCCTCTCCCCCTCTTGGCTTCGCGCCCCTTCGTGTTGAACCCCCTGCACGAATCCCCCCTAAATTCCGAGAATTTTTCGCTGGCCAAACCGTCGGCCGGGCCGACACATGGGCCGCCGGCCGGAATCGGCCCGATTTACAGGCCTTCCGTAAGTCCCATTTTCCACCGGCCGCGACCCTATATACGGAGGGCGTGTGTCTTCTTCTGCGCCCCTGCCCGCTCGCCAGCAGCGAGCAGTCGAACCGGCAGCAGCCGGGAGTTGTCGCGCCCTTGGGGGCCTGGCCTGTCACGAGTCCGGATGCGGGGCCTCTTAGGGGACTGGTCCCCTATGAGCAGCAGGGGGCGCCGGCGACGCGCAGGCCGGCCTGCTGGAGTTGCTGGAGGCGGAAATGGAGGTAGAAGTCCTTGTAGAGGCCGGCCACGTCCGACGGATTGAAATAGTGGAACGCCTCGTGGCGGCCCTGGTCGGCCAGCTTCGCCCGCAACGCCGCGTCGGTCAGCACCAGGCGGACCTGCCGGGCCATGTCGCGCGGGTCGTACGGCTGGGCCAGCAGGGCGTTGTGGTGGTCCTCCAGCAGTTCGCAGACGCCCGTCGTCGCGGCGGCCACCACGGGCACGCCGGCGGCCATCGCCCAGCCGACGTGCGTCGTCTCGACCTCATTGCCCGAGGCGTGCACCAGCAGGTCGGCGGCGGCGACAAGCTGCGGCCAGTCGAACCGTCGGCCGGGGAAGCGGCACATCTTCGCGAAGCCCGCGTTGGCGATCCAGCTTTGCAGCGTGTCGCGGACCGGCCCGTCGCCGGGGACGACGATCCGCAGGTTCGGCATGAGCAGGTTGACGACCGCGGCTGCCCAGAGGGCGTGCTTCTGGTCCTCGTCGCGGCGGCACCATCCGCCGGCCAGCAGGACCGGGCCGGCGTCGGGCTCGATGCCCAGCTCGGCGCGGACCGCGGCGCGATCGACGCGATTGATGCGGCCCATCTCCAGCGGCGGGCGCAGGGCGCCGACGTGATCGCCGCCAAACCCCGCGGCCGCTGCCTGCTTGCGCAGCTCCTGCGAGCGGGCGATGACGTTGACCTCCCAGCCCGGTCGGCGGGCGGCGAGGTAGGCGACCCAGCTCAGCTCGCGATGGGCGTTGCCGCGATAGAGTTCGATGGCCAGCGGCACGCGGGCCAGCGCTGGTCGGCCGATCGTCGCGGCGGCGGCCATCAGCGCGGCCCGCGGGCTGTGGGCGTGGACGAGGCGGACCGGCCGACGCGGGCCGCCGTCGTCGCGGGTGGCCGCGGGGCCTTCAAGGCCGCCGAGCAGGCGTCGGCCCAGCGCGAGCGAGCGGGCCGGCTCGATGGTCCCGCGCAGCGGGATCGGCTCGAAGGGCAGGTCGTAGCGGGCGAGCCAGTCGCGGTGCGGGCCGTCGCCCAGCGCGAGCACGCGCTGGGGGAACTGCGTCGCGCCCAGCCGATCGGTCAGCAGCCGGATGAGCGAGCAGACGGCCGGCGAGCAGTCGGCGTCGACCAGGTGCAGGATGCCGAAGCCGCGGTCGGCCGGCGAGGGCGGAGCGTCGGGGGCGTCGGCGATGTCCGGGGCGTCGGGGCCTGTCGAAGCGGGGGTGTCGGTCACTTCTCGACGCCCTCCGCGTTGGTGCGGGCCTCTTCGGAGGCCGAAATCGTGTGCTTGTAGAAGAGCCGGGCGATCTTCTTGCCCAGCCCCTCGGCCAGTTGGCGGGGCAGTTCGCCGGTCGGGTCGCCGACGCGGCCGCGGGCGGTGAGGTCTTCGAAGACGATCTCCTCGCCGGCGTCCTCGATGGGCCAGACCTGGTCGCCGGTCTCGACGTCGAAGACCTTGACGAACGCGGTGAGGCGGCCCTGCTCCTCGACGTGGTTGACGGGGTCGGGCTCCTGGTATCGGCCGAGCGTGACGTGCAGGACGCGCGTCGCCTGGAGCTCGCGGCCCAGCCGCGTGGGCGACCAGTCGCGGGCCGTCGCGTAACGTGCCTGGAGCCGGTTCACCTCGTCGGGCTTGATGATGTTCGCGTTGACCACGTCGTGGCGGCGGTCGGCCAGTTCGGTGCGGACGGACTGCTCGACGTCGCGGCGGATGGTTCCGGTGGTGGGGGTGCGCATCTGATCGACGGTCTCGTCGACCAGGACGAGCAGGCGTCCCTTGCTCAGGTCGGCGACGGGCTGAACGATCGTGTCGCCCTGGAGGGCCTGGGCGATGAAGCCCATGCCCTGGCATCCGCCCAGCAGCGGCAGGGCCAGGGCGGCCAGCAGGAGCGTCAGCCGGGAGCGGCGGGTGTCAGTCATACTTGGGCCCCTTCTGCACGTAGAAGGCCTTGGCCAACTGCTCGGCGAAACGCGTCAGCAGCATGGTGCGGCCCTTGCTGATCTTGCTGGGGATCGCCCCGGAGGACTCGTCGCCGCCCGCGGCGGGATACTCCAGCGTCAGGTGGTCGTTGCTCCAGACCTGCTCGTGGCCGGCCGGGCGGGCGGGGTCGTAGAGCATGCAGTTGGTCGACAGCTTGCCCGACTGGAACTGCACCTGGCCGGAGGTCTCCAGCTTGTAGTAGCCGACGTTGATCCGCAGCAGGCGGTCGGCACCGAACTGCTTGGCCAGCGCGGTCGGGCTGGATTCATACCAGTGCGAGTTCTGCGACTGGTACTCGCGGATGACGTTCTGGGGGATGATGACAACGCTGGGGATGTGCTCCTTGATCGCGGCCTCGCAGTGCCGGGCCAGGTCGTAGCGCAGGCTCGCGTCGGCCATCTCGGTGTCGGGCGTCGTCCAGACGATGACCGCCAGCCTGCTGGTCGGCAGGTCGGGGTAATCCGCCGGCGTGGTCTGGCTGCCCTGAAGCGGGCCGGCCCAGAAATAGGCCGTCTCGCACCCGCCGGCCGACAGCAGCAGCGCGACCCCGCCGGCTGCCAGCAACGCGCCTCGCAAGATGCCTCTCATGCCGCGTTCCTCCGCAGGTGGACCGCCGTCACTGCCATCCCGCCCAGACCAGCGCCGCCTTGAGCGCCCAGCTTCCCAGCAGCAGCGCCAGCAGCACGCGGAACCACGTACGCCCGTAGAATAGCCGGGCCGTGATCGGCGCCAGGCTCAGACCCGATACCGCCGTCAGCCCCGCGCCCAGACCAGCCAGCAGGCAGGCCGCCGCCAGCGCCGTGCCCATCACCTGGGCCGACAACGCCGCGGCCACGTGCCCGTGAACGAACGCCGCGAACGCCGTGGTCATGCCGCAGCTCGGGCAGGGGTAGCCGCTGACCTGCTGGATGTGGCAGGGGGGCAGGCCGAGTTCTTCGTGCGTCCCCAGCCCGGCCGACCGCGGCGTGAGCGCCCAGGCGATCAGCAGCAGGCTCCAGGCGAGCCCGGCCACCGCGGCCGCCGCCAGCCGCTCGCCGCCGCGGGCGCGGGCCGGCAGGGCGTCGGCGATGCCGGGATGCGCCTGTCGCAGGGGCAGCGTCAGGGCCCCGTCAGCGGGCTGTGAGATCGGTTGGCTCATGGGGTTCGCGGCTCGCTCCAGGCCGGCGGGCATGGCACATTTCCAGGGCGGGCGCCGGAACATCCAGCCTAAGCCGACCCCGCAAGTCTGTCAAGCAAAGCGTGACCGGGCGGCGTCGCATTCAGGTCGGCCGGTGTCCGTCCCTTACCGCATGGAGCGGCGGAACGCCGCCGTATTCCCGTCGCGGCCGGCGAGTATAATATCCGCCGCGTGGGGGCAACCCGGAGGTGTGATGCGGACGCGACGACGACTTGGCGATGCGGCCCTGGTCCTGACGGCGGCTGCGCTGCTGGCGCTGGGCGGGTGCGGGTATTCCGAAGTGCCGGTGGATGTCGGGCCAGCCGACGTGACCGTCGTGCCGGCGGCTGCCGATGCGCATCGACCGGCGCGGGTGTGGCTGGTCAACGCCCAGCGGACGCTCGGGCCGCTGCTGCCCGAGCCGGCCGACGCGGTCCTGCTCACCGACGCGATGCACGACGCGAGCGGGCACGCCATCGACGTCTACAAGCATTTCGGCCGCGACCCAAAGAAGCTGCGGACAATCTTCGGCAACCGCAGCGGCATCCGCGCGACGGCGCAGGGGGCGTCGGGCGGCGGTTACAACGTGAATCGCCCGCCGCCGTGGCCGGGCTTCCAGGAGGTGCTGCTGCCGATCGGCGAGAACCTTCAGTTGGCCGGTCGGCTGGGCATGGCGACGCGCGACGGCCAGGTGATCGACGCGCCCTGCATCGTGCTCCTGCCCGGGTTGCTGGGCGACAACGCGGTGCGGCGCAGCCGCGACCTGGCGACGGGCCTGCGGGCCTGCGGGCTGCACGTGCTTTCGCTGGAGCAGCGCGGGCTGGGGCTGACCGGACTGCTGGACCCGGCGCACGCCTACAGTTGGGGCGTGCCCTCCACCGGCGACCTGATGTACGTCTCGGACTGGCTGACGGCCCGCGAGCACGTGACTGCAACCGGGCTGATCGGCTTCTGCTGGAGCGCGAACACCGCGCTGCTGGCGGCGTGGTACGACGGGACCGACGACAACGACCCGATGATCCCCGAGCGCATCCGGCGGCTGACGCTGCCCAGGCGGGGGGGGCGGCATTACACCGCGGGGGTGATCGCCTTCTCGCCGGTGATCGGCTTCGAGCGGGTGATCGAGGAGTTGCAGACGCCGCAAAGCATGCTGGCCGACCCGATCCTCGCGTCGATGCAGAAGACGATCCGCGGGCGGATGGAGTTCATGCGCTACCAGCCGGTCAGCGGCAGCCTGCGCGACTGCATCCGCTTCGACTGCGGGCGGGCGGGCTACGGCGATCCTCAGACCATCGCCGACGGGCTGACGTTCCTGCGGCTGCTCTCGTGGCCGGGCCACCCGGCCGGCAACAAGCTGGCCAAGGTCCGCGTGCCGGCACTGATCGTCCACGCCGCCAACGATCCGCTGGGCACGGCCCAGGCGGTGGCTGACCTGGTCAGCGAAACCGACAACCCCAACGTCGCGGCCGTGATGCTGGCCGGCGGCGGGCACGTGGGGTTCGCGCCCTACGCGCGGGGGTATTACATGAGCCTGATCGTGAACTTCTTCAGCCCGGCGACAGCCCCGCGGGGGCAATGACGAATGTCGAATGTCGAATGTCGAATGCCCGGACGGGCCGGCCCCGATGAACGGGGACGCCATTCGTCATTGGGCATTCGTCATTCATTCGACATTCGCCATTCGGCATTCGACATTGGCTTCTAGTCCTTCCTGAAGTGCCGCTCGGCCCACAGCCAGACGTGGCCGTTGCGCAGTGACTTGCCGACCTCCTTGGTGAACGCCCGCGTGCCACTCAACAGGACAAGCTGGCCTGCGTTGGACGGTATGCGCTTCTCGTAATACTCCCGCGCCTTGGTCAGGTACTCCGGCTTGTTCTTCATGACCGCGAGGTAGCCCCAGTAGTTGCTGGTGAAAATAGCCAACTCGTCGGCGTAGTCCCACTTGTCGGGGTGGGCGTCGCAGGCCTTGACCACGTCTTCCATGTAGTCCAGCAGTTCGGGGTCCTGCGTGTCGTGGTGGAGCATGATCAGGCCGGTCGTGCAGTAGAACATCTGGAGGCCCAGCCGGTCGCCGGCGTAGAACGACGGGCCGTGCTCCTTCCACCGCGGGCGAAGGTGGTTCTTCCACAGCGTCCTGGCCCAGTCAAGGTATTTCGCGTCGGCTGTCAGGTCGTACATCGACATCAGGCACTCGATCGCCCAGCCGCTCTCGCGGGTCTGGCGGTCGACGTTCTTCTCGGGCTCCTTGGTCATCGGTTCGACCAGCCGCTCGTAGAGCCCCACGTCGGCGTTGCGGCGGACGCCCTCCAGGACCATCGGGTCGCCGGTGAGCAGGTAGTAGAAGACACGGCCGCGGATCCAGTTGTGCGAGGGGATCGGGCTGTTGTGCCCGTCGTTGCTTCCGCCGTGGATGTCGGCGGCGTTCATCTCGAACGCGGTCAGCCCACGGTAGACGGGGTAGTCGCGGTCGCTCCAGCGCTGGTCGATGTCGGTCAGGTGCTGGGCCATCCGCCCGGCGGCGTCGAAGAAGTATCGCTGCCCCTGCCGCAGGTAGTTCAGCGTCGCGATCCAGGTCCAGTCGTAGTGCAGCGTGCAGGGGCCCGAGCCGCGGCCGCTGTCCCAGCACATGTCGCCGAAGTCCATCATGCCCAGCCAGAAGCCGAATCGGCCGATCTGCTCCGACTGCCCCATCGACAGCCGGGCCGACGGGTCCAGGCTGTTGCGGACCCACTGGTCCTGGCTGGCCACGGCGGCGGCCGCCTTGGCGTCCGGCGGCGCGAACGAGCCGGGCGCGAACAGCCCGAACGCCTCGGTGTCGGAGTACCAACTCGCGTCCGCCATCGCCATCAGCGGCTGGTTCGTCGTGGCCGCCGACTGTTGCGGGGTCAGGCCCGTGCGGAAGTCGAGCAGCACCTCGTGGCCCTTCTGCGTCGAGCCGGGCAGGACATAGAGGCCCTTGGCCCGGCGGCCGTCGCCGCTGCGGCCGCGGCTGGAGTCGGAGCGAGGCCACTCGCCGAAGGTCGGCCACAGCCAGACATGCAGCTTGCCGCCTTCCAGTTCGATCGCCTTCTCGTAGTTCTGCCAGAAGTCCTTGACCGTGACGGTCAGGCTGCGTCCGCCGGCCGACACGCGGGTCACGCCGTCGGTGTGCTGGCCGCTCTTGGCGCTCCTGCCGTCGGCGGTGATCTCGTACTTCATCGACTTGTAGCTGGGGTGCTCGCCGTACTGGGCAACCTGCCACTTGCCGCCGGCGGCGACCGAGGCCGTCTCGCCCTCGCAGGAGACGCCGGCTACTCCGCCGCCGAGCAGCGGTGAGAGGTCCAGGTCCAGCGACAGGCCGTCGAAGGTGAACCACTCGTTCCAGCCGATGCGCCGGTTGTTATAGCCGTAGCCGCCCAGGTTGCGCAGCCAGAAGCGGACCTTGACCATCGGCTCGCCCGACCAGGCGGTGATGTAGGCGATGTATTCGATCATGCCCTTGTTGGCGTCGCCGAACTTGCCGGTGACGTGGATGACCGCCCGCATCGGACCGGCCTCGGCCACCTCAACCTTGTCGGGCGCCTTGGCCCCCAGCGCAATCGCGGCGCCGCTGCCGGGCAGCAGCCGGACCCCGTCGCCGGCGGCGACGGCCGCCTGGCCGTTGACCGAGAGCGCCCCCAGGAGGTTGAAGCCCTTCTTGTCCACCGCGAACTGAACGGCGCCGGAGTCGACGCTGATCCTGTCGGCGGCGTCGGCGACCTCGACCGGCTTGGCCGGCGCGGGGTTGGCGGCGCCGTCGGTGGTGAGCACGAAGTCGGCCTTGGCGTCGGCCTTCACGTCGGCCTGGAAGTCGACCAGCACCCAGCGGATGCTGCCGTCGGGCCAGTTGCTGATGGCACGGAACTGCGCGGGGACGGCCTTGCCGCCACGGGTAATGGCCAGCCCGGCGAGATCCTTGACGATCCCCTTGGCCAGCGGCACGCCGGTGGTGACCGGCTCCGCGGTGCGATCGACACCGGCGGTCTCGGCAACGGTGAGTTTGACGTCGGCTGCGGCGGGCATCGCGGACAGTGCCGCCAGCAGCAGCGTTGCGAGCATCGTGCCGAACAGATTCATGGGCTGTCCTTTCAGAAGCGGGAAGTCCGCGCGGCCTGGTCGCTTCAGCGATCCCGGTCCTCTCACCCCTGATTCGGTCCCCGGAGGTTCCTACTCTAAACCCCCTCGCTCGGACGGGGATACCCCTTATAATGCCGAAAATGGATTGGTGGGCCCGGCAGCGCGAACTCTTTCCCATCGCCCGCAACTGGGCGTTCCTCAACCACGCCGCGGTCGGGCCGCTCTGCCCGCCGGCGGCTGACGCCCTCCGCGCCTACGCCTACGCCGCTGAGAGCGAGTCCTATCTCGGCGGCCAGCTTTACAGCCGCTGCCAGGAGGCCCGGTCGGCTGTCGCGACGCTGATCCACGGCGAGTCGCTCGACACCGTTGCGTTCGTCAAGAACACCTCCGAGGGCATGGCCCAGGTAGCTGAGGGGCTGGACTGGACCGACGGGGCGAACATCGTCACGGCGGCCGGCGAGTTCCCGGCCAACGTCTACCCCTGGCTGGCGCTGGGCAAGCGTGGCGTCGAGCTGCGCCGCGTCCAGCCTGTCGAGAGCGGCGGCTGCCTTCGCGTGCCGACCGAGAAGCTGCTGGCGGCCTGCGACGGGCGGACCGCGCTGATCACGCTGTCGGCGGTGCAGTACGGCACGGGGCAGGCGGCCGATCTGTCGGCGATCGGCCGATTCGCCCGCGAGCGCGGCATCCTGTTCTGCGTCGACGCAATCCAGCAACTCGGCTGCCGGCCGCTGGACGTGCAGGCCTGCCGCATTGACTTCCTGTCGGCGGACGGGCATAAGTGGCTGCTGGGACCGGAAGGCGCGGGGCTGTTCTATTGCCGCCGCGAACTGCTGGAGCGTCTGCGGCCGCTGGTGCACGGCTGGATGAACGTCGTCGGGGCGCAGGACTACGGGCGGGCCGACGCGACGCTTCGCAGCGACGCCCGGCGGTTTGAGCCGGGTTCATGGAATGTCCCGGGCCTGTGGGCCCTGGGCGCGTCCGTCGCGATGTTCAACGAACTGGGCATGGAGCGAGTCTGGTCGCGGGTCGAGTCGCTGACCGACCGGCTGGCCGAGGGGTTGGCAGATCGCGGCCACACCGTGATCAGCCCGCGGTCGGCGGGCGAGAAGAGCGGGATCGTCTCGTTCCTGCCGGCGCAGGGGCAGGCGGACGAGGCCCTCGTGCGGCGGCTGGCCGGGCGGAAGATCGTGATCGCCCTGCGCGACGGCCGCCTGCGGGCGAGCCCGCACTTCTACAACAGCGAGCAGGAAATCGACAGTCTCATTGGGGCGCTGGAGGGCGACGAGCGATGACCGGCAATCGTCTGGACGCGTGGATTGCGGGGCTGCTGCTGTTGGCGGCGACGGCGATGGCCCGGGCCGACGCCCCGGCCTCGCAGCCGGACGTCCCGCCCGGTCCGCAGCGCGACGCGTCGACCCGCGAGTACGGCTACGTCGACGCCGGCGGCAAATGGGTGATCCCGGCGCAGTGGGCCGAGGCCCGTCCGTTCAGCGAGGACCGGGCGGTGGTCAAGAGCAGGGAGGGCTTCTACGGCTACATCGGGCGCGACGGCAAGCCGGTGGGCAAGCTGGTCTACAAGAAGGTCTACGACTTCGCCGACGGGATGGGCGTGGTGCAGCTCGGAACGCGATGGGGGATCCTCGGGCCCGACGGCGAGGCGGCGGTCGAGCCGAAGTACGACAGCATTGCGGCGCCCAGCGAGGGCCTCTGCGTCGCCCGCAGCGCCGGGGCATGGTTCTACCTCGACGCCAAAGGCCGCGAGATCGGCCGGGATGAGAAGTGGCAGTCGATCCAGCCGATCAAGGACGGCCTGGGCCGCGTGCAGAAGAACGGGCGGTGGGGCATCGTCGATAGCACGGGCAAGGTGCTGATCGAGCCGCGGTTCTTCCAGATGCAGGATTTCAGCCACGGACTGGCTGCCGTCTTCGACCAGGGCGGCTGGGGCTACATCAACCGGAAGGGCGAAATGGTCATCCAGCCGCAGTTCGCGCAAGTCGCTCCCTTCAGCGACGGGCTGGCGATTGTCCGCACCCGCAGCAACACCGTCGGCGCGGTGAACGAGAAGGGGGAACTGGTCATCCCGGCCAAGTACCGCTCCATCGGACAGTTCACCGGCGGGACGGCCGTCGTCACCGACGAGCACGGCAAGGCCGGCATCATCGGACAAGGTGGCGACGTGATCGTGCCGGTCGGATACGATGCCGTCTGCGTCTTTGCCGGCGACATGGCCCGCGTCTGCCGCAACGGCAAGTGGGGTTACGTCGATCGCAAGGCCCGCGTCGTCATCCCTCCGGCGTTCGATCAGGCCGACGACTTCGGCGCCGACGGCAAGGCCTCGGTTTCCATCGGCGCGCTGGCTGCCCGCATCGACCGCAACGGCCGCATCACCGACCTGGCGCTGCCGACGGACAAGCCTGTCGCCAGCGGCGCCGACCAGGGGCTGGAGGCGACGCTGGACGTGAACGCGCGGGCCGACCGCGGCGGCGCCAAGGACGCCCCGCTGTCGCTGGCGATGCAACTGATGGTCCGCAATCTGTCCAACGAGTCGCTCAAGGTCGTCTGCACCGCGGTGTTGATCGACCCGTCCGGCGGGTTCCACCTGGTGACGCTCTCCGACCCGCAGGAATGGGACGGCAAGCTGCTGCCGAGCAAGGGCCGCCAGATCGCCCTGATCGGCCGATGCTCCGCGGACGTCAAGCCGGGCCAGAAGGTCTCGCTCTGCCTGGCCGTCGCCAGCGGCAAGAGCCGCCGCGTCTGGATGCGCAGCGAACCGATCGTTGTCACGGCCGGGGAGTGAGCCATGCCTGACGCCGTGGCAGCCAACAGCCCGCTCCAGCTCGTCCGCCTGGCCCGGCCGGGGCACTGGATCAAGAACGGCATCGTCGTCGTGCCGATCCTGTTCGCCCGTCCGGTCCGGACCGACGACCCGTCGGCCTGGCTGGCCGTCGCGCTGGCGACGCTGGCCTTCTGCCTGGCCTCCAGTTTCGGTTACGTCGTGAACGACCTGGCCGACCGCGCCGGCGACCGGCTGCACCCGGACAAGCGAAACCGCCCGCTGGCGGCCGGGCTTGTCTCGCCGGGCGCCGCGATCATCGAGGCCGTCGTCCTCGCGCTGGCGGGCCTGGGCGTCGCGCTGGCGGTCAACCCCATCACGCTCTACGCCGTCGCGGCGTTCGGGCTGCTGCACGTGGGCTACACGGGCTGGCTCAAGCACCACGTGCTGGTCGACGTCATCTGCATCGCGCTGGGGTTCGTGCTGCGGGCGGCCGGCGGGGCGGTGGCCATCGCGGTCTCGGTCTCCCCCTGGCTGATCATCTGCACCTTCACGCTCTGCCTGTTCATGGGGTTCTGCAAGCGGCGGAACGAGGCGGCGACGCTGGGCGACCCGGTCGACGCCGCCAACCACCGCGCGACCCTCGTGCTGTACAGCCCCGAGCTGTTGACGCACCTGATCACGCTCTCGGCGGCGGTGGCGATCATCAGCTACCTCATCTACGCCTCGCACCCGCTGACAGTGGAGCGGTTCGGCACGATCTACCTGCTCTACACGCTGCCGCCGGTAATCTACGGCGTCGCCCGGTTCGCGATGCTCTCGATCGCCGGGCGCTACAGCGGACCCAACGAGATCATCCTGCGCGACCGCCCGTTCCAGATTGCAGTGCTGCTGTGGGTGGCTTCGGCGGTGATCCTCATCAACTGCGGACCGGCCATCCAGGCCTGGGTCGGGTCGCACTACCAGGCGCGCTGAACACGGCGGGCTTCGCGTGGCCGCGCCGGTTACTCCCTGACGCGCGGGCCGAACATGCCTTTCTGCACCGACAGCACCAGCAGCGCGCAGAGCCATCCGAACGTCGCCCCAGCGATGCAGTCGCTGGCCCAGTGGACCGCATCCAGGTAGCGCGACAGAGCGCATCCGACGGCGTAGAACCAGAACAGCCAGCCCAGGCGGCGGTAGTAGAATGCCAGCACGCCGGCCAGCGCGAACGCGGCGGCCGAGTGCCCGGAGGGGAATGAGTGCAGGTCGTGCTTGAGGTTGCCAGCGCGGACGCCGCCGAAGGTGTCGCGGAACGTCACCGGCGGGTCCAGCCCCACGCGGTCGTGCACGACGTAGGGCCGCTCGCGGACGACGAAATACTTGAGCGTGTTGTAGCAGCCGATGGCCAGCCCCTGGCCGATGAGAATCGCCAGCACCACCCGCCGCCAGCGCCGGTCGTAGGCGATCGCCACGATGCAGGCCGTCGCGACGGTCAGGAGCTGGGCGAAGTTCCGCAGCCCGACCACCGCCTGGTTGAGCAGCCCGTAGTCCTTGTCCGGCCAGTGGCGATAGCGCAGCCGCATCAGCGGCAGGTCGAACCGCAGCGCCGCGAGGTAGGCCACGCCGACCAGCCCGCCCGCCAGCAGCCAGGGCCACCATCGCTTCTGCGGCCGCCGCGCTACGCTGGCTGAGTCGATCATGGGGTCTCCGCGATTCGGCGGGGCAGGAGTCGGGCATCGGGGGTCAGGGGTCGGGAAGAGATGAAACGGCAAACGCCATCTGCCGACCTCCGATCCCCGATCCCCGACCCCATCTTCTCAGCCGCCACCGAACCAAATGGGGCGCGCGTCAGCCCTTGGGGGCCTCGGTGAGCTGCTTGAGCAGGTCGCGGGCCGGCCCGTTGCCGGGGTTCAGCTCGGTGGCGAACTTGGCGGCCATCTTGGCCAGGTCGCTCTTGCCCTGGCCGTGATACATATAGGCCAGCCGGGCCCAGAACTCGTCGTTTCGCGGGTCGAGCTGGATGGCGACCTTCATCTCGCTGATGGCCCGGTCGGCCTGCTTGCTGTCGAAGCAGGCGACGGCGAGCTGTTCGTGGGTGGCGGCGTTGAACGGGTCGATGTACATCGCCTCGGTCAGCCAGACGGCGGCCTGGTCGGGCTGCTTGAGGTCGGTGTAGAGCGTCGCCAGCCGGACGGCGTATCGCGGGTCGGACTGCTCGCGGCGGGCCAACTCGGCCAACTCGGGCAGGGCGGCCTTCTTGTTGTCGACGCGCTCGTCGAGGTAGATGGCGGCCAATCCGGCGTAGCTGCTGGGGTCCAGCGGGCAGGTGAGCTTGAGCCGGTTGAACCACAACGCCGCGTTGCCGAACTCGTCGTCGCTCAGATAGTGCCGGGCCAGCAGCCGCGGGGCCTCGGCGTTGGTCGGATCGACCGACGCGAGCTTGAGCAGCAGATCCTGGGCCTCGTCCCACTTGGACTTGTCGCGGATCAGCACCTGGGCCAGCAGCGAGAGGGCCTTGGCGTTGTTGGGGTCGAGCTTCAGGGCCTCGGACGCCTCGGACTGGATCTTCTTGAGCTTGTCGGGCGAGCGGGCGTAGACATAGGCCTCGGCCAGCCGGGCGTGGGCGTTGGCGTCGTTGGGGTTGTCCTTGACGGCTTTGGCGGCGTCGGCCAGCGAGGGGATCGGGTCGGCGTTCAGCCGCCAGACGGTCTTGACCTGGGCCCGGGCCCACTCGATGAACTTCGCGTCGAACTCGTCCTCGGTGACGCCGAGGATTTCCTTGAGCGCCTCGGCCTGCGTCTTGCCGTCGTCGAACGCCTTGAGCAGCTTGCCGATGCTCGGGTAGCCGTACTGGTCGATGATGAACTCGCCCATCCACTCGCTCTGGGCGTAGGCGAGCTGGCGGTCCGTGGGGCGCTTGGGACGGATGAAGCCCCAGTTGATCTGGCTGACCTTGAAGAGCTGGTCCTGGCGCAGCGCCGCGACGAGCATCTGCACCCAGTCCCACTTGCGCGGCTGGGGCTCCTGCATCACCGCCAGCGACTCGGTGAACCAGTGCGGGATTCGGTTGTGCGTCGCCGCCAACGTGACCACGTGCGTGAACTCGTGGCGGAGGACGGCGGCCCAGTTGAAGCCCTGGGGCGTGCCGGCCATCTTGCGCGGGCTATACATCGCCACCACCCAACCCGTGCAGGCGCCGACGGTGGGGATCCACGACGTGCCGGTCACGCGCACCGAGAACTGGGCGTGCGTGGGGAACAGCTCGATGACGGCCTTGCGGTCGAGCTTGACGCCGTAGTCGCGGCAGAGCTCGGCGTAGACGCTCTCGAGATAGTCGCGGAAGTACGGGCCCAGCACCGCGTCGGTCTTGTCGGAGAACTTGATGATGAAGTTCTTGCTCTCCAATGTCTGGAACCGCTCCAACTGCTCCAGCAGCGTCAGCGTGTTGAACGACTTCTTGTTGAACGCGTCGATGCTGAACGCGTCGTCCAGCAGCTTGCTGGCCAGTTCCTCGTGGCCGGTCTGCATGTACATCATGCCCAGCCCGCTGCGGGCGTTGGGGTCCCACGGGGCCAGCTCGATCACCTTCTTGTAGAGTTTCTCGGCCAGGTCATACTGCCGGGCCCCCGACTCGGCGTCGGCGAAGGTCAGGTAGAACTCGGCGGGCCTGGGGTTGATCGCCTCGGCCTGCTTCGTGACCTCGGCCACCTGGTCGTCGTGCCGCAGCAGCGACTCGGCCGACGCGAGCTGCGCCAGCAGGCCCAGGTGTCGCGGGTTGATCTTGAGCCCCTTGCGGGCGGCCGCGGCGGCGTCGTCGAACCGCCGCTGGAGCAGCAGCAGCGCCGATTCCAGCTCGAAGACAGCCGGGTCGTTGGCGTTCACCTTGCGGGCCGCGGCGAGCTGGGCCTCGACCTGCTCGAACTTCCAGCCTTCCAGCATTGCCCAGCCGGCGCCCAGGTTGGCCTGGTAGGCCGACGGGTTGATTCGCAGCGCGGCCCCGAAGTCCTCAATCGCCTGCTTGTCCTTGTAGGCGACCAGCGAGAGATTCGCGGCGGCGACCCGGGCGGGCCAATACTCGCGGTCCAGCTCCTCGTAGGCCACCTGGTAGAGCTGCTGGAGGATCATCGTGTCATAGGTCACCGGGCCGGGGTTGTTGCGGGCGTCCACGCCCTTGGCGGCGGGGCGGGCAATCAGCCGGCTGTAGCGGTCGAGGATCTGCCCGGCCCACGTCCGGCCGCCTGCCGTCGCGGGCCAGTCCTTGGCCACCTTGCCGTCCACCCACTTGTAAACGTCGCGGGCCTGGTCGTACTGGCCGATCGTTTCGAGCTGTCGGCCGACCAGCCAGCGGGCGTGCAGGTTCTTCTCGTCCTCCTTGAGAACCGCATCGGCCAGGTCGCGGGCCTGCTCATACTGGCCCAGCATGGCGAGCAACTCGGCCTTCTCCAGCCGCCAGTCGGCCGACTTGGCGCCGTCGTCGGCGGCCGATTCGAGCATCTTGCCGGCCTCGTCGTACTTGCCCGTCTGGCGATAGAGCTGGGCCAGTCCGACGATAGCCGACAGCTTCGTCTGGTCGTTCTTGAGCAACTCTCGGAAGTCGGCCTCGGCCTTGTCGTGGAAGCCGACCTTCAGCCGCACCGCCGCCCGCTCAGCCAGCGGCAGTTCGACGGTGGTGTCCGGCCGAGTCGTCGGACCCGCGTGGGCCGGCTGGGTGGTCGGAGCGACGACCGGCCTGGGACGGGCCGGCGCCGGATCGTCCGCCATCGCGACCAGGGGAGACAGCCCGAGCAATGCCAGCAGAACGGCGAGTCTGCGCAACATGAGAGCATCCTTTGTCAATAGTTCAGCGCAGCCGGCGCCGCGGGCGCCGGCGAGGAACCCTATAGTTGGCCAAACGCACGGCTGGCACAAGGCTTGCGGCCATTCCCGCACGGCCGGCCGACTACCAGTATACGTCCCGCAAGGCCGTTCGGCAGCCCCCTGCGGGCGCGGGCGAGCGGGGGATTCTCTGTTAATCCGGTCCCGAATAGTGGCCGATAAGAAGGGGTGTGGCGCGGGCCGCCTCCGTGCGTGAACCCTCCGGCCCGCCCGTTCGCAGGATGGCCATGACCCAACGCGACCTGAGCAGGCTGTGGGCTGCCGGGCGAAACCGTCGCGACCTCTATCGCGACGGCATGGGCGCGTTCAACCGCGGCGACTACCCCGCCGCCATCGCCTGTTTCGTCCGCGTCGCCGACGACGACACGCTGCACGGGCGGCTGGCCCGGTTCTACCTGGCCCAGTCGCACCGGCACCTCGGGCTAGCCGCCATCGGGCGCGGGGAGCATCGCACCGCCGTCGGGCACTTCCAGGTGGCCTGCCGCTTCAACCCGTCCGGCGGGGAGTTGGCCAGGTTCCTCGCCGTCGCCTGCGCCGGCGCCGGCGACGTCGCCCGGGCCGCCTCGCCGCTGGAGCGGGCCCTGTCGGCTGACCACGGCGACCGCCGGGCGCGGATCATGCTGGCGATCGCCCAATGGCGCAGCGGGCAGTCGGCTGCCGCCGAACTGACGCTGCACGAGGGGCTGTCCGACACCAATCCGACGCCGGAAATCCACCTGTTCCTTGGACTGCTGGCCGCCCAGTGCGAACAGTGGGACCGCGTCGAGGAGCACCTGACCCGCTGCGTCGCCTGGGACGAGAGCAACGTGACCGCGCGGCGGTATCTCGGGCTGGCCTGCGGGGCCCAGGGCCGGCCGGCTGACGCCCTGAACCATCTGAAGCTGGCCCAGCGGCTGGACCCGTCCGACCCGCACGTGGCGCTGGAACTGGCCTACGCGGCCATGGCGGTCGGCGCACCGGCTGAGTCGGTCCGTCCGCTTCGCGTGCTGCCCGCCGCCGATCCGTCCCGGGGGCAGGTAGACGACCTGGACCGCCTGGGCCGGGCCATCACCGACGAGCCCGAGTTCGTCCAGGCGTTCCTGGATCTGGAGCCTTCGCCGATGGACCCGCAGATATTCGGCGTGCTGGCGGCTGCGGTGAAGCTGGCCATCGCGTCCAGGCCCGCCTACGCCGACCTGCACTACTACGCCTCGCGGGTCAACCAGCGGATCGGACGCGTTCACGACGCCATCGACGCCGCCGAGCGGGCCATCGCGATCAACCCGCGATACGTGGCCGCCCTGATCCATGTGGCCAAGCTCTATCGTGGGACGGCCCAGCAGGACTCGGCAGCCGATCGGCTGCGGTCGGCCATTGCCGCCGGCGGGGACTACCCCGACGTGCACCTGCTGCTGGGCGATCTCTACCGCGACATGGGCCAGGTGGCCCGTGCCCGCCAGAGCTACGAGCGGGCCCTGAAGCTGAACGAGAACTTCGATGCCGCCCGCAAAGCGCTCGATGCGCTGGCAGCGTGACGGCGATATCGAATGTCGAATGTCGAATGTCGAATGACAGGGACCGGTGCGATCTTGGGGGAGGAAGGGCGAAGTGTCAAAGAGCGAATTCGCACTGGAGTTCCAACGGCGGACCATGCGGTTTGCGGTCGATGTCATTCGCTTCAGCGCCAAGCTGCCCGATCGAGCGGAGTTCTGGGACATTCGGCGGCAGTTGGTGCGGTCCGCGTCGTCGGTTGCAGCAAACTACCGAGCTGCCTGCCGGGCGCAGTCCCGGGCGGCGTTCGTGGCGAAACTTTCGATCGTTGAAGAGGAAGGCGACGAATCCGCCTTCTGGCTGGAAGTCCTGGATCAGATGAAGACGCGCGAAAATGACGAGTTGAAGCGTCTGCACGTGGAGGTCGAAGAAATAGTCCGAATCGTCGTCAAGTCGAAGAAGACCGCCAAGAGCAATAGCGGCAAGCCCTCTTCGAATTCGACATTCGACACTCGACATTCGACATTCAAATGAGCTACTTGCTTGAGATATTGGGCCGCGGGCGGACGACGAACATGCGTCAGTTGTTCGCGGCGCAGTTCGTGCCGGTGGACGACGCGACGCTGTCGTCGCTGGCGTCGCAGGCCCGCGGCGAGCCGCAGAACGCCGACCTTCAGGCCCGCGTCGGGCTGGCGATGCTTCAGCGTTATCGGCTGGCTGAGGCCGCGACGCGCTTCCACGCCGCCCTGCGGGCCGATCCGCAGTCGATGCTCTCGCGGCTGGGGTTGGCCTGCTGCCACGAGCACCAGGGCGAAATCGACCAGGCCGCCGAGCAGCTTTCTCTGGCCACCCTGCACACGCCCGACGATCCGATGGTCCTGCTGGCCCTGGGCTACTGCCACGAGCGGGCCGGGCGTTCCGACAAGGCCGCCGAGTGCTACCTCGACGCCCTGACCCGCGACCCGCGCACCGTCGCCGCCCACGAGCGGCTGGCCGCCATTGAGCTGGCCGCCGGGCGATACGACCACGCGATCGATCACTACGAATGGCTGCGCGAGCAGACCTGCGGCGGCGACGCCCACGTGCGGCTCTGCCTGGCCAACCTCTACCTCAAAGCCGGACGATATCCCGACGCGGTCCGCGAGTTTGGGTCGGCCATCGCGCTGGCGCCCGAGAACTGGGCCGCCCGCCAGCAGTTGGCCACTACGCTGGCCGACGGCGGGCAGATCCGCGAGGCCGTCGAGGAACTGCTCGAGCTGATCGACCAGCAGGGCGACCTGCCGGACCTGCACGTGCAGTTGGCCGACCTCTACGCCCGGCTCGGCGAGGACAGCCAGGCCGTCGAGCACCTCACGCGGGCGCTGGACGCCGACCGCGACTACCTCGAAGCGGCCGTCAAGCTGGCGACCCAGCACCTGCGGGCCGGCCGGTTCGCCGAGGCGGCGGTCGGCTTCAACCGCGCCGTCGAGATCAGCGACCGCACGCTGACGGCCTACGTCGGCCTGGCGGTCGCCCAGAAGAACGCCGGCCAGTGGTCCGAGGCGATGGACACGCTGGACCTGGCCGGGCAACTCGCCCCCAACTCCACGCTGCTGTTCCGCGAGATGAGCCGGCTGGAACTCAAGGCCGGTCTGGCCCGTCAGGGCGAGTCGGTCTTCACCGCCGACTTCGCCGCGGAGAAGGCCCAGACCGATCTCGACGGCGAGGACGACTGGGAGAAGCTGCTGGAGTTCCAGATCGAACGCCACAAGCAGGCGGTGAAGGACCGGCCCAGCCACGCGGACCTGCACTACCGCCTCGGCCTGCTGATGTCCGGCCAGGACGACCCGCACGCGGCGATCGCTCAGTATCGCCAGGCCGTCCGCATCAACCCGGCCTACACCAAGGCCCGCATCAAGCTGGGGCTGGCGCTGCGCGAGGTCGGCCAGATCGACGAAGCCGTCGAGCACCTGTCGGCTGCCCTGGACCTCGAGCCGGGCTTCGCCGACGTTCACTATCGGCTGGGGCTGATCTTCGTGCAGACCGACCAGCTCGCCCGGGCCGCGGAGGCGTTCGAGAAGTCGCTGGCCGTCAACGAGTCCAACCCCGAGGTGCGGGCCAACCTGGCCACCTGCCTGGAGTCGATGGGCCTGGTGGACCGCGCTTCGGAGCAGTGGGAACGCCTGGCCGCCTCGGTGCCGGCCGATTCGCAGTTCGCCGGACGGGCCGCCGACCGCCTGGCCCGCCTGCGCCGCTCCGCGGGTTGACCGGCTGCCCGCGCACTGCCCGCCTCCGCTCTTCCCAATCGCCCTGTCCGTGTTCATAATGACGCTGTCGCCGGTTCGTGACCTTCTGTTCGTGCATTTCATGAGGGCGGGTTGCACGGGGATCGGCCCGTGACGGGGCGACAAAGGCCACGGATCATCTGGCACGACTCCTGGGGAGGACGTTCATGGCCATTCAGTTCGGTTGCACGGGGTGCGGGCGGGTGCTGTCGGCGCAGGAGCAACATGCCGGACAGCGGATCGCCTGCCCGCACTGCGGGACGGAGCAACTCGTGCCCCCGCCGGTGCGGCTGCACGGGCCGTCTGCCGCCCCGCCGGCGATGCCGACGCAGATCGGCGCGATGCCCGTTCCGCCGCAGACCGCGTTCAGCCAGCCGACCGCCCAAGTCAAGGGGGGCAGGGGCCTGGCCGTCGCGGCCCTGGTGCTGGCGGTCATCCCGTTCACCTCGCCGATCGGCTTCATGCTCGGCATCGTCGCGTTGATCTCCGCGTCACGCAAGCCGGATCGGCCGGGCAACGGGATGGCCCTGGCCAGCGTGCTGGTCGGCTGCGGCTGGCTGACGGTCGGGCTTATGGTGCTGATGGTGGCGAGAGGGGTGCGTACGACCCATGATATAGTTTGGCGGGTCAAGTGCGCCGCCAATCTGAACAATCTGGGCAAGACCATGAGGACCTACTCCTCCAGCAACATGGGCTATCCGTCTGTGCCGGCCGGTCGGCGGATCGACATGAGCCCCACCGGCGTCGAAGACAGCCTCGACACCGACGCGAGCCTCTGGCTGCTGGTGCGAAGCGACGCGATCGGTGCCGGTTGTTTTGTCTGCCTGTCCGACGATGGCGCCGAGGCCTTCAGCGGGCAGGCAGGCAGCGTGCCGCCCGACGACGCCTTCCCGCGCGTGGATGACTCGGGCCATTCCGGCGGCAGACACCGAAGCCTCAGCTACAGCTACCAGGTTCCGCAGGGCCCCAAGGGGGTGCCGCGCGATGGGATGGAATCCGCGACGAGTTTCGCGATCCTGGCAGACCGGGCTCCGCCGATGAACCGCCTCGAACTGCTGCCCGAAGCGCAAGCGGGATCGGCCGGATCGGCTGCGGACTATGTGAAGTCGCTGAGCAAGAAGCAGAAGGCCGGCTACAACAGCCCCAACCACGGCGGCGAGGGCCAGAACGTGTTGTTCCTGGACGGCCACGTGGAATGGTCCGCCGATCCATTCTGCGGTGTCCACGGCGACAACATCTACACCCGCGGCGGCGGGCGGGACTGGTCCACCGACCCGCAGGAGCGTCTGCGCGGGCGGCTGCCGGCGAACCTGAACGCGATTACCACCGCCGACGGCCCGGTTGCCGACGGGGATTCGTTCCTCGCCAACATCCTCTACGGCAAGGCGGTGACAGGGCCTTGAAATGAAACGGGCCCGGCCGGCGCCGGGCCCGTGGGGGCTACGTGAAATCGGCCGTTGCTGGCCGCGTCACTTCTTGAGCAGGTCCTTCATCCGCTGCAAACCCTTGGCGATGGTCTCGCGGCTGCACGCGAAGCTCAGGCGGACGTGCCGGTCATTGCCGAAGGGCTCGCCGGGGACCACCGCGACGTGGGCCTTCTCCAGCAGCACGGTCGCGAAGTCGGCCGACCCGCCGATCTTCTTGCCGCCCAGCGTGCGGCCGTAGTGGGCCGACACGTCGGGGAAGAGGTAGAACGCCCCCTCCGCGGGCAGGCACTTGACGCCCTCGATCGCGTTCAGGCCGTCGGCCATGAGTTGGCCTCGGACCTCGAACTCCTTGCGCATCGCCTCGACGTCGTCGGGCGGATTGTTCAGGGCCTCGACCGCGGCCCACTGGGCGATGGAGGTCGGGTTGCTGGTCATCTGGCTCTGCACGGTCCCCATCGCATCGATGACGTCCTTGGGCCCGATCGCCCAGCCGATCCGCCAGCCGGTCATGCTGAAGGTCTTGGCGACGCCGTTGAAGACGATGGTGCGTCCGGCCAGTTCGGGGGCGACCTTCAGGAAGCTCTCGAACTTGCGCCCGCCGAAGATCAGCTTCTCGTAGATCTCGTCGGCGAAGATGATCGTGTCGGGGAAGTCGGCCAGCACGTCGGCGATGGCCCGGGTCTCAGCCGGCGAGAAGGCGAAGCCGGCCGGGTTGCTCGGCGTGTTCAGCACCAGGATGCGTACGCCGGCCGACAGCGCCTTGCGCAGGGCGTCGGGCTTGATGCGGAAGCCGTCGGCGGCCGAGGTCTGGAGGATCACGGGTACGCCGCCGGCGAGCTTGGCCTGCTCGGGGTAACTCACCCAGTAGGGCGCGGGGATGAGGACTTTTTCGCCCGGCTCGAGCAGGGCGAGGAAGGCGTTGGCCAGCGCGTGCTTGCCGCCGACGGTGATGATGACCTGGTTGGGGGCGACCTCGACGGCGTAGAGCCGCTTCATCCAGCCGGCGACGGCCTTCTTGAGTTCGGGGATGCCGGCGGCCGGCGTGTACTTCGTCTTGCCCTCGTCCAGGGCCTTCTTGGCGGCGGCCTTGATGGAGGCCGGCGTGTCGAAGTCGGGCTCGCCGGCGCCGAAGTTGACGACGTCGATGCCCTCGGCCTTCATGGCCTTGGCCTTGGAGGAAATCGCCAGGGTGGCCGACTCTTCGATCTGGGCAAGCCGCGATGCAATCTTCATCGTCGTCTCCATCGGGTAAGTGGACGCAACCGGACCGCGGCTAGAGTATCCGCCGACGGAGGGGATTTCAAGGTGGACGGGCAGGGGCGCCGGAGCATGGGGCTCCATGTCCCGCGACCCGCATGGGCCTTGAAACAGCTTGTTAAGGCCTCCCTTCCATTGGACCGATAACCATGATGCGGAGCCATGCAATTGCCCTATCCCATCCTGGACGCCATCAGCGCCCTGGACGGCCCTGCCGTCGAGGAGGCCCTGCTTCGCGCCGTCGACGACAGCGGCCCGGAGGACCAGGGCGTGCTGGTCGAACTCGTGCTCGAACGCGGCACGGGCCGCGGGCTCGTCGGCCTGGTCGCTCGCTATCACGCCCTGCCGCCCGGCGAGCAGGATCGGCTGGCGGCCCGCATCGGGCAGTTGGCCCCGGTGCTTCGGGCGACGCTCAGGGCCCGGACGCGGCAGACGCGGCTGAACACGCTGCGGCTGGTCTGCCGCACGCTCCAGCCGTCGCTGGCGTTCCTGCCGGTGCTGGCGCTGGTCGATGAGGACGGCGAGATTTCGCGGGCCGCCGGAGACTGCCTGAACGCCTACGTCGACTGGTATCTGACCGCCGACCGCCCCGACGAGCCCACCGAACGTTCCACCGAGGAGCAGCGCAGCCGCTATGCCCGCTGGCGGGAGGACCGCGACCACCTGCTGGACGCACTGCGGTCGGCGCTGGCCAACTTCGATTCCCACGGCCGAAGCGACCTGCTCGGCCAGATGATCCGCATGGGCGACGACCTGGCCGACGTGCTGCGTCCGCGGCTGGCTGAGCCCGGCGGGCAGGCCGGCCGGGCCCTGGTCGAGGAGGCCGCCCGGCACGCCGACCCGTCGGTGGCCCCGTTCCTCTACCTGATGCTGTCGGAGCCGGAGGTCCGGGCCCGGGCCGCCGGCCGAATCTCGCTGCTGCGGGAGCGGCCGCTGCTGTGCGCCCTGTGGGCGCAGGCCGACCGCCTGTCGGCGCCGGCCGTCGCCCGCGGCGTGCAGACGATCAAGCGGATGGTCTTCTTCGAGACGCCAGGCTGGTGGGAGCAGGTTCCCGACCGACTCGCGTCCGGGCTGGTCGAGTGGATCGGCCACGTTGGCGTCGATGGGGCGACGCGGGCCCAGTGGCTGACCAGCCTGGCGATCGACGGCTCGGTGCCCCAGCGCCTGGCGGCGATGGAGCGGCTGTGCGCGTGGGAGGACGAGGCCTCGACCGCGGCGCTCAAGCGGCTGATGGACCATCGCGAGCAGCACGTCGCCGAGCAGGCGGCGTCCGAGCTGATCCGCCGCGGCGGCGAGGACCTCAACCGGCTCATGGTCAGCCGCCTCGGCGACCCAAACGAGAAGGTCCGCGAACTGGCGACCGAGCACGTGGGGCATTTCACGTTCGAGCGGTTCTGGACGCAGTTCCCGCAGATGACCGAGGAGGCTCGCGAGTTCGCCGCTCGCAAACTGCGGCGGGTCGTCGGCGACCTCGTGGAGAAGCTCCGGGTGCGGCTGGCCGACCCGGACGCGGGCCAGCGGCTCCAGGCGGTGCGCGTGGCGGACATCTGCCGGCTGGCGGAGCCGCTGGCCGACGCCCTGCTGGCCGCCAGCCGCGACAGCGACGCGAAGGTCCGATCGGCCGTCGTCAAGCTGCTGGGCCAGGCGCCTGGAGAAGCGAGCGAACGGGCGATCGTCGAGGCCCTGGACGACAGCGACCGGCGGGTGCGGGCCAACGCCGTCGAGGCCCTGGAGATGCTCCACGCCGAGAGCTGCACCGACTGGATTCTCCAGATGGTCGAGGACGCCGACAACCGCGTCCGGGCCAACGCCATCAAGGCGATGATGGGGATGAACTACGCGACCGCCCGGACCAACCTGCACGAGATGCTGGCCGACCGCTCGCCCGAGCACCGGCTCTCGGCGCTGTGGGTGGTCGAGCAGATCCAGTGGTTTAAGACCGCGACGATCGTGATCCGGCTGGCCCGCAGCGATCCCGACCGCCGCGTGCGGCGACGGGCGTTGCGGACGCTCAGCGAGCTGCGGCAGGCCTACCGGGAGGCCCGTCTGTCGGCCAGGACCGAGAAGCTGGCCCGGATGAACGCGGGAGTCAACGGTGGTTGAGCGCACGACCCTGTGGCTGCTGGCCGACGTCGATCAGCGATGGCGCTACGTGCACGAGCACATCTCGCGCGACCGCGGGCCGTGGCTGTCGCTGCTGTTCTGGGCGGTGCTGCTGGGCGCCGGCTGCACGCTGCTGATCCTGGCGGTGCGCTACGCCCGCCGCGTGCGGGCCTCGGGCAAGAACCACATCACCGGTCCGTGGCGGCTGTTCTTCAGGCTGATCTGGCACGCCCCGCTGTCGATGGGCGGGCGCTGGATGCTCTTTTGCGTCGCCCGGCGGACCCGCCGCAGGCAGCCGGCGGCGATCCTGCTGACCCCCGAGGCCCTGCTGGCGGCGACGCGCGAATGGGCCGGCGGCGAAGAGGCCATGTGGACCGGCCGCACCGGCCGGCGCCTCGCGTCGGTGAGCCGAGTCCTGTTTGGCCACCCGCTGACGCGCCCCGGCAAGGGATAACACTCAACTCGCCGGCGCATGAAGAAGGGGCAGGCCGAAGCCTGCCCCTCGGGTCGGTTGCAGCCGTGCGGATCATTTCTTCTTCGCGGCGGCGCGGGTCTGGGCCGCGGGCTTCTCCTTGACGGCGGTCATCCGCTTGCGCAGGGCCGCCAGTTGGGCATGCATCTCGCGCGGCATCCGCGTGCCGAACTGGTCGAAGAAGGCGGCGATGTCCTCGGTCTCGGCCAGCCAGGCGTCGGCGTCGATGGAGAACAGCTCGTTCATCGCCTTGGCCGGCACGTCCAGCCCGCTCATGTCCAGGTCCTCCAGCCGCGGGACCAGGCCCAGCGGGGTCTCGACGGCGCCGATCTCGCCGCGCGAGCGGGCGAGGATCCACTCGATGATGCGCAGGTTCTCGCCGAAACCGGGCCAGAGGTAGTTGCCGTCGTCGTCCTGCCGGAACCAGTTGACGTGGAAGATCGGCGGCGGGCTCTTGACCCGCTGGCCCATGTCCAGCCAGTGTCCGAAGTAGTCGGCCATGTTGTATCCGCAGAAGGGGATCATGGCCATCGGGTCGCGGCGGACCTCGCCGACCTTGCCGTACTGGGCGGCGGTGCGTTCGCTGGCCATCGATGCCCCGACGAAGACGCCGTGGTTCCAGTCGAAGGCCTGGTAGACCAGCGGGGCCAGCCGGGCGCGGCGCCCGCCGAAGACGATCGCCGAGATCGGCAGCCCGCGGTGGTGCTTGTGCCGGTGCGAGTGGATCGGGCAGTTGAGGAACGGCGCGGTGAAGCGGGAATTGGGATGGGCCGCCTTGACCGGCTGGCCGTTGCTGTCCTTCAGTCCCGGGCGCCAGGGCTTGCCGGTCCAGTCGATGGCCTTCTTGGGGGCCGCGTCGTCGTGGCCTTCCCACCAGACCGTGCCGTCAGGCCGAAGGGCCACGTTGGTGAAGATAGTGTCGTGGGCGACGGTGGCCATCGCGTTGGGGTTGGTCTTGCAGTTGGTCCCCGGGGCGACGCCGAAGAATCCGGTCTCCGGGTTGAGCCCCCACAGCCGCCCATCGGTCTCCAGGTGCATCCAGGCGATGTCGTCGCCGACGCACCAGATGCGGTAGCCCTTGCTCTTGAGCCCGTCGGGCGGGATGAGCATCGCCAGGTTGGTCTTGCCGCAGGCGCTGGGGAAGGCGGCGGCGATGTACTGGATGTGCCCGTTGGGCTCCTCGACGCCGAGGATGAGCATGTGCTCGGCCATCCACTTTTCGCGCTGGGCCATCACCGAGCTGATCCGCAGGGCCAGCGACTTCTTGCCCAGCAGCACGTTACCGCCGTAGCCGCTGCCCACGCTCCAGACGGTGTTGTCCTCGGGGAAGTGCAGGATCAGGCGGCGGTTGATGTCCAGGTCGGCCTTGGAGTGCAGGCAGCGGGTGAACTCGCCGTTGGGTCCCAGCGCGTCCAGCGGCTCTTCGCCGACGCGGGTCATGATCCGCATGTTCAGCACGACGTAGATCGAGTCGGTCAGCTCGACGCCGATCTTGGAGAAGGGCGAGCCGACCGGGCCCATGCAGAACGGCACGACGTACATCGTGCGGCCCTTCATCGCGCCTTTGAAGATGGCGCCGGCCTTGGCGTAGGCCTCGCGCGGGTTCATCCAGTTGTTGGTCGGACCGGCGTCGCCCTGGAACGACGTGCAGATGAACGTCAGGTTCTCGGTGCGGGCCACGTCGTTCAGGGCCGTGCGGTGCAGGAAACAGCCGGGCAGCTTCTTGTCGTTGAGTTCCATCAGCTCGCCCGTCTTGAGCGCCTGCTTGGTCAACTCGGCCTTCTCGGCCTCCGACCCGTCGCACCAGTGGATGTGATCGGGCTGGCACATGGCCGCCATTTCCTTGACCCACTTCTCGACGTGCGCGTACTTAATCATTGCTCGTCCCTTCCAGGTTCAGGCGCCGTTCGGCCGCGTTGAGGGGAACCTTTGTCCGCCGTGACTCATCCGTCGGTACGGATTTCCGTCTCCGTCCGCTCCGGGAGCACGGCAAGTCTACCGGCAGGGTCAACCCATGACAAGCGCGTTTGCCGGCTGCGGGCGAAACTATGTTGACCTGCCCCCCGTCCAGGCGGCAGAATGGAATCACCATGAGAAACCTTGCCATGCTCTGGATCGTGCCGGCGGCGCTGATCGTCGGCGGGTGCAACCAGCCCACGCCCTCCGAGTCGCGGGGCCAGGAGCTTCGCTCCCTCACCGAGCGCGTCGCCGAACTGGAGACGACGGAGAAGACGCTCCGCCGCAGCCTGGCCGACCAGCAGGCCGCCAACGCCAAGCTGGCCGCCCAGCTCGAGGGCAAGGCCGAGCCGATCAACCTGGCCCGCACCTCGCTGGCGTCGGTCTGCGCGTCGTCGGTCAACGGCCAGCGGGGGCTGGACGACGAGCGCTACGGCGTGGCCAAGGCCTTCGATGACGGCGC
This sequence comes from Phycisphaerae bacterium, assembly GCA_022072085.1. GTDB lineage: Bacteria > Planctomycetota > Phycisphaerae > JAJVII01 > JAJVII01 > JAJVII01. The sequence goes on from JAJVII010000017.1 coordinate 67,852, forward strand.
GAACGTCGGCTGGCTGGGTTCCGGCGAACCCGACCCCTGGATCGACGTGCGGTTCGATTCCAACGTCTCGGTCACCGGCGTCTCGGTCGAGGACGGGCGCCTGCGCCGCGTCGAGCTGTTCTATCTCAAGGGCGGCTCGACCGAACATCCGGCATCGGCGGACGGCCAGGCCAAGATCGACGGGCCCTGCCACGGCGTGGTCCGTGTGCGGCTGCACTTTGAAACGGCTCAGCCGCCGCAGCCGATCAACTCCGGCATCCTGCCTGCTGTCGTCCCCGGCGCCGGGGAGGTCCGCGTCTTGGGCTTCGTGCCGGCCAACGTCCGCTTCACGCGGCCGCAGACGCCGCGCATCCACTGGGACGCCGGGTCGGCCACCGTCGCGGCGCTGGCCCACTATCGCGACTGGGGCGTCGGCCCGCGCGAGGGCGTCACCGCCGAGGTCAAGGACGATGGCGGCTCGATCGCCGTCACCGTCCGCAACGCCGAGATGCCCCTGGCCCGCGACACGTTCGACCTGACCAGGGGAACGCACGCGTTCGCCCCGCTGGTCAAGCTCGTGCCCATCCGCTGACCGGGCCGCCGGCTGCGCCCCCCCGGGAGATTTTTTTGACCGGGTGGAGTTTTTATCTGACTCTACCTGCATGAAACTTCTATCCGTCCTACCAGCGGTATGCGTGCTTCTATTGCTGGCGTCGGGATGCAGCCGGCAATCGGAAGTCACGACCATTCCGGAAGTAACCCCCCTCCAGGTCGCCCAGTCCCGGGCCGATCACCTGCAACTGGAAGTGGACAAGCTGAACAAGGAAGTCGGCCGACTCAACGACCAGTTGCAGGGCTCCGAGACGCCCGTGAACCTCGGTCGAACCTCGCTGGCCGCGGTCAGCGCCAGCTCCGTCGCCGGCTGCAAGGCGCTGGACGATCCGCTGTGCGGGGTGCGCAACGCCTTCGACGCCGGGAGCAACTGGGTCGACGGCGTGAACGCCACCGACTGGAAGAGCTGCGGCGAGAACGACCCCTGGCTCCAGATCGACTTTGACTCGCACGTATCGCTGACGTCGATCGCGGCCCAGGGCGGGAAGATCGACCGGGCGGAGATATGGCAGGTCAAGTCGGGCATGCGGAGCTGGGCGGCGACCGACGGCCGCGTCCGCTTCGAGCAGCCGCAGCACGGCGTCACGCGGGTGCGGGTCCACCTCCAGACCGGCGAGTCGGCAGGCCTGGCTGAGCTGATGGTCATGGGCTACGTGCCGGTCGGCGTGGACTACGCGCAGACGACGCCGCGGATCGCCTGGGACGGTTCCAGCGTCCGCGTCGCGGCGCTGGAGAGCTACCGACAGTGGGGCCACGGGCCGACGCGGGCGGCCGCCTCGCGCGTCGCCGAGAGCGCCGGCGCCTGGCAAGTCACCGTCGTCTACGACGGCGTGGACATGTGTCGCGTGAAGTTTGACAAGGCCACCGGCGCCAAGGAATTCACCCCGCTGGCGATCATGAAGCCGGTCGCGACCGTCGAGGTGCCGGAGGGCGAATGACGTGAGCCGCCGGCCGGGTGTGGCCCAGGCCGGCGCGTGTGCCCAGGGCCGACGTTCGAGAATGGAAGGTCCCGCGGGGCCCGCGCCCGCGGGATTCTTCTATCCGCCGCAAGAGGGGTTGAGGGGTCAAGGGGCTAAGGGGCGGAGGGGGAAAGGGGCGTCTTCCTTTCAAGAAGCTCAAAGCTCTGTCCGACCTCTGCCACTCATCCGCTCTGCGTTTGATCGGGGCTTGCGGACTTTTCGATTGCCCGCTGGCGCGTGGTCGTGGGGGCTTGGTATTCGCGGCCCACTTCTCTAGAATGTCCCGGTCATGAGCCAACCCACTCAACGACTCGTCGTCGGAACGCGCGGCTCGATGCTGGCGACCACCCAGAGCGGGCAGGTGGCCCAGATGCTGCGCGACCTGCACCCCGGCCTGACCGTCGATCTGGCCCGGTTCACCACGCGCGGCGACCGCAGCCAGGCGGGCGATCGGCCGATCAGCGAGGTCGGCACCAAGGGCCTGTTCACTGCCGAGTTGGAGGAGGCCCTGCGCGACGGGCGGATCGACCTGGCGGTCCACTCCGCCAAGGATCTGCCGGCCCAACTGGCGGACGGGACCGACCTGCCGGCCTGGCCGCGGCGCGAGGACCCGCGCGACGCGCTGATCGTCGGGCCGACGACGCTCTCGCCCGGCTCGCTGCAATCGCTGGCGGCCGGGGCGCTGGTCGGCACGAGCAGTCCCCGCCGCGCCGGTCAGATCCTGCACCTTCGGCCGGACCTGAAGGTGGCCCCGATCCGCGGCAACATCGAGACGCGAATCCGCAAGGTGCGCGAAGGGCAATACGCCGCGACGCTGCTGGCCGTCGCCGGCCTGAAGCGCGCGGGACTGCTGGCCGAGATCGCCCAGGTGCTCGACATCCGCATGCTGATCCCGGCGGCCGGCCAGGGCGTGCTCGCCCTCCAGGCCCGGGCCGACGACGCCCGCGTTCGCGACCTGCTGGCGCCGCTGGACGACCCGCCGACTCGGCTGGCCGTCACCACCGAGCGCGAGGTGGTCCGCCTGCTGGGCGCCGGGTGCAACATGCCGCTGGGCGTTCACGCCTGGCTGCCGCAGACGGACGGGGCAGGGGAGATCACCGCCGTCGCGGCCCTCTGCCACCCGTCCGGACGCCCCTGCGTGGCGGCGTCGGCCCAGGGCCGGTCGCCCGCCGACGTGGCTGCGGAAATTGTCGAGAAGCTGCTGGCCGGCGGCGGGGGCGACCTGCTCGGATCGGCCGACGCGTAGCGCGGCGATCACGCGCAATCTGACGCGCTCGCTGACGCTCGAGGCTACTGAATCCTGTAGAAGCAATCTTCACCACAGAGAACACAGAGAGCACAGAGTCGAGAGTATCAAGAAATTCTTGATTTCAGGCATTTCTTGACGCTTCTGACCTCCTCTGTGATCTCGGTGTCCTCTGTGGTGAATGAAGATTTCTTTTGTAGGTCTCAATAAACGCCCACTGAATTCCGTCTAAGAAATACTCACCACAGAGGCACAGGGTTTTTCATAATTGCCGAGCCGGGTACAAGAACAGCCGGCCGTTTAGGTTAAGCTCTTTTCTGGTAACCAAACCGAAAGGAGCTATGCCATGGACGGCAGGCTGTGGGATC
>JAJVII010000040.1 GCA_022072085.1 Phycisphaerae bacterium
AGCACGACAATCGACGTGCTCACGGAGAGCCGGATGCAGGGAAACCCGCAAGTCCGGTTCGGAGGGAGGTTCGGGGAAACCTGCCGTCGTAAGGCGGCAAGGCGCCCCGGACCTACCCTACGATGCTTGGCGCGACCGGCTACGGCCGGTTGCTCGAGGAGGTCGGCCTGTAAGGCTGATGCTAGGCCCCGAAAAATCTCGGAATTCCGGCCGGAATCATGCTTAGCGGGGGCCAGCTTTCCCGGCTGAATGTGTGCAGGCGTAGAGAACGAACCACAGACCACGAACCGAAGGAGACGCAGATGGCCACGACGAAGAACGCGACGCAGACCGCCACGCCGAAGGCCGACCGCACCGAGGTCGACAACGCCCGCAACATCCTGATGCAGGCCGACCTCTACCGGCGGAACTACGAGAAGGCCCGCGACGAGTTCCTGGCCCGCGCCAAGGACAACCCGGCCGATGCCATCGCCTGGCGCGGCGAGGAGATGGCCATCGCCACCGCCCAGTACGCCCAGGTCGCCCACTACGACCTGCTGCTGGGCGAGGCGGAGATGGCCTCGATCCTGAGCAACGCGCCGGTCTTCTCGGTCGCCCCCGCCGAGGTCATTGCCCGGGCCGGCAAGATGGTCCGCTACCTGGCCCGCCAGTTGCTGGGCCGCTCGGTCGGCCGGGCAAGCAGCACCGGCCAGTTCCACAACGCCGTCGACGGCGCGACCGCCGAGGCCTACGCCAGGACCATTCGCGACATGGCTGGCTGCTGCGGGGCGATGGACGTGGCCGAGCTGGTGCGGTTCTGAGAGCCGAAACCCGCCGGGCGGCGGGTCGCCGGGCCTTGGGCAAGCCGGCCTGATGATGGCAGCCCGGACGCAAACCAGGAGGCAACCTTCATGGCCAAGGGCAAGGGCAACGAGAACGTGCTGGGCGTCTCGATCGGCAAGGAGCTGATCGCCCGCCTGAAGAAGCAGGCGGTCCGCGAGACGGCCAAATACCAGCGGCCGGTGACGGTGACCGAGATCGTCAAGTCGGCAGTCGAAGACTACCTGGGCTATTGGGAGACGGGCATCGACGCCGCGGTGCTGCTGGACGACGAGGGCAGGCCGCAGGCGGCTGAACCGGCCAAGCCCGCCCCGGCCGAGCCGGACTGGCCCGCCTGACGCGATGGCGGGCGCCGCCCCGCCGTCCCGGTCGCTCAAGCGACCGACCGGGACGATGGGTCGGGAGGTCCGGCCCGTGACACCTTTACCGAGGAGCGAATCATGAAGAAGCAGGACGTCCAGGTCGGCGCGAGCTACATCGCGAAGGTCAGTGGCAAGTTGGCCGAGATCCGCATCACCGGCGAGAGCCGCCACGGCGGCTGGGACGCGGTCAACGTGGCCACGAAGAAGTCGGTCCGCATCAAGAGCGCCCAGCGGCTGCGGGCGGCCGCCGGCAAGCCGAAGGCCAAAGGCCAGGCGAAGGCCGACGCCCCGGCCGCGCCGGCTCCCGGCGACAACCCGCTGGTCACCGCCGAGGCCAGCGAGTTCACCGAGCTGCTGGGCAAGGCGAGCATCGACCAACTCCAGGCGGCCTTGTCCTGGGGCTCGCTGCCGGCCAAGAAGCGCAGCCGCATCGAGGCCGCGCTGAAGACCCGCACCACGCCCCGGCCGGCCGACGACATCGCCAAGACGGTGGCCGCCGTCGAGAAGGGCAACCTGGCCGACGGCGTCGAGGTGCCCATGCCGCCCAAGACCCGGAAGGCTCGCGCCCCGCGGGCCGACGGCAAGATGAGCGGCCTGGACGCGGCGGCCAAGGTCCTGGCCGAGTCCAGGGAGCCCCTGAACGCCAAGCAGATCGTCGAACAGGCCGCGGCCAAGGGCTACTGGACCAGCCCCGGCGGCAAGACTCCGCATGCGACCATCTACGCCGCGATGATCGTCGAGATCGCCAAGAAGGGCGACCAGGCCCGGTTCAAGAAGGTCGAACGCGGCCTGTTCACCGCGACCGAGGCCGCCAAGCAGGTTAAGTAGGAACGCCAGCCACATCACGCGGCACCCCCTTCCGCCCCGGCCTCGACCAGCGCCGGGGTGTTCTCCGGCCCGACATCGCTCGCCGTGATGCGCTCAGCCTTCTTGCCGGTAAACTGCTCCCAGCGCTGAACGATCACGTCGCAGTAGAGCGGGTCGAGTTCCATGAGGTAGGCCCGCCGGCCGGTCTGCTCGCAGCCGATCAAGGTGCTGCCCGATCCGCCGAACAGATCCAGCACGTTCTCGCCACGCCGGGACGAGTACTCGATGGCCCGCGTGGCCAGTTCGACTGGCTTCTGCGTCAGGTGGACGTAGTCCTGCGGGTTGTCCTTCTTGATGTGCCACAGGTCGGTGGCGTTGTTCGGCCCGAAGAACCGGTGGGCTCCGCCTTCACGCCAGCCGTAGAAGCAAATCTCGTAGCAGCCGAGGAAGCTCTTCCGCGTCAGGACCGGCCACATTTTGTCCCACACGATGCCCTGGCTGAAATACAGCTCGCAGCCCTTGAGCACCGGCGGGTAGTTGCCCAGGTTGGCATAGCCGCCCCAGATGTAGAACGACCCGCCCGGCTCCAGCACGCGGGCGATGTTGCCGAACCAGGCGTACAACATCTTGTCGAACTCCTCGTCCGACACGAAGTCGTTGGCCAGAGGCCGGTCCTTGGCCCGCAACTTGTCGTGCGTGGCGATCCCGCTCTGGGCGCCCGTCGCAACGTCCCTGCCGTGGTGCTTGGACCTCGTCTTCTTCGCTTCCATGCGATGCAGATCGAAGCCCTGGTGGTGGAGCAGGCCCGGCTCGCCAAACGACGACATGCCTGCGGCGATGGCGTTGTTGCTCCGCGGCTCCACCTTGACGTTGTAGGGCGGATCGGTGTTCACGAGCTGGATGCGGGCGCCGTCCAGCAGCCGGTCCACGTCGGCCTCGCTGCTGCTGTCGCCGCAGAGCAGCCGGTGGTTGCCCATGATGATCAGGTCGCCACGCTTGGTGGTGGCGGCGTCGGGCAGTGCCGGGGCCTCGTCCGGGTCGGTCAGGCCGGCCGTGCCCTCAGGCGCCAGCATTGCCGACAGGTCCTCGGCCGAGAAGCCGAGCAGGTCCAGGTTGAAGTCCATGCCCTGGAGGTCCTTCAGCTCGATCGGCAGCAGGTCCATGTTCCACTCGGCCAGCGTCGCGGTCTGGTTGTCGGCGATGCGGTAGGCCTTGATCTGCGCGGGCGTCAGGTCCTTGGCCACGTGGACCGGGACCTTCTTGAGCCCCAGCTTGGCCGCCGCCTTCCACCGCGTGTGCCCGACGATGATCACCATGTCGGCATCCACCACGATGGGCTGGCGGAACCCGAACTCCCGCAGGCTGGCCGCCACCGACTCGACGGCGGCGTCGTTGATGCGCGGGTTGTTCTCGTACGGCTTGACCGAATCGATGCTCACGAGCTTGACGTCCACGTTACTCACCTCCAGGCAGAGAGATTGAATCTGCTGTCGCCGACAGCGACCGTCGCTGCTGGCGGATTTTCCGTTGGCGGTCACTGCATGCCTGCCGATGGCACGGCTTGCATGCCGAGATGGCCCCGTCGTAGGGGTAGTAGCAGTAGCGGTAGAACTCAGTCAGCGGCTTGGTCTGGCCGCACTTGCAGCAGCGCTTGTAGGGGACGCCGTCGCGGGACTCGTATCCTGCGTGAATGTGCCGGTGTTCCGCGGGAGTCACCAGCTGCAGATTCTCGATCCGGTTATCGCGGTTGTTCCCGTTGACGTGGTGTATGGCCATTCCCTCAGGAATCGGGCCGCGGTTTGCCTCCCATACCGCTCGGTGTTCCATGACCAGCCGACCGTTGACGCGGCGGCGTCTCGGCCGTTGACGTTGCCGCTGCCCAAGTCGGTGCGTAACCACTGGCGACCTCCATTTCCTGGTCATGTTCGGCGCGAAGACAAACAAAGAACTAGCGGCCGGCTGCTCGCCCGGCCCACGGGCGGTTTTTCGGCCAGTAAGGAACCATTCGTCTGCCACAATGGCAGGCCCGCGACGTTCGCCCCCGTTCGCCCCTGTCGCGTCCGGGCGGGCGCCTTGGCCACGTGCTCGACAGCGGCCGAATCGTTCGCCCGTGGGCCAACGGGTGGCGTTGGGTGCGAAGGCTCTGTGCTTGCCGCGGACAACGCGGTAGAATGCTCGCCGGTCGGATGCTCCTGCCTATCGCCATGACGCCCCCCCTCGTCGTGGCAAGCTGGCGTCCGACCTTTTTCATGTACGGCCTGGCCGACTGCGGCGGCGTGGCCTCGCACCACGCTGGGGCTTGTTTTCCCTGCGCCGCGTGGTGGGAGCGGGGCGGTGACGTACTCGTTGTTGCGCAACGGCCCGCGATACATGGCGCAGTAGAGCCAGTGCTCGGGCTGGTCGCTGCCCAATGGGCACGTGTCATATCGCCGGCAGTCACCGCAGCGGCAGAACTTCAGGACGACCACGTCCTGGCCGGCATGGTGCTGGACGACGGGCTGGGGCTGTTCAGCCGCCGCCGTCGGCCGGTCAGCCTTGGTCGCTGCCGGCGCAGGATGTTTGAATTCGTACATCTGGTCACCTGCCCTGGTCATCGCTGGCACGCGGTGGCACGCGATCCACCCGATTGCGCTCTATGCTGCTCAGGCGCGTGCGCGTGTGCGCGCACGCGCGCCTGCGCACATGTGCAAAAGGAGACATCGCGTGCCATCGCGTGCCAGAAACGTAAGGCTTGATTCATCAATCGCTTACCGATTTCGATATCGCGTGCCACATCGCGTGCCGGAACGCGTGCCAAGGCCGAAACGACCGTCTTGGAGGCGGAAATCACCACTTGGCACCCCCCTGCGCGCCCTCTGGCGCAACTGATATTCCCTCGTACCACCGCATCCGAACGCCAGCCAAGCGGGGCTGTGTGACGCGCAGGCCAGGCATTACGGCCCGCAAATCCCGTCCGAATGTCTGGATCGTGCCCACATGGGTCCGGCCAATGGACTGGCAGTAGTCCCGCCAGGCGGCGAACAGTTCGTTCATCTCGACGGACTGGCCGTTGCCCACGAGACACCGTTCCCGCACGAACGCACCGACCGGGCTGAACAGGTCCTCCAGGTCGCCGATCGTGTCCTCGACGCTGGCCGGCTGGACGAACCGCCCACGGGCGTGCAGCCGCTGCCAGCCCTGGAGCGCCCACAGCAGGATGCCGGGCAGCTCGGCCAGCAGCTTGTTGGTCAACTCGATGTCCTCGCGACCATAGAAGCTCGTGGTGAACCGCAGGACGAGGAATCGGCCGGCGAGCGCCCCGCTGGCGTCGGACGCCCCGGGCAACTCGTTGGTCAGGAACATGAACCGCGTGGGCAGCTTCATCGTGACTGATCCGACGTGTTTGCGGTCGATGGTGAGCGTGTCCTCGCCGCTGATGCACAACAGGCGCTCGACGACGACGGCAATGTCGTCGCCCTTGAACCGGGCGTCCGAGACGATGGCCACGCTCTTGCCGATCAGTGGCTGGAGGCCGAATGGGCCGGCGAGAGACGATGTGGTCGGGCCCGCGACGTTGCCAGCGCCGACCAGGCGGGTCAGGACGCGCCCGATCGTGCCCTTGCCGCACCGCTTGGGGCCCAGGAGCAGGAGCATCTTCTGCTGGCTGGTGTCGACGGTCAGGCAGTAGCCGAACCACTCCTGGAGCAGGTCGATGGACTGCTGGTCGTCGGGCCACAGCTCCTGGAGGAAGGCCAGCCACTTGGCGGGCACGGCCGCGGCCGGGTCGTAGTCGAACTCCAGGGAGTTGATGTTGAACAGGGCCGGCGTCGCCGGGAAGGTCGTAGCCGTCGGGATGTGCAGGTTCAGCGACCGGCAGGACAGGACGGCCCTGGGGTCCGGCCTGCCCGCGGCGTCGCCCAGCCACGACGGCAGCGGCATGCTGGCCGGCAGGTGCGTGAGCGTCCGCACCGAGTCCAGCGCCGCGTTGATGCTGGTCGGGTTGGCCGGGAACGGCAGGAGTTCCTGCTCGTGGGTGCTGCGGTTGTAGACATGGTGGACGGAGTCGTGCAGCCAGGGCTGGAGCAGGTTCTTGACGGTCCCGTCTTCGACTTCGACGTAGCGGTTGCCACGCCACTCCATGAGCAGGCCGGCGTAACTGTGCATGGTGCGGCCGTCGGGGTGGGTGCGGAACTCGCGGATGAACGCCTCGGCCGTGGGCAGCGTGCGGCTGGTGGATAGCACGAGCTTGCCGCTGACCGGGTCCCGCGTGCCCAGGGCGACGGCGGGCACGTCAGCCGGCGACGGCGGCGAGGCGCCGGGGCCGCCCGCGGCAGCGGCCCGACGCCGACGCTTCTTCGACTGGTACTGCTTGGTGACGAGCTGGAGCGCCTTGGCAATGGTCGCCTGGCCATAGGTCTGCTCACCATGCAGCTCGTCCCACTTGGGCCGGAACAGCTTGGACTGGCGGAAGAGCCGGTCGAGCTGGACCGGGTCCTTGGTGTAGAAGGCCAGCGTGAAGATGACCGACGAGTCGGCCTCGCTGGCGCTGTTGAAGTAGTCGTTCCACCGGCCGGCCCACAGCGCGGTGAACTTGGCCCCGTTCTTCTTGCTGCCGGTCGCCAGATTGAGGATCTCGTCGTCGGTGAGGGTGGCCGGCTCGGCCGGTGCGGGCGGGGTGGCAGACGGTGGCGGGGCCGGCGCCGCCGCGGCAGCCGCCTGCGGCGGGCCGAACACCTCGACGTAGAGGGCGTCCAGCTGTCCCTGGCGATCTTCCACGTCGGCGCTGACGCCGTCTAGTCGCTGCCCGGTCACAGTGAAGAACCGGCCGGTGTCGTAGATTTCCACCTCGCCGTCGTGGTAGCCCTTGCGGCAGCGGTTGCCCGGCTTGCGGCCGCGGATGAAGACCTTCACCCCGCCGCCCGACGGCGAGACCTCGGTGTAGGAGTCGAGCTGGTCGACGATCTGCCGCCCCCAGGGCTTCAGCTCGCCCGACGCCGGGTCGATGCTGTCGTCCAGGTCCACGCCGCAGAAGCCGGCTTCGCCCGTGAACACGAACCCGACGCCGGCATACTGGCTGGACGCCTGCCAGGCCGCCATCGCCTGGTCGAACGTCGCCCAGGTGGCCGGATCGGTCGAGTCCGCCGGCCCGCCCGTCTTGGCGTCCATCGGGCACTTGGTCGGCTTGCCGTCGCGGACGATCACCTTCCAGACCACCCACTGGGGAAGCTGGCGCAGCGCCGCCGGCACGACCGTAATGTCGAACGGGCGGTCGCTCACAGCGGGCCTCCGTCCTGGTCCGCCCACCGCGACAGGAAGGTCCGCCGCTTGATCGTGTTGTTCTTGCCGGCGGCGTGACGCAGGCCCCAGCGGTCGCCGACGAGGATGCAGGTCTTGGCCGCCCGGGTCACCGCCGTGTAGAGCCAGTTGCGGTCGGCGAAGAAGTGCGACTTGTGACAGACGACCACGACGCAGGGGAACTCGCTGCCCTGGGCCTTGTGGGCGGTCAGGGCGTAGGCGAGCTGGACCTTGCCCAGCCGCTCGCCGTCCACCGTCCGGCAGCCGACGCCGTCGAAGTCGATGAGGTAACCGCCATCTTCGAAGTCCACGACCCGGCCGATAGTCCCGTTCATTACCCCCATGTCGTAGTCGTTGGCCGCCTGGATCACCTTGTCGCCGACGGCAAACTTCTCGTCGACCCGGCCGAACAACAGGAACTGCATCATGCTGTTCAGCGCCTTGGTGCCCAGCGGCCCGTTGTGCATGGGCGTGACGATCTGCACCTCCAGGACCGGGTCGTAGCCGAGACGCTCGGGGATCAGCTTGAGCACCAGGTCCCGCAGGTAGGTCTGGATGTGCTGGGCCTCGCGGAAGTGGTCGATGACGACCCAGGCCGGGTCGTTCACGGCGGTCGGGGCGACCGTGCCGGACAGGATGGCCGTGCTGTTGACCTTCAGGATGCCCGCCTGGCGGACGACGTCGGTCAGCACCTTGGTGTGCGCCAACTGGCCGTGGATGATGTCCCGCAGGACGTTGCCCGGGCCGACCGGCGGGAGCTGGTTGTGGTCGCCCACCAGGATCAGCCGGGTCTTGGCCAAGTCGATCCGCCGGAGCAACTCGGCCATCAGCGGCACGTCCACCATCGACACTTCGTCCACGATGACGACGTGGAAGGCCGGCGACTCGGTCCAGATGCCCGACGCGTCGACCCGGCGGACGGCCTCGGACAGGCTGTCTCGCTTGAACTCGTGGCCGTTGTACTCCAGAAGGCGGTGGATGGTGCTGGCCTCCAGGTCCACGCCGTGCTGGCGCATCAATTCCTCGATCCGCTTGGCCGCTTTGCCGGTCGGGGCGCACAGGGCGACGCTCAGCCTCGCGGCCTGGAACGCCTTGGCCAACTGGGCGACCACGAACGTCTTGCCCACGCCGGCGCCGCCGGAGATGACGCTGACGGCGTTGGACATCGCCATGCTGAAGGCCTCCCGCTGGCCGGGGTTCAGCCCCGCCGGCGGGGAGGCGACGACCGCGAACGGGCAAACCGACCAGGCGTGCGACTGGAGGGCGTTGTGGATGAGTTGCTCGGCCGACCGGATCGCCGGCGTGCTGACTGCCTGGCCGTCGGCGTCCAGGTCGCCCCGTTCGAGCATGGCCCGGGCCGTGGAGCGGATCAGGTCCAGGCTGTCCAGCGTGTCCAGCACCAGGACCTCGTTGGCCTTGTTGACCAGGTCGTGCCCCGCGGTCCAGGTGTGGCCGCTGCCGATCTCCTCAGACAGGCAGTAGGCCAACGCCGCCTCGATCCGGCCAGGGTGCTCTTTGCGCGTGCCCATCTTGCGGGCGATCTTGTCCACCCGCTTGAAGCCGTAGCCGTTGACGTGCTTGATCAGCACGTAGGGGTCGCAGCGCAGCACGCCGACGATCCCGTTGCCGAAGGTCGACAGCAGGACGTCCATCTGATGCGGCGTCAGGTCGAACTGGGCGAGGTAGGCCCGGACCCGGTTCTCGTCGCTGTTGGCGATCCAGGCGTCCCGCAGCGTCACCAGCGTGGCCATCGGGATCCGCAGCCGCTGGTGCAGCTCGCCGATGCCGTCGCGGATCAGCCGGTCCAGCGTCTGGCCGTCGCCGGCATACTCGACGATCCGTTCGGCGGTCTTGACGCCGACGCCCTTGAACGCCGGGTGGTCGGCCAGGTAGGCCACCAGGCCGTCGTTACTCTCCGGCAGGTCGTAGCTGAGCCCCTGGACGTCGAACTGGCGGCCGTATTTCTTATCGCGGGTCCACTGGCCGACCACCGCCACCACGTCGCCCTTGTTGGCGCAGAACCGCCCGCGGAACTTGACGAACGCCCCGTCGTCGGTGCGCAGAATGCCGGCGCTGAACGTGGGGCTGGAGTAGAAGGTCTTGTGAACCGCCCCGCGGATGGTCTCAGATTCAGTTGTCGTCGCTGTGCTCACGCTGATACTCCTGGCGGTCGGCCCGATCCTCCCTCTCCAACGCCTGGAGTTTGGCTTCAATCCGCTCCTCAGGCGTCAGTCGGCGGGGCGGGCGGATTCGGCAGATCCGCGGCATGATGCCGCTGGTCGTGTTGAATCCGCAGTAGGGGCACGCCCCGGGCCGCGGGCTACCGCGGAAGTCGCGCCCACATGCCTCACACGTCCGCACGGGCCGCCTCCTTGGCCCGGTGGGCCAGCTCGAGATATTCCTGGGTGAGCCGGTTGATGCAGCACGCCCCGTAGGCCAGCCCGCTGCCGCACTGGCAGGGGTGGCCATGTATGCGGGCCTTGTGCGCCACCATCCGTTCTTCATGACCGGGGTAGGCATGGCTGTGCGTGGTTCGACCCCGCGTGTGGGCTTGCATGGCCGGCAGGATGTTCCGCACCGAGAAATTGTCGTGGGACTTCATGGCCGGACGCCCCCCTCGACCCGCAGCCGCACGAACATCCGCAGGTAGGCGTCGGTGAAGGCCCGCGCCGCCTGGCGGCTGCCGCACCAGATCACCGGCACGCCGTACGTCAGACCCAGCCAGAGCGCCGCACCCAGCACCGACTCCGGGCGGGCGCCACGCAAGGCGGCGGTCTCCAGGCCCCGCAGCACGCGGTCCAGGTCGCCCTCGACCACGATGCAGGCTGCCTCGTAGCCGGCCAGCTTCTCCAGCTCGGCGCAGAACCGACCGACGTCGTGGATGACGGTGTGGACGAAGTCGGGCAGGCTCTTCCGCTCGACGGCCACGGCGCTCTCCAGCCCCGCGACCGAGTAATCGCCGGCGTCCAGCTTGGCCCGGACCGTCTGACAGTCGAAGTCCCAGGGGGCCTGCTCGCGGGTGTCGATGACGATGGTGAAGTCCATTTCGCGGGTAGCTCCATGTCCACAGTTGGAGCGGCGCACGTGGGCGCGGGGAGTCTGGGCGCTTCCGTTCGCCACGCCATCCCACGTGCGTCGCTATAGGCGGGGGTCGGATTCGAACCGACGGTCACGGGGTCTATGAGCCCCGCGGGCACGCCAACGCCCAGCCCCGCACTCCGCCGCCGCGGGCGTTAGAACGGGGCCGGCTCGTCGCTGGCCGCCTCGCCGGCCGGGATGTCCAGCACCTTGTTGAAGTAGACGTTGGTGAACTCGTCCTTCGTCCGCTTGGTGACCTGGAGCTTGGTGTCCAGCAGGCCCGGCAGGTGGCTGGGCAGCTCGCTGAACTTCGGCAGCGTCACACCAAGGGTCTTCAGGTCGCCCTTGACGAACGGCAGCGAGGCCGCGGTGATCACGGCGTTCTTGAAGATGTGCCGGCCGGCGAACTGGCCGGAGATGATCACCAGGTCCCACTTGAGCATCGGGTCGCCCTTGCTGCTCTCGCCCAGGCGGGCCGTCTTGACGGTCACCTGGTACTTGCCGTCGGGCACCTCGTCGAAGTCCGGGGCCTCGGCCGCCTCGTACTCCGAGTCGAAGGCGCTCAGGTCCACGCCGCCCGTCTCGCCGGCCGCTGGGGCCGGGGTTTCGAATGCATCGCCGTTGGGGGTCACTTGGTTTCCTTTCCGTTGGTGGTGGAGGTTGCGGGGGAAGTTGCCTGCGGGCCGCTATTGAAGGCCTTCAGGAACGCGTCGAAGTCCAGGGGGAGCACGTCCGGCAGCCGGCCGGTGCGGTCCCCCGCCTCATAGGCCGGGCTAGGCTTGGTGCGGATGACCCGCTCGACGACGAGCTGGCCGTCCTTGGTCTTCCGCGAGACCGTGTCGCAGAACAGGATCATGTCCACCAGGCCCAGCACCACACCGCGGGCCCGGTCTGGCAGGCTCGGCTGGCTCTTGGAGTACTCCTCGGTGCGGGTCTTGATCTGCTTGTCCACGGCGTGGCTGATCAGGATCAGCCCGTAGGGCAGACTGGCCAGCCGGGTCAGCACCCGGTGCCACTCGTTCTTGACGAACGCCCAGCCCTTGCCGTGGTCCAGGTCGCCCTCGTACTCGACCCCGTGTTTCTTGTTGATGTGGTCGGAGCAGAACTTGAACGCGTTATCGACGGTGTCGACGACAATGGTCTTGAACGGGTGGTCGCCGGCGGAGACTAGTGTGCAGGCAGCGAGGAAGTCGTCCCAGTTGTAGGTGGGGACTTTGAAAACCTCCAACTCGTTCAGCCCCGGCTCGCACTCGAAGAAGATGGCGTTGGGGAACCGACTGGCGAAGGTCGACTTCCCGATCTTCGGCGGACCGTAGGTCAGGATGGTCTTGCTGGACAGGTCCAGCGACGGCTTGGTCTTCTCTTTGGGCAGTGCGATGGCCATGCAGTTCTCCTTCAGAACTCGGTGTCAGGGTTCGCCGCGGCGGCGCCCGCCAGCTCCTCGTGCGGCGGGGCCACCACGAACAGGTTGTCGCGGACGTTGGGGTTGAAGCCGCTCTGGCAGTAGGGCAGGTACTCGCACGGCCGCTGGTAGCTGAAGCAGTTGGAGGTGTTCATCAGCCACTTGCCGCGGCGGTTGGCGTCGAGGTACTGCTGGGTGATCTCCCAGACCTCTTCCTGGAGCATGGCCAGGCGGTCCTCGGACAGGTAAATCCGCTCGCGGTGGAAGGCCTCGGGCCGGGCGTACCAGTCGGCCAGCCGGGCAGCGAACTCCTCGTCGCTCTCCGGCATCTGCCGCTGGGCCGTGGACTTGCCGGACTTGTTCTTCGCGGCCAGGGCCGTGCGGCGGGCGGCATACTCGGCGTCGGTCTCGCCGGCCCGCTGCTGGAGCCGGGCCTTCAGCAGGACGTTGTAGACCACGCCGACGATCGGGAAACCGAGCTGCCGCAGGTAGAAGGTGTAGAGGGCGATCTGCGTGTCGCACCACAGCTTGTCCAGGTAGTCGCCAGACAGCGACGACGCGGTCTTGTGCTCCAGCAGATACAGTTCGCCGCCGGCCCGCACGATCCCGTCGACCTTGCCGGCGATGGTGAACGTCTGGCTGGCCCGGCCGGTGTCGGGGTTGCGGATCTCGCAGTCGAACTCCTTCTCGACGTGCAGGACCTCGAATTCCTCCTCGGCGTAGCGGGCGGCGTAGCCGATCATGATCGCCCGGGCCAGTTGCCAGGCCGCCTTCTGCGCCGGGTCGCCAGAGCGGTTGGGGAACCGGGCGTCGATCAGGTCGAGAACCGCCAGCAGCCGGTGGGCGTCAGCCGGCAGCGTGTACCACAGCTTCAGGCAGACGTGGATGACGTCGCCGAACGCCAGGGCTTCGGGCGAGTCCGGCCGACGAAGGAGGTCGATGTACCGCAACTTGTACTTCCGCGGGCAGTTGCGGTAGCAGTTCACGGCAGAGTAGGTCAGCACCGACTTCATCGGCCGGCCTCCTGGAGCGGCTGCCCGTTCTGCCCCGGCCGGACCTCGACCCGGCGGACGTGGAATGCGTCCCGGCCGAACTCGCGGGAGATGAAGAGTGTGAAGACGGCGTTGATGACCTGGCCGATCAACGTGCCGGCATCGACGAAGATCACGTTGATCGTCGCGTCGACCGCGTAGCCGGCGTCCATCCTGACGCGGGCTTCGCCGAAGATGCCTTCGGCGGCCAGGAACGACAGGAGCAGCGTGTCTTCGGCTTCACGCAGCTCGACGCCCTCGCGGAAACGGTAACGGTAGGATTCGCGTGCCATGGGCCGTCCTTTCGGGTAACAGGTTCAAACCGCTGTCCCCATTACCTACCGGCGGCAGCGCCGGACTGTCGGGTCGCCGCAGTAGAAATCCAGGCCGGCCGCCCGGAAGTGCTCTCTGATCTGGCCGATCGCGTCATAGACGCTGGACCGGTGCAGCCCGGCGGCGTCGGCCGCCTCCGTCACGCCCTGCCTGGTCATCAGATGGCGGCAGACTTCCTGAAGGTTGGGCGGCAGCCCCGCGATGACCGCAGCCACATCCAGTTCCAGCTCACACCGAACCTGCCGATCCTGGCTGACCTGGCCCGTCCGACGGTCCGTCGCGTCCTCGGTGACTGTGTCGACCTGGCGGACCCACCGGCCCGCGTCGAGGGTCCACCGGTCCAGCGAGCCGTCCTCGCGCCGGTAATCGCGGGCGGCGGCGGTCCGACGCTCGATGATCGAAGCCACGGCGTGGTTGACCAGGCAGATCAGGAATCCGGGGTGGTCGCCCCGGAAAGCGTCCACGCGCTGGCGGCGCTGAACGACCTCGCACAGGATGTCCTGCTCGATGTCACCCACGTCGAAGCGGGAGAATCGGTGTTTGCCCACGAGCTGCCTGGCCTTCGCCTTGATCAGGTTGGTGAGCCACTGCGGGAGCGAATTTCGTTCGCCGATGCCCATCGTCGTCTCCTCCGGGCCGGAGGAGGCGAGCGGGTGTCGACGGAACGGCGGCTGGCGTAGGGCCAAGCGAAAGAGGCGCTGTGAGTTCGCCGGTTCTCGGCGACACCCACAACGCCTCCGCTTCGCGGCCGGTCAGTTGTGCTGTGTCTTAAAAGGTCCAGGCCCTACGCCTGGAACGTCTCGTCGATATCGAGCAGGATCGGCAGCCCGTGCCGCACCTCGATGCGGCGGACCGTGCCGTTGCCCATCTGGTTGAGGAACTGGATCAGCCGGACGACCTCGCCGCGGACGGCAAAGTTGTGGCCCCGCTGTGGCTGCGGCTCCCCGTCAACGGCGAGCTTGACTGTGCGGACGACGCGGACCCCACGGACCAGGTCCGGCTCGCCGTTACGCACGGCCAGCCCGAGGATCTGGCCGAAGCCGATCCGCTGCATCAGTTCGATCAACCGCTGGAAGGATGGGGAGAGACTGCCCTTGGAAACCGCCGCCTGGGGGCTCTTGGCCCCCGAAATCGCTGCCCTCACTGATGACCCTCCTTGATGTCGTGTTGCCCTAGCGCTCCGTCATCGCGGGCGTATTATCTGGAGGGTTGCGGACGGAAAAATTGGAGCGGAAGAATCCGGCGAATTGTTCCGCGACCGCCGCGCTAATTCCCGGCAGAAACGCGGCGCTCAGGATCGGCGTGGGGTCGATGCGGAATTAATTATCGGACTTGACACGACCGAAGGGCACGGGGGGATTGCGGGATGTGCCCGGCTACGACTCGACCTGCTTGCGGACCCGGTCCTGGGCCCGGACGAACGTCTTCAGGGCGATGCCCTTCGACTGGCAGAATTCCTTGCGGGACATGCCGCCCTTGCCCCTGGCCCGCTTCCAGTCGTCCATCAGTTGACGATCAGATTTCGGATCCTGGCGGCGCGGGGCGCCGCGCTTCTTGCTCGACGCAGGAGCCGTCGGTTTGCCTAGGACGCACGCGATCACCGGCACCGAGTCGACAAAGTGGATAGTGCCAAGCAGCTTGGCCAGCAACTTGGCCTCCATGCGGGCCGTGCCAGCCAGGCGTTCGACTGCAGCCGGGTCCGAAGAGGAATTCAGGCAGGCCTCGTCCAGGGCGGCGGCCGTCTGCATCAGGTCGGCCAGCTCCGACCGGACGCGATCGGCAATGTCGCGCTGGCCCGACGCCACCAACCGCGAGACGATGGCCCGGATCACGCCGCGCTCTGCCCCCAAGCCCCACTTGTTGACAGGCGCGGGGTGGCCGTCACAGCCAAGGCCCTGCTGAGGAGTCATCTTCGCCCACTCCATCAACCCGTCGGCGACGGCATTGAGCGACTCATCAGAGTAGACGTCCAGGTTTTCGTAGCGGCCCAGGGCGGCGAGGTAGCGGTCGGACCAGGGTGCGGATGGAGGGGAACTGTGGCCAGGTGCCCGGGCGGGACCCGCCTCGACGAACGAATTCCGATGCGTCTGAAGTTGCTGTTGGTCGTTCAGACGCTGGAGCAAACGCCTGATGCCGTGGCGGTCCATCGCCCTCCGCCATAATCCGTTAAGATAGTTAAGCCAGGATGACGGCGGGGATTATACCGGCCTAGTTATCGGACAACAAGCATCTTGTCAGCATTGTCTTAAGTCATTCTACAGCAACGACATATTGGTTTGGCGTAGGTTATGTCACAACGCCCGTCTGAGGCGACACAACGCTGCCTCACCCAGGGCGTGCCGTAAGTCCTTGTACCGTCTCGCATTCTTCACGCGAATCGCTTCCACGCTATTCTTTCGCTCCACGCAGCACCCGCCATCGAACCTTCGCTGACGGAGGCGCCGCCAGCCCGACACATGATCGGGCCCGCCGGTAGGTAATGGGGACGGCGGGCGGGTAACGGCCGCCACTGGCTGAACCGCGCCCGAGCCGGAGATGGAGACGCCCCGTTGGAACAGACGTGCCCAAACGAGCCGAGGCCAGGCGGGGTCGGGGCCCCTCCACCAGCGGGTCCGCCTGCGCCGGCCATGTTTACCGCCCAGGACATAGGCCGCATGTTGGCCTGCTCGACGCGGACCATCTATCGCCTGGCCGACGCCGGCCAGATGCCCGCGCCCATCCGCCTGGGGTCGCTGGTCCGCTGGCCGCGGGCAGCCGTCGAAACATGGATCGCCGAGGGCTGCCCGGCCGGCCGGCCATCGCGGCCTCGACGCCGCTGAACGGCCATGTTCGATGCAGCCGGAATCCTGGAGATTCCAGCCGGAATCTGCTTGAGGTCGGTGCCGGCCCACGGCTCAGTGTGTCAGGACGACTCGGAATTACGGAGAGACGCCCATGGCAACTGTGTTCAGAAAGACCTACACGCAGCACCTGCCCAAAGGCGCGAAGATCGTCCAGCGGCAGGGCAAGAAGATGGCCCTCTGGCTGGACGCCAAGGGCCGGCCGCACTACGACGACGTGACGGTCGGCCGGAAGGGCAAGCTCAAGATCATCCGCCACAGCCCGACGTGGACGGCCCAGTACCGCGACGCCGACGGCAACACCGTCTTCGAGGGCACTGGCTGCCGCGACGAGCAGGCCGCCCGGCACGTGTTGGCCAAGCTGGTCCAACGCGTCGAGCACATCAAGGCCGGCATCATCACGCCGCAGCAGTACCGCATGGCCGACCACGCCGACCGACCGTTGGCCGAGCATGTCGAAGATTATCTGGAGCACCTGAAGGCCAAGACGGTCCGCGGCCGCCGCGTCTCGGCCAAGCACCGCGAGAACGTGAAACGCGAACTGACCCGCGTGGTCGGCGACTGCCGGTTCCGGCGGCTGGGCGATATCACCCGAGATGCGATGGAACGGTGGATGAACGCCCGCGAGGAAGACGGCATGGGCGCCCGCACGCGGAACACCTACCGCTCGTCCATCGTCGCATTCTGTAACTGGTGCGTCGAGACCGACCGGATGGCGACAAGCCCCCTGGCCAAGCTCTGCGTGGCCGATGAACGCGGCGACCGCCGCCGGGCCCGGCGGGCGCTGACCCAGGACGAGGTCGCCCGCCTGCTGACGGCCGCTCGACTCCGCCCGCTGGCGGAGTTCGGCCGCGAGACCATCCACCGCCCGGCCAAGGATCGCAAAGGTCGGCGGACGTGGACGAAGGCCCCGCTGGTGTTCGACGACCTGGAGGCGGCCGCCGCCCGGGCCCGGGCCGTGCTGAAAGACAACCCTGAATTCCTGGAAGAGTTGGAGCGGGTCGGCCGCGAGAGAGCGCTGGCCTACCGGATTATGGTGCTGACCGGCCTGCGGAAGGGCGAACTGGCCAGCCTGACTGCCGGGCAGCTCGAACTCGACGCCCCCAGCCCGTTCGCCGAGCTGCTGGCCAAGGACGAAAAGGCCGGCCGCGGGGCGAAGATCCCGCTACGGGCCGACCTGGTCGCTGAAATCCGCGAGCACCTGGCAGACAAGCTCGGCTGCCTCCAGACAGACGCCCGCCGCGGCGGTCAGCCGGTCCCCGTCCGCCTGCCTGCTGCCACGCGGTTGCTCCGCGTGCCTCGGGATTTCGTGCGTATCCTCGACCGCGACCTGGCCGTTGCCGGGATCGCCAAGACCGACGACCGCGGCCGCCGGGTCGATATCCATGCCCTCCGCCACACCTTCGGCACGCACCTGAGTCTGGCCGGCGTCGCCCCCCGCGTCGCCCAGGCCGCCATGCGGCACTCGACGCTTGAACTGACCATGAACGTCTACACCGACCCGCAACTGCTGGATGTGGCAGGCGCGATTGACTCACTACCGGCGTTCAGTAGAGCACTTACCCACACGCGCTCAGCACGAATTGCGCCAACTCGCGCATGAACACTTGTCCGTCAGCATTTCGGTAAGAGGCAGGATGACGCGACCATACTGCGGCGGCTTCCACGGGCCACGTAGCAGATTGGCAACGCTCCAGATAAAGCTGACCTTCTCGCCGAAATTGCCCGCCGAACGCACCTTTCTTGCGTAGCGACCAGAATGCGGCCCCAGCGGCTAGCGGGTCCGCACAATGATCGGACTGCGAACGGCGACAGGTTGGATCGACAATCTCGTCATGCTCGCCGCGATGGA
Source organism: Phycisphaerae bacterium (assembly GCA_022072085.1). Lineage (GTDB taxonomy): Bacteria > Planctomycetota > Phycisphaerae > JAJVII01 > JAJVII01 > JAJVII01. Next base: position 17,799 of record JAJVII010000040.1, read on the forward strand.
CAGCGATTGCATCGCTACCTGGGGATCGATCGGCGACTCGCCGAGATCGACGAGTTCCGCGGCAAATGCCACACGCTGACGGGGGTCGAAGTCCATTCCCGGCGGATACGGGGCGACTTCCTCGTAGGATAGCTCGACAAGCCACATGTCGCCCTCGGCAGCCCGTTCCTTGCCGGGCTTGTAGCGGCTGAGCCTGTACTCTCGGCAGATTGTGGGAAAGCTGTCGTGACCGCCATGGGGCGCTCTTATTCCGCGAACATCCGGCCCAGGATGAAGAACCGGCGTGATGTGCCGACAAGCCCATGTAGCCTGCCCGACTTCACTGACAGGCGGGTCCGCGCAAATCACAATTCGCAGTACTGGCTGCTGTGCTTCGTCCAGCCACGCGACTGGAATCGGTAGCTGGACCCGCACCTTGTCGGCCGGTGAGTCGATGTATCCTTGCCATATGATCACCGCTGAACCATTTGCAGGAGTGACCAAGCGGCCAACGCTTGCTCGGCCATGCCCAAGCGTCCGCTCAGCGAGGTCGGCGATTTGTCTGTCATTGACGGGCCGCGTCGCTGTCAGCGTCAGAAACGCTCGTGCTGTCACCGCAAAGGGCTGCGTGCCTGGCATACAGTATTTCTGAAGTTCGGCCAACGTGATTGCCGACTCGCGGGCTAAAATCGGGGCGGCGTGAGACGTGCCGATGCGATCCTCGGGCAGACCGGCCCCCGAGAATCCCCATACGCCCATGCCATGCACCGGACGATAGGCGGTGTCAGTATTTCCGCCCGGCGCACAGAACGACGGAATTGGGGCTGCGCACAAACCTGGGCCGATCCGTGTAAATGGGCTTGGCCAGCCTACAGTTCGCACCAAACCATCGGCCGACGGTCGCGAGACATACGCTCCACAAATGAGCGTGTTGAACCCGCATGCCCACGGCCCAAGGGCCCAGCGGGGGTCAGCGTGGTGACCAGGGTACAACGGGTTGGGGACGACACCCGGTTGGGAATTACCAGCGGCAACAACAACGATAACATCATTAGCGAAGATGAAGTTATCCAAGTCCTGTAGCAACAGCCGCTTTTCGTGTTTGACCACAGCGTCAAACGCATCAAGAGGCCGCGAATCGCCGAAACTCATGTTGAAGACGCGGACATCCGGTGCAGCGCCACGTACGCCGCGCACTGCATCCATCACAATCTTGTCGTTTACGCGGTCATTCTGGCCGGACCCATCAGGGTACTCGGCAACCAAAGCGTCATAGAATGTGCAACGGCCTATTGAACTGTTCAGGTCATCGTGAGTGCTGTGGTCACCAAAGACAATCCGCGACGCCACGAAGGAGCCATGATCTCCCACCGGGCTTGGGGGAGCGTCTTGCGGCACAAACTGGCCTCGACGATACGGGCCAAGTTGTTTGTGGTTCGCGGGGATACCTAGATCCACAACAGCTACGCATGGAAGCTCGTGGATATTTGGCGGCGGGGGCTGCGGCTGAGCCGCAGATACAGAACCAGCAAGTGCTCGGACGGCTTTCCCTGCGGCGATTGAGTAGAGGGGAGAGTGGATCGCCTGAACGGAGAAGAAATCCTTGGCGATGCCACGAATTGAGCGTTGGCTGGCCTCCCCCCTGAACCAATGTCGCCCCGAGAAGTCCGTCCCGGTCCCGGTTAACTTCTCTCCTTCACGCTGCACAAGCAAATCGGCAATTGCACGAAGGACGGTATCTGCTTCAACGCGCGTCAGGACGGGCTGAAGTTCGATCACCACATCGGTAGTCTCGTTCGACCGAATTCCCTTTAGCCAGTCCGCGTCAACACGGAGTTGAAGTGGAACCGCGTCGAATGAATCAATCGTCACCCAACGCGATTGTTCGCGGAGGCCAAGCGAGTCGAGAGAAGTCGCACGCTGCACTAGTTGATCAATACGTTCCTTTTCGGCATGAACGACCGCTTGTCCGATGTCAGTCACTTGTAGCAGGTCGAGGCCCAGTCGGTCAAAGACCCGGCCATGTGCCCCGCCGTATTCCGTCTTCTCCTTGAAGGTTCCACTGGGAGCTTTCTTCTTGTTAGTAGATTCCTTCTCCACATCGGCCACGGGCAGCGCCAACAGGAAATAGCGCCGGTCTTTCAGCGGGTCGTGCGACGCTTCTATGGTTCGCACAGCCCCGTTGAGGCTCCGGCTCAGTTGCCTTGCTTTGGCCGCCCAAGAAATCCCAGCGTAATGCGGAAGTCGGCCTCCACCGTCCCGCTCCACGGGAGAAAGCTCGTGGCCCTCGTTCAAGAAGAACGTGCGCGGAGAGGGGGATTGTTCATGTTGAGCCATGCGGTTACCCCACCGTTCGCAAAGCCTGCCGTCTAGCTTCCCCTATAACGATGCCTTCAGCATGCGCAAAACTGTCTGCCGCTGCTGTGCGACGAAGCACCGAGACGGGAAGCCTTATGCCTTTGGCCCGTGCGAGCCGTTTCGCATAACTGGTCAAGACTTTCCTGGAAGGTGCTTTGAAAAGCAACGTCAGATCAAACCTGCGCCAAAGCGCATCGTCTAGGTGCTTAGCGAGATTTGAAGTGCCGATGATCAGTCCAGCTGGCCGCGAGTGCTCAAGCTCCTGCATCAGCGCAATGACTATCCGATCCAGTTCCCCAACGTCTAGCGGGCTGCCGCGCTTCTTGCCGAGAGCATCTAGTTCGTCCAAGAGCAGGACGCACGGGGTCGTCTCGGTGAAATGGAACAACTGGCGGAGATGGATTGCAGTCTGGCCGAGATACGCGCCAATGATGGCGTCAAATCGCACAACGAACGTCGGAATTCCGAGTTCGCGACCGATGGCCCGAGCTGAGAGGCTCTTGCCACAACCGGGCGGGCCGTGAAAAAGCAGTTTTGAGCGGGGTTGGATGCCCCGCTGCTGGAGCCGCTCGCGATGTCGCCATTCAAGGATTACGGCCTGTAGCTCTTGCCGGGCCTTGGTTGTCAAGACGACATCCTGCAACTGCACATCGGGTGCTAGACGCACGAGGCCAGTGGAAAGAAAACCGGTGCTCCCGGGGAACGGTCCCGGCGGACCTTCGGCCTGTGTCAGAGCCCGCCCATTGGGATGCAGCGCCCCACGCAGGAGGCGAGCGGCGGTCGTGTGACCCTGCCGCTGTTCTGCTTTGCAGATTTCCGTGGCGATTGCGGAGGCGCTGGCGAGGTCCTCGGCAGCGATTGCCCGGAAAAGTCCTGCTAGTTTGCGAACAGTCGCCATCCTGGGCCGATCTCTTATCAGCGCTCGTTCGGCTGTCGTCCTGGCCGACAAGGTCTCAGGACCGTGATGTCAGTGGCAGCCGCCGCTAAGTGCCGATGGCGGGCATTATACGTGCGGTTGAGCAAGAATCCAATCCGCCTCTCCGTGTGTGCCCGGCTGTTCTGCGCCGCCGGTCCAGCCAGCCCAGGATGCACGGTCTGGCGCTCTGCTCGTCCACGATCGTGCCGCGACCCTCGACGGTCACGCGATACTCGGCATCAGGTGACTGGCCAACCGGGCATGATCCCCCACCCGGCTGCCCACGCGGCCAAACAGGCTCAGGCAGGCGGGGTCGCCCATCGGCACGGCCAGCGGCCTGTCGGCCAGGCAGGACGCCCCGGGTTGCCGCCTCGCCCTTCGCCTCGCCCCTCGCCTTGCACCTGTACTTGCACTAGTACTTGCACTTCCTACAGTCCATCGTAGACGCTATAGACGCTGGTGGCACAGAATCGGCCCTGGCGGGCGGGGGGCGGGGTCGGCCGGAGGGGGCGCAAGTCGCGACGGGGGTACGCGATAGACGCCGGTGTCCTCAATAGACGCCGGCGTCATGAAAGCGGGCGATGGGATTCGAACCCACGACGTCCAGCTTGGGAAGCTGGCATTCTACCACTGAATTACGCCCGCTCGATCGGGTGCACCGCACCCGTCTGCAATATAACCTCCCCCGGCCGATTGTCCAGCGTCTCCCCGCCGCCGGGGTCAATTCTGCGGGTAGATGATCAGCCGATCGTGCACGCTCAGGATCACGTCGGGCTTGCCGTCGCCGGTCACGTCGCCGACGGTGATCGCGTGCGGCTCGCCGCCCTCGCGGCGCATCTCCATCGGCCCGCGCTCGACCTCCTGCGGCTGCTCGAAGACCTTGAACCGCGTCGCCGGCACGAGCTTGCCCTGACCGTCGAACGTCAGCACCACCAGCGTGTGCGTCGCCTGGTCAGCCAGCAGCACGTCCGGCACGCCGTCGCTGTTGATGTCCCCGATGGTCACCTCGCCCAGCCGAACGCCGGGCTTCTGCGGCTCGTAGTCGGCCACCTGCCGCAGGATCTCGGTCCGGGCGACCGCGGGCACGAGCACCAGCCGATCGGCCGCCGCCAACAGCAGGCTGGCCGCCGCCCCGCCGCCGAAGTTGCCCGACAGCACCTTGCGGGCCGACATCGACCCGACCTCCACCTCGGTCGTGGTGCGATAGGTCCCGTCGGCCTGCTCGGTGAGCACGCAGAGTTGCCCGCGGGCCGCGTCGTAGGCGACGATGGCCAACCCCTTGCCCGGCGTCAGGCGGGCGGCCGTCGCGGCCACCAGGCTCGAGCGCGGGTCGGCTGACTCGTACTGGTCCAGCACTTTCCAGCCCTTCTCCCTGTCGAAGACCAGGGCCCGGGCAAAGGTCTTCTGGGCCAGCAGCACCGCGGGCTTGCCGTCGGCCCCCAGGGGCGTCAGCGAGAAGGCCTTGGGGTAGACGTTGGCCACCAGGCCCGACTGCACATCCTTGCGGGTCATCTGCTCGAACTTGCCCCCCTCGCCCTGCGTGCACAGCAGCAGCGGCTCGTACGGGCGGAGCACCATCGCGTCGGGCTTGCCGTCGTGGTTGATGTCCCCGATGCAGAGGTCGTTGGGCTTGTCCTTCAGCTCGGTCAGCTTCAACTCGGGCCCGTCGGCGGCGTCCTTGGCGCCCAGGCTCAACACGGTTCGCAGGTAGAAGTCGCCCTTCTTCTCCGGGTCGCGGGCGACGTAGGCCAAGTCGAGCTTGCCGTCGCCGTTGATGTCGGCCAGGTCCATCGCAACCGGCTCGCCGGTGATCTTCACCGACTGCGGGAAGGTCAGCCTGCCCTTCTCCAGGCGGCTGACACCGATGATCTTTTCCTTCTCGCTCATCGCAACGATGGCGTCGGCGCGATCGCCGGCCAGCCGACCGGCGGACAGCTTGCTCATCTCCTGGAGGCCGGGGAAGCTGTGCGAAGTGCCGAGTTGCGTTCGCGGCTGGGCCTGGAACAGCAGGAACTCGGCCCGCGACGGATCGGAGACGACGACGTCCAGCAGGCCGTCGCCGTTGACGTCGGCGGCGACGCAGTCGCGCTTCTCGGCGTCGTCGGTCGCCGGCAGCGGGTAGAGATAGACCGGGTAGGTCGCCTGCCGCGGGTTGGGCGCCAGCGTCGAGATGCGGACGCGGCCGCTCTTGTCGGAGATGGTGACGGCGTAGAGCTTGTCCTTTCGGCCCAGGCTGCTCAACTCGAATGCCCGCGGGGCGGGCAGCTCGAAGCGAACCTCCGGGCCGAGCTGGCCGTCGGGCGTCTGGAAGCGGACGCGGAACGGCTCGTTGCCGGTCGGCGAAAGCATCACCAGGTCGCCGCGCCCGTCGCCATCCACATCGGCGATGTTCAGCAGTCCGACTGCGGAGCTGTTGCCCTGGCTGGCGGGATACTTCTGCGGCCGGGCCATCGAGCCGTCGGCGTTCTGGAGGACAACGAGCACGCCGTCGGGGGCCAGCAGCGCCGCGTCGGCACGGCCGTCGCCGTTGAGGTCGCCGGCGGCCAGCACGTTCTCGCCCTCGGCGCCGTCGCGAATGTCGACCTTGCGGGCGGGCAGCCAGGCGGGCTCGGCCGGGCTGGCGGCGGCGGCTGGCTTGGCCTTGGGCGGATTCTGGAGGATGACGTAGACGCCCTCGCCCTTGGTGTGGAACGCCAGGTCGCACCAGCCGTCGTTGTTCAGGTCGGTCACGACCATGCTCGCGGCGGCGACGTCCAGCGGCACGCTGGAGCGTTTGAAACGCCAGGCCTGCTCCTTGCCGAACATGTCGTTGATGTCCTCGCCGGTCGGGGTCAACTGCACCTTGGACGGATCGAAGCCATTCTTCTGGAGCATCACGTCGATGTGCGATTTGGCGTTGTCCACGATGACCATGTCGTTCAGGCCGTCGCGGTTGACGTCGGCGACGATGGGGCGGCTGACGCCCCAGCGCAGCTTGAGTATCTCCATGTCGCCGAAGCCGTAGTACTGGGCCAGGGGCGAGTCCTCGTCGGCCTGCGTGGCGGCGGACTGGGTGGTCGGCACGTCCGCGGCGGCGGCCGACGAACCCGAAAGGCAGGCGACCAGCAGGGCGGCCGGGAGGCTGAACGCGGCGTTGCGCATCATCGATCCCCTTTGCAGTCGGTGTTCGAAAAGCCGGTCAGCCGCTGCGCCGCTGGCCGGCGAGGCGGCGTAAGGATACGCTCTTGTTTGACCATTTTCAATCTCTTATAATCGTCGCGGTGAGTCGTCACTAGCGTAAGGGGAACCGCGTGAGCAAGCTTCGATTCGCTGTGCTGGCCGCTCTGGCATTGCCCCCGGTCGCCGCCGTCTCGCGGGCCGACACCGTCGTGCTCAAGGGCGGATACGAGGTCACCGGGGAGGTGCTCAAGCAGGACGCTCAGTCGGTGGTCGTTGACATCGGCGTCACCGTGCTGCGCGTGCCGCGGGCGCAGATCGCAGCCATCCGCAAGGGCGAAGCCGAGGCCCCAACGACGCAGCCGGCCGAGGCAGCCGCCGACGCCGACAAGTGGCAGCTCTTCCGCACCGCCAAGCCGGCCAAGGGGACCATCGAGCAGGTGGCCGCCCGCAACAGCGAAGCCGTCGTCATGGTCACCAGCCCCGGCGGGCTGGGCTCGGGGTTCATCATTAACCCCGACGGGTACCTGATCACCAACTACCACGTGATCGCCAACGAGACCCGCATCAAGGTGACGGTGTTCCGCAAGACGGACACGGGGTTCGAGAACCACCACTTCAAGAAGGTCCGCATCGTCGCGATCAACCCCTTCGTGGACCTGGCGCTGCTGCGGATCGAGGACGAGCACGAGCCGTTCAAGTTCGTCTACCTCGCCGACATCGGCGAGGTCGAGGTCGGACAGGACGTGTTCGCGATCGGCAACCCGCTGGGCCTGACCCGCACGGTCAGCCAGGGGATCGTCTCGACCAAGAACCGCAACTTCGAAGGACGCCTCTACATCCAGACGACGACCGACATCAACCCGGGCAACAGCGGCGGACCGCTGTTTAACCTGCGAGGCGAGGTGATCGGCGTCACTTCGATGGGCTACATTTACCTGGGCGGATTGAACTTCGCGATTCCCGTGGACGTCGTGCGGCGGTTCATCCTCAACCGCGACGCCTTCGCCTATGACGAGGACAACCCCAACGCCGGCTTCCGCTACCTTCAGCCGGCCGGCCGCGTCAGCCGGGGCAACCCGCCTGCAGGCCGCGTGCCGACCGCCGACGACGCCGCACCGCCCGACGCCCCCAAGTGAGAGCCGCCCGGCCGGGCTTTAGATGTAACCGCCCGCCGGTCGATAGGGTATGAATTGTATCGGATGAGATCGGCTGCATCGTCCCCCGGCAGGGCCCGCGGGCCCGCACTCAAGAAAGGAATCTTCCCATGCGAGCGAACCGCCGTCCGTTCACCATCGCCGGCCGCTGGTTGCTGGCAGCCCTGTTTGTCTGCGGGCTGATCGCCACGGCTCCCACCGTCCGGGCCGCGGACGACCCGGCCTCGGTCCTGCCGGACGACACCCTCCTCTATCTGGTCGTCCCCAGCGTGGACAAGCTCAAGGCCGACTTCAAGAAGACGAACGTCTACGGGCTCTACAAGGATCCGGCGATGCAGCCGTTCGTGGGACCGGCCGAGGCCAAGATCCGGGCCAAAGTCGACGAGAAGCTGGCCGAGGCCTGGAAGAAGATGGGCCTGGAAGAGCCGCCCAAGGAAGTGCCCGTCCCGACCGGCCGCGTCGCCCTCGGATTGCGCATGGTGCTCAAGAAGAAGTCGTTCACCTTTACGCAGTATGACGACGACGGCAAGCCGTTCCAGAAGACCCAGGAGTACACCGCGCCCGAGCCCGAGTTCGTGATCTGGGCCCAGATGGGCGATCGGCTGGCGACGGCCAAGCAGCTCATTGAGAAGGCCGCCGAGAAGTCGGTCAACGACGAGGGCTACCGCCGCCAGACCGACAACATCCGCGGGACCGACGTCGTGATCCTCACCCCGCCGGCGCCGGACAAGGACAAGGGGAACAGCAAGGACGAGCCCGTCTGCTACGCCATCCGCGGCGACACGATCGTCGCGAGCAACAGCGAGGAGTTCTTCCGCAACACCATCGCCCGCATCGGCGGCGCCGAGGCGGGTGCGACGCTGGCCGACAACGCCGGCTTCAAGAGCATCAGCCGCAAGCTCGGCGCCGACTCGGCCAACGTGCTCCTGTTCGTCAACGCCCAGGCCATCATCAAGATGGTCCGCGACAAGGCCGGCGAGAAGGGCCGCGAGCAGATCGAGAAGGTGATCGGCACGCTGGGACTGGACGGACTGACCGGGCTGGGCGTCGCCATGAACGTCGGCGCCTCGCCGGTCGAGGACTTCCGCGTCCGCGCCCTCGTGGGGATGCGCGGCGAGCGCAAGGGCGTGCTGGCGCTGCTGACGCCGGCCAGCCGACCGGTCCGCGGGCAGAAGATGCTCACCAGCGACCTGGTCGGCTTCCTTGTCGCCAACTACGACATCGGGCGCATCGTCACCGAGGGCGCCAAGTTGGCCGAGGCCCTCACCGGCCAGCCCGTCGGCCAGATGATGCAGGGCGCGATGGAGCAGACGGCCGAGGGCGAGGGCGGTCGGCCAGCCGTCAATCTCCAGCAGGAGTTGCTCGGCCAGATGTCCGGTCCGGTCCAGGTGCTGGTGTGGGCCCACAAACCCTACGCCGCCCCGGACAGCATGCAGTTGCTGGTCACGCTGGGCCTGCGCGACGCAAAGACCTTCGCCACCGCGCTGGGCCGCATCCACACCACGTTCATTGCCCAGGGCAACAAAGAGACCCAGCAGGACTTCCAGGGCACGACGATTTTCCTGCTCAAGAGCCTGCCGATCCCGGGCCTGGGCGGCGCAGTCCAGAAGGACAACCCGATCTCGATGGCCGTCTCAGGCTCGGACCTGCTGCTGGGCGGACTGAAGCGCGTGCAGCAGTCGATCCGCGACGGCGGGCGGCAGGACCTCAAGAGCATCGAGGCCGACGCGATGTATCAGCACGCGGCCCGCATGCTCCCGCCACAGGCCGGCCTGGTGTTCTATGAGAACGGCGTCGTCGCCGGCGAGCGCTCGTGGGTTCAGCTTAAGCAGTTGGCCAAGAAGGCCGCCCAGGGCGGCGAGGGCGGCGAGGGCGGCGACGACGGCCCGTCCGGTTTCAACCCGATGGTCCAGGTCGTCAAGGAGATTCAGAAGTACGCGGACTTCAACGCTCTGCCCGACTTCGGCGCCGTCAAGAAATACTTCGGCGCCTCGGTCGGCTACCTCGTGGACACCGACGAGGGGCTGCTTCTGGACATGGTCAGCGTCAAGCCGCCGGCCGGCAACTGAAAGTAAGAAGGCCGTCCGCGACACAGACACCGGGCCCGGCTCACGTGAGCCGGGCCCTTCTTCTGCGCCGACGCGCCTCCCTGCACCGCCGCCCGCGCGCCGATGTTCCACGTGGAACACTCGGCCGCCCGACTGCGCGCAGAATGTTCCACGTGGAACATTCTGAATTTTGAAAACCTTCTCCGTCGGCGCAGGGGGCGAAAGTCCTATCTTCTTACCGCAAGTCCAGTATCTCCGCGCGTGCCCCCCTCGAATTCTCCGGAAGATCGCCGCGAGAATGCTGAACGCCGCGCCCGATTGCTTGAGATGCACACGACTTCACCCGACATCGCACCGGGAAGATAGGACTCTGCATTCGCCTGCGTCGGCCTGTATCCGCCTGCGTCGACGCTTCGCAGGTCCTCTGCTATTCCGGCGCGGGGTCGCCCCGGGAGAGGATACCCCGCAACCGCGTACAGGCTGTCGGCTCTTGCCTCAGCGCCTCCGCGACTCAGCGGCGATCTCTTCCGAGCGACAGCGGGACCGGGTCGTCTCAGGGGATGATGATGCCGCCGCCGTCGGGCGGGGTTGACGCCGGGCCACCGGGGATGATGATGCCGCCGTCGTCCGGCTGCGTCGCGGGGCCCTCTTCCGGCTGCGTGGTCGGCGGGACGGGTTTGGGCTTGTCCATCATCGCGTAGAGCACCACGTTGGCGGCCACCTGGGCCGCCGACGGCGTCAGGTAAGTCCGCGCCCCCCAGGCCATGTGGCCGTCCAGACTGTCGTGCACGCCGTAGCGCGACAGCAGGATCCGCGGCCAGTCGCTCTCGACGTACGCCGTCAGGGGCCCGCCGACGATCGGCTCGTCCAGCCGCCACTGCTGGGCCCGCCGCAGCTTGACCAGCGGCAGGCCGCGGTAGCGGTCGGCGTACTTGCCGGTCATGAGCATCGACTCGCTGGACAGGCCGGTCGCGACCGCGCCCCCGCCGTAGCCGACCTGGCGGATCAGCCGCTCAGCCGCCGCGCTGAAGGCCTCCGCCCCGCCGATGGCGTCGAGATAGATCGTGCCGCCGCCGTCGAGGTAGGCCCGCAGCGCCGCCGCCTGGGCATCGGTGAGCTTGAAGTCGCCCACGCCGGTGAACCAGAGCAGGCGGTAGGGCGCCAGCGTGTCCTTGCCGATCTCGACGCCGGTCGTGACATCGAGGGCAACGTAGTTCTCGGCGCGAAGCTTCTGGTCGAGGTAGTCCAGCGCGTAGGGCTGGGTGTGCCAGTTGCCCTCGTGCTTGATCCAGGCGACCTTGCAGGTTTCGCGAGCGTCGCGGTCGCCGCCGGGGAATACCGGCCTCATGTGCGTCGCCAGCGTGTTGGAGCCGGTGGTGTAGCGGAACAGGTTCACGCCGACGCCGAAGTGGTCGGGGCTTTGCACGATGGCGTAGCGCTGCCAGGTGCAGCCGAGGTCAGCGCCGCTGACCAGCGCAACCATCCGCGTGCCGTCGGAGACGCCCCAGAAGGGCTCGTTCCTGGGCCCGTCGGCGATCTTGGCGTAGGCGGTGTAGATCGGATGGTCCGCCGGGAGTTGGGCCAGCTCGAAGCAGCCGGGGGCGTCCTTCTTCTGCGCGGCGTAGAGGCCAGCCAGCTTCGTCTTGACGTCGGCCAGGAACGGCGGGTCCACGCCGACGGGCATGAACAGCAGCGTCCCGCCGCGCAGGGAGTATTCGCGCAGCTTGTCCCACTGGGCGTCGGTGAGCTCGAGCGGCTTGCGCCCGGAGATCAGCAGGATCGGGGCGTCCAGCAGCAGGCGGAGGTCGTCGTTGATGTCAACCACCTGCCAGCGCATCCGCTCCTCGGTGGTGCGGCGCATGTACTCGGCGAAGCGGGCGACCTCGCGCGGGCGGGCGTCCCACTCGGCCGGCTCACCGTGGATGACCTTGTTGAACACCAGCGGGATGCGTCCGCGGGCCAGGAAGATCAGTTCGAGCGACGCCCGCACGTCCGGGCCCCACTGCCCTCGGAAGCTGGGCCCCGCCGGGCTGGGTTTGACCAGTTCCCCGGCCCCCATCGCGAACCAGTCCTTGTCGCCGAGGAACTTCCGCCCGCTGGCCATGCCGACGCGCTGGATGCAGAACGCGAGGTACTCGTTGTCGATGTAGTTCGGCTTGAGCCCGTCGGTGAGATACTTCAAGCCGGCGTCGACCTGCTTCTGGGCGGCGAAGGGGGCGTCGCAGTTCATCCCGACGATGGCGTCCTGGATGAGGTAGAGGCTGGCCACGCCGGCCGCGGTCATCGGCATGGTGCTTTCGCCGAGGTTGCCCGGCTGGCCGGAGTAGGTCCACCCGCCGTCTGGCTTCTGGCGGGCGATCCACTGCCGCTGGATCGACAGCAGGAGGTCCTGGGGGATTTCCTCGGCCGCCCGCGCCGCCTCGTGCAGCGCCAGCAGGGCGAACTGCGAGCAGGAGTTGTCGCCGCTCCGGTCGGCGCCGGTGTAGGTCCAGGCGCCGTTGGCCTTGGAGTTCCTGCCCAGCCAGCGCAGGTCGTCCAGGAAGACCTTGCGGTACTGCTCGGGCATGTCGCGTCCGCCCATTTCGGCAATGGCCATGATCCGCAGCGAGCGGACGTAGCAGTTGGCGTTGGCGACGGCGCAGACGGCGTCCAGTCCCTTGCGAATCTCGTCGCGTCCGGGCTGCTCGCCGGCCTCCATCAGGGCGAACAGGGCCAGGGCCGTCGTGCCGCCGGCGGGGAGCTGCGTGTAGTTGGGCCACTGCCCGTTGGCCAGTTGGCGGCCATAGAGCCAGCGGACGTCGCGTTCGATGGCGCGGTCGACGTCCTCGTCCATGACGTCGCGCATCTGGCCCTTGGGCGGTGTCCGCTGGGCGGTGAGGCGCGCCGGCCAGGCCGCCAGGGCAGCCGCCAGGACCGCCGTCAGGATCGCCGCTCTGCCGGCTCGTGCTGCGGTCATTGCTTCCGTGCCCTTTCGCGTGCCTTCTCGATGCGGTCGTTCAACAGGTCGCGCGGCTTGGAGGCCGGGTAGGCTCCGTTCAGCGTCGTCTGCATGGTCAGCGCCCGTCGGTCCCGCCGGGCCAGGTAGTGCTCGCCCAGCCGCTGGAGCAGATCCGGACGCAGGAAGTGCGCCCGCGGGATCAGCCGGAGGTACTCGTTCAACGTGTCGTCGTACTTGTCGTCGGCGCCGGCATGGTAGGCGGCGGCGAGCAGGGTGCGATAGGCCAGGTCGGGCGGGTTGGTCCGCTTGACGATGTCCATGAGATAGGGCACGGCGCGGGAGGTCGGCTTGCTGGGCCCGTCGGCGGTGGCGAACATGCTGGCCAGCATCGAGTCGGCGGCGTCCAGATCCCAGTGCCAGTCGTACATCGCCAGCAGACGATCGCCCAGGGCCTTGCCCTGCGAGACCTTCTTCAACTCGCCGAACGCCGAGCCCAGTTGCGGCAGGAAGCCCCGCTCGCGGTAGCCCGACCAGCGCGGGCGCGGCTCGCCGGTGAGCCGGCCGGCGGCGGCGACGGCCTTGTCGTTCTCTTTGGACTGGAGGAAGAGGTAGATGTCGTCGAACTGGTAGGCCTGGGCGAGGCTGGGGTTGATCTTCTGCTCGCGCAACCGCTTGCTGACGGCCTGGGCCTGGTCCCAGTCGCGGGCGTTCTCGAAGCAGGCCCGGGCCTGGGCCAGGCAGTAGAGACCCAGGTGCGTGTCGCCGGCCAGGTCGGCCCAGTTCATCCAGCCCTTGCCCAGCGTCACGTAGCGGTCCTCGCCCTCCTTGGCCGGCAGGGCCTGCATGATCAGTTGCAGGCTGTAGAGGTGTCCGCGCCGGGCGGCCGGTCCCAACTCAGCCAGCATGAGGTCGTACTTGCCCTGGGCGTCCTTGGCCGCCTCGAAGGCCTTGACCCGCAGGTCCACCCAGCGGCGGCGCAGGTGCGAGGAGGAGAACCGCCGCAGGGCCAGGTCCGTATCGGTAGCCAGCTTGTCGTAGTTGGCCTCGGCGTTGTCGGCGGTGCAACGCTTGTCGATGACGTCCTCGGTGCGCGGATGGCTGTTGTAGGTCGCGATCATGCGGTCCATCCAGGCGTCGCGCTCCTTGGGCATCACCTGCGAGAAGTAATACTCGCACATCCGGGCGACGGCCTCGATGGTCTCGGCCGCCTCGGTGTGCTTGGTGAACATCTCGGTGGCGTCCTCCTCGGCGAAGCGCATCTGTCCGTCCTTGATGCGTCCGTCCAGCCGGGCGGCCAGCTTGGCGGCCTCGCCGTTGGGATCGGGCGCGGGGATCATGTAGCGCTTCACCGCGAGGTCCAGCCCGGGCTTGAGCACGCCGTATTTGGCGGCCAGTTTGCGGGCGTCGTTGTAGATGTCCGTGCTCCACATCGCCGGGTCCAGCAGGCCGTTGAACAGCGCTACCGCGCGGTCCGGCTGGTTGACGGTCATCGCCAGCTCGATCATCTGCTCCAGCTTGGCCGCCTTCTCCGGCGGAGTGCAGTCCCTGGCGTCCTCGTCGAGCATTTCGAAGGCCCGCTTGCACATCTCGGCGTCCTTGGGGGCCAGCTCCATCGCCCGCTTGATCAGCAGCCCGCGCACCGACGTGCCCCACTGCGTGCTGGCGTATCGCTTCACGAACGGGTCGGCCATCGCGACCAGATCCTTGGCGCCGTCGGGCTTGGCGGCCAGGAAGGTCGCGACGCGGTAGCCGGCCTCGCCGGCGCCGTTGTCGGTGGTGCCCTCCCACCGCTTCATGATCGTCGCGTAGATTTCCTGGGCCTTGTCGGCCTGCTTGAGTTCCTCCAGATACTGCGACTTGCTCCACCACAACCGGCAGCAGTCCAGGTCGTCGCCCCAGTACTTGTCGTACGCGGCGAAGGCCTTGTCGGCTTCGTCGTCTCGGCCGGCGCGGTAGAGCAGTTCGCAGTGCCCCCAGTGCCACTGGGCCGGCAGGTAGCCCGGGCCCTTCTTGAACGTCGCGGCCAGCAGCGTCACGATCTGCTCGGCGGTATCCTTATTCGCCTTGGCCAGGTTCTGGAACAGGTCCAGCGTATCGCGGGCGTAATACTGGAACGGGCCCGCAAGGTTCTCGCGGTAGTAATAGCTGCGCGGGTCGAGCATGAAGTGGTCCAGCGCCTTGGCGCCGGTCGGGCCGGTCATCTCCTTGACCACCGTCAGGAAGTTGTCGGCGTCCTTCTTGGAAACGTAGAAGCTCATGCGTCCGATGTCGGCGAGCATCTCGGCCTCGGTGCCGGCATAAAGGCGGGAGATGTCCTCCAGCAGTTTGTTCGCATCGTCGTCGAGGTTCTGGGCCCGCAGGCAGACGGCCTTGTAGAGCCGGGCGTCGGGGATGTTCTCGTTGGTGCCGTAGCGGGCGATCATCTGGTCAAACAGGTCGTTGGCCTGCTGCCACTGCCGCACGTGCATCTGGCTGAGGGCGTCCTTGAAGACTTTCGCGGCCTTGTCAGCCAGCGTCTCCTTGTCAGCGGGCGCCGGGGCGGCTGCCGCCGCGCAGGCAGCCACGCACAGGATCGCGCATGCCGCGATCGCCGGCCGCATGGGCCTCGTTCGGCGTCCGCGCGGGGTCGACACGCTCTGGAATGTGATGGGGTGCATGGGCTCCTCGCATTGGGCGACGGGCGGACGGGGTGTGCCGGTCGGCCGACGACGGGTGGATAAACCCGAGTCGCCGCCAAAGGTTTCCCGCGCCCGGAGCCGCGTCGCCCGGGGTCTCGCGCAGCGTCAGAGTACAACGCCATTGTAGCGCATCTTTAGACACACGCAATGGCTGTGCGTTGGCCGACAGGGCCGCTTTTCCGCCTGTCGCACGCCGCGGCAGGGGCGGGTATAATCTCTTCGTGTCGCGTCGGTTCCTGTCTCGGCCGCCGCCTGGTCGGCCGACCGGAGAGTTGCCATGAAAGTCTCAGGCCGCACGTTGCTGGCCGCGGCGTGTCTCGGCGTGTTCCTGCTCGGCGGCTGCACGCAACGGGCGACGCCCGCGCCCCAGCCGCCGGCCGCCGCGCCGGTTACCCCCGCTGCCCCGGCCGCCACGCCGATCGTCCGCCGCCACGCCTTCGTCAGCGGGCGCGTGCAGGGCGTGGGCTTCCGCGTCTTCACGATGCAGCAGGCCCGCATCCTGGGCGTCGTCGGCTGGGTGCGCAACCTCGACGACGGGCGCGTCGAAGCGGTGATGCAGGGTACGCCCGACGCGGTCGGCAAACTGGTCGAGAAAGTCCGCGTCGGCCCGTCGCCGGCGCGGGTGGACAAGGTGGAACTGACCGACGAGCCCGTCGGCGAAGAGTTCACGACCTTCAACACGCGGTGACCGCGGAGCGGACATGAGGCGCTGCTGCCTGCTGACGGCATTGCTCGCGACGGCCTGGCTGGCCGACCCCGCGGCTGCGCTGATCGAGCGGCTCTACTCGCTGCACGACGTGCTCAACGACTCGACGCACGTGCTGGTCGGCCGACTCGCGCTGGTCGACGCCGAGCGGCAGATCGCGGTGATCGACGTCGAGCGCGCCGCCAAGGGCCGCAAGGAATTCGACCGCGTCAAGGTCTCCCTCCGCGACGCCGCCGAGGACCACCGCGCCTGCCTGTTGCGGCGGCTGAAGGAGAAGAACCCGGTCCTGCTCTTCTGCCGCCGTGACGGCAACGGCGTGGCCGCCCTCGCCTACGCCGGCGGGGCGTGGTTCCAGCTCTTCCTGCCCGCCGATCAGCCCGGCCCGCAGCAGAACGCCTGGTGGCAGTTCACCGTCGTCGAACTGCACATGACCCGCACCTATCGCGGGCCCGCCGCCGAGTTGGTCAAGCTGACCGACGCCGTCATCGCCGGCCGGGCCGAGGCCCCGCCGACCGACGCCAAGGCCCCGTCGCTTGACCTCAAGGCCGACCCCGCCGCCGACGACGCCCCGCCCTCCAACACGTTCGCCCTGGTCGCGTCGCTGCCCTGCCCCGCCGCCGACGGCCCGGGCCAATTGGCCGGCCGCGACATCGACGGCGACGGCCGACCCGAGTTGTTCGCCGCCCGGCCCGGCGGCGACCTGCTGCTGCGGCTGGAACAGCGCGGCCACGCATGGGCCTGCTCTGTCATCAAGCCGCCGCACGCGCCGCAGACCCGCTCGCGGTCAGCCGACCTGGCCGACCTCGACGCCGACGGCCGACTCGACCTGCTGACCACCGACGCCGCCGGGGCGCTGTGGACGCAGTCGGAGGACGGCTTCGCCGCGGCTGCCCTGCTGCCGGCGGCCGCGGACCTGCGCAGCGTCGCGTGGATCGACGCCGACAACGACGGCCTGCCCGACGCCCTGCTGGCCGATGCCGCGTCGCTTCGACTGTTCCGCAACGCCGGCGCCGGCCCGCAGCGGTTCGCCGAGATCACAGACAAGGCCGGCCTGGCCGACAAGGGCCCCGGCGACGCCGGCGGCAAGGACGACGCCCGCATCGTCAGCCTGGTCGACGCGGACAACGACGGGCGGACCGACCTGTTCTACAACCTCGGGTCGGGGCGGCTCTATCACAACCGGGGCGATGGCACGTTCGGCCTGTCGCCCAAGTGCGGCATCGACCTGCCCGGCGGCGGCGACTGGCCCCGCCGTCTCGCCTGGGCCGACTACGACAACGACGGCGACGCCGACCTGTTCGTCCCCGCGCCCGGCAAGGCCCGGCTCTACCGCAACAACGGCGACGGCTCGTTCACCGACGTCAGCGCCGCCGCGGGCGACCTGGCCAAGGCCGACGCCCCCAGCGTCGCCGCCGCCTGGGGCGACGTGGACGGCGACGGCAACCTCGACCTGTTCGTCTGCCACACCCGCGGCGGCGGACGGCTCTACCTCGGCGACGGCAAGGGCGGCTTCCGCGACGCGACCGAGGCGACCGGCGTCGCGAAGCTCTCGCCGGCTGACGCCGCCGTCCGCGCGGCCGTCCTGGCCGACCTCGACGGCGACGGTCGGCTGGACCTGGCGATCGACCTGGCCGACCGCGTCGTCGTCGCGATCAGCAGCCTGCCGCAGGCCGACGGGCGCGCGGCGCTGTCCGTTCGGCTGGCCGTCGCCCGCGGCGCGACGGGCGCCACCGCCCGGCTGGCCGACACGCAAGGCCGCCTCCTGGGGTCGCGGGCCGAGCCGCTGTCGATGCACTGGGCTGTTCCGTCCGACGTCGAATGCCGCCTGCTGGTCCGCCTGGCCGACGGCCGAACCGCCACCCCCCGCTTCGCCCCGACCGCCCGCCCCCAGAGCGTCGTTCTGGACGACGAAGACTTCCGCGCAGCCCCTCCCGCCCCGCACTGACCCCGGCTGCGGATCGCGTCTGGGCCACAGATGGGCACAGATGGCCCGAAGTCTCGCCGCGGAGGCGCTGAGTGGGACGCGGACGAGGGGGGCTGGAGGCTAGGGGACAGGGGTCAGGAAAAGCAGAGGCCGCGGACTCTTCTTCTCGCTGCCCCTCTAACCTCTAACCCCTGACCCCTGGCCTCTATCCCCCAGGTACTTCTAAACCCGCTCGCCCGCAGCGCCGATGATGCTGCTGCATGACTATGGATACGCCACGATCCAACAGGAATCCGCAGGCCACCGGTTCGGCGGCGGCTGGGAGCGGCACCGGGAGCTTCGAGCTTCCGCCGGCGTTCCCGGGCTACATCGCCGTGCCAGCGGCGGTCATTGGCGGCCAGGCCCCGCTGGATTTCTGCGTGTCGATCAAGAACCCGCAGGGCGAAATCGCCCCCTGCCTGCCCGCCGGCCAGCCGCCCGACGCCGCCAAACTCGCGGCAGCCGAGTCGGCCAACCCGGGCTACGCCTACGTCACCGACGCCGACTATCCGAAATACCGCCTCCGCGCCGAGTCGGGCATCCCGGCCCTGCTGGCTGACGAACAGATCGGCCCGCACCGGTTCCGCCTGGCCTTCGAGCTGCTGACGCAGTTGGCTGACGAGCTGCTGGAGTCGTCCGAGCAGGCCCAGGCCGGCGGGACGCTCGACCGCGTCGTGGCCGTCTGCAAGCTGCTGGCTGAATTGGCCACCGGGCGGCTGGATCAGCTTCGCACGCTGGCCGGCAGCGCGGACAACGACTGGTCGGCGGCCCAGCACATGGTCAGCGTCGCGATCGGCGGCCTGCGGCTGGCCCGGGCGCTGGGGCTGGACTCCAAGAGCTGGGACCGGATCGCGCTGGCCTGCTGGCTGCACGACATCGGCATGGCCGGCGTGCCCGCGTCGCTCCAGATCAAGGAAGGCCGACTCAGCGAGGCCGAGTGGCAGCTCCTGCACGACCACCCGGCCCGCGGCCGCGAGTGGCTGGCCAACCAGGGGCGGTTCGACGCCGCGGTGGTGGCCGTGCCCGACCAGCACCACGAGCAGCACAACGGCAAGGGCTATCCGCAGGGCCTCTCGGGCGATTCGATTCACCCCTGGGCCCGGCTGTGCGCAATCGTGGACACGTACGACCAGCTCGTGAACAGCCGGCCTTTCCGCGACGGCCTGACGCCGCAGCGGGCGGTCTGGCTGATCAACGCCGAAGCCGGCGAGCGATTCGACCCGATGATGTGCGTGGTCTGGCAGAACGAGATTCTCGAACCCGCGCCGCAGCCCGAAGCCGACGGGGACAAGGCCCCCGCGCCGCAGCAGGTGAGGATGGACAGCGAGACGGTCAGCCGAATCCTCGCGGCCACGCCGCAGTCGCCAATCCCGCTGGAGGGCTACCTGCCGCTGCCGCCGCTGGCGCCGGCGGTGCAGACGCGGCGGACCAGCATCTACATCCGCAAGGACGAGCGGCGGAACTTCGAACGGTTCCCCTTCGTCCGCGACTGCCGCGTCCGCATCGTCAACCCCGAGAACGCGGAGCAGCGTATCAGCTTCTGGGCCAGCACCGTCGAGCTGTCGCGCGGCGGGCTGCGTTTCGCCCACGCCCGGCCGATCGGCATCGGCCAGGTGGTCTCGATCTTCCTGCCCGACCGCGGCGGCACGACCGGCAAGAACCTGCTGGCCATGGTCGCCCACTGCCGGATGAGCCCCGACAACGTCTACCACGTCGGCTGCCGGTTTGATTTCCCGGAGTAGCGAAGCAAGACCCGTCCAAGCAGCAGACGGACACGGACATCAGAGGTCTCGCCGCTGAGGCGCTGAGGCGCTGAAGGGACGGGGATCAGGAGTCAGAAGATAGGAGATAGGAGTCGGCCTGACTGCCCCTGCCCCCGGCTACCAGCCCCTAGCAACGAACCACTAGCCACGGACCACAGACCACTGCCCCCTGCCCCCTCACCTCAACGCGTGCAGGCCGGCGGATTGGCGGGCGGCGTTCACCTTGGCCAGCGCGGCGGGCTCAGCCGCCAGGAACTTCACCAGTTGCGTCGGCGTGCAGCCCAGGGCGTCGGCTGTCGCCCGCGGGTCCATCGCGCGTTCGGCCAGCACGTCCATCGCCTCAGCCAACAGCGCCGGGAAGTCCGCGTGGGACGGGTTG
Source organism: Phycisphaerae bacterium (assembly GCA_022072085.1). Taxonomy (GTDB): domain Bacteria; phylum Planctomycetota; class Phycisphaerae; order JAJVII01; family JAJVII01; genus JAJVII01. The sequence goes on from JAJVII010000040.1 coordinate 37,840, forward strand.
CAGACGATCCGCCCGCCGACGCAGCGCGACCGCCACAGATCGCTGGACCCGAACGACAGGCCGATCGGACGGCGATGCTCGATCGCCAGCCTCACCCGCAGCCGCCACAGGGCCCGCGTGCGGTTCTCGTGCTGGCTGCGCCGCTCGGAGGCCTGGGCCGCCAGCCCGGTCGGCCGATGCGTGACGGTGACGGCCGTCTCGACCTTGTTGCGGTGCTGCCCGCCCGGGCCGGACGCGCGGGTCCGCCGCACGTCGCACTCGGCCAGCAGGCGCGGCTCGTCCCAGGCGGCTGGATGTTCGTGCGTCGCGCTCATGCGGGCATCATAGCAGAACCCGCGACACCCGGAGGAACACGGATTGCACGGGCAAGACGGATTGCACGGAGGGAGACTCGACGGAAACCGGGGTCAGCCGCATTCACGGATGCCGAGAATCTCCTTTCCTATGTCCTGTTTGCCCTCCGTGTAATCCGTGTCAATCCGTGCAATCCGTGTTCCTCTTCTCTTCCCGCAGCCGTTGCCCCTTGTCGAAATCGCCCGCGGCCTCTATGCTGGACTGTTGCACTATGGTCCGAACCGCACTGGTCATCCTGCTGTCCGCCCTGCTTCCGGTTGCCACCGGCTGCATGTGGGATTGGAACTCGCCCGACAACCGCACCGGCGACGAGCAGCGGATGGTCTACCCCAGCGACCCGACGCCCGGCGAGGCGACCCGCTTCGTCGCGGTCCACGACGACGACACCGTCAGCGACCAGATCGACGCAGTCGGCCAGCCCGGCGAGCCGGTGCTCCAGGCCCCGCGGGTGACGGCCCAGCCGATCCTCCCAGCCGGCGGCGTTGTCCAGCCCCAGCCCGGCAGCGAGGGCGTCCTGATCGAGGCCCCGCCGGAGGACGGCGCCCAGCCTCAAGACAACCCCACCACGGCCCCCGACCGGCCGTGATCAGGGGTCAAGGATCGGGGGCCAGGGGCCAGTCAGACCGACCCCCGATCCCCGACGCCCGATCGCCCCCAAATCGACCTTCCCAGTATTGAAATTTGTGATTACCGCTTGCTACCGCGTCCGATAAAGAAGTATCATCGTCGGCGTGCAGGGCGGTTGTGCGAGGCCGGTTTCGGAGGATCCGGGCCGGCGCGGGCGGGGATGAGCCCGCGGCACAAACTGAAGTTGCCGTTCCAGCGCCGGCCTGAGCATCGCATCTCTCAAGGAGGAGGTTATGCGCACGATTGCAGTGGCCAATCAGAAGGGCGGTTGCGGCAAGACGACCGTCAGCATCAACCTGGCGGCCTGCCTGGCCAACCAGGGCCACCGGACACTACTAGTCGACGCCGACCCCCAGGGCCACTGCGCCGTGGGGCTGGGCGTTCCCGAAGCCGAGGTCCGCCACTCGGTCTATCACCTGCTCTGCCCGCCGGATGGCGACACGATCCCCCTGCACGAAGTCGTCTGGCAGATCGCCGCCAACCTCGACCTGGCGCCGTCGAACCTGGAGTTGGCCAAGTTCGAGACGGCCATGGCCGCCCGCGCCGGCCGCGAGAAACTGCTGGCCGAGGCCCTAACCGCCGCCCAGGGGCGCTACGACTTCGTCATCATCGACTGCCCGCCGAGCCTGTCGCTGCTGACCTTCAATGCGCTGTGCGCCGCCGACGAGGTGCTCATCCCCGTCGAGGCCGGATACTTCGCCCTGCACGGGCTGGGCCGGCAGCTCGAGGTCATCGAGAGCCTCCAGGTGCTCACCGGCCGACGGCTGGGCGTGCGGCTGGTCTGCAACCTCTACGACATCCGCACCAAGGCCGCCCGCAAGATCAACAACCAGCTCCGCGAGCACTTCGGCGACCTGATCACCCACAGCGCGATCAACCTGAACACCAAGCTCAAGAGCGCCGCCGCGGTCGGCCAGCCGATCACCGAGTTCGACCGCACGAGCATCGGCTACCACGACTTCACCGCCCTGGCCCGCGAGATCGCCGAAACCCCGGCCGCCGTCGAGCCCCTGTTGGCCGACGACACGCTGCTGGAGCAGGCCAACTCGATCAGCCGGCAGGCCGAGCAATTGCTCGCCGACAGCGCCCGGCTGGTCAGCGGCTCGGTGGCCGACCGCATCGGCGGCGACCCGCTGCGGGCGATCGAGGGCATGACGCTGGAGCAGAAGCTGGAGGAGTTCTACGGCGTGCGCCAGATGCCCACCGGCACGGTCTTCGCCGTCCGCGCCCCCGAGGCCGAGTCGGTCTTCGTCGCCGGCGACTTCAACAACTGGTCGCCCCACGCCATGCCCCTGGACCGCGACGGCAGCGGGCGATGGGCCGGCGCGACGCTGCTGGCCCCGGGGACGTATCGCTACCGCCTCGTCGTGGACGGCCAATGGATGCACGACCCCCACAACGACCGCCGCGAAGGCAACCCCTTCGGCGAACTGAATTCCGTGTTTGAGGTCCGATGACCCCCGGCTCAGACGCTGCAACACGCGTCGGTCCCGCGAAGAAGGAACTGGCCACGGATGTACACGGATGCCCACGGATATCCCGATCGCTCGGCCGGTCCCGACTGCCTCGCAGATCGCCCCGGGCCGGCGCGTTCCTCAATCATCCGTATACATCTGTGTCCATCTGTGGCTTCAACCCGGCATCGCAGCGATAGACGGCTATGAGCTTTCCCGATCTGCCCTCGCATCCGCACGCTTCGCCGGCGCCGCTCAGCCGCCGCGGCCGCGATCTGCTGGCCGCCGTCCGCCGCGTCGCCGACGATGACGCCGCCGACCTCGCCGCCGACGCCGCGCCCAAGCCGGCTGAGCCGATCGCCGTCTGCTACCTCGCCCCCGCAGACCCCGACATCGACGCCGAGGCGGCTGCGCTGGCGCTGGCCCGGCGGCTCGAACCCGAATCTGTCGGCCAGGCCGCCGCGCCCGGAGTGGCGTTGCTCATGCTCGATCCGCTGGGGGCGACGCTTCGACGGATCACGGCTGCCGCCCCGGCGCCGCGCCGCGTTTCGCCGCAGCGACGCGTCGCCAGCCGCGACGAGTGGAACGGACTGCTTTCCCCGCTGCTGGCAGCCGACCGGCCGGGCCTGCTGCTCGTGCTGGACACCACCGGCGACCAGTTCCGGCTCACGCCCGACGAGGGCGCCGCGCCGACGGCCGTCGTGCTCGCGTCCGCGGGATCGGCCGGCCGCGTCGCCGCCTATCGCACCATCAAGCAACTCGACCAGGCCGGCGCCGGCGAGATCGGCGTCTACTTCGCTGTCCCCCTCGCCCAGACCGACGACGCCGAGTCGGCCGACGCCGCGCCGGTGGACGACTTTGCCCGGCTGGCCGCCGCCGCGGAAGAGTTCCTCGGCCGCCGTCTCGTCAACTTCGGCCAGGCCGACGACGCCGCGCCCGCCTTCCACGCCGAGATGCTGGGCCAGCGGCCGCGCGTCGGCGGGCAGGAGAACCGCGTCGAGCTGACCGCGTGGCTGGCCGACCACACCCGGCCGCTCGCCTGCCGCGGGCCGGCACTGGCCTCGGTCCCGGCGGCCGGCACGCTGGACGCCGACGAGTTGAAGTTGGCGTCGGTGACGGGGAACGCAACGACTGACGCCGAAAGCAAAGAACCCTCACCCCAACCCTCTCCCTGGGAGGGAGAGGGGGAAGAGGAGACGCCGACGGCGGTCGTCGAGCTAACTGGCGAGGGACGCGCCATCGATCCCTCTCCCTCGTCCGAGGGAGAGGGTGGACCCGCCGCAGCGTCAGCGAAGGCGGGGCCGGGCTCGCCACGGCGAAGCCCTGCGAAGCCGGGTGAGGGTGTCGGGGCGCGGGTGACGCCGCTGGCGGCCTGGCCCGCGGATGCCGCCGGGTTGGCCGACCTCATCGCCCGCTGCCTGGGGCAGATCGCGCCCGGGGCGACGCCGCTGGACTTCCGTCCGCCGGCCGACGCTGCGATCCTGTTGGCCCATCGCGACCGGCAACTGCTGCTGGTCCGCGCCGCCGGCGCGTCGGCAGCCGATCAGAGCGAGGCGTTGCTCTCGCTGCTGGAGGCCCGGGCGTGGGCCGACGCCCATTGGCCGCTGCTGCGGAACGCCTACGCCCTGGCCCAGTTCCCGCCCGAGCCGGCGGCGACGCTCACGCTCGCCTGCGAGTCCCCCACGCCGGCCCTGCGCCGGCTGGCCGCCGCGTCGATCCCAGTCGCGCTGGTCGAGCTGATCCGCCTGGACCTGTCGGCTGCGTCCCCAGCCACCCCCGTCGGCCTGCTCGTCCGGCCGATCGACGGCTGAGACCCGGCCAGCCCCTTACCAGACCTGTCGCCGCCGCATGGGTTCTGGTATGATGCACTCAACTAGTGGGGACTCGTCATGTCTGCCTTGGCTGGATTTCTTGTCGCCGCGTTCGTGATGATTGCGGCATTGGTGGACTGCTACGGCCTCATTTGCCTGGCCTATTCATACACCCCCGAAGGCGGATTGACGTGGACGGCGGCGATACCGGCCGGCGCGGCGCTGGTCGCGTGGCTGGCGATCATGATCCCGCGGCGAATCCGAAACCGGGCGGGCCATCCGCGGTTCGGCTGGTATCTCGGGGCCGCGCTGGGCGCGACGGCGGAGTTGGCCTGGGCCCTGGCCACGCATCTCGCTCAGCAGCCCTCGCGGCCCGCCCGCCCGATCGACGCCGGCCTGGGCCTGGGGAGGATGTGAGATGGCGGGGACAGGCTATCGTTATCGCATCTGGCAGGCCGTCGCGCTGCTGGCGGCGGCGGGGCTGGTGGCGGCAGGGGTGCACTACTACAAGGATTACCGCAGAGGCATTGCGTACTTCAACGAGATGCTTACGGCGCGATTCAACGGGCCAATAGTGGACCTGTCCAGGCCCGGCGTGACCGCGGGCGACCTGGAGTTCTCCCGCGAGTACCGGCTGGGTACCGAGGTCATGCTGGAGATGCCGGACAACGAGGCGTTCCGGGCGATGGACTGGCAGGAGAAGGACCGGCTCCTGGAGGGCCTCCAGATGAAGATCGAACTGTCCAGGCCTGCCGAGCGACCGGTCTGGGCGGCCGATCAGGCGCGTGCCCGATGGAGAGCATACTACTGGCTGGATGGCTGGCGGCTCATCCCCGGACAAGGCGGAGGATGGAACAAGGATCCTGACATCCCCGCCGGGACACTGCCGGATGGAACCTATCGTGTCACGGTCACGGTGATTGAACCGGCATCGAGGTTGGCCGGCCAGCCGGTGCGGGTTGTGCTGCGTCCGCATTGTTCCGATTACAACATCGACGACTTCATAGGCGGCCTGGGCGGCATGGTGGTTTGCCTGGCCGGCCTGTTTCTTCTTGTCATCGTCTACACGATCGCTGCAGCAATAAGGGCGTTCATGGTGCGGGCGGCAGCAGCGAAAGCAGCGGCGCCACATTCCTGACGCGTGATTGACAGGGAAGGTTCACGCGACCCTGTGTCGTTGGAGGAGTTGAGCGGCCCGGGAACGGCCGGCAGGGATCGGACGCGGCACGTTCGCGAAGGTCGCGAGGACCTGTCGGGCCTATGGGCCTCAGACCAAGCCCCCTTGGCGGCCTTGGCGGGCCCCCCTTGGCGGCTTGGCGGTTCCCCTCTTCTCACTCGTCGCCGGACGCCGGCTGCGGGTCTTCGCTCTTGTGCTTGCGGTCCATCAGGAGGTGGACGCGGGCGAGGTCGGCAGGGGCAAGCGTCTTCTTGAGGGCCCGGCGGGCGGTGAGCATCCCGCTGCGGCGGGTCAGGTGCGTGAGCACGACGGCCTGGGCTCGCGTCGTCGCCAGCAGCCGCGGCAGGTCGGTGACGTGGACGTGGCAACCGGCGCGGGCCCGGCTGACGTGGTCAGCGTCGACGAAGGTGCACTCGGCCATCAGCACGCGGGCGTCGGCCAGCAGCGGAACCGTCGTCAGGTCGAAGACCTGCGAGTCGCCGAGGTAGGCCACCAGCGGAACCTCGGTCGCGAAGGTGACCTCCGCGCCCTTGTTCTTGAGGGCGACGATCTCCGGCCCGGTCAGGCCGGCCAACTCGGGGCGGAGCTTCCGCCGCACTTCGTAGACGAGGTAGCCCAGCGCCGGGACCTGGCGGCCGTGCGGGACGTCGAAGGCCTGGATGAACAGGTCGCGGCGGACCTCGTAGCGGTCGCCGGACTGCATGGGCAGCAGCTCGAACGGGGCGAGGTGGCCCTCGACGGCGGCCCAGTCGCGGAGCATCCGCTCGACCGGGGCGTGCAGTTCGCGCGGCAGCAGGACGCGTCCGCCGGGGTTGTCCTGGAAATCGCGCTGCCAGAAGTAGTAGGCCAGCCCGGCGGCGTGGTCCATGTGCCCGTGGGTCAGGCAGACGTGGTTGAGGCTGAGCAGTTGCCGCGGGGCCTTGCCGATGTCGAACATCACGTCCAGCTCGGGCACGCCGACGACGCTCTCTTCGCCGGCGACCGAGTAGCCGAGCAGATGCACCGGCGGATCGCCGACTTCCAGGCTGCTGAGGTTCTCTGCCATCGCGCTCCGTTGGGGTCAGGACTGTCGCCGCATGCGGACGGTCAACTCCGCGCGGCGGTTGGTCACGGGAATCGAAACGACGGCCACGCCGCCGGTGACCTGGCCCGGCGAGGGGGCGTAGGGAACGACCGGGTAACGCAGCGACGCGTCGGCCGGCAGTTCGATCCGCCAGCGCCCCTGCCCGATCCAGCCGCCGATCTGCTTGCCGTTCAACTCCAGCGGCAGATTCTCGGTCAGGTTGATGCGCAGGCCCGCGCCGGTCGTCAGCGGCTGGCCCGCGTCCAGCAGCACGTTGGGGTTGAAGGTGACCGGGTCGTTGACCGGGAGGGTCGCGGCCTCGGCCCAGACGCGGCAGGCGGTGGCGTCGACGATCTCGGCGGAGAGCGTCGCGTCGTAGCCCCAGTAATCCAGCTCCAGCGAGCCGCCGCGGTCGTTGATGCGGGCGACGGAGGCCACCGGCAGGCAGGCGTCGTCGGCGGTGCGGGCGTCAATGAGGGCGTGCGGGTCGCGGCCGATCCGGCCATGGAACGTCGCGGCCGTCGGGCGGTCGCGGTCGCCGCCGCCGCCGAGGACCAGGCCCGCGCCGTCGTGCCAGACCGACAGCAGGTTCTGGCGGTCCAGCGTGTAGCGGTGCGGGCGCGACCGGCTGGGGATGCCCGAGAGCACGACCGTCCACCCGCCGCGGCGGGCGGCGCCGGCGGGCAGGTCGGTCAGCCGCCACTGTGCGGCGTCGGCGCGGCAGAGCGGCTGCTGGACCGGCCCGGGCTGGTAGTAGAGGTAGTCAGTGACCAAGCGACCGAGTTGGCCCGGGCGGTATTCGCGGGCCAGCGCGGGCAGCGCGGCGGCGGCAATAGCCTCGGCCAATCCGCGGCCGGCGGGCGCGCGGCTGAGGGCGAACAGCGAAAAGATCGAAGGCTCGGCGCGATAGCGAACGCGCTGGTCGATGGTTTCGATGCAGGCGCCGGAGGGATAGGACCAGCGCTGGTGGAAGTTGATCGCGCGGCGGAGGGCCTCGAGGAACTCCGGCTCGCCGGTGTACTGGTGGAAGAGCCCGACGGCGGCAGTGGTAATGTGGTTGTAGGAGGTCGTCGGCCCGTGCGTCTCGGGCCAGTAGCCGTCGGGGTGCTGATTGGCGACGATGCGGCGGGCGCACTCCATGCCCAGGGCGACGTGCTCGGGCCGGTCGAAGACCTGGCCGAGGCGGATCAGGTTGACCACGAAGTAGGCGAAGTGGTTGGTCGATATCTTGAGGTTGGGGCTGGAGAGCCGCCGCAGCGGCCGACCCAGCCGGCAATAGCGGGCGAAGTCGGAGGCCGAGTCGGCCAACGCCTCGGTCCACGGGGCGGCCAGGTCATCATGCCCGGCGTCGCGGAGGAGCATCCAGGCGGCCAGCCAGTGCTCGATGAGCCACTCGTGGACGCGGTTGCCGTCGTACCATCCGCCGCGGCGATTGGTTGCGTCGGAGTCGTAGAAGTGCTCAACGATGGCCCGGCCGGTCCGCTCGATGAGACCGCGGACACGCGGGTCGCCCTGGTAGGGGCTGTCGGGCAGCGGGCGGGTATAGGCCAGCGCCAGCGCCAGCAGGTCCCACCAGGCGATGTAATCGCGTTCGCTATCGCAGCCCAGAGCGCCGTCGGGCCCGCACAGGTCGAGCAGGCGGCCGACACCGGTGACGATCGGCGGCAGCAGCGCATCGGGCAGGCGGGCGGCGACGGGAGCGGCGGTAACGGACTCGGTCATGGGATCCTCCAGTTAAGCAAGACAGGGGATGATAATCCAGAATGCCGCCGCCGCCAAGTGCCGGCCGCGTCCGGCCAGGCCGAGGCGTCCGCGGTCGCCCGGTGGACAAGGGGGCGAATCGAGGTTATTCTGAAAACGCCCGCTGTGACCGAAGTCGCGCTGAATAATCTCGGAGGCGTCATGCGTTTGAAATGGCACGCAGCGGCGGCCGTCCTCCTGGTCTTTGGAGTGCTCGTCGCGGCGCCTGCATCCGCCCATGCCCAGAAGAAGCCCGCCAAACCCGCCAAGTGGACCGATCAGCCGCTCAGCGACGAGCTGGTGGACGAGGCGATCGCCAAGGCGATCAAGCACATCTGGTCGCAGCAGGACCCCAAGGAATTCAGTTGGGAGGGGACGAACTACGCGCAGTGGAAGAAGGAATTCGACCCGAAGGTCTGGACCGGCTACAACGGTCCGGGCTGCTTCACGGGCGGGTCGGCGCTGACGCTGCTGGCGCTGACCAAGGCCGGCGAGAGCCAGGAGCAGGAGCGGTTCCGCAAGGCGATGGAGTTCATCGCGCAGATCCAGCCGACGCAGACCTACGCCCGCGGACTGCGGGCGGCGCTGTGGTCGAGCCTGGACCCTTTTAAGGCCCGGACAGAGCTGATGAAGCAGGAGGGGGAGTGGCTGCTCAACGCCGCCTACGCCGACGGCACGTTCGGCTATTACAGCCCGCCGAACATGGACATCCGCAAGAAGCTGAGCGGGCCTCGGGACCTCTCCAACACGCAATACGGCATCCTGGGGCTCTGGTTCCTCAGCGACGCGGGGGCGGAAATTCCCGACAGCTACTGGGAGACGATCCTCAAAACGCTCTGCAAGCTCCAGTGCGACGACGGCGGATGGGGCTACGGCATCGGCCCCAATCAGAAGTCGACCCACTCGATGACCATGGCCGCGATGGCCAGTCTGTTCCTGGTCTGGGACAAACTCTACACGCAGCGATGCGACCAGAAGCCCGACCCGGCGATGCTGCACGCCATCCGCCGCGGCGGGGAATGGATGAACAAGCAATTCGCCGCCGTCCCGCAGGGCGAGTGGCGATACTACGCCATGTACGGCACCGAGCGGGTCGGCGTGGCCAGCGGCATGAAATACCTGGGCGGCAAGAACTGGTACGACCAGGGCGCCCGATTCCTGCTCTGGAGCCAGAAGGACAACGGAAGCTGGGATCCGATGGGACACAATAACGTCGCCCACAAGGTCCTGAATACCTGTTACGCACTGCTGTTCCTCTCCTACGGCCGGGCGCCGGTGGTCTTCAACAAGCTGGCCTACGGCGACCTGTCCAACTGGGACAGCCGCCCGCGCGACCTGGCCCGCCTGACCGCATGGATGGGTAAGCGATTCGAGAAGCTGTTCAACTGGCAGGTGATGCCCATCGACCGGCCCATCGAGGAACTGAGGGACGCCCCGATCCTGCTGATGAGCGGCAGGCAGGCGATCCAGTTGAACGACGAGCAGAAGGACAAGCTCAGGGAATACACGCTCGGCGGCGGACTGCTGCTGGGCGAGGCAGCCGACAACAACACCGCCTTCGTCGGCGCCTTCCGCAAGCTGATGACCGATCTGTTTCCCGAGTTGGAGATGGTCGAACTGCCCAAGGACCATCCGATTTACACGGTCCAGTTCCCTCTGGGCGCCGCCGCCCGCGGGCAGCGCCCCCTGCCGGCGATGTTCGCCCTGAGCAACGGCATCCGCACGATGGCCCTGCTGAGCACCGGCGACCTGGGCTGCACCTGGCAACGGCATGACGTCGTCCGCGGCGAGGCCTACTTCAACTTCGCCGCCAACCTCATGCAGTACGTCTCCGACCGCGGCACCGGCCTGCGCGGACGCGGGCAGAGCTACATGACCCTCGACGAAGGTTTCAAACCGGCCGCCACGATCACCGTCGGCCGACTCGTCTGGGGCAGCAAGTGGCAGTGGAACCCCGAGCCGCAGGCCTGGAAGCGGATGGACATCGTATTGCGCAACGCCCATCTGGCCGGTGTCGCGACCAAGGACCTGGACTTCAAGGCCGCGGTCAACCCGGCCGATGTGCCGCTGGTTCACCTGACCGGCGTGGGCCCGATCGTGCTGACCGAGGAGCAGCAGAAGAACCTTCAGGCCTACCTCAAGGGCGGCGGGCTGCTGCTGGCCGACGCCGCCGGCGGCAGCAAGGCCTTCGCCGACAGCTTCACCAGGCTGATGGAGACGGCACAGTGCCCCCTGGTCCCGGCGGTGACGCCCCTGAACGAGTCCGTCGGACAGGGCGGCAAGGTCTGGATGCGGCACGTCGACAACCTGCCCAAGCTGCTCAGGCCGCTCCAGGTGATGGCCCACCGCGACAACGACCGCTGGGACGTGCTGTTCCTGCCCTACGACCTGACCGCGGCGATGACGGGCTATTCCAACGTCGAGCCGGTCGGCCTGACGCCGGAGTCGGCCGACCTGTTCGTCAAGGCCCTGCTCCAGTGGAAGTTCGGCGACGTGCTCAAGATCGCCGACCAGGGCGTCAAGCACTGACGTGCCGGTGCAGCCAGATCAGCGTCCCGGCCAGAGCCGCCAGCAGCGCGATGTCCATGATTTCCCAGATGAAACGACGCGGCGAGATCCGCAGCAACTGCACCAGCAGATACTGCCGGGCCATGGATGTGTAGCGGCTGGGTCCGGTCAGGCGGCCGTACCACAGCATCGCCGACTGCGCCAGCCGGATGACGGCGTACAGCGTGCAGGCGATCACGAGGATCCGCCGCCACAGGAAGAACAGGTCAAATTGCATCCGCTTGCGCCCCGGGCCTGGGGGGTCAGGCGAAGATGGCCGACCCCACCCGCACGATCGTCGCCCCCTCCTCGATCGCCACCTCGAAGTCCTGGCTCATGCCCATCGACAAATGCCTGAAGCCCGGCCCGACGCGGCCGGACCGGGCGATGTCCTCGAAGATCTCCCGCATCCGCACGAAAGTCGGCCGGGCCTCCTCCGCATCCTCCACCCGCGGCGCCATCGTCATCGTGCCCAGCAGATCGACGTGGCGCAGCGTGCTGATCTGCTCGGCCAGGCACTCGGCCGCTCCCACCGGCACGCCGTTCTTCTGCTTCTCGCCAGAGCAGTTTACTTCCATCAGCACCGGCACGACGCGGTTCAGCCGGGCCGCCTGCTGGTCGATCGTCTCGGCCAGCCGCAGCGTGTCCACCGAGTGGACCGCGTGCACGACCGGCAGGAGGGTCTTCACCTTGTTGCGCTGGAGGTGGCCGATCATGTGCCAGTGGATGCCGGGGTGGACGCCTTCGCTCCGTCGGGCGAGAAACTCGCCGACCGAGGCGATGCGCTCCTGGAGGTCCTGCACGCGGCTCTCGCCCAGTTCAATTTCGCCCAGGTCGATGGCGTTGCAGACCGCGGCGATCGGCTGGTCCTTGGTCACGACGACGAGCTGGGCGCAGCCCTCGCTGCGGCGGGCGCGGGCCGCGGCCGACGCCATCCGCTCCCGCACGCGCTTGAGGTTGTCGCGAATGTTGCTCCTGGTGGCCAATGTCCCTCCCGCGCTCGTTGCGGTCCGCCACATTATAAGAGACGGGGGTTCGCCGTCCAGCCCGGGCTCCTGCACACGACGGGCGGCGACGAAGAAGAACATGGATTTCACGGGCAGCCGCGGATTTCACTTGGGGAAGGGACGTCGGGCAAGTGGGATTCCAGACTCGTTCTCCGTCCGTGAAATTCGCGTCAGTCCGTGAAATCCGTCTTCCGGCCGATCTCCCTCGCGCCGCGTTCAAAAATTGTTTGCGGCCGCCACTTGTCCCCTATAATAATGCCGTCCTATGATGGCCGAGGTGATTGGCCCCTGGGTCCAAGGAGGATGCAATGTCGCATTATATCGGCTCGCCCTGCATCGGCACCAAGGACACCGCGTGTGTCGACGTTTGCCCGGTGGACTGCATCCACCCGCGCAAGGACGAACCGGATTTCGAAGCCGAGAAGATGCTCTACATCGACCCCGACACCTGCATCGACTGTGGGCTGTGCGTCGACGAGTGCCCCGTGTCGGCCATCTGGCCCGAGGAAGAGCTGCCCGAGGAAGAGAAGCAGTACATCCCCGTCAACAAGGCCTACTACGCCAACAAGCAGTAGTGCGAACCCGGAATTTCAGATTGCAGATTGTGGATTTCGGATTGAAGGACGGGAGAGGCCTTCTCCTTCCGTCTCTTCAATTTGAGTTCTGCAATTCAATTTGCGATTCCCGCTCCCCTCTCCCGCGCGTTATCCTGACCCGCCATGAGACCCACCCGCCGCACCGTCCGCCGACTGGTCATCGCCCTGATGATCGCCGCCGGGCCCCTGCCCTGGGCCGCGGTGTTCGGCGCGGGCCTCTACCTCCGCTCGCCCCTCTACCACGCCCGCGTTGAACGCGAGCTGAGCGCCTTCTTCCACCTTCCCACGCGCGTCGGGCAGATCACGCCCCTTTCCCTCCGCCAGCGGCTGCTCACTGACGTCGAAATCTTCCTGCCCGACGCCGCAGGCCAACCGCGGCTGGATGCCCGCATCGCCTCCTGCAAGCTGGCACGCTGGGTCAGCAGCGACCAGCCCGGCATGCACGACCTGGAGATATACGGCGGACGCCTCGACCTGTCGCCGGCAAGCTGGGCCAAGGGCGACTTTGACCAGATGGAGGCCTCGCTCCGGCACGACTATCGCCGCGTGCGGCTGAACGAAGTCCGCATCTTCAGTTCCGCCGTCCGCTGGGGCCGCGAGGATTTCGAGCTGCTGCTCGGCGGCGCGGGCGGGACCATCACCTTCGTCGGCGGCGACGAGGAACCCGACGGGCTGGCCGACCTGAGCGCCACCACGCTCAACGGCACGCCGGCCGACGTGCACATCACCGCCCTGTTCGACCCGCTGACCGAACGCTCCCTGGCCGACGCCCACGCCAACGGCCTGGTCCGCCGATTCGACCTGGACACCGGCAAGCAGGCAATCCCGCTGGCGCAGTTCCGCCTCGATCCGCTGATGGACGGGCCGGTCGACCGCGGGCGGTTTCGCGGCCGACTGGAATACGTCGCCCGCCGCCCCGGCCAGGTCGAGCGGTTCACCCTGCGCGACGCCCAGCTCACCGACGTGGACCTGTCGCAGGTGACGCGGCCGCTGCCCGGCGGGCCGATCCCCGGCACGCTGAACCTGGACGTCCGCGAGCTGAGCGTCGAGGACGGCTGCGTCGCGCGGCTGCACTTCGCGGGCGATCTGATCGAACTCGACCTGCCGGCGGCGCTGAGGGCCGCCAGGGCCCCACTGCGGCTGGACGGGCGGGTCACGCTGCACGTGGACGACTTCGACCTGGCGCCCGGCCCCATCCGCAGCCTGAAAGTCACCGGCCGCGGCGGGCCGTTCGACCTGGCCCAGCTCTCGGCGCTGTGGCCGGATCGGCCCGGCGGAGGCCTCGTCCACGGGCAGGCCGACCTGCAACTGGCTAAGCTCCTGATCACCGACGGCCGACTGACCGCCCTGGAGGCCGACATCACCGCGCCCCCGTCGGCCGACCTCAAGGGCCAGACCATCGACCGCTCGCTGCTGTCGGGGCTTTATGAGAAGATGACCGGCGGGCCGCTCAAGGCCGACCTGCCCGAGCAGGTCGCGTGGCGGAAGCTAGGCCTGCACGTCGCCGACGACGGGCCGGTGAGCCTGAGGCTGATCGGCATCGGCGGCGTCGGCGGGGCGGCCGCCATCACGTTGCTGGTCCCCAAGCGGCTGCCCTACGTCGGCATGACCGACATCCCCATCGACGTGCCCGCGCCGGCCAACCCGATCGCCATCACCGAGTTGGCCGACCTGATCGCCCGCCCCTTCGAGCCGATCCCCCTGCTCTCTGTCAGCCGCCAGATTCGCGAGCGACTGACTTCCGCGCCGACAACACAGCCCGACCACCATTGAGTTGAAGAAAGCACGCGCGTTCGCGGCGCCGCGGCAACGGAGCGTTGAAATCAACCACAGAGACACAGAGAGGTCAAGGAGAGAGGATATCGTTCTGACTCCTCATGACTTCGGTTTCATCTTCTCTGCGTCTCTGTGCCTCCGCGGTGAATATTTCTTGGAGAGGACTCAGCCACGGCGACTCGAAGGGGAGCGCGCCGTCCGGCGACTACTTTGCGCCCACCCCCCGCTCGCGGGCGGCGGACAGAGCATCGAGCAGGCGGGTCGGGGCGTCGGGAGGCAGGCCGTCCATCACCGACAGCCGCAGCCGCGACGTGCCGCGCGGGACCGTCGGCGGGCGGATCGCCGCCGCCAGCACGCCGCGGTCCAGCAGCACGCGCTGGGCTTCCATCGCACGCGACGCGCCGCCCCATGCGATCGGGATAATCTGGCTGACCGACGGGCTGACGTCCCAGCCGGCCTCGGCGAGCATCGCCCGCAGGCTGGCGGCCGCAGCGAGCAGCCGCCCGCGGCGCTGCGGCTCGGACCGCACGATCTCGACCGCCGCGACGACCGCCGCCGCAGCCGCCGCCGGCGGGGCCGTCGAGTAGACGAACGGCCGGGCGGTGTTGCGCAGGGCGTCGATCAGCACGCGGTCGCCGGCGACGAAGCCCCCCGCCCCGCCCAGCGACTTGGAGCAGGTGCCGACGGTCACGTCCACGGCATCGGAAACTTCCAGCAGTTCGGCAACGCCCCGGCCCGTGCGTCCGAACACGCCGATCGCGTGGGCCTCGTCGACGATCAGCGTGAAGGGGTGTCGACTCTTGAGGGCCGCGATCTCGCGCAGCGGGGCGAAGTCGCCGTCCATCGAGAAGAGCGAGTCGGTGAGCACGAAGCGCCGGCCGGTCCCGTCGGCCCGCGCCAGCAGGTCGGCCAGCCGGTCCACGTCGCCGTGCGGATAAGTGCGCAGCCGCGCCCCGCACTGGCGGGCGGCGTCGATCAGCGAGGCGTGGTCGAGCTTGTCCAGCAGCACCGTATCGCCACGGCCGGCCAGCGCGGTCGCGACAGCGACGTTGGCCATGTAGCCAGTGCTCAGCAGCAGGGCGTCATCGGCGCCCATGAAGTCGGCCAGTGCGGCCTCGGCCTGGCGGTGCGGCGAAGTCGTCCCGCTGATGAGCCGCGACGCCCCGCTGCCGACGCCCCACCGCTCGACCGCGTCGCGGGCCGCGGCGATCACTCGCGGGTCGGCCGCCAGGTTGAGGTAATTGTTCGAGCAGAAGTTCAGCAGTTCGCGCCGCCGGCCCGCGTCATCGACGACCGTCAGCACCGGCCCCTGGGCCGACTCGACGGTGAACGGTCGGCGGATCAGGTCGGCGTCGGCCAGTTCGTCGAGGCGCAGCCGCAGCCAGTCGAATCGGCCTTCGGCGTCGTGGTCGTGGGGAAAGGTCATGGGGCATGCCGGATCACTTGTGCGCATCTGTGTCCATCTGTGGCGTCAACTCAGCCTCGCGCCAATGAGCCGTCACGGGTAGTTCGCGTAGACGCGCTCGTAGACGGGCACGTTCTTGTCGTCCGACCGGTAGCGGGCGAAGTCGAAGCCCTGGGGGTCGTCCTGCCAGCCGTCTGCCTGGCGGAAGGCCGTCCCGGTCAGCCGCACGACGTAGCCGGCGACGGCAATCTGGCTCTGGCAGGTGACGGCGTAGGTGTCGCGGGCGACCGGCCCGCTGGTCAGAACGACAGTGTAGACGTTGTCCTGGCTGTGAACCTCCTGGTCGGCGACCGAGAAGGTGTGGCCGGTGCTGTCGTTGAAGCGGACCAGCGTGATCCGCGGCATCGACCCCTCCTCGACGCCGACCGGCCGCGGGCGTGCCCCGGGCGCGGGGTCCGCGCCGTACTTGAAGGTAAACGTGAAGCGGACCTGGTCGCCGCCGATCGGGGCGACCTCGGCCAGCCGACCGGCCCGCGGCATCCAGTCGGTGTCGTCGCTCATCCAGTGGCCCATCCACTCCGGCTGCGAGCAGCCGCCCAGCGCCAGCGCCGCAGCCAGCGTCAGCAGCAGCCTGCCCACGTGCGTCCGGTGATGTCGCGTCATGGCGTCACGCGTCCTTCCGTTCCCGACCCCGGCGAAGGAATCGGCCTCGGGTCCAGTTTCAGCGTCCGGCGCACCCGGTCGATCCACTGCGGCGTGACGCGGCGGCTGACTTCGGCGGCGTCCAGGAAGACCTCGAACATGAACGGCCCGTCGAATCCCATCCGCTTCAGCTCGCGTCCGACGCCGGTCCAGTTCACCGTGCCCTCGAAGCAGAGCCCATGCCCGTCCAGCCTGCCGTCGTTGTCGCTGGCGTGGACGATCCGTAGCAGCGAGCCTACCGACGCCAGGGCCGCGACCTCGTCGCCGGCCATGTGGGCGTGTCCGGTGTCGAAGCAGAAGCCGATGTTCGCCTGCCGGCAGCTCTGCACCGCGGCCACCAGCTCGGCCGTGTCCGAGCCGATCGGGTGATAGGGCGGCTGGTTCTCAATGAGATACTCGACGCCCAGCGACTGGCCGATCTCGCTCAGCTCGTTGATTGACCGGGCAAGCTGCCGCCAGCGCGTCCGGCGGTCCAGGCCGTCGTATTGCGGCATCGCCGGCGCCGGGTGGACGACGATCATCGGCCCGCCCAGGGCCAACGCCAGGTCGCCCTCGGCCCGGTAGGCGTCGACGGAACGGCGGCGGACCTGCTCGTCGGGGCTGGAGGGGTCGAACTGCGGGCCGAAGATGCCGTGGATGGAGTCGAAGGTCAGTTCAGCCTGGGCGGCCCATGCGAGCATCTGCTCGACGGTAGGCTCCTTCTCCGGGTTGCGATAACCCTGCACGGTCTGGACGCCGGCCAGCCTGGCCCAGGCCGACAGCGTCTCCCCGGGCTGGGGATCAGCGAAACCGAAGGTGCCGATGACCGACAGGTACATTCGCACTCCAGTCAACGGCGCAACCGGCCCCGGCGCTGCAAGTCGGGTTACTGCCCCGGGCTGGCCGACAGCCTGGAGCGGACGAATTCAGCGCGCGCCACGCGGCGGGCCTGTTCTTCGAGCTTCTGTCCGCGAATCCTTTGCAGGTGGGCCGGCTGAGTCAAGAGGAACAGCTCGTTGATCACTTCCAGCGGCACCCCGCGGATTCGGCCGAGATTCACCCCCAGCCGAACGTGCGAAAGCAGGTAGAGCGTCTCCTCGCTGCTGATCTGCCGGGCCGTCCGCAGCACGCCCAGGGCGCGGTGGACCTTGTCGTCGAGCATGACCTGCTTTTGATCGCACAGCGCCTCGCGGGCGCGGTGCTCGTATTCCACGAACCGCGGAATGATCTCGTGGCCAAACTGGCCCAGCAGGTCCTGCTCGCCCCTGCCCAGCGTGGTCTGGTTGGAAATCTGGTAGAAGTCGCCGGTGGCCTCGGTGCCCTCGCCGTAGAGCCCGCGCACCGCCAGCCGAAGCTCCTTGGCCGCCGCGAACATCTTGGGCAGTTCCTCGGTGATGCGCATCCCCGGCAGGTGCAGCATGACGCTGACGCGCATCCCCGTACCGACGTTGGTCGGGCAGGCGGTCAGGTAACCCAGCGTCGAATCGAAGGCGTACTCCAGCTCGCCGCCCAGCCGGTTGTCCAGCTCGTCGATGCGGGTCCAGCAGTCCTCGATCTGGAGGCCGCTGCGGAGCACCTGGATGCGCAGGTGGTCCTCCTCGTTGACCATGACGGCTTCGGTTTCCCCGGGGCTCAGCGCCAGCCCGCGGTCGCCCTCGCCCTCGGCGTGCTGCTTGCTGATGAGGTGCCGCTCGACCAGGAGCTGGCGGTCCATCTCGCCGAGCTTGTCAATGTCCAGGTAGCTGAGGCTGCCGTCGCCCTTGACCGCGGTGATCGCCCCGCGGATCAGGTCGCTCAGTTCGCGGCGCTGATCGTTGTCGGCCCGCGTGAGGAAGGGGTAGCCCGCCAGGTTGCGGGCCAGGCGGATGCGCGAGGAGATGACCACGTCGCTCATCGGCCCGGAGCCGCGGAGCCATTCGCCGGCCTGGCTGGACAGATCGGACAGGTCCATCCGGTTCAGTTCTCCAGTTCGCTGATGCGGTCGCGAAGCTGGGCGGCCTGCTCGTACTGCTCGGTGGCCACCGCGTCGCGCAGCCGCCGCCGCAGGTCGACCAGTTCGTACTGCCGCCGCTGCGTCTTGTCCATCGTCGAGGGGACCTTGCCGACGTGGTGCGTCGCGTTGCCGTGGGCCCGCGAGATCAGGGGCATCAGCACCTGCTCGAAGGCCTTGTAGCAGGCCGGGCAACCCAGCAGGCCGCGCTGGCGGAACTCGGCGAAGGTCATGCCGCACGAACCGCAGACCATCTCGCCGGTCTTGGCGGCTGCGGCCCCGGACTGCTGCATCACGAAGTTCTGAAGCCACTCGTTCAGCGACACCGGGGTCTTGCCCGTGGTGATGCCCTCCCCCGCGGCGCACTCCTCGCACAGGTGCTTCTCCCGCTTCTCACCGCCGATGATCTCAGTGAGATGAACGGTCGCCGGATTGTTGCATTTGGGGCTCTGGCACTTCATCGCCGTCGGTCCTTCGGGGCAGAATGCCCCCGTCCGACACATCTTAGATTCAGCCGCCAACACCGTCAAGCAACGCGGCCGGCGGCGCCATTGCTGACTGAAGATTGCAGATCGAAGATTGGGGGAGAGAAGCCCGCCCTGCCATTCCTCTCTTCAATCTGAAATCTGCAATGGTCAATCTGCAATTCCCGGCTTCACTCCGGGATGTAGCTCGCCCGGCAGCCGGCCGCCTCGCCCACGGTCACGCGGACGAGCCGCACGCCTTCGCCCAGCGCCGCCTCCAGTTCCAGCGCGATGTGCCGGGCGACGTGCTCAGCCGACGGGTTGGCCGGCCCGAGCGTGGGGTGTTCGCCGAGGTTCGTGCCCTCCAGCGGGCAGAGCACGCCGGCCAGCTTCTTCTGGAGGTCGTGGAAATCCACCAGGCAGCCCGCGGCGTCGGTGTGCGGACCGGCGACGACGACCGTGACCGGCCAATCGTGTCCGTGCAGCGGTTCGAGGCTGCCGTCAGCCAGCCGCAACTGGTGCGTCGCGGCGAACGCGGCGTCGATCTGGACTTCGTACATCCGTCGGCATCCTTTCGCGGGCCGGTGCGGGCCTCTGCTTTATTCTAAGAGGCCCGTCCCCGCCTGACCAGCGCCGGCGCGAGCATCTCCACCTGACGCCCGGCGTCCGGGTGACTACAATGGAGGCGATGAGCTTCGAGGATGACGACTTCGACGACCCGCTGACCGAGGACGAGTGGCCTGACGCCTCGGACCGCGACGACGACCCGGCCGACGCATCGGCTGACTGTCCTTACTGCGGCGGCGAAGTTCACGAGGACGCCCAGCGCTGCCCGCACTGCGGCAACTGGATCATTGACGACAACCGGCCAGCCGAATGCGGGCGAGCGTCGCGTGGCGTCTGGGTCTTCCTGGTTGCAACGGCGGCCGTGCTGCTGTTTCTGGCGATTGCCGCCGTGGTCCAGGGATTGTCCGATTGACCCGCGGCGCGCGAGCCGATAGGGTGTGAGCCGAGCCGATCAACCAAGGCAGGTGACACATGGCTTTCCCGATCCATCGCATGCGGCGACTCCGCGCGACCGAAGGCCTCCGCCGCATGGTCCGCGAGACGCACCTCTCGACCGACGACTTGGTCATGCCGCTGTTCGTCCGCCCCGGCCAGGGCATCGACGCGCCCATCGCCTCGATGCCCGGCCAGTCGCAGCTCTCGATCGACCGCCTGCTGCACCGCTGCGGCCAGATCCACGAGCTGGGCGTCCCGGCGGTCCTGCTGTTCGGCCTGCCCGAGAGCAAGGACGAAGTCGGCAGCAGCGCGTGGGACGACAACGGCATCGTCCAGCAGGCGACGCGGGCGATCAAGAAGTCGCTGCCCGAACTCGTGGTCATCGCCGATGTCTGCTTCTGCGAATACACCGACCACGGCCACTGCGGCGTGCTCTCCGGCTCGGGGGCCGGCCGAACGGTCGATAACGACGCGACGCTGGTGAACCTGGCGCGGCAGTCGGTGTCGCTGGCGCGTGCGGGGGTGGACATCATCGCCCCGTCGGACATGATGGATGGCCGCGTCGGCGCGATCCGCCGCGGGCTGGACGAGGCCGGCTTGGCCGACACGCCGATCATGAGCTACGCCGCGAAGTATGCCAGCGGGTTCTACGGGCCCTTCCGTGACGCCGCCGAGAGCGCCCCGGCCTTCGGCGACCGCCGCAGCTACCAGATGGACCCCGCCAACGGCGACGAGGCCCTCCGCGAGGTCGCCCTGGACGTCGAGGAAGGCGCCGACATCGTCATGGTCAAGCCGGCGCTGGCCTATCTCGACATTATCCGCCGCGTCAAGGAGACGTTCCGCCTGCCCACGGCCGCCTACCACGTCAGCGGCGAATACTCGATGATCAAGGCCGCCGCCGAGCGCGGCTGGCTGGACGAGCGGCGGATCGTGATGGAGACCCTCACCGCAATCAAGCGGGCCGGCGCCGACATCCTCATCACCTACTACGCCCCCGAAGCCGCCGCCTGGATCGAGGAATGACCGCGCCCGTCGAATCAGCCAGCTACGTCGTTCACCGCCTGGGCCCGTGGGCGCCGGCTGACATTTCGCTGCGTTTCGTCGATGAGCCCTTCGCGCCGCCGCCGGACGTGCAGACGCTGGCTGAGCAGAACTTCGCCGACGAGCAGGCCAAGGCCCAGGCCGTCGGGCGGAAGCTGTTCAACGGCCTGCTGGCCCGCGTGCGGTCGATCGACGGGCCGCCCGCTGACCCGCCGGCGATGACGCTGCACCAGACCGACTACAAGATCTTCCTGACGACCAACCTGCTGAGCCCCGACCGGTTCGCCGCCGACGCCCGGGCCAACGTGCTGGGCGTGTCGGCCATCCTGCGCAGCAGCGACGGCCTGCTCGTGCTCGGCCGGCGCAGCCAGAAGGTGACCTACAACCGCGGCAAGGTCCACACCCTGGGCGGCGTGGCCGAGTGGCTGCGCATCCCGCCCGGCGGCGCGTGCGACGGCGGCTGGCTGGTCGAGGTGCTGCTCAAGGAGTTGTTCGAGGAACTGGGCCTGGAGCCGGAGCAGGCCCAGCCGCCGCAGGCGATGGCCCTGCTCGCCGACCGCCGCATCGGCCAGCCGGAGGTCGTCCACGCCGTGCAACTGGAGCTGTCGTCGGCGGCGCTGGAGCGGGCCTTCGGGCGCGAGGGCGACATCGAGCACTCGGCGCTGTGGACCTGCGCGGATTCGCCGGCGGCCGTGCTGGCCGAGTTGGAGCGCGGGCCGGCCCGCTTCTCCCCCGTCGCCGTCGCGACGCTGCTGGCCTGGCTGACCCTGCACCACGGCCCCGACGCCCTGGCGGCGATGAAGTGATCGATAGCGCGTCCCTGTTTGAATCCGCCCGCTACCTCGGATAGACTTGGGCAGCCGGCGAGAGCCCCGACGTCCCCGATAAGGAGCGGCATGCGTTCACTGGTCGCCATTCCCGTCTTCAACGAAATCCGGCATGTGGACGACGTGCTGGACGAAGTGCTCGGCCTGCATGACGACGTGCTGGTCATCGACGACGGCTCGACCGACGGAACCAGCGACGCGCTGGCCGCCCGCCGCGACATCCGGCTTCTGCGTCACCCCGAGAATCGCGGCTACGGCCAGAGCCTGATCGACGCCTTCTCCTACGCCCGGCGACACCGGTTCGACTGGCTGATCACGATGGACTGCGACCGCCAGCACCAGCCGGCCCAGATCAACCAGTTCCTCGAGCTGGCGACCTATTGTGACTGCGACCTGGTCAGCGGCAGCCGCTACATGATCGACATGCCCGGCAACGACCGCCCGCCGCTGGACCGCCAGAGCATCAACGGCCGAATCACCGTCCTGGTCAACGACGTGCTGGGCCTGGAGATCACCGACGCGTTCTGCGGCTACAAGGCCTACCAGGTGCCGGCGCTCAAGTGGCTGGCCCCGACGATCCCCGGCTATGCCTTCCCGATGCAGCACTGGGTACAGGTGGCCCGCGCGGGGTTCAAGATGCGCGAGCTGCCCGTGCCGATCATCTACAACGACCCGAAGCGCCACTTCGGCGGCCTGCTGGACGACCCCTCGGTCCGCGAGCAGCACTACCTGGACGTGATGCTGCTGGAGTTGATCCAGCCGCGGCAGGCCCCCTGGCAGATGATGCGCCTGGAGCGCGACTGGACCGACCTGCCCATCGGCGCGGCCATCTTAGACTGATCCGGCTGCGACTCGCAAACCATGAATCTCATTCCGCCTCTTCTTCCCTCACTCGCAACTCGAAACTCGCAACTTGAAACTTGCTTGGCTTGATCGCCGGCACCTTCGCGGATTTAATAGCCTCGCATGAACGAACCGGCTGCATGGCAACTCCAGACGCCGGCCGATGACGGCCAGGTTCTGCTCTGGCCCGACCCGCGGCGGTGGCGCGAATTGGCCGACCGGCCCGCGCCGGGCGGCGGCGCTCTGCTCGGGCGGCCGCTGCCTGACGTCCGCCGCCAGGCCCGCGCGGGGCTCGCCCTGCTGGCGGGGCCCTCGCCCGACCCCGACGCCCCCTGGATCGTTACCGGGCACCAGACCTTCTTCTATCACGCCGGGGTGTGGGCCAAGAACGCCGCCATCGACGCCGCCCGCGCGGCGTTGGGGGCCGC
>JAJVII010000061.1 GCA_022072085.1 Phycisphaerae bacterium
AGCAGGCCCGTCTTGCCGTCCAGTATGATCTCCGGCAGCCCGCCGGTCCGCGAGGCGATCATCGGCCTGGCCATCAGCGCCGCCTCCAGCGCCACCAGCGGCAGGCCCTCCTGCCATTGCGTCGTCTCGCGCGACGGCGCGAGCACCATCGTCGCGTTTTCCATCAGCGCCCACACCTCGGCCGGCGGGACCCAGCCGGCGAACTCGACCGCGTCGCCGAGCCCCGCCGACTCGGCTTGCCGCCGCAGCGCCGGCCGCGCCGGGCCGTCGCCGGCGACGATCAGCCGCGCGTCGCCGCGGGCCGGTCCCATCGCGGCCAAAGCGTCGATCGCCAGGTCGAATCCCTTGCCTTCGGTCAGCTTGCCGACGCAGAGCAGCCGCGGCGGCTGGACCGCGTCAGCTGGTCGCGGAACGATCGGCTGCCCGTCCGGCTGCGCGGGCGGCTCCAGACCGTTGCGGATGACGCTGCTGCGCGGCCCGATCGAGGGGGCGATCGCAACGCACGCCGCCAGCGCCGCCGACGAGACGGCCGTGACCCAGCGCGATGCCGCCAGCCCCTGCGCCAGCAGCCCGGGCCCGACGGGCGGCGGGCAGTAGTGCATCGTGGTCAGCACCTGCGTCGCGCCCAGCGCCCGCGACCGCAGGCAGAACAGGGCCGACGCCCCGACATCGTGCAGGTGGACCAGGTCCGGAGACAGCTCGCCGAGCAGGTCGTCGACGCGACGCTGAAGCCCGGCGATGGCCGCCACGTCCCGCTCGCCCAGGGCTCGGAAGAAAGGCAGGCGGCGGATCTCGACGCCGTCGCGGACCTCGCGGTCAGGCAGGCAGGCGTCGTGATGCGACGTGACGACGGTGAAGCGATGGCCACGGGCCGCCAGCGCGGGCAGCAGTCGGCCGACCAGGATTTCGCGCCCGCCGATGTGCGGCCAGTAGATGTCCAGCCAGATGAGCACCTTCACGGCGCACCCGCGGGCGGAGCCGGGTCGGGGGCGTCGGCGGCGCGGCGGCGATCGAGGCTGGCCTTGAGCACGCGGGCGAACTCGTCGATGCTGCCGGCCGGTCGGCGGCGCGTGAGGTTGGACGTATGCATGCGGTGGCGGACCAGGACCTCGTCCATCAACTCGATGACCAGGCCGGCTTCGCGGGCGCGGATGAACCACTCGACCGCGTCGGAGAACCAGAGCCCCGGATCGAAGGGCCCCAGCCGATCCATCGCCGACCGACGGGCCAGCAGCGTCGTGGTCGCGAAGCCCGGCACGGGCTGGGCCCGCGGGTGATCGGCGTATCGCAGTCCGTCGGCGCGGACCTCCTCCTCCCAGAACGGCTGAACGTGCGTCACGCACAGGTCCAGCTCGGGCCGCTGCGCGAAGCGGGCCGCCTGGAGGGCGAGCTTGTCGGGCATCCAGAGATCGTCGGGGTCCAGGAACGCGAGGAAGGGCCCGGCGGCATGGGCCGCCCCGAGGTTGCGCGTGGCCGCCGGTCCGGCCGTCGGCTGGGCGACGACCCGCACGGGCGGATCCCATTGGCGGGCCAGCTCGACGGTTCCGTCGGTCGAGCCGTCGTCGGCGACGATGACCTCGATGGGCCTGTAGGTCTGAGCGAGGATGCTGGCCAGCGCCTCGGGCAGGAAGCGCCGCGCGTTGAACGTGGGGACCACCACGCTGATCAGAGGATTCTCCACGGCGACAGTGTATACTTTCGTCGGCTGCCCCTGGAAGGACAAAGCACGATGAGCAACCCCCTGCGGGATTCCCGCCACGCCGCCCGCCGAGCCGATCCCTGCCTGCTGGTGATTTTCGGCGCGACCGGCGACCTGACCGCGCGCAAGATCGCCCCGGCGCTGTGGAGTCTGGCCACCCAGGGCCGCCTGCCGCCGGGCCTAGCCGTCGTCGGCTACGGCCGCAGCGAACTGAGCGACGACGCGTTTCGTGGACACATCGCCGGGGCCGTCAAGGCCGACCCCGCCAGCGACGGCTGGAAGGACTTCGCCGACCGGCTGTTCTACCATCGCGGCCGGTACGACGACCTGGACAGCCACCGAGCCCTGGGCCGGCGGCTGGCGGAGCTTCGCCAGGGCCGCTCGGCTGACAACACGCTGTTCTACCTCGCGACGCCCGCGTCGGCGTTTGAGCCGATCATCCGGGCTTTGGGCGATGCGGGCCTGGTCCCAGGCCAGGCCGGCTGGACGCGGATCATCGTGGAGAAGCCTTTCGGCCGCGACCTCGCGTCGGCCCGCCAGCTCAACGACACGCTGGGCGGCGTGTTCGGCGAAGCCAACTCCTTCCGCATCGACCACTACCTGGGCAAGGAGACCGTGCAGAACCTGCTGGTGCTGCGGTTCGCCAACGCGATCTTCGAGCTGATGTGGAACCGCGAGCAAGTGGACCACGTGCAGATCACCGCCGCCGAGCAGCTCGGCGTCGAGCAGCGGGCGGGCTTCTTCGAGCAGACCGGCATCCTGCGCGACATCGCCCAGAATCACCTGATGCAACTGCTCTGCCTGACGGCGATGGAGCCGCCGGCCGCCCCCGACGCCGACGCCATCCGCGACGAGAAGGTGAAGGTCATCCGCTCGCTGCGCCGCCTGACCGCGCGCGACGTGGTGGCCGGCCAGTACGGACCCGGCGCCGTCGAGGGCCGATCCGTGCCCGGCTATCGCGAGGAGCCCGACGTGGCCGCCGACTCGTCGGCTGACACGTTCCTGGCGATGCGCGCCTACGTGGACAACTGGCGCTGGGCGGGCGTGCCGTTCTACCTGCGCTGCGGCAAGCGTCTGGCCCGCAAGGTGACCGAGATCGCCATCCAGTTCCGCCGACCGCCGCTGAGCCTGTTCGCCCAGCTCGGCGTGGATCGGCTGGCGTCCAATCGGCTGGTCATCCGCGTGCAACCGGACGAGGGCATCAGCCTGCTGGTCGGCAGCAAGATCCCCGGGCCCGAGGTCCGCATCCAGCCGGTGAAGATGGATTTCCGCTACGGCACCAGCTTCGGCGGACGCGTGCCCGACGCCTACGAGCGGCTGGTGCTGGACGTGATGGCCGGCGACGCGACGCTGTTCACCCGCCGCGACGAGGTCGAGCAGGCGTGGAACTACTTCGCGCCGATCCTGGACGCGTGGGAACGCGGCGACAAGAGCGTGGTCCCCTACCCCGCCGGAAGCTGGGGACCGGCTGACGCCGACCGCCTGCTCGTCTCGCCCGAGCACGCGTGGAGAAGACTGTAGAAGTGCTGAGTGCTGAGTGTGGAGTGCGGAGTGTTGAGTGCGGAGACGGAGAGAGCCTGCCGGCGCCCGCTTGCGATTGCGATGAGTGACGCATGAGCGATGTGAACGACAACCCCACTGACGCGACGCGCCTGGCTGACCCGGTGGCGCCGGACCAGGTCGAGTCGCGGCTGAACGCGCTGTGGGAGCAACTGGCCGGGCAGTCCGACCAGAGCGTCCTGCGGGCCTGCATGAGCAACCTGGTCGTGCTCTGCCCGCCCGACGGCGACGCCGGCCGAATCGCCGAGGCCGTCGCCGGATTGGCTGACGCCCACCCGTCACGCTGCATCGTGCTGCGCTGGACCGACGGCGGAGGCAAGGTCGAGGCGACCGTGTCGGCCCACTGCGCCGGCGGCGCCGGCCGACACGTCTGCTGCGAGCAGATCACGCTGACCGGAGGCACGGGCCGGTTGGCCGATCTCGGCAGCGCCGCCCTGCCGCTGCTGCTGCCCGACCTGCCGGTGGTCCTGTGGGCGACGAACGGGCTGACCCCGCCGGCTGACCCGTTGGCCGACCTCATGGCCCAGGTCGACCGCGTGCTCGTGGACACCCGCCGCTCGGATCGGCCGGCACAGGCCTGGTCGGTCTGCCACCGGGCCCCCGGCGGGCACACGCTGCACTGCGCGGTGAGCGACCTGAGCTGGTCGCGGCTGGCCCCGCTGCGCGACCGGTTCGCGTCGATGTTCGACCCGCCGGAACTGGCCGACCTGCTGGCTGACGCCCGCGGCGTCCGGCTCGAATGGACCGCCCACCCCAGCGACCGCGCCGCCGGCAGGGCGTCGGCGCTGCTGACCCTCGGCTGGCTGGCTGACCGGCTGGGCTGGTCGCTCAAGGCGACGCGGCCGGGCCCCGACGCCGACGCGAGGCTGTCGCTGGAGAACCCCGCCGGCCAGCCGATCGAGACCGCGCTGGCGGCCGTCGCGCCGTCAGCCGACGTGCCGCTGGGCCGACTGGTCCGCGTGGCACTGACGACCGGGGCCGCCGCGTTCGAGCTTCGCCGGACGGCCATCAGCCGGCTCGAGCTGTCCATCGCCCGCGCGGGCTCGCCGCCGCGGGTCGAGGCGGCTGCCCACCGCCACCTGCGCACAGGCGACCTGCTGCTGGCTGAGCTGAGCGGCGCCGGCGACGAGGAATCCTTCCAGCGCGCCCTGGCTGTCGCCCTGCCGGCGGCGATCGACCTGGAGTAGCAATCCCCGCGTCCGTCGAGACCCTGTAGAGGGGCTGGCCGTTGGATTCCTTCTCCGCGTGCGATAGACTGCTGTTTCCCCTTTCGGAGGCGTCATGGGCGACGTACTGGGCGAGATCATTGCGCACAAGCGGACCGAGGTGCAGGCTGCCAGAGCCACCTGCCCGCTGGCCGACATGAAGGCCCGGGCCGCCGATTCGCCGCAGCCGCGCAACTTCTACCAGGCCGTCACCGCGCCCAATCCGGCGCGCCGCATCAACCTGATCGCCGAGATCAAGAAGGCGTCGCCGTCAGCCGGGCTGATCCGCCCGGACTTCGACCCGGCGGCGCTGGCCCGCATCTACGCCGGCGCCGGGGCCCAGGCGCTGAGCGTGCTGACTGACGCGAAGTATTTCCAGGGCCGCCTGGAGTTCCTGGCCGACGTGCGGGCAGCCGTCGATCTGCCGCTGCTGCGCAAGGACTTCATCATCGACCCGTACCAGGTCTACCAGAGCCGGGCCGCCGGGGCCGACGCGATCCTGCTGATCGCCGAGACCCTGCCGCTGGGCGAGCTGATCGACCTGCTGATCCTCGCGACCGAGCTGCGTCTGAGCTGCCTGCTGGAGGTTCACGCCGCCGAGTCGCTGATGCGCGTCCGCTCGATTCCCGGGTTCCCGCAGGAGCACTTCGCGATCCTGGGCATCAACAATCGCGACCTGCGGACGATGACCACCGACGTCGGCCACACGCGTCGGCTGATGAGCCTGCTGGACGAGGGCACGCCGGTGGTCAGCGAGAGCGGACTGCGGACGCGCGGGGACATCGAGCGGATGATCGGGGCGGGCGTGACGGCCGTCCTGATCGGCGAGACTTTCATGCGCAGCCCCGACGTGGGCGCCAAGGTCCGCGAGCTGATGGACGGCTGCTGAGTTCCGCCTGCGCGACGGGCAAGGATCAACACGAAGGGCCACGAATGCAAAGGGCCGAGGGCCACGAAGAGGACTTCATTCTTCGGAAGAAGCAGATGGCTTCGTGAGCCTTCTGAGGAATTGGTGGCCCTTCGTGTTGAGGTCTTCTCCGTGTCTTTGGACAAGGCATAAGGCTTCCGCCTGCAAGACTCGCTGACACGCATCACGAGGCGCCGATATGGCCATTGTCGTCTGTCCGCACTGCGAGTTTGAGTTCTCGGTGGGCGATCCGCTGAACGCCGGGACCGGGCTGACGCCGGACGGCTGGGCCGACTGCCCTGCGTGCCGGCAGCGGGTCGACGTGATCCGTCAGCTCGCCGCCGCCCGTCCGGCGACGCCGGCTGAGCTGACCCGGGCGGCCCGCGGCTGGATCGCGATGGCTGTGCTGTTCACGGTCGCCGGCGACGCGGCGCTGGTCGCGCTGCTGATCCTCAGCCGATTCGCCGGCGGCGCCAGCCCGTCCGTCGGACAATGGGTGCTCGCGGGGGGGCTGATGGGCCATGCCCTGCTCAGCCTGGCTGCCGAGTATCGCCTCTGGCCGAGCCCGCGGGCGGCGATGCTTCTGCTCCGCGGCGCGGTGTTCTGCTGGCTGATCGGCGGGGGGGTCGGCCTGGCGTCGGGGGGCCTGACGCTGCCGGCGCGGATCGGCCACGATCCGACGACCGTCCTGACCGCGGCGGTGGTAGTTTTCGTGCTGCTGCTGGGCTACCTGCGGACGCTGGAGTACCTGTCGGCGCGAGTGGGTCGGCCGGCGGCTTCGGAACCGACGCCGCCCCGGCCAATCGCTGCTGGCGTCGCGGCGGCACTACTCGTGCTGCACGCGGCTGCGTCGATCGCGCTGGGGATCCTGGCGTGGCGGTCGTTCGATCGGGGGGCGTTCCTGGTCTCGGCGTTCCAGGCCGGCACGCTGACGGCGATCTGGATGTACCTGCTCCTGGGCAGCGGCGGGCTGCTGAACCGGACGAAGCAGCCCGCCGACGCGGCACGGGCCCTGCCCCGCGCGGCAGCCGCGCTGACCGTCGCCGCCTTGCTGGCGGTGCTGGGCCAGACGTCGGCCGACGTGATCGGGCGAATCCTCCCCGGCTGGCTGGCGGCGATGCTGTCAGCCGACGTGGCGGCGGTCTGGCTGGCCCACTGGCGTCTGACGCCGCTGCTGGGCCCCGAGGCCGGGCTGGCCAGGTGACATCCCGCGGCGGTTCGCGCCGTCGGCTTCGGCGATATCTCCCGCACATGCGGAACACTGCTTTCCCGCCGCCGGCATTGATTCGGCAGGGGCATAGGGTATCATCAGCGCTCTTGCGGTTTTCGCGGGGAAACGAGGGAAGCGTCATGCGCGTATTGAGCGGAATCCAGCCCAGCGGGCGGCTGCACATCGGCAACTACTTCGGGGCGATGCGCCAGCACCTGGAACTCCAGGCCGGCAACGAGAGCCTGTACTTCATCGCCAACTATCACGCCCTGACCAGCCTGACCGACGCGGACCTCGTGCGGCAATACACCCGCGACGTGGCGCTGGATTACCTGGCGCTGGGGCTGGACCCCAAGCGGACGATCTTCTTCCGCCAGTCCGACGTGCCGCAGGTGACCGAGCTGAGCTGGATTTTCGGCTGCATCACTCCGATGGGCCTGCTGGAACGCTGCGTCAGCTACAAGGACAAGATCGAGAAGGGCATCCCGGCCAACGCCGGACTGTTCACCTACCCGGTGCTCCAGGCGGCTGACATCCTGATCTACCGCAGCCAGCTCGTGCCGGTCGGCGCGGACCAGAAGCAGCACATCGAGGTGACGCGGGACGTCGCGATCAAGTTCAACAACACCTACGGCGAAATCCTCGTGCTGCCCGAGCCGCACATCCTCAAGGAGACGGCCGTCGTGCCCGGCGTGGACGGGCAGAAGATGAGCAAGAGCTACGACAACACGATCGAGATCTTCGCCGAGTCCGGCCAGATCAAGAAGAAGGTCATGCGCATCGTGACCGACTCGACGCCGGTCGAGCAGCCCAAGGATCCGGACAAGTGCAACGTGTTCGCATTGCTTCGGCTGGTGGCCGACTCGGCCGAGACCGCGCAGTGGGCCGACCGCTACCGGGCCGGCGGCATGGGCTACGGCGACGCGAAGAAGCGGCTGGCCGAGCTGCTGGCTGACTTCTTCGCCGAGGCCCGCGTGCGGCGGGCGGCGCTGGAGAAGAACCCCGACTACGTCGAGGACGTGCTGGCCGACGGCGGCCGCCGGGCCCGCGCCATCGCCGACCCGGTGATGGAAGACGTCCGCAAAGCCACCGGCATCGTGGTGGCTCGAAAATAGGGGAAGCGGCTGCATGATTCGCCGCGCGGTAATGCCGGACTGGTGGGATTGGAAGCTGGAACTGATCCAGCACCTTTCGTACCGAATGACCGATCGCCGGTTTGACGAGATCGCCGTTCGCACGATGATGGAACAGAAGGCGGGCATCAGGCCGGACGAGGATGAGCCGGGCCGGTGGATCGTCGACGCCCGTTGGGAAGGACACGACTGGGAGATCGTCGTGGAGCCCGACCACCAGCGCCGGATTCTTGTCGTCGTCACCGCTTACAAGGTAGAATAGGGATATGAGTTCAGGCGTCTATCTTGAGATGACCTACCAGGGCGGCAAGCCAATGGTCGGCTATCTGTACCTGCCGCGGCGGCCGGGGGATCACGCCGAGCGGTCACGCAAGGTTGCACGGGGATTGGTTGTCGATTTCGCGCCGGACGGCAGACCCATAGGCATCGAGATCGTCTCGCCCTCGGTGGTCACCCGCGATTCAATCAACCGGGTTCTTCGCGAATTGTCGCGGGAGCCCCTGCCTGATGAGGAGCTGGCGCCCCTTGGCAAGGAATAGGCCAAGGCGAGGCGGCCGCCCTCGCCCGGGACGCGAGGTCACGCTTCAACCGGAGAATTGAAAGGCCCTGGCTGACGGGTGCCGCGCCTCGCACTCACGACGAGCCCATCCACTCGAAATCGCCTGCCGATCCTGATATAGTGCTCCCTCCGACTGACCCCTGACCCCCGACCCCTGACCGCTGCCGTGCATGGAAGACTATCGCGTTCAACTCGATTTCTACGACGGGCCGATGGACCTGTTGCTCTACCTCGTACGCAAGAACGAGGTCGACATCCAGGACATCCCCATCGCGGCCATCACCGAGCAATACTGCCGCTACGTCGAACTCATGCGGGCGATCGACATCAACCTGGCCGGCGAGTTCCTGGTCATGGCCGCCTGGCTGATCGAGATCAAGACCCGCATGCTGCTGCCCAGCGAGCTGCCCCCCCCGACCGAGGGCGAGGCCGGACCGGCTGAGGCGGCCGAGGCGCTCGCGGACCCGCGGGCCGAGCTGGTCCGCCAACTGCTCGCCTACAAGCAGTTCCGCACGCTGGCCGACGAGTTGGGCGAGGCGGCGGCCGAGGCGGCGATGCGCTACCCGCGGGCCGGCATCGATTGGAAGCAGATCGCCCCGGAGCTGGCCGACGAGCCGGAGATCGACATCGCCGACGCGGGGGTGTGGGACCTGTTCGAGGCGTTCGGGCGGCTGCTGGAGCAGACCGGGCGGCTGCGGCCGCACGAGGTGAGCTACGACGACACGCCCATCCATGTGCACGCCGACCACCTGGTGGCCCGGCTGGGTGCGGAAGGCCCGCTGGCGTTCCGGCGCATCTTCGAGGGGCGCAGCCGCAGCGAGTTCCTGGGCCTGTTCCTGGCGCTGCTGGAGCTGGTCCGGCAGAAGCGGATCCGCGTCGAGCAGGAGGGGCGATTCGGCGAGATCTTCATCCTGCCCGCGCCAGAGCCGGCCGACGCGAACGCCGCCGCACCGCCAGCCGAGGCGGCCACGCCCGAGCCGCCGCCCCCAGCCAAGCCCAAGTTTGACGCCGAGAAGATCAGGCGGCGGCGGTCGGGCGACGAGCCGCCGGCCGGCGTGACCTGGGTCGATCCCGAGGAGGGCGAGGAGAGCGATCACGCCCTGCGCGAGATCGATCAGCAACTGCGGGCGATCCGCATGCCGGCGGACCCGGACACGCTGATCGGCGGTTCGCCGGAGTCGCCGCCGGACGAGGCGGCTGCCCCCGAGCCGTCGCCGCCGCAGGCCGGGCCGCCAGCGGAATCGCAAGGGTGACCGGCGGGCCGGGCGAGTTGACAGGGTTGCGGGCCTTCCATAGAATCCCGTTGCTATGATCCCGCGATATGGGCGACCGAAGACCCATGCGGCGCGGGCAGGCCGGGCGCCACGGAGCAGAGACGACACCGAGTCAATAGAAAGCGAGGCCGTGATGGCAGGCGATCATGTGGTGACGTTCACCGACGACAACTTCGAGCAGGAAGTGATGGGCAGCGAGGCGCCGGTGCTGGTCGACTTCTGGGCCGAGTGGTGCATGCCCTGCAAGATGCTCGCTCCGACGATCGAGGAACTGGCCGAGGAATACGCCGGCAAGGTGAAGGTCGGCAAGCTGGACACCGACAACAACCGCGACGTGTCGGGCCAGTTCGGCATCACCGCGATTCCGACGATCATCCTGTTCAAGGGCGGCGAGGTCGCCCAGAAGTTTGTCGGGCTGACCAGCAAGAAGGATTTCCAGGAAGCGCTGGACTCGGTCCTGTAGGACCCGCCGGCAAGTGACGAAGGAACGATATGGGCCGCCCGGCCGACGGGCGGCCCTTTTTCATGCTTCACGGCGCGGCGGACGTGAAGGTCAGCGTCGTCGCCTGGCCGGGGCTGATCTTCAGCTTCTCGACGGTGACCAGGCCCCAGGCGTCGGCGACGACCTCGCCGGAATCGCCGGTCGAGCTGGTCCAGCGGAGCTTCTCGCCGGCCTTGGGTTTGAACTTCCGGCAGCGCCGCGGGGTCACGTCGACGGTCATGTCGGCCTTGGCCAGGGCGTTGGATATCTTCGCGGACCATTTGCCCGGCTCATCGACCACGTCGCTCCAGTCGAAGCCGAGGTTGATCCCGCCGACCTTGTCGCCCTCGGTCCGCTCCTTGCCCATGACCGAGTCGATCGAGCTGTGTCCGAAAGCCGGGTAGGACCGGTCCAGCGCGAACTTCTCGGATGGGTAATACTTCACGACCTCGCCCATCGACGCGGCGCCGGCGCTGCTGTGGCCCTCGTAGTTCCACGAGAAGGCGAAGCCGTGGTGGCCGGCCGTCAGCGCCGCAACCATCTCCGCGTTGTCTGTCCACGGGGCGACGGTGTCGGTCTTGCCGAAGCACCAGCCGTAGAACGGCAGGTCCTCGTGGTGCTCGCCGACCCAGCGGACGGTGTCCATCCGCTGGAAGTAGTCGGTCTTGCCGTCGTCCATCGGCGCGGGCTTGCTCCAGTTCCGCTGCTGGATGGAAGTGGGCAGACCGTCGCGGCCGATCGCCGGCAGCCAGGTCTGCTTTACGCGACCCAGCCGCGGATAAACCGCGGCGAACAGCTCGGGGTGGCGGAAGCTGAACTGCGTCGAGCCCATGCCGCCCATCGACTGGCCGGAGGAATAGACGCGGGCGGGATCGGCCTTGTACTTCGCGGTGACCCACTTGATCATCCACTCCAGGCGGTTTTCGGTGAACGGATAGGCCCGCGGCTCGGCGTGCGCGGCGCCGACGGGCACGCAGAAGTAACCGAACCAGCAGGTCTCGATCACACCGTTGCCCGAGGGGTTCTCGATCGCGTCGCGGGAGTACAGCCGCAGCTCGGGCGCGCCGGAGTGGGTCTCCATCACGGCGAAGATGCCCGGCAGGCCGTCGCGCCACCCCATCTGCGGCGTGCCGAAATAGAGGTAGAGGTCGCCGTTGTCGCTGGCCGCCCCGCCAGTGCCCTGGCTGCCGTGGATAATCAGGTGCAGCGGCAGGTTCTCCTTGCCGCTGATGAAGCAACTGCGGGCGTACTGGCCGCGGGTCTTGGAGTCGCCGGCCTTGATCGGCTGGATCGGGGCAACCTTCTCCTCGACGGCCTCGGCGGTCGCCGATTGGCCCGGGACGACGGCCGTCAGCGGTTTGCCCCAAGTCTCGTCGGTCGCAACGACGGCGTAGTAGCCCTTGCCGTCGGCCTCCACCGTGTGCACCGCCAGGCCCGACCACTGGGGCAGCGGCTGGCCGCCCTCCTCGATGACAGCCGTCGGCTTGGACGCGTCCAGCCGGTCCTTCATCCAGAAGCCGTAGCCGAACTGCCGGGCCGAGTTGTTCGGCACGCCCGCGTAGCAGAGCCGGGCCTTGTCGAAGTTCTCCGCGGTGATCGGCTGGTCGGAGCGGTAGAGCGAATAGCGGTAGCCCTCGCCCTCCTTGCCCTCGGCCACGTCCTTCCAGGTCACAAAGACCTGGCCGTTCTGATAGCGGGCCTGAATGCCCGTCACTTTCAGTTCCCCGGCCCGGACGGACGAAGCGAACGCCAGACCGGCCGCCAACAGGATTGACCACTTCATTCGCATGGCAGTTTCCTCGCTACTCGGATTCCAGCACGTCCTCGATCACGTAGTTGGACCACTCGCCCGCGCGGACGGTGGCCGTCGCCCAGCTTCCGTCAGCCAGCCAGTTGTTCAGGTAGAGCCGGCCGGCAAGGTCCAGCACCAGGGTGTATTCCCCCGGCGGCAGGGCGAGGTCCGCGCGGCCCTGTGCGTCCGGCGTCACGATCCGGATCAGCGCCGGGTGGCGCGGGTCGGGCTTCTCGAAAGGTTGAACCCGGCCGCGGAAGAGGTGGACCGGGACCCGCAGGGGCTGTTCGCGCGGGACGCCGGGCTCGCCGAGTTCGTCGAACGCCCCGGCGACCTTGACGACCTTGACGTGCAGGCCCTGGGCGGCGTCGGCCTGGGCGGGCGGGCCGGCGGCCGGGGGCTTCGGACCGCACCCGGGCAGCAGGACGATCGCAGAGAAAGCCAGTGCGACGGCGACTTGCATGACGGATCGACGCATGATTCGACAACCTCCCTCGGCCGCCACGGGCCGATGACGGGATCAATGCTTGAACGGTCGAAACGCCTGGTAACCCTTCCACGCCAGGTCGGGCGGGATGCCGAGAACGTGAGATACCCTGAAGACGGCGTCCCAGAAGGCGTTACTGGCCGCCGGGACCGCCCAGAACAGCGCGAACAGGATCAACAGGCCCGTGGCCCCGGTCCGGGCGGCCCGGTCGCGGACCTCCGGGCTCAGCAGCGGCGAAATGATGCCGAACCCGTCCAGCGGCGGCACGGGCAGCAGGTTAAGCACGACGGCCGTCACCTGGAGCAGGCCGAAGAACGCCAGCGCTTCCCACGGCAGGCCCTGGACGTCCGGGCCGGCGACGCGGAACCAGACGCCTATCCCTATCGCCAGCAACAGGTTAGTGGCGGGCCCGGCGGCCGACACGGCCATCTCCCACCTCTTGGAGCGCAGCCGCGAGTGGTCGATGTAAACCGCTCCGCCCGGCAGACCGATACCGCCCATGGCCAGGAACAGCAGCGGCAGGCCGATCGACATCAGCGGATGGACGTACCTGGCCGGGTTCAGCGTGAGGTAGCCCTTGGCAGCGACGCTGGTATCCCCCCCGGCGTAGGCGACGCGGGCATGTGCGTATTCGTGCAGGCAGAGGGAGGCGACCCAGAGGATCACGATCGCGACGAATACCATCGGTTTTCCTTTGACCGTTTCGCGAGCGAGGGTCCATAATATTCGATTGGCAACTGACGCGTCCACGAAATAACCCGGACAGTCCGCCGCCAGCGGAAGGCTGGGGTTGATGTCGTTTCATATCGGGTGAGCCCTTGTCCCAAACCAAGGCTGGCAAAGCGGTTGAGGCGAGTTCCATCGCGCCGGACCTCGATTTGGCGCGGCAAGTCATCGCCGCCGAAGCCGACGCCGTCCGCGACCTGGCCGCCCACCTGGGCGAGCCCTTCGCCCGTGCCGCCGGCCTGCTGTTCCGCTGCACCGGGACGGTCGTGACCACGGGCATCGGCAAGGCCGGCCTGGTCGCCCAGAAGATATCGGCCACCCTGGCCAGCACCGGCACGCCCAGCCACTTCCTCCACCCGGTCGAGGCCCTGCACGGCGACCTGGGCCGGCTCCGCAAACAGGACATCCTGCTGGTGCTCAGCCTCAGCGGCGAAACCGAGGAGATCGTGCGGCTGGTCAATCTGGTCCGCAAGCTGTCAGCCGGTCTGATTTCGATCACCGCGACCGACGGCTCGACGCTGGCGGCGCACAGCGACGCGGTGCTGACCATCGGCGAAGTGCCCGAGGCCTGCCCGCTGGGACTGGCGCCGACAGCCAGCACGACGGCCATGCTCGCCCTGGGCGACGCGCTGGCGATGGTCG
This sequence comes from Phycisphaerae bacterium, assembly GCA_022072085.1. Classification (GTDB taxonomy): domain Bacteria; phylum Planctomycetota; class Phycisphaerae; order JAJVII01; family JAJVII01; genus JAJVII01. Next base: position 13,676 of record JAJVII010000061.1, read on the forward strand.
TGCTCCAGATGCGCGACTTCACGCCCGAGCGGTTCGCGGAGTTCCACCCCGGCGGCTCGCTCGGCCGACAGCTCATGCGCGTCGAGGAGGCGATGACCTTCCGCCGCGACCGCAACCTGCCGCTGTGCGAGCAGACGCTGACGGTCCGCGAGGTGATCGCCCGGGCGTCGAAGATCCCCCGCCGCCCCGGCGCGGTGCTGCTGACCGGCGCGGACGGGAAGCTGTCGGGCATCTTCACCGACGCCGACCTCCGACGCCTGCTCAACGAGAAGAACCTGGCGATGCTGGATCAGCCGATCGAGCAGGTGATGACCCGCAACCCGAGGCGGATGCGGGCGGGCGAGCTGGCCAGCGCCGCCCTGGCGGTGTTCAACGAGCTGCGGATCGACGAACTGCCGGTGGTCGACGCCGCCGACCGCCCGATCGGCCTGATCGACGTGCAGGACATGGTCCACCTCAAGCTGCTGTGAGCGGGCGGGCGGCGGGGCCCGGCCTTTGAACTGGCGGTCTGACGCATGAGCGACTTACAATACAAGGCCCTGGTCCTGGACGTCGACGGGACGATGACCGACGGGGGCATCTACCTGGACGACCACGGTACGCAGATCAAGCGGTTCGACGTCGCCGACGGCAGCGGCATCAAGTATTTCCAGCGGGTCGGCGGGATCGTGGGTATACTAACCGGGCGCAGCAGTCAGGTCGTCGAGCACCGGGCCAGGGAGCTGTCCATCGGGTTTGTCGTTCAGGGGGCGCTGGAGAAAGAGCCGGCGTTCCTGGACCTCTGTCGCGGGATGAAACTGGACCCGTCGGCCGTCGCATACATGGGGGACGACCTGACCGACGTGCCGGCCATGCGCCGGGCGGGGTACGTGCTGGCGCCGGCTAACGCCGCCGGTCCCGTTCGAGGCCTGGCCGACTACGTGACCGCCGCCGGCGGCGGACACGGCGCGGTCCGCGAAGCCGTCGAGCATCTGCTGACGCTCATGGGACTCTGGAAAGACATCCTGGCCCGCTACGGCCTGAACCATAAGGAAGAGGACGCGACATCATGAAACGCAAGCTGCTCATCTATGCCGTATCTCTCGGCGTGGTCCTGGCCGGTTTCGGCCTGGTGCTCTATAAGTTCGTTCTCCGCGACGAGAGCGGCAGCAAACGCACAGCCGACTCCGGCGTCAGCGTCTTCAACGGCGCCGACGACGTGAGCAGCGTCAAGGCCTCTCCCTTGACCGAAAACGTCGCCATCGGACCGGGCAAGGACATCAACTGGCCCTTCTACGAGACCGACTCCAAGACCGGTCGCTCGCGCAACGTCGGCAGACTCAAGGCCACCGAGTGCAAGCCCATCCCCGACGAGCAGGGACGCTACAGCGTCACCCAGCCGCGCATCCGGCTGGAGAGCCGCAAGGGCAACCAGATCTACCTGGAAGCCGACTCGGCCGTCATCGCCGGCAACGCCGGCGCCAAGCCCGGACAGCTCAATCCCAAGCGCGGGCGGCTGCACGGCAACGTCGTCCTGAAGATCGACCGCAACACCAGCGACAACAAGGCCCCGATGGACCAGCGGAATGACGACACCATCCGCTTCTTCTTCACCGCCGACGACAACCACGACGGCACGGACGACGCGGAAGTCGATTTCGATATCCCCGACAACCTGATCCAAAGCGCCGCCCGGTTACGGATGGAGATGAAAGAAGCCGACATGGAAGTGACCGGCATGAGCCTGCGGTGGGACCCGGTCTCCAAGGTCATCACCCGGCTGCGGCTGAACACCCAGAGCGAACTGGCGTCCGCCGACCCGCTGCCCAAGGCCTGGATGCTCGTCCGCGCCGGCATGCTCGGCCGTAACGGCGCCGGCTTCGGCCTGGCCGGCCCGCAGCCCGCGCCGGCAGCCGCCCCCGTCCAGACCGTCTCGACGACGCAGACGCCGGCCGCCCCGGCGACGACGCCCAAGCCGGCGGCGGCGCCGCGGCCCCAGGACGTTCAAACCTACGTGGCGACCTTTCTCAAGGACGTCCACGTGATCCAGGGCTACGACCCCAACGACAAGACCCGCGACGCGCCGGACAGCAAGCCCAGGTTCCCGATGCTCACCTCGGACCGGCAGATCCAGGTCGTGTTCGATTTCGCCCAGACTGATGAGGAGAAGGCCGCCGACACGAAGAAGGCCGGCCCGTCCGGCTCGCAGCCGACGGCCATCGGCCAGGCCCCGACCCCGCCGGCCGCCGCCGTCGCCGCGGGCGTCGATCCCAACGCCATCCGCATCACCTGGGAAGGCATGCTCGACATGATCCCGCTGGACCGCTCGACCGAAGCCGGCCGAATCATCACCGGCCAGCGCCGCCAGTTGATCGCCACCGGCAACAACGTCGTGCTCACCCAGCCCGACGGGCAGATGGCTCAGGCCCGCGAGGTCCGATACGACACCGAGACCCAGACAGCCAGGCTGATCGGCAGCGACGCGGCGCCGGCGATCCTGACCCGCGCCGACGGGCAGACGGTCAAGGCCCGCGAGATCGTCTACGACCAGCGCAACAACCGGGCCAAGGTCCTCGGCAGCGGCGAGATGATCACCAACGCCGACCGCACCGGCGCCACGGTCAACACGGAAACGATGCCGACGGGCAATCCCCTGGTGCTCCAGAACGACAAGTCCGTGCTCATCAGTTGGAACCAGCTCGTCGAGATCGAGCTGATGGGTCCGCCGATCCGCCAGGTCGCCGGCGACGGTCCGACCACCCGTCCGGACAAGGGACCCCTGGGCACCGACCGCGACTACATCCGCATGGCCACCTTCAGCGGCAAGGTCCGCATGATGCAGTTGAAGCAGTACGAGATCGAGGCCCACAACATCACCGTCTACTTCAAGACGCCCGTCGCCGGCAGCGTCCAGCCCAACCAGATCGACTACGTCGAGGCCCAGGGCGAGCAGAGCCCGGGCAAGAAGTTCGAGTCCCAGGTCCGCATCCGGATGCTCCGCGAGACCCAGCAGAGCGACATCCTCTGCGACCGCCTGACGCTGAACATGAAGCTCATGCCCGACGGCACGACCGCCCCGGACAAGGCCATCGCCACCGGCAACGTGAAGGCCAACCAGAGCGGCGCGATCATCGAGGCCGAGCGCATGGAGCTCAGCTTCGAGCGCATCGCGCCCGAGCCCGACGAGGGCAGCCGCACTGACCTGGGCAGCCAGTACCGCCCGGTCGAGGCCCGGGCCTTCGGCAAGCACGTGGTCATCCGCGACCCCAAGCGGCAACTGATGGCCACCGGCGACCACGTCTACAGCCTGGTCGGCAGCAACAAGCTGACCCTCCACGGCCAGCCGGCTGAGATCGACATGGCCGGCCGACGCCTCACCGGCGCCCTGATCGAGCTGAGCGAGGAGAACCAGTCGCTCCGCGTCGTCGGCGCCGGCACGCTGGCGTTCGTCTCGGAGCGCGACCTGACCGGCGGGCCGCTGGACAAGCCCGTGCCCGTCACCGCCGACTGGAAGCTGGGCATGAGCTACGCCGGCGACACCGCCGAGCTGCGCGGCGACGTGCGGGCCGTCTCGGGCACGTCGCGGATCGAAGCCGACATCCTCCGCATCGGGTTCCAGGACAAACCGCCGCCGGACAAGGTCCGCGGACCGGCCCCGCCGGCGACCGGCGCCGCGGCTGCCGTTTCCTCCATGGCCATGGGCGCCCCGACCACCCAGCCCGCCGACTCCGCCCCCGAGGCGCAGTTGGCCGGCCGCGTGGCTGACGACGCCTCCGGGTCCGGTCCGACCACCAGGCCCGACAATCCGGACCTTACGCCTGCTGACCGCATGGTCGCCCAGCTCTCGACCAAGCAGCTCAAGAACGTCGCCGCCGAACGCAACGTCGTCGTCGTGACTTCCCAGACCGACCCCAAGGACGGCCGGCTGCTCACCCGCATGCGGATCGAGGCCGAACAGCTCCTCTTCGACGCCGCGACCGGGCAGGTCGACGCCAACGGGCGAGGCCGACTTTCGATCGAGGACTACCGTCCGCCGGACAAGGCCCCCGCCGAGAAGGCCGAACCCGCTGCGGCCCCGCTGGGCGGGGACGCCCAGGCCGCCCGCCCCAGCCAGACCGTCTTCGCCTGGGCCCGGACGATGCGATTCGCCCCCGAGCAACTGCTGGCCAGCTTCGCCGGCAGCGTGGTGATGGCCTACCGCGGGCCCAAGGGCCTGAACGTGGACGAGCGTGGGGGAATCCAGGTGCTTCATGACGTGCCGGTCACGCGGCTGACCAGTGACACGCTGTTGATCGAGTTCGTCGGCCAGCCGAAGTCGGCGGACACGCCGAGCGGCGGTCTGACGGCCCAGTCCGGACGCATCCGTGATATCAAGAACGTTACCGCCAACGGGCAGGTCGGCCTGCAGGAGGGCGGGCGGTCGATGTTCGGCCAGCAGCTCGTCTTCGACCGGGTCGGCGACACGATCACCGTCAAGGGCAATCGCACCCAGCGGGCCCATCTCTACGACACCGGCGCCGCCGGGTCGGCCCTCCAGGACGTCACCGCGTCGACCATCCTGTGGAACCGCAAGACCAACGAAATCCGCACCCAAGACTCCACCTTCAGCGGATCAGGCCCCAACGGCTGATACCGATCCCTGCTTCCCTTCAAAATCTATCTGGATTGCCACGCGGGTCGCGACGGGCACGGGAATCTACATGGCAACGGTAGGAACGACGGGCGGGACGGTCGAGGCGGGGCGTCAGTCCGAATCAGCCCGATCGGCGATCGATTCGCGGGCCCGGGCGAGGTTGGACGCGATCAGGTCGTCGCCCGGTGCCAGCGTCAGGGCCTCTTCCCAGATCCGGATCGCCTCCTGCTGCCGCCCGCCCAGCATGTGAGCGTAGGCCAGGTTGTTCAGCAAGTCGGCGTTGGGGCCGCAACGCTCGTTCAGCGCCGCCAGGATGATGCAGACCTGCTCGCTCTGGCCTACCGTCAACAGCAGGGCCGCGGTGTTGACGACCTTCTCGACGATCTCGGGGCTCAGCCGGTCCGGCCGCCTCTCATCCCGCAGGCCGCGCAGCGCATCCTGAAGGTCCGACGGGCTGCCGCCCACCAGGGCCTCCAGAAGCTGGTCAAGCTTGTGGAACTCGGTGGAAGTCATCTGCCTTTCCTCCCCGCCCCTGAATGCGTCGTCGGACCAGGCCCGACGGCAATGCCGGGAGCCGCAACAGCTGCAACTGCTTAACGTGGGGAGAAGATTGCCGGAACAACCCGATACCGCATCCGAGCGGTTCCGTACAGCGGCTGGGGAGCAACACAATCAGCGGTCCCCTCCGCCGACACGGTACGGCGCGCTTCATCCATCCCGGACAACCGGGCTGCGCCTGCCCGGCCTGGCCGCCGACTGCAGCGGTTGAGTGTCGGCAGCCGACCCATCCCGTCCCGGCGCGTCCGCAACAACCGGGACTCTCTGCATCTATTGTAGCTCAAGGTCCAGTGTGAGGCAAACGACCCAACGCCGGGGCCTGCCCTTCGCGATCGCCCCGTGCGCGGCGGCGGTTCAGCGTCATCCGCCGAACCGCCTCCCACGACTTCTTCCAGTCCCCCTGCCCGCCCAGGTAGTTCTTGAGCACCCGCAGCCGGTCGGTCCGCGTCAGCGACACGACCCCCCACAACCCGTCGTTCAACCGCACCAGCGGGCGGAACAGGTCCAGGCGCCCCGGCCTCACGCCGTCCAGGTCGATGAAGACGATGCGGTTCTCCCCCGTGCGCGGATCGAGCTGGACGAGGATGTTGGGCGCCTTCATATCGCGCTGCACCCAGCCGGCCTCGTGCATGCGGGCGATGACCGACCCGATCTGCCGGGCCAGCGACTGCCGCAGCCGCGTCCGCAGCTCTTCCTCCAGCAGGGCCAGCCGCACCATCGTGAACCGCTCGAGGTGCGTCGACTCGGGGATCGCCTCGGTGATCAGGATCGACTCGATCAGCAGCCGCCCGACGCGGCGCTCCAGGCAGGCCAGCGGCAGCGCCGTCGGGATATCCCGCGCCAGCAACTGGTGGCCGAGCTTGAAGGTCCGCCGCGCGCGGCTCATGCGGAACAGGTCCGCCACCACCGCCAGCCGCCGGCGCCAGGCGTAGTGCTTGACGAACACTTCGATGCGATGCGGGCCGACCTGGAGCAGCCGCCGCGAGACGATGCCGTTCTCGGAATACTTGACGACCTCTTCGCCCGGGCCGACGTGCGGGCTGATCAGCGCAGCCGGGTCCGACAGCGCCTTGGCCCAGTCGGCTTCGGTGAACGTCAGCCCGCTGGCCACGGACCGTTCCACCGCCCGGCGCCGCCGCAGGAATACGTGCCCCTCCCACTTGCCGGCGACCCGCAGCGGCGCGAAGTAGCGGTTGTGCCGCAGGATGGACCGGTCGCGCGATCGCAGCAGCCCGGCCGCGTGCCGGTCCGCCGCCTGGCTGACCGCGTCCAGGAACGCCGACGCCGCCTCTTCGTCGGTCGCATCGACCAGTCGGGCGCCACCCAGCTCCAGGTACATCCGAAGCATCCTGGCCAGTTGCTCGTCGCCGGCCCATCCGCGCAGTCCCGCGACCATCATCGCCAGGTTGCGGATCACCGCGCCCCGCCGGAGCCGGCGCGGGCGCATCCGCCCGGGGATCATCGCCTTGTGAAGGTCCAGCAGCCAGAGCCTGGGCTCGCCCGCCTCGTCCCCGCGACGGCAGAGCACGTTGCCCGCGTGCAGATCCTGGTGCAGCACGCCGGCCGCGTGCGTCGACACCAGCAGCCGGGCCAGCGCCGCGCCCAGGGCGCCGTTCCAGCCGGCCCGGTCCAGGTAGTCGTCCAGGTCCTCAGCCGGCAGACAGCTCTCGGTCAGCAGGTAGCTGACCCCCGGGCCCACGCCGAACGCCAGCAGCGGCGGCACCGACACGCCGGCCAGCTCCGCGTGGCGGGTGTGCTTCCATTCGGTCCGGGCAGCCGGCCCGCGCAGCAGGCGCTTCATCCGGCCCTCGGGCGTGGACTCGTTGTACGCCTTGATGAAGCACCCCGTCGGCCCGCCTTCGATCGCGGCCGTGAAGCGGTATATCTGCCTGAGCGGGTTCTCCTTGATCGGCGACACCGCCAGCTCCAGCGGACGGGCCCATTCGCGACGCGGGCTGCGCAGGACGCGAGCGCCCAGCGGCGTCGCCAGCCAGCGGACGGAATCAATCTGCAATTCGTGCAGGTCGCCGCCGGCAGGGACCGGGCCGGGCGAAGCCGGCTCAGCCGGCGCGTCACGCGTGTCAGGTTCGGTCTGGCTCAACAGGTCGCTCACGGGCGGCTATTGTAACATCCTGACCTCTCGGGTGCGACCGTCGGCCGGCCGGCTCGCTGCTTGCAAACATCCCGTCCATGGGCCATCATGGAGCCGAATCCCCCCAAGCCTCGCTGGAGCCGACCATGAGCCGCAACGAACCGAAGGTGCGCTGGGAAGAGCTGACGGCCCCGGAACTGGTCGAGGTCGCCCGGACCACCGGCGGGGTCTGCCTGCTGCCGATCGGCTGCCTGGAAAAGCACGCCAACCACCTGCCGCTGGGGACCGACTCGATCATCGCCCACGAGCTGGCGATCGCCGCCGCCCGTATCGAGCCAGCCGTCGTGCTGCCGCCGCAGGACATCATGGGCGTGGTCAACGAAATCAAGGCCCACCCGGGCAGCATCTCGCTGCCGTCGGCGCTGCTGTTCCAGATCTGGGAGGCGGTCTGCGACGAGATCAGCCGAAACGGCTTTCACAAGATCGTGATCGTCAACGGCCACGGGGGCAACCGCTTCCTGCTGGGCCAGTTCATCTGCGAGTGCATGGACCGCCGCAAGGACTACGCGCTCTACTGGCCGCGTTCGCTGGACGACGCGAAGTTCCGCGACGCACTGATGGAGAGTGACTACGAGGCCCACGCCGGCGAGCTGGAGACGTCGATCATGATGCATCTTCGGCCGCACGCCTGCCGGCCGGACGCGATCGGCCAGCTCGACGGCCGCCCGAAGAAGAACTTCGACCTCGGCGGCGACACCTACACGTCCGCCGACTGGTACATCCTGCACCCCGAACACTACGCCGGCGACGCCAGAACCGCGTCAGCCGACAAGGGGCGCCGGCTTTTCGAACACCGCGCCGGCAACCTGGCGAAGGTGATCGCTAACATCCGATCGGACGCCCGCGTCGGCGAGATGCTGGCGCAGTTCTACGACCAGGCCCAGTCCTGGCGCAATCCGTAAGCGCGTGCAGGTCTTCATACGCGCTCCAAGGCCTCGCCGCAACCGGCCCGCGCGGGACATCGGCCGCCCGATGGGCTATGATTTTGCGGGTCCGCCGGGTGACCGGCCCAGTCAGGCACATTCCGCTTTGATCGTCCGCCCGGCCCGGGCGCGGCGCCGGGACGCGGGACACTGTCGGCTGATCTCGAAACGACATCCAGAAACCGGAGATTGAGACAGTCCGATGAGCGAACCGGGAATCCTCCTCTGTTTCTATGCCAACCGCGAGGACGCCGACGAGGCGATCCGCCAGTTGCGACGCAAACGATTCCGCCGGGCCGCACTGATTGGCAGCTCGGCCGACGGCAAGCTGAGCATTGACCAGATCACCGCCCGGCACGGCGCTCTGTGGGGCGTGATCGCCGGGCTGCTGATCGGCCCGGCCGTCGGCCTGGTGTGGATGGACCTGGAGCATCTTTTCCTTCACCTGATGGGCCTGCTGGTCCTGGTCCTGCCCGGCCTGGTCGGACTGATCGGCGGCTGGCTCTTCGTGCGGCTGCTCAACCCCGGCGTCTACGACTCCATCCTCCAGAAATACGCCAGGTGGCTGGTCGCCGAGGAAACCGTCCTGATCGTGCAGGCGACCGCCGAGTCGATGGGCCAAGCCATCGCCCTGATCCGCACGATGGGCGACACGCAGCCGACCGTCTTCGCGCTGCACCCCGAACGGGTCGCCCACGACGCCGGATGGGCAGCCGCCCCGTCGCACGGCGAGCCGCTCACCCCGCCGCGTCTGCGCGAGCACGCCCGTCGGCTGGCCGACACCCACCAGGTCGGCCCGGACATCCGCCCGTCCGAGGAGCCCCTGCTCCGCCTGCTCAACGACTGCGAGAAGACCATCGAGTCGGTGCGGCGCGAGTTGGCCGAGGCGTCGCGGCTGGAGCAGTCGATCAGCCCGTCCGCCGAGTGGATTCTCGATAACGCCTACATTGTCCAGGGCCAGATCGCCGACGTACGCAAGAACCTGCCGCGGCGGTTCTATCACGAGCTGCCCGTTCTGTCGGCTGACCCGCACCAGGGCCACCCGCGGATCTACAGCCTGGCCAGTGAACTGATCGTGCAGACCGACGCCCGGCTGGACCGGACGAACATCACCGAGTTCCTCGAGTCCTACCAAGCCGGCGCGCCGCTGACGATGGGCGAGCTGTGGGCCGTCCCGCTGATGCTGCGGATCGCCCTCATCGACGCCCTCCGCGGGCTGGCCGAGGAGGTCGACCGCCGCCTGCGGCAGCGCGAGTTCGCCGACTTCTGGGCCCACCGCCTGCTGGCCGCCGCCCGCCGCGACCCCAACCAGCTCCTGTTCATCCTGGCCGAGTTGGCCCGCGAGCAGTCCGCGCCCGGCGGCTACTTCGCCTTCCAGCTCACCGGCCACCTCTACGACGAGGAGGCCGCCCTGGTCCCGGTGCAGAGCTGGCTGGAGCGGAAGCTCGGCGCCCCGCTGGCGGAGATCATCAGCGACGAGCAGAGCCGCCAGGCGGCCGACCAGGTCTCCATCGCCAACGCAATCACCAGCCTTCGCAGGCTGACGCTGCTGGACTGGCGGGATATCTTCGAGAGCCAGAGCCGCGTCGAAGCCATCCTGCGCGACGACCCGCCGCGGGTCTACGCGCGAATGGACTTCGCGACGCGCGACCTCTACCGCCACGCCGTCGAGCAGATCGCCCGCGGCTCGGGCGCCGACGAGCGCGAGGTCGCCGGCGCCGCAATCGAGCTATGCCGCCACGACGCCGGCCAGGCAGACCCGCCGGGCGATCCCCGGCCGCGACACGTCGGCTACTGGCTTATCGACGAGGGCCGCCCGACGCTGGTCGCGCGCATGAGCGGCCGCGAGTCGTCGCGCCGGCGCGCCCTCCAGTGGGTCGACCGGCATCACACGGCCATCTACCTCGGGGCGGTCGCGGTGCTGTCGGCGGCGGCGCTGTTGGCGGCCTTGCTGCTGGAGGCCGCTCAGCGGGCCTATTGGTGGAACCTGGCGTTGCTGGCGGCGGCAGGCCTGCTGCCGGCAACGGAGGTCTCCGTGCAGTTCGTCAACTACCTCATCACCCGCCTGCTGCCGCCGCGCCCGCTGCCCAAGATGGACTTCCAGGCCCGGGGCCTGCCCGACGAGTTCCGCTCGCTCGTCGTCGTGCCCATGATGCTGCTGACGCCCGACAACATCCGCGCCGAAGCCGAGAAGCTGGAAATCCGCTACCTGGCCAACCCCGACCCCAACCTGCTCTACGGGCTGCTCAGCGACTTCGCCGACGCCGACGAGCCCACGACGCCGCGCGACGAACCGTTGCTGAAGCTGGCCCGCGAGCGGATGGAGGACCTGAACAGCCGCTACGCAACCAACCGCTTCTTCCTCTTCCACCGCCCGCGCGAGTGGGCCGAGTCGGAAAGACGCTACATCGGCTGGGAACGCAAGCGCGGCAAGCTCGAAGAACTCAACGGCCTGCTCAACGGCGAACCCGGCCGCCGAAAACGGGACGACCTGATCCACGTCGGCGAACCGAGCCTGCTGACCGACGTGCGCTTCGTTATCACCCTGGACAGCGACACGCAACTGCCGCGCGATACGGCCCGCCGCATGGTCGAGACGCTGGCCCACCCGCTGAACCAGCCGAGGCTGAGCGAAGACCGCGCCCGCGTCGTCGGCGGATACACGATCATCCAGCCGCGGGTGAGCACGTCGCTGCCCAGCGCGACGGCGACGCGGTTCAGCCGCCTGTTCACCGACCCGATCGGCACGGACCCGTACACCAAGGCCGTCTCGGACGTCTACCAGGACCTCGCCGGTGAAGGGACCTATCACGGCAAGGGCATCTACGACCCGCGGGTGTTCCACGAGATGCTCACCGGCCGATTCCCCGAGCAGCGGCTGCTCAGCCACGACCTGATCGAAGGCGCCCACGTCCGGACCGCGCTGGCTACCGACATCGAGCTGTTCGACGACTTCCCGTCGGACTACTTCTCCTGGACGGCCCGCAATCACCGCTGGATCCGCGGCGACTGGCAGATCGCCCCCTGGGCCCTGCCGCGCGTGCCCGACGGGCGCATCGGCAGCGCCGCCAACCCGCTCACGCCGCTCAACCGCTGGAAGGTGCTCGACAACCTCCGCCGCTCGCTGACGCCGGCGGCCATGCTGCTGTTCCTGACGCTGGCCTGGCTGCTCGCGCCGCGGCTGGGCGCGGTCGTCTCGCTGCTGGTCGGCGTGCTGATGCTCTTCCCGCCGCTCAGCCAGGTGGTCACCTGGCTGACCTCGCGCCCCGGATCGGTGAAGCTCTCGCCGCGCCTGCTGCTGCACAGCGTCGCGCGCTCGCTGGCCAACGTCGCGATCCTGCCGCACCAGGCCCTCGTTTCGCTGGACGCGATTATGCGCGTCTTCGTGCGTCGGCTGACCGGCCGACTGCTGCTTCAGTGGACCACGGCCCAGGTCGCCCAGTGGCAGGCCTCCAGCCGCGGGCGGCGGCGGCTGATCCACCAGGGCCTCATCAGCCTGGCTGCGGCGCTGCTGGCCGGGGCGCTGGTCTGGCTGAACCCGGCCGCCCTCTGGGCGGCGGCGCCCTTCCTGATGCTGTGGATGGCGGCCCCGCTGGTGAACTGGTGGCTGTACGCCGAACCGGAACCCAAGCCGGCCCGGGCGATGCTCTCGGCGTCGGAGCGGCGCACCGTCCGCCGACTGGCCCGGCGCACCTGGCGGTACTTCGACGACTTCGTCGGCCCGGAAAGCTACTGGCTGCCGCCGGACAACTACCAGGTTTCGCACATCGACCACGTCGCCCCGCGGACCAGCCCGACCAACATCGGCCTGTGGCTGCTCTCGGCGCTGGCAGCCCGCGACATGGGCTACCTCTCGGTCGACCAGATGATCGATCGCATCGGCCAGACTTTCCGCACGCTGGACGAGCTGGAGAAGTTCGAGGGCCACCTGCTCAACTGGTACAACATCGAGACGCTCCGCCCGCTCGAGCCGCGGTACGTCAGCTTCGTCGACAGCGGCAACCTGCTGGCGGCGCTGTGGACGCTGGAAGTCGGCGTGAAGGAGTGCATCGACGGCCCGCTGCTCGGCGGCGGGGTTCTGCGCGGGCTGTCCGACACGCTCGGCGTCCTGCTCGAGGCGCTCCACCAGTCCGGCCGACCCGAGCCGCCCGGGCAGATGGTCGCCGTGCTGGAGCAGTTGTTCACCCACGTCCGCCAGCCGGGAGGCTTCGAACAGATCGTGCGGCGGATTCGCCTGGCGGCCGGTCCCGCGGAGATGCTCGCCCGCGCCCTGAAGACCGACGCCGCCGGCGGCGTCGAGGCCGGAGCCGCGTACTGGGCGACGCAACTCGAGCGGCAGATCGGCGCCTGGGCGACGCTGATCGACCGCTACTTCGCCTGGGCCGAGCTGCTGGCTGAGGAGCCAGAGGAGACTCTGATGCTCCTGGGCGACGGCATGGTCCATGCCCGCCGTGACGCAATGGCCCACGCCCCGAGCCTGCGCCGGCTGGCCGGCGGCCACGTCCCCATCGTCGGCCGACTGCTCGAAGCCCGACAGGCGATGCGCGACCTGCCCCGCCGCATCGAGCAGTGGCTGGATCGGCTGGACAAGGCCTTCTCCCAGGCCCGCTGGCTGGCCAGCGAGATGCTCGCGCTGGCTGAAGGCGCCTTGCAGCGCAGCCACGAACTGGGGGCGGGGATGAACCTGCGGTTCCTCTACGACCCGCAGCGTCGGTTGTTCGCGATCGGCTACAACGTCAGCGAGCACCGGCTGGACGGGTCGTATTACGACTTGCTGGCCAGCGAATCCCGGCTGGGCAGCTTCGTCGCCGTCGCCCGCGGCGAGGCGCCGACCGAGCACTGGATGGCGCTGGGCCGGCCGTATGGGTCGGCCGGCCATCGGCGCGTCCTGCTGAGCTGGAGCGGCACAATGTTCGAGTATCTCATGCCGCTGCTGCTCCAGCGGGACTACGACAACTCGCTGCTGGCGTCGGCCTGCCGGGCGGCGGTGACGATGCAGATCGACTTCGCCCGGCGGCGCGGCGTGCCGTGGGGTATCAGCGAGTCGGCTTACAGCGACCTGGACGTGAGCAACAACTACCAGTACCAGGCGTTTGGCGTCCCCGGGCTGGGCCTGAAGCGCGGACTGGACGACGACCTCGTGGTCGCGCCGTACGCGACGGTGCTGGCCCTGTCGCTGGAGCCGCAGGCCGCGTCGCGCAACCTCCAGCGGCTGGCGCGGATGGGGCTGGGCGGCGACTACGGGCTGTTCGAGGCGATCGACTTCTCGCGGCAGCGCCGCGGCGGCCAGCAGGGCGTCATCGTCCACGCCTACATGGCCCACCACCAGGGGATGTCGCTGCTGGCGATCGACAACCTCATCAACGAGGACCCCATGCGGCGGCGGTTCCACGCCGACCCGCGCGTCCGGGCGACCGAACCGCTGCTGTTCGAACGTGTGCCGATCGCCCCGCCGATCTACCAGATTCCGACGCGCGAGCGGGCCCCCTCGCACGTGAGCGTCGCCGACACCGCCCGCGCCAGCAGCGATTTCGACACCCCGCACTCCCCGACGCCGCGGACCCACCTGCTGGGCAACGGCGACTACGCGGTCATGATCACCAGCGCCGGCGGCGGATACAGCCGCTGGGGCGACTATGACATCACCCGTTGGCGGGCCGACACCACGGCCGACCCGTGGGGGCTCTTCTGCTACCTGCGCGACGCCGACAGCGGCGAGGTCTGGTCCGCCGCCTGCCAGCCGACCGGCGTGCTCTCGCGCGACTACAGCGCCAGCTTCCACATGGACCGCGCCGAGTTCCGCGTCAAGAGCCCCGACGCCGGCGTGGAGGCCGAGACCGAAATCTTCGTCTCGCCCGAGGACGACGCGGAGATCCGCCGCATCACGCTGATCAACCGCTCCTCCCGCCCGCGGCGGATCGAGCTGACCAGCTACGTCGAGCTGGTGCTGGCCCGGCACAACGCCGACCGCATGCACCCGGCGTTCAACAAGATGTTCATCCGGACCCAGGCCCTGCCGCGGCGCGGGGCGCTGCTGGCGACGCGCCGGCCGCGCGACCCCGGCGAGCCGCCGATCTGGGCGATGCACCTGATGGCTGTGGACCCCGCGACGGCCGGGCCCGCCGCCGCGGACCGCTCCCGCTGGGGCGAGGCGGCCGCCGGACCGGTGCAGTACGAGACCGACCGGGCGCGGTTCATCGGCCGCGGGCGGGACGCCTCCCGCCCGGCCGGGCTGGCCGGCGACCTCTACAACTCCTCCGGCGCGGTGCTGGACCCGATCTTCTGCCTCCGCCGCCACATCGTCATCGAACCCGGCGGCCGCGTCCGGCTCTCGCTGGTGCTGGGCGCCGCCGATAACCGCCAGGCGGTCCTGGACATGATTGACAAGTACAGCGACCCGCAGGCCGTCCACCGCACCGCCGACCTGGCCTGGACGCACGCCCAACTCCAGCTTCGCCACCTGCGCATCCAGCCCGACGAGGCCCGGCGGTTCCAGCAGTTGGCCAGCTACATGCTCTACCCCAGCGCGACGCACCGCCCGCCGGCCAACCGGCTCCGCGCCAATCGGCTGGGCCAGTCGCGGCTGTGGGCCTACGGCATCAGCGGCGACCTGCCGATCGCGGCCGTCACCCTCGGCGAGTCGCGCGACGTCGGCCTGGTGCGGCAGATCCTGCTGGCCCACACGTACTGGCGGCGGCAGGGGCTCAAGGCCGACCTGCTGATCCTCAACGAGGAGTCCAGCAGCTACGAGAAACCGCTGCACGATCAGCTCACGCGGCTGATCCAGGCGCACACGATGTACACCGGCGTCGACCAACCCGGCGGCGTCTTCCTGCGCAACGTCGATCAGATTCCCGAGGAGGACCTGACGCTGATGCTGGCGACGGCGCGGGTGTCGCTGGTGGCGGCCCGCGGGCCGCTGGCCCAGCAGCTTGGTGCGCCAACCGAGGCGGCGGACCTGCCGGCGCGGTTCACGCCGACCGGACGCTACCCCGAGGAACCGTCGGCCCCGCTGCCGTTCATGGAGCTGCCCTATTTCAACGGCCTGGGCGGGTTCACGCCGGACGGACGCGAGTATGCGATCTACCTCGGCCCGGGCGACCAGACGCCCGCGCCCTGGTGCAACGTGATGGCCAACCCCTCGTTCGGCGCCCTGGTCAGCGAGTCAGGCGGCGGCACGGTCTGGGCCGGCAACAGTCAGTCCAATCGGCTGATCCCCTGGAGCAACGACCCGGTCTGCGACCCGCCCGGCGAGGCAATCTACATCCGCGACGAGGACACCGGCCATTTCTGGACCCCCACGCCGTCGCCGATCCGCGAGCTGGACGCTTACCGCGCCCGCCACGGCGCGGGCTACTCGGTGTTCGAACACAACAGCCACGCCATCGAGCAGGAGCTGATCGCCTTCGTGCCGATGGACGACAACGGCGGGCTGCCGGTGCGGGTGCAGCGGCTGAAGCTGCGCAACGATTCGTCGCGCGTGCGGCGGCTGAGCGTCACTTTCTATGCCGAGTGGACCCTGGGCGACAACCGCGAGAACACGCAGATGCACGTGGTGACGGCGTTCGACACCAGGAGCCGGGCCCTGCTGGCGTTCAACCGCTATCACCCCGACTTCGGCGGGCGGGTCGCCTTCGTCCACCTCCGCCCTGGCGGCGGGAGCGGCGGACCCGACACCTACAGCGGCGACCGGGCATCGTTTCTGGGGCGCAACGGTCGGCTGTCGCGGCCGGCGGCCATGTTCCGCCGCCGCCTCTCCGAGCGCGTCGGCGCGGGGCTGGACCCCTGCGCCGCGCTCCAGACCACCGTCGAGCTGGCGCCGGGGCAGAGCGGCGAGGTGGTCATCCTGCTCGGGCAGGCCTCCGGCGCTGAAGACGTCGCCCGCATCGTCTCGCAGTTCCGCAGCAAGGTGCAGGTGGACGACTCGCTCGCCCGCACCAGCTGCTGGTGGGACCGCGTGCTGGGGACGATCGAAGTCCGGACGCCGGCCAAGTCGGTGAACTTCCTGCTCAGCCGCTGGCTGCTCTACCAGACGCTGGCCTGCCGCATCTGGGGGCGGACCGCATTCTACCAGAGCGGCGGGGCGTTCGGCTTCCGCGACCAGCTCCAGGACGTCGCGGCCCTGGTCCACGCCGGGCCCGAGGGGCAACGGATCGCCCGCGAGCAGATTCTCGTGTCGGCGGCCCGGCAGTTCGTCGAGGGCGACGTGCTGCACTGGTGGCACCCGCCGGGCGGCGCGGGCATCCGCTCGCGATGCTGCGACGACCTGCTCTGGCTGCCCGGCGTGGTGGCCCACTACGTGCGGACGACGGGCGACGCGGGGATTCTCGACGAGCGCGTCCCCTTCATCGAGGGCCGCCAGCTCAAGGATGACGAGCACGAGGCCTACCTGACGCCGAACGAGTCCGGCCAGTCCGACACGCTGCTGGAGCACTGCCGCCGCGCCGTCGAGCGCGGCTGCACGCAGGGCCCGCACGGGCTGCCGCTGATCGGCTCGGGCGACTGGAACGACGGGTTCAACCGCATCGGCCTGGACGGGCGCGGCGAGTCGGTCTGGATGGCGTGGTTCCTGGCCGACGTGCTCAACAGCCTGGCCGAGGTCCTGGAGGAACGCGGCGACCGGGAGCCGGCGGCGGACTACCGCAGCCGGGGACGTCGGCTGATCGAGGCGGCCGAGAAGCACGCCTGGGACGGCCAGTGGTACGTGCGGGCGTTCTTCGACGACGGTCGGCCGCTGGGGGCGTCCGCGTGCGAGGAGGCGAAGATCGACTCGATCGCCCAGTCGTGGGCGGTGATCGCCGGCGCCGACGCCACTCGGTCGGCCCGGGCACTGCGGTCGGCGCGCGAGATGCTCATCCGCCCGGACGACCAGCTCGCGATGCTCTTCACGCCGCCGTTTGACAGCTCCTCGCCCAGCCCGGGCTACATCCAGGGCTACCCACCGGGCGTCCGCGAGAACGGCGGGCAATACACGCACGCAGCCATCTGGCTGGCGATGGCCATCGCCCGGACCGGCGACGGCGACGGCGCGGGCGAGCTGCTGCGGATGCTCAACCCCGTGGAACACGCCCGCACGCCGGCAGACGTGGACCGCTACAAGGTCGAGCCCTACGTGATGACCGCGGACGTCTACACGCTGCCCGGTCGCGTCGGCCGCGGCGGGTGGAGCTGGTACACCGGATCGGCCGGCTGGATGTATCGCGTTTGGATCGAAGAGGCGCTGGGTCTGAAGCGCCGGGGGGATAGGCTGGTCATCGACCCGGTAATCTCGTCGCAGTGGGAGGGCTTCTCGGTGCGCTACCGCCACGGCGAAGCGATCTACGAGATCGAGGTGCAGAACCCCGATGGCGTCTGCCGCGGCGTCGTCGAGGCGGAGGTGGACGGTCGCCCGCTGGAGCTGACCGACGGTCTGCCGGCGATCGCCCTGGATCGCCAGCTTGTCAAACACCGCGTGCGGATTCGCATGGGGGGCGCGTCGTCGTCGGCCCGTGGCGATCGGCCGACCGCCGGCGCCGAGCAGCAGGGCGACGACCGATCGGCCTTCACTTCCGGCAACTGAGCGTCAGGTGGCGCATCCGCGGGATCTCCTTCTCCTTCACCTCGATGGCGAAGGTGAAGGGCGAGGTGTCGACGACCCGCCGCTCGGTCCGCGTGCGGCCCTGCTCGTCCCAAGCCAACTCGACCGCCAGCTTCGCCGCCTTGAGGTCCTCAGCGTCGGCGACGGCGACGGTCACCTTGTTGTCGCCGGGCATCAGTTGCGGCTGGGCATACATGTTGTGCTGGAAGATGAGATGGCAGCGCAGCATTTCCGGCAACCCGACTGACAGTTGCACGCGGAAAGTGCAGGTGCGAGCGCCCTTGGCTTTGGCCAGCGGTTCACGGAGATCGATGCGGTGGGTATAGTCGCCTACGTTGATCTTGAGCGGGACACACTCCCCTTTGGCCGAGGTGCGGACCCATGCCCCGGCGATGTCACTGCCGGCCACACCCAGCGAGCCGCCGACCAGCATGTAGGGGCAGTGCGTCGTCCACTCGAGCACGACGGGCTTGGACGGATCAATGGGCGCCAGTTTGCCGCCGACGGCCTTGATGTTTTCCGCCCGGTCGAGCCACTTGAGCAGGTCAGCATCGCCCAGGGGCAGGTTCCAAGTGAGCGTGCCGTTGGCCCAATATCGGCCGGTCTTCACGGTGACTTGCTTGCCGCTCTTGGGGTCGAAACTGGTGATCTCGCGGACGTAGGGCTTGAAGTAAGGCCAATTGACCGTGTCGCGCATCTCGGCATCGACGCCGCAGAAATGGTGCGGCGGGGCGAACTTCTCGCCGACCTTCATCAGGATGTACATGCCGGGTTCGTTGTCCCAGTTGCGCACGAAGGTCTCGCCGGGCCGAAGCGTGATGCCCGACGTCGTCTCGCTCTTCCAGTAGCTGTCGATGCGCTTGTCCGGCTTGAGGGAGGCCCGCCGGGCCCAGTCGGCGTCGTCGGGGCTGCACTCCTTGTGATACTTCTCGTTGTCGGGCTCGAATCGCAGCGAGTCGGCGTAAAGTTCATCGACGCAGGGCAGCAGCGGCACGGGACCGGGGTTGTCACGCGTCAGCAGCGTCGGATCGGCTGCCACCTCTTCCACGGTCGCGATGTCCGTGCGGTCCCTGTTCCAGACGGCCAGCCCGAGGAAGGCGTCCATCCAGTGCCAGCGGCCATCCCACTTGACCACGACGCTGCCGTGGCCGGGCAGGCCGAGGATCTTCGCCTCCAGCCCGGCGGCCCTGCACAGCTCGACCTGGGCGCCGGCGGTCGGCGTGCAGAGGCAGTAGCCGACGCCACCGATCAGCTCCATCGCCCCGCCACCTCCGACTTCGGTGAGGTGGCGGTAGTGGAACATCGTCCGCCGGACGTAGTTGAAGATGGCCAGCGCCTTGTCGCGGTCGCTCATGCCCGGCGTGACGAGGCTGTCGACCATCGCCTGCACGCTCGACGCGTCCACGCTGCGGTCGGTGCGGACGAGGGGGTTAACGACAACACCGCCCGACGACGGTCCGTCGGCTGACGCACAGCCCGCCAACCCAAGCCAGAGAACCACCAGCACGAACAGCACTCTGATCATCGCATCCTCCTTATCCGGCCCCACACCTTACCCCCCGCCCCGCCGGCCGTGCAACGGTCAACCCGCCCGGCTTGACTCCGGCGTCCTGCCGGCCATAATCAGCCTGGGGCAATTAGCCTGGGGTAATTGGCCGCAGGAACGAATAATGAGAAGGCTCAGCCCGTCACAGCAAGACTACCTGGAGGTCATCTGGCTGCTTGGCGACGAAGGCCGCCAGCCGGTGTCGGCCAGCCAGATTGTCCGGCGGCTGCGCGTCAAGCCGCCCACCGTCACCCGGATGGTGCAGGCGCTGGCCCGGGGGGGCTATCTGCGGCATCAGCCGCGGGGGCTGGTCGCCCTGACGCCCACCGGGCAGGCCCAGGCGCGGATGATTCGTCACATCCACCAGGACCTGATCCAGTTCCTGACCGAGCTGCTGGGCGTGTCGCGGAGGACGGCTGAGAACGACGCCGCCCAGATCGAGCATTGCCTGAGCCCCGCGACGGCCAGGCGGCTGCATCACTGGCTGGAGATGATCGAGAAGATGGACCCGGCCGATCGGCCCGTGCTGGGCGAAGCGAAGCTGGACAGACGGATATTCGACGGTCTGCCCGAGACCCCCGGCGCCGGCTGGCGGGCATAGCCGGGCGCCCTTTCACGCGCGACGGCCGGCGGCTGTCGCTGGAGAACGCATCACGATGTCGACGACCACACCGCCCAGTCCGCGTTCGCTGTCCGAAGTTCACAGCAGCGTGCCGACCTCGTCGCGGCGCGGCTGGTTCAGACGGATGTTCGCGTTCGCCGGTCCGGCCTACCTGGTCAGCGTTGGCTACATGGACCCGGGCAACTGGGCGACGGACCTCGAGGGCGGGGCCCGGTTCGGCTACGCCCTGATCTGGGTCCTGCTGATGAGCAACCTGATGGCCGTGCTGCTCCAGACGCTGTCGGCCAGGCTGGGCGTGGTGACAGGGCGCGACCTGGCGCAGGCCTGCCGCGACAACTACAACCGCGCCGTCAGCTTTGTGCTGTGGATATTCTGCGAGGTGGCTATCGCCGCCTGCGACCTGGCGGAACTGCTGGGCACGACCATCGGTCTGCACCTGCTGTTCGGCATCCCGCTGGAAGCAGGCGTGTTCATCACGGCGTTCGACACGCTGCTGCTGCTGGCGCTTCAGCGGCTGGGCATCCGCAAGGTCGAGGCGTTCATTCTTGGGCTGGTCAGCATCATCGGACTCTGCTTCCTCTACGAGGTGTTCCTGGCCAAACCGGATATGGGCCAACTGGCCGGGGGCTTCATTCCGTCCATCACGGACTTGCACGCGCTCTACATCGCCATTGGCATCCTGGGCGCAACGGTCATGCCGCACAACCTCTACCTGCACTCAGCGCTGGTGCAGACGCGCGAATACGGCGTGGACCACGGCGGCAAACGGGCGGCCTGCCGGTTCAACTTCTTCGATTCGGTCGTCGCGCTCAACGCGGCCTTCTTCGTCAACGCCGCCATCCTGGTCGTGGCGGCAGCGGTCTTCTGGCGCAACGGCATCATGGTCACCGAGATTCAGCAGGCCCACCAGATGCTGGCGCCGCTGCTGGGCAGCCGGGGGGCATCCATCGCGTTCGGCGTCGCGCTGCTGGCGGCCGGGCAGGCCTCGACTCTCACCGGAACCATGGCCGGGCAGGTCGTCATGGAAGGCTTCCTCCACATCCGCCTGCGACCGTGGATTCGCCGCCTGACCACCCGGGCCGTCGCCATCGTCCCGGCGGCCATCGTCATCTGGGTCCGCGGCAGCGAGGGCACCACCGACCTGCTCATCTTCAGCCAGGTCGTGCTCAGCTTCCAGTTGCCCTTCGCCATCGTCCCGCTGCTGCATTTCACCTCCAGCCGTCGAGCGATGGGCTTCTTCGCCAATCGCTGGTGGGTCAAGGTGCTGGCCTGGGCCGTGGCGACCGTCATCATCGCGCTGAACGGCTGGCTGGCCTGGAGTGAGGTGGCCGGCTGGCTGGCTGGGCCGCACGGCATGGTCATCGGCCTGTTCGTGCTGCCGCTGGTCGGCGGCGTGGTTGTGCTGCTGGGCTGGCTGATGCTGGCGCCGCTGGTGAAACGCTGGCGGGTGCGGCCTGCCCCGCAGGCCGCCCGCATGGACGCCGACCGGGCCCTGGGCGGCCGACTGCCGGCGTACGGCCGGATCGCGGTAGCATTGAACAACGGCGAAGTCGACCGCAAGATCATCGGCCACGCGCTGCCGCTGGTCCGCGCCCACCATGCCGACATCCTGCTGGTCCACGTCGTCGAAGGTCCGACCTCCGACCTCTATGGCGACCTGTCCCACTCGGCCGAGGCCCGCCGCGACCAGGACTACCTCGACGAGCTGGCTGACCGGCTGCGGGCCGAGGGGCTCACCGTCCACGTCCTGCTCGGGCACGGCAAGCCGAGCGAGCAGATCATCGACCTGCTCTCGGAGAACCGCGCCGACCTGCTGGTGATGGGCACGCACGGGCACAAGCGGCTGATGGACCTGCTGTTCGGCCAGACGATCGACCGCGTCCGCCACGGCCTGGACATCCCGGTCTTCACCGTGCGGTGACCGTCACGCCGGGGCGGCGACCTCGAACTGCTGCGCCGTCTTTACCATCGCCAGGTAGTTGGCCGTCGGCGTGCCGGGCATGACGAGGTTGGACGCGCTGACCACGTGCCGCAGGCCGCCGGTCGCTTCCAGGCCTTCCTGCGTCTGGCGTCGGACGTCGTCGGTCGAACCGGCCACCAGCACCCCGGCGCAGTCCACGTTGCCCACCAGCGTCAAGTGCGGCATCTTAGCGCGCATTTCGGCCAGACGCATCCCCGCCTGGTAGTCGATCTCCCCTGCCCCGTCGGCGCCGCTGCGAACAAACAGCAGGTCGGCGATCGGCCAGGTGTTGCCGTCGGTGCGATAGACGTAGTAGAGGCCCACCCGGTGGGCGGCCGCGGTCACCCGCTGGAGCGAGGGCAGCACCTGTCGCTCGAACAGTCGCGGCGAGTAGGCCGGTCCGCCGTTGTAGCAGATGTCCAGCCCGGCGTTGAGCACCTGCACGCCCATTGCGGCGATCGCCGGCAGATCGGCGATCGCCTGGTCGGCGGCGCGGGCGACGTGTCGGCCGACCAGGTCGGGCTCGTAGAGCATCGCGGTCAGCCAGGCCTGTTCGTACATCGGAATGCCCAGCCCTCCCGTGCTATCGGCGACCGCCAGCCGCCCGTCGGCCTCGGCGATCAGGGCGGCCAGGTCCGCGAACGCCGCCGGTCCGTGCGCGATCGGCCCGCGATAGGCCGCCTCCTGCTCGCGCAGCCAGGCGATCAGCCGATCAGCGCCGTCGTCGCCTGCCATCCAGTCTTCCATCGCGTCCACGGTGCCCGACTCGGGCGCGAAGACGATCCGTCCGAATCGCTTGCCGTCGTCGCTGCGCCAGTGGACCTCGTTGTCGCCGACACGCCGGGCGTTGGGCGGGGCAGACATGAACCAGTTCAGCCGCACCATGTCCTCGCCGACAGCCAGGGCAAATTCGACTGCATCGCGGCAGTAATCGCGAAAGAACGCCGCCCGGGCCTGCGGGCCTTCCATGTCAGCCAGCAGCGATGCCCAGCGCGATTCGCCGCCGGCGGCCTCGCAGGGCCGGCCGAGCACGTCGCTGACGACGGAGCGATGGATGGCTTGGTTGAACACCGGGACGCGGTCGGGCCGCCTCCCGGCAAAGGCATCGTCGATCCGTCGGGCGGCGGAGCCGGCCATGTCTGCATCCATTTCAAACGCCTTTCGGAATGGCCCGTCGCACCGTGGGGTCTCGCCCGTTCTCGGGAGCGCTCAACGATTCTGGGCAACCGGCGGCATGGTCAGGCGGTCGACGCCCATGCGGCGGCAGCGGTCCCAGATGTCCACCACCTGCTCGAAGGGCACGCCCGCGCCCGTTCCCACCGCCACGGAGAACCGGCTGGGCCCGTTCTCGGCCCCGAGCAGCCGGGCATGAATCAGGTCGGCCAGTTCGTCGAGCGTGCCGACGGCGGCCTGGTCGTTGAGCTGGTAGCGGAACCGGCCTTCGCCCGCGGGCTCGACCTGCACCCAGAGGGCGTGCGACGTGTCGGGGTCTGGCGCCGCCGACGGGCCGCCCATCTGGACGGCGATCAGCCCTTCGCTGACGGGGAACTGGCCCAGCAGCAGGAAGATGAGCAGGAGGAAGACCACGTCGATCATGCTCAACGGCACGCCGCCCAACCCGCCCGGGCCGGTGCGGGCGTCCCCGAAGACGGGATGGCGGAACAGCGACGGGGCGCTCATGTGCCGCCTCCGCCCGCGGCGACACGGTGCGCGAAACTCACCGCCCCGGCGCCGTGCAGGCGGCAGAGGCGGGCGACGCGGTTGGCAAGCTCGGCGTCGGCTTTGCGATCGACGCGCAGCACGACGTCACGCCCGTCCAGTTCCAGGGGCTGTTCGGTGAAGTGCGCGTTGAACGTGTCCAGCGACCACGATCGGCCGTTGTACCAGATCGCGTCCTTGTCCGAGGCGACCAGGTCGACCAGCAGCGGCTTGCCGACGCCGGCGGCGCGGTTGCCGGCGGCCTGGGCGAGGCTGATCTGGTGCTGCGGCTGCTCCTGGGCGATGGACGCGACGACCAGCCAGAAGATGATCAACAGGAAGGTGACGTCGATCATGGAGGTCAGGTCGATGCCGGCCGACCCGTCGGCGTCGTCGTTCGCGTCGAACGGCAGGTCGCTCATGGCGAGCTCCGCGTGGCAGCATGCGTCGGGGGCGGCTTGACCAGGCGATCGAGTTCGGCCTTCTCGCGTCGGCTCAGGCGGAAGTTGGCCAGCAGGGCGTCACATCGGCTGGAGGCTTCGAGCATGATCAGCCCCAGGCGATGGCGCAGGATCGCGTGGACCAGCAGCGTGGGAATGGCGATGACCAGGCCCATCAGGGTGGTGATCAGGGCCTTGCTGATGGCGGCGGCCAGGGCGCCCTGCTGGCTGCTCCAGTCGCCGATGCCGCGGCTGGCGAAAGCCTCGACCATGCCGATGACGGTCCCCAGCAGGCCGAGCATCGGGGCGATGGCGGCGGCGACGGCGAGATAGCCGATGCGCCAGTTCCAGCGGGCATAGGCGTCGGCGCCGGCCTTGGCGACGGCGGTCTCGACGCGGTCAGGCGGCTCGTCGTTCAACTCGGCGGCCAGGCCCGCGTCGGCCAGTCGGGCCAGGACCGAGGGCTCCTCGGCCAGCGCCCGGCGGGCAGTGATGGCGTCGCCGCGCTGGAGGCGGTCGGCCAATGCGTGGTAAAGCTCCGGCGGGCAGAGCGTGCGGCGGCGGCAGGCGAACAGAAGGATACAGGTCCAGGCGGTGACCGCGACCGAGAGCAGCAGGAGGATCCAACCGGTGGTTCCGCTCTGACGGAAGACCTGGTCGAAGTAGTTGACCTGGGCGATGAGGCCCGCGGCTGGCGGAAGCGTGATCACGAGGGTGTCCCTGCCAGTGTGGGTAAAGGAAAGAGCCGCCCCCATCGGGGGGCGGCTCGGTGTCCGACGCGGGTTGAAGCGTTCGCCCCCGGGCTTACGGTTCCATTTCCTCGGGGATCATGATCTGGGGCCGGATCAGGATCAGCAGCGAGCGCTCCTGCTTGACGTAAGTGCGGTTGGTGAAGAAGCGCTTGATGCCCGGGATCTTGCTGAGGATCGGAACGCCCTGCTCGACCTCGACCTCGTTGGCGATCCGCTGCCCGCCCAGCAGCAGCGTGCCCTTGTCGGGGACCATGACGGTGGTGCGGACTTCCTGTACCGAGGCGGCCCGCAACTGGACCGACACGGTGGTGGCGTTGGTCAGGATCGGGTCGCCGTTGGCGTCCAGCACGGGCAGGCCGGTGGCCGGGTCGATCACCGGGGTGCCGCCGCTCTGGATCGTGAACGGCGAATTGGCCGCCAGAGCGTCGTCGCGCAGCGTCGGGTAGACCGTCATGATGACGTAGCGGCGGTCGGCGGTGATCGTCGCCCGCACGCCGAAGCTGATGCCCTTGATCAACTGACTGGTCTGGGGCTGGTAGGCGGTCGCGCCCGTGGCCACCGACGGGTTCAAGTCGCTGACGTAGTCGGTCTGCGTCTCGACCAGCACATAGGCCTCGTGGCCGTTCATCAGGGTGACGCGGAGCGAGTTGAGGTTGCTGGTCTGGGTGTGGGCCTGGGTCGCCCGCAGGAAGAAGTCGACCTGCACGTCGTCGAAGAAGCTGCCGGCCAGCACGAAGCTGGAACGCGGCAGGCTGAAGATGTCCGCGGCGCCGATCGCCTGAAGCGTGGTCACCGGCGGCGTCGAGGAATCCAGGAACGTGCCGGAGCTGTTGAGGATGCCGTGGGTGAAGGTCGACTGGTCCAGCGGGACGGTCGTCGCTCCGCCGGGCTTGGCGTTGTGCTTGTTCTGGAAGGTGAAGTCCAGATCGACGCCGATGTCCTCGAGGAACTTGCTCTCGATGGTCAGGAACCGGACCTCGATGCAGATCTGCATGCGGGAGTGCTCGCGGAGCTGATCCAGCAGCTTGGCCAGGTCGCGGTGGCCCTCGGCCGTCTGCTTGACGATCAGCAGGCCGTCCACCTCTTCCATGTTCGCGTCGCCGGTGGGGGCCCAACTGTCGGGCAGCACGGTGGCCCGCATGAGCCGCTTGAACTCCTCGACCTTCTGGGCCCGGGTCTCCTCGGTCGGGTTGGACTCGCTGGAGCTGTCGTCATCGTCGTCGGCGAACAGCCCGCCGCCGCCGGCGTTGCCGCCACCACCGGCGTTGCCCACGCCGCCCACGTTGTTGTTGTTGTTATTGCTGGTAATGTCGCGGCTGGTCTTGGGAACCTTGAAGTCGGTCAGCGGGTGAACCAGATCGCGGACGTCGTAGACCAGGATGTACTTGATGGTCTGAAGGTCGTCGCGGGTGGAAATCTTGATCACGCCGTCGCGGATCATGAAGTCCAGCACGTCCTCGCGGCCGGCGGCGGCTGAGAGCAACTCGCGCAGGGCCGTCTCGACCGTCACGTCGCGCAGACGCAGGGTGACCTCGGGGTTGGTCTTGGTGATGCCGATCGCGCCCAAGGCGCCCCAGTTGACGTTCATGTTCACGCCGGCGACGTCGCGCATCCAGTCCAGGGCGTCGCCGAACGGAATCGGCTTGTGGAAGTCCAGGTCGGTGATCGACTTCTGGAGCCGCTCGCGGATGCGGACGTTGGCCGGGGGCTCCGGCGGCAGGCCTGCGGCCCAGCGCTTGCGCTGCTCGGTCAGGGCGTGCCAGATGTCCGGCGAGGGGTAGACCATCGGGTCGTCATAAGGGGTCAGGGCCTCGCGGACGTGCAGCAGGGCGCCGCGGGTTTCCAGGTCCTTGCGTGTGTCGGTCATGTGCTGGTCGTGCAGCACCTTGGTGTCCTGGGTGTCGGTGTTCAGCCAGCGGGCCTCGTTGTTGGTCGGGTCCAGCGCCAGCACCTGGGTCAGCAGTTGCAGGGCCGTGGGATAGTCCTTCTCGCGGCGGGCCGACCGCACCTGGTCCATCAGTTCGGCGATGCGGCGGGTGCGGCGCTCGGTGGCGTCACGGAGGTCCTGCTCCTGCTTCTTGCGGGCGGCCTCCTGCCCGATGCTGACCTGCTCGGCGTTCCAGCGTTCCTGCTTCTGGTCGATGAAAGTCTGAAGGCCGGTCAGTTCGTTCTGCGTGGCCTGGAACTCCGACGGGATGGCCACGTCCTCGTTGCTCTTGAGGGTGTTCTGGGCCTGCGTGGTGATCTGGCGGGCCTGGGTGAAGTTGTCGATGGAGAGCTTCGGAGCGTTGAGCTGCTCGCGAGCCTGGCGGACCATCTCGGCGACGGCGGCCTTGGTCCGCTCCCAGCGGATGCGGTTGAGCTGAATCTGCGAGCGGAGCATCTGCTCGCTCTTGGAGTCGACGGCGGCCACGGGGGCCTTGTCGTCAGTGGCGGTCTCGACGACGGCAGCCGGCGGACGGATCACCGACGCGCCGACCGACTCGACAGCGTCGCCGGGCTTGACCTCGTCGGCGGCCATCAGGGACAGCGGCGCCAGCAACAGGGCGGCGGCCGCGACGACCATGAACATCCGACCGATTCCTACGCGAGGGGCTGTCGTTGTAGTCAAGGGGAATTCCTCCTGCCTGCTTCGTCACCCGCGACCGTCCGGCAGCGAACCGGTCGGCCACTTCTCCGTCGCCCGCGGCACATCCTGTGCGGCTGCGCCAACCGCCGGGCAACTCATCCGCGCAAAGAATGAATCTATGAGTGCAGGCCGGGCGGACTCCGTCCGCTTCGGCAATCTTTTAACTTATCGGCACCTGCATCGCTTTGCAAGGGCGAAAACGCCCGTCAGGGCCGATTTCGATACTGGCAACCCCGATCTTACGGGGTCGGATTGTTGATCCAATCCGGGCCCTTCGGCTGCGTCGGTTGTTCCGGACCGGGACCGGGCGGCATCTCGCCGGGACCCGGCTGCGGTGGCACGACGCCGGGGCCCGGTGCGGGCTCGACCGCCGCGGGGGCCTCTTCCCTGGGCGGCTGCTTCTGGGCCTCGTAACGGGCGTCAAGCTGGGCCACCTTCGGATCGCGCTCGTCGGCTGACAGCAGGCGGCGGACCAGGCGGCCCTGCGGGTCCAGGAACAGGACCTGGTAGTCCTCGCGCCCGACGCTGCCGCCGTCCAGCTTACGGACCTCCACCGGGATCAGCCCGGTCGCGTAGTCGATTTCCGCCTTGCGGGCGACTTCGCCGGTCTTGGGGTCGAAAATCGGCGACAGCCGCTTGTCGCCCACCGGCTCGCCGGGGGAGACGTTGCCGAAGGATTCGCGATTGAGCTGGCCCTGCTCGTACTTGTAGACGGTCATCTGGACCGGGTTGCTCAGGCTGGTGCTTCGGCTAAGGAAGATGTAGACGTCGCGTTCGATCCAGACCGGCGCGGACCAGGCCGACCAGGGCATCGGGATTTCGACCTGGTGGTCCTGGTCGCCCTTGGCCATCTGGATGTTCAGCAGCGGATTGAGCAGCACGACCTGGATGCGATAGACGTAGGCGCGCCCGGGCCGGGCCGTCTCGTCGAAGGCGTGGATCCAGATGTGGTTGTCCTTGCTCGGGTCAGCCGGCGGCGGCGGATCGCCGGGCTTGGGAATGACCACGGGGACGCCGGGGCCCGGCACGGGAACGGCCCCGGGCACCGGATTCGGCTGGGGCCCCTGGGCCGGCGCGCCGCCCCCGTCCATGATGTCCGGGGGCCTGTTGGCGTCCGGCGGCTTGTTGCCGTCCGGCGTCGGCGGCGGCGGGTTATTCGGGTTGAGTTCCGGGCCGTTGCCGCTGTTGGCTTCGGGGTGCTCCCTGATCAGACGCGCGATGGTCTCTTCCCACTCCTGCTTGATCCGGCGTTCGTCGGCCAGGGGCTTGGGCAGATCGAAGTAGAACTTCGGACGCCTGATCCACCCCTGGAAGCCGGGCTCGCCGATGCGGGCCAGCCGCTCCTTGAGCGTCTGGCTCCACTCGGTGAGCTTGGCCTGGTCGGCGTCGCCGGGGTAAGCCGGCAGCGGGAACAGGAGGTTGTTGCCGAAGGCGGCGACGTTGACGGGGGCGCTGACGGGATTGCCGTTGGGGTCCACTTCCATCCGCTGGAGGCGGACGAGCAGGACGCTGGGCACCTGGTCGGCCAGGAACCGGGCCTCCTGGGCGACGAGGTTGTCGCGGAAGGCGCGGATCGAGTCATAGGGAACGCGGGCGCTGACGGCCACCCAGACGACGTCCTTGCCGTTCGCGTTCAGGTTGCGGCCCTGGTCGGTCAGCGGTCCGCTGCCCGGCGCCGGACCGCGGGGGGCGCCCAGCAGGGGGGCGGCTTTGCTCAGGTCAATGATCGTGGGGGTGTACACCTTGCCTTCAGCGACGGCGATCGTCGGAGGGAGGGGGGCGCCGAGGTCGCCGCGGGCCAGCAGCGTCTGCACGCTCTGGGACGGACGACCGGGGTCGAAGTCGGCCAGCCCCGGCTTGGTGTCGATCACGTCGCCGACGGGCGGGGCGCCTTCCTTGATGCCCTCGGCCAGACGACCGGAGCGGGCCTTGAGGTCCTGCTCGATCTTGGCCGGGGTCGCGGACTGTCCCTGGACATCGACGGTGACCGAGTCGCCGAAGGCGTAGATCCAGCACAGGACCGCGGCGATGATGCACACCAGGGCCAGGAACAGCTTGCCGGCGTGCTGCTCGAAGAAGTTCATGGACTGAACGGCCATCGGATCCTCCTGTTGGCTGCGCCGCGGGGTCTGCCTGCGGGTCGGTCGCCGACGTCGCTGCCCGGACAAAGAAGCTGCTTCAAGGCCTTAGATGCCGCCGGAACTGTTGCCGGCGGACGAAACCAGTCCGGGCCGGGTCGCCCTGATGCCCGGAGGAATCAGGTCCTCGTAAAGCCCGATGACGGAAACATCGCTCGTCTGCTTGGACTCCAGTTTCCTGGTCTCGGCGTCCAGCAGCTTGGCGACGGCCTGATCGCGTTGCGAACCGGGGTCGCCGAGGTCAAGGTCCTTGCCGTCCTGGAGGACGCGCAACGCCAGAGCGGGGTGCTTGGTGAAGAAGCGAAGCCGTTTGATCTTGGCTTCCCGCTGCTTGTCGGGGCTGGAGCTGTCGCGCCAACTGGCAGGGCTCTTCATGAACAGGGCCTCGCACCGGCAGGTGACGGCCATCACCGGCGCGTCGCCGTAGTTGTAGACCATGGGCTGTCCGGGCGCAGCCGCCGGACCGGCGGCCGGGGGCCCAGAGGCGGCAGCGCCGCCGGCGACGATGGGCCCCTTGCGGCTGGGCAGATCCATGCGGATGTTCAGGATCGTGTGGAAGTTCTGCTGGCTGAGGCAACTCACCAGCAGCGCCAGCTTGCGGACGTCCATGACCACCTGGAAGCTGTAGTGAACGACGTCGACGCGGTTGTCGCTGACGTGGCCGGTCAGGACGGGCGTGACCGGCCCGCTGCCGCCGGTCTTGTCGGTCGCCGGGAAGTAGTCCCTCTCCACCGACGTCCAGACCAGTTCCTTGATCGGGGCGGCGGGGATGCGCAGCAGGCCATAGGTGCGCGGGTCGGAGTTGGCTTCGCGGATGGCGTCGATGAGGTCCTGCTGGATCCAGAGGTTGAGCTGGGCCTGCCACATCTGTTCGGGGGTCAGGCTCTGCAACGGATCGCCGACCTTCCAGTACATGTCGAAGCTGGTATCGCCGATGTACAGCGAATGCGTGCCGGCGAACTCGCTGACCTTGTTCTGGATGATCTGGTCCCTGCGCTTGTCCTCCTCCGCCTGGTCGGGCGGGGCGCCGGCGCCGCGCCGGTCCTTCAACTGCTGGATGGCCTGGGCGACCTGGTCCTGCCATTCCTTCGGGCCGGGCGGCGTGGTCGCGTTGACTGAGGTCTTGAGCTCGTCAATGGCCTTGATGTAGACGTCGCGCGGGGCGAACAGGTTGCTGGGGACGGGGAACTGGACCTCTCCCTTGCGGCCGGGAGCGGTCGGGATGCGGAAGGCGTCGCGCGGGACGTCGACGAACTTGCTGGCGTCGGGACTGTAGAGGCGCTTTTGCTGGGCGAAGTCCAGAGAGGTCTCGATGACCTGCTCCTGGGCGGCCTTGAACTTGTCCAGACCCACCCGGCTCCGCTCGATCCAGACCGGCGACTGGTAGTTGCGCAGGGCCCCGTCGACCTGACCCAGCAGGCTCTGCATCTGGAGCGTCTTGGCGCGGGCGTCGCTGTTGGCCGTCCAGGGATATGCAATCCCGCACAGCAACAGCACGACGACGGCGACGCAGACCACGATGAAGAGGTTGTCCTGGATGAACTGCTTCATGAGCATCTCCTATGTCGCGCCGCGACGGCGGCTCTTAGAGCGTGTATGAAAACCTACACGCTCTTAGCGGACGTTCGGCTTGGCGGCGCCTTCTGACTCGTTAGCGGGCCGCTTGCTGCCCGGAGCGCGGACCTTCAGGTCGAAGGCCACATGAAATCGCGTGTCCTTGTAGTTGGGCAGCCCGAGCACGTCTGTGGACCCGCCGGGCGCCGCCGGCTGGGCGGACGGAATGCCGGCCGGCGCGGGCCCGCCGCCGACGCCGGGCTCAGCCGGCTTGGGCCACTGCTCCTCGGGGAGCACGTAGTCGACCTTATCGACCACCCAGCGGTCGGTGGCCTTGTCCACCAGCGTGTAATCGTCCAGCAGCGGATCGTGGTCCTTGCCGGCCGGGTCGAACGCCGCGACGATCGCGCTGAGGAAGCCCTTCTTGAGTTCCTCGGGGGCCATGTTCTTGTTCTTGACATTCATCGTTCCGGTGATGTTGACCCGCAGGTAGAACACCGGCTCGGTCCCCGGGGCAGCCGTGGGAACGGGCGTCGGGGTCGGCGTCACCGCCCTGGGCGACGACGCGCCCTGGGAGCCGACCGTGGGCGGCGGCATGGGCGCCGGCGAATACTCCACGTCGACGTGCTCGAGCTGGAAGAAGGGGATCAGGGCCCGGTTGCTTTCCTGCCTCAGCCACGGTAGCAGATCCCTGCGCCAGTCCAGTTGGCGGGCCGCATTCTCCATCGCCATCGTGTCGCCGGGGTTGATCCCCTTGGACTGCGCGACCTGGCGGCGGAGCACGCCCTCCCAGTCCCGGGGCGCCGCCTTCTGGACGGCCGAGTAAACCAGCAGCATCGTCGGCCGATAGGCGATGATCTTCTTGATGTCGTTGATCTCGTCTTCCTCGTTGCCCTGAGCCCGTTTCAGTTCGCCGACCTGGGCTTGAATCTTCTTGTTGGCGGCCAGCACGCGCTGGGCGGTTTGATACGCCCCGTTCTGGTCTTCCAGGCTCTGGTTGATCTTGCGGTTGGCGCTGGCGGCCGAGTAGCTGGCGACGCCCAGACCCAGGGCCATCACCGCCGCAGACGCCGCGAACCAGGGCCGCTTGGCCCGCCAGTTGCGCTGCCGCACGATGGTGAACGGGAGCAGGTTGCTCTGGATAGGCGCCTGGCCCAGGCCCTGGAGCCCCAGCCCGTAGGCCACCCCGAAGCTCAGCACGTTCTCGGTGAACGCCGGGGCGTTGATCGTATCGGTCGGCTTGAGCCGATTGAACGCGTTCAGCCGCACCGTTTCGGTGTTCAGGTTCTGCTCGAGGTACTTCTGAAGCCCGGGCAGGCGGAACGCGTTGCCCAGACAGAGCACGCGGGTGATCTCCGCGTCGCGGTTGAGGCTGGTGTAGAAGCCGATCGACCGCTGCACCTCGCTGACCAGGTCGCCGAAGACCGGGCGCATGGCCACGAATATCTGCCGGGCGTACTTGCTGGTGGCGGCGGTGCGCTTGAGGTTCTCGGCCTTGGAGAAGCTCAGCTTGAAGGCCTTGACCAGCGATTCGGTGAAGTTGTTTCCGCCGGTCGGGATCGAACGCAGCCAGATGCGGTCGCCGTCGCTGATGACCAGGTCGGTGTTTTCGGCGCCGACGTCGATGAGGATCGTCGCGCCCTTGTTGGCGACCTGCTGGTCGTAGGCCATCATGTTATACAGGGCCAGCGGGGCAAGCTGGACGATCTCGGCCTCGATGCCCTGCATGGTGAAGTTGGCCAGGTGCTGGAGCACCAGTTCCTTGCGCATCGCGAAGATGCCGACCTCCAGGTCCGGGCTGGTGGGGGACTCGAAGATCTGGTAGTCCCACTCCACCTCCTCGATGTCGAAGGGGATCTGCTGGACGGCCTCGAACTGGACGATCTCGGGGACCCGCTTGCGCTCGACGGGGGGCAGCTTGATGAAGCGGGCGAAACTGGACTGGCCTGGGACCGAGAGGGCGACCTTGCAGCCGGTGATGTCGTTGCGGGAGAGGAACTTGTCCAGGGCGTTGCGGACGAGCTGGTCGGCGTCGGCGTCGGGCTGGCTGAGAATCTTCGGGTGCTCGATGATGTCGAAGTGCGTGACCTCGACGTTGCCTTCCGGGCTGAGTTGGACCCTCAGGGCCTTGAGGGCACATTGTCCGACGTCGATCCCCCAGACCGCGCTGGTGCTTGCCATATTCAACTCCCGTTGTCAAAGCCGCGCGGGCGCGACGCAACTCATAGTGCCGCGCCCCACTTGCCGCCGGTCTGCCGTATTCTAACGATCCCCATGCCCTGGCCGCAAGAACGCCATCGCCCTGTTGAGGCGACGGTTTCCCGGGCAACGGGACCGCTGTCGCCGTTTCCCTGAACTCGCCGAAGCGGGGCTGGGCCTTCGCGAGAATGATGAATGGATAAGGACGTCGGACATTTCAGGTCACGGCCAGCGCCCCGCAACCTACTCTGCCTTCAATATCGTCGGGGATCGCGGGCCGGTCAAGGCCAATTTGTGTGCGCAACTCCTGTTGCGGCAACGAACGGTCAGCCGATAAACTGCCACAGGATGAGACCCGCGCTGACCATGATCCTGGCGCCGCTGGCGGCGCTGTCGCTGCTGCTCCTCGGCGGCTGTGGCCCGTTCTCCTCGCGCAGTCAGGCCATTCCCCTGCCCGACGCCAACATCACCGACACCGGCGAGGCCGGCGTGCACAGCCTCACCCTCAAGTACGCCCTGCCCAAGACCGACGGCGAGCCGGTCATCGTCGCCTGGCAGCGGATCACCATCGAGGACGAGCAGGGACGCTTCTGCCCGGTCCGCAGCATCAACTACGGCAAGGGCGACAGCGGCTACTGGACCAGCATCACCTTCATGTTCCCCCCCGACGCCAGGCGGATCGGCGCCAGCCTCGTCCTGCGCGTCGACGCCCGCGACTACCCCCTGGACGCCCTGCTGACGCGCATCGCCCCGACGCAATGGCAGATCGACTACGGCGTCAAGCTCCCCCCGCCCAAGGAACAGAAATAGCAGGCCCGTCCTCGCCACGAAGACAAAGCCTTCCTCAAGATTCAGTTCGCCGCTGAGGCGCGGAGGGAAGGGACTTGGATAAGAATCTGCGGGAGAAACGGCGCCGCGCTACCCCTGCCGTTTCGTTGCCGGGGGCCTGCTGACGCCAGCCAGATGCGTCGCCGACGGTCCGACCGCCGCCAACTGCGCGATCCGCGCCAGCCACGGACGCTGCGCCCGACGCGGCGGCAGCACCGGCGAAGGCTCCGCCAGCAGCCGCCCCTGCACCAGCCCGATGCCGGCCGACCGGCAGAACAGCAGTTGCTGGGGGCTCTCCACCCTCTCGGCGATCACGGTCATGTTCCGGTCGCCGGCCAGTTGCAGCAGGTTGTCCACGAGTTGCCCGCCCTCCAGCCGCGAGGAGTGGCCCTGCCCGATCAACTCCAGGTCGAGCTTGAGGTAGTCGGCCTCCAGGTTGGCCACCCGCAGCAGGCCCGCGGGCCCGCCGCCCAGGTCGTCGATGCAGACCCCCGCCCCCTGGCTGCGGACGTAGTCCAGCACCCAGCGAAGATGCCCCTCGTCGGCTGCCTGCCAGGGCCCGTGTCGCCCGGCCGTCTCGGCCCCGCTGACCTCCAGCACCAGCCGGTCCGCCGGCACGCCGGCCGCCTGGGCGGCCTCGAACATCGGACCCAGGCAGTGCGGCGGATCGTACACCGTCTCGGGCAGGAAGTTCACGAACAGCCGCGCCGACGCCGGCAGCTCGCCGCCCGGCAGCGACCCCACCGCCGCCAGCCGCGCCCGCCGGTCCAGTTCGTCCAGCAGCGCCATCCGCCGGGCCGCCGCCAGCATCGTCACCGGGCCGATCGTCCGCCCGTCGCGGTCCTCGCCGCGGACCAGCGCCTCGTACCCGAACGCCCGGGCCGTCTGCAACTCGACGATCGGCTGATAGTGGAAGCCCAGCCTGCCGACCTGGAGCAGGTCGGCCAGCCACGGCTCGCGATGGCGCGCCAGCACCGCCGCCAGCGAGTCGGCCGAGAAGCAGCGGCTGACCAGTTCCCAGTCCAGCCCCTGACTGCATCGGCGGCGGTCGGCCTGGTCCAGCAGCAGGACGCGGCAGTCGCGGGCCTCGAGGCTGCTCAGGGCGTCAGCCGCCCGCGCCAGACGCGGCATCAGCGAGTCGTCGTCCAGGGCCTCGACCCAGATCAGTTGCCGCCCGCTGTCGCGTCCCCAGGGCCCCAGCTGCGCCCGCAGCCGGAGGGTCACGTGCTCAGCCGGACACCAGATCAGGGCGGCCTGTGGTGAATTCCATTCGGGGGGTCGGACCGGCGGCGGGCACTCAGCGGCCATAATTCTCTCCACGACGTCTGGACATCCCTTGCATCGGCAGCAACCCTCGCCGACTTGCGTTAGTCCCCTCTCCCCGCAGTGCCGAGTGCCAAGTTCCAAGTGCGAATCGCGTACGGGGCCCGGTCCGTTCCTCGCCTCTTAGGGGACTGGTCCGCTTTTCGCGTCTTAGTCTTAGGGGACTGGTCCGCTTTTTCGCTTCTTAGCGAAAAAGGGGACCGGTCCCCCTCTCCCCCTCCGCGGCGCGCCGGCCACGCCATCCCAGCAAGAAAAGGGACCGGTCCCTTTCTCCGTCTCCTTCGTGGCCCTTTTCCCCCCTTCGTGGTCCTCCCGGCTACGGCACGGCCTGCGCCGTGACGAGTCGTGTTGACCCGCCTGCGAAAATCCCCCCAAAATTCCGAGAATTTTTCGCCGGGCCAACCGCCGGCCGGGCCGACACCT
This sequence comes from Phycisphaerae bacterium, assembly GCA_022072085.1. Lineage (GTDB taxonomy): Bacteria > Planctomycetota > Phycisphaerae > JAJVII01 > JAJVII01 > JAJVII01. Next base: position 49,610 of record JAJVII010000061.1, read on the forward strand.
GGGCCGCCGGCCGGAATCGGCCCGATTTACAGGCCTTTCGTAAGTCCCCTTTTCCCCCGGCCGCGACCGTATATACGGAGGGCGCAATTTCTTCCCCCTCTCCCTCGTCTTCGAGGGAGAGGGTTGGGGTGAGGGTTCTTGGCCAGAGGTCAGGGGCTAGAAGCTGTTTCAAAACCTACGCGGGTCGCGACGACGGGTATTGCGGTCGCGGCCAAGGAGTCGAGGAGGAGTCGATACGAAATGAAGTATCGTCGCCGACGAGCGACGCCGGCCGCGACCGCAAGACCCGCCGTCCCGGCGGGTTGGGCCGCAAAGGGCCCGTCTGCGGCGTCGCCGCTCCTGGACGATACTCAGTTTCGTATCGACTGCGTCGCGGCTTCTTGCATCCGGGCCCTTTGCGACCCAACGCGATCCCGTGTAGGTTCTGAAACAGCTTCTAGGAACCAGAAAACGCGTCCCCGCCCGCTCGCCAGCGGCGAGCAGTCGAACCGGCAGCCGCCGGGAGAATCGCCCCCGCCGGGGCAGGCAATGAATGGGGTGGCGTGCGGCAGGCCTTTTCTGATCCTGGCGATGAGGGGACCATGAAGTCATCGGTGAAGGAAGTCATTCCCCGGCCTGGCGTCGGCGGGGCTTCTTCCGCGTCGCCGTCAAAGGGGCGGTCAGTTTCTCGTAGAGGGCGAAGAGGAACTCGACGCGCTGGCGTTCGCTGGTGAAGGGCTGGGCGCGGTAGCAGGCATCGACGGCCCGATCCAGGACCGCGTGGGCCTTGACCAGGTCCGGGGGCATGGCCAGCGGGTCGTAGAGGTCCGCCAGCGTGGATTCGGGGAACTGCTTGCGGGCGTCCAGAACCCCCTGGGCCGCCTGCTCGACCCGGGCCTTCTGTTTGTCGGTCACCTCCCCCGGCCAGGGGAAGTTGTTGTAGACGAGCTTGTTGGAATAGCGGTAGCGGGATTCCAGCCGCCCGCAGACCTGCCGCACCCAGGCCATGTGCATTTCGGACGACAGGACGCCGAAATGGTAGAGGCCAGCGTCGGGAAGCACGAACACCAGATCGCTGACCAGCGTCCTGGGGTCCATGAATCCAATTGGGATGTACCTTCGACGCTCGGAGGATACTTTGGGAATCACCAGGAACGTATTGCCCGGCATATTCTCAACGTGAAATCGTGTCGGAAACTCGGCCAGTTTGCGTGTGGGCTCGCTGTCCCGTTTGAGTCTGAAATCTCTGACGGCCTCGACACGCTTCAGGCATTCCGGCATCTGGCGCAATCGCGAGGGGCCGCATTCGCCCAGCCAGAGACACCAACGCTGCCCGCCATTGAGAAACTCCTGCGAACCTATCCACGGGCGGAAGAAGACCTTTGCCTCTGGTTCTTTCGCGAGGAAGGTGTCGCGTTCCTGCGGTGTAAAAAGGTAGTTCCCCCCATCAATAGGCTTATTGCCGATTCCAATGGCAGGCGAGTCACACAGGGGCTTGGAGCGGTTGGTGATTGCCCGGTTTTCGCCTTCAATGAGATAGGGACTGATGTTGCGAACGGTACTCACTGTCGCGTGTTGCGGATCCGTCTCGTAGTCGTAGATACGCTTGTCAGAGCAGTCGCCCAGTCCCCACCCGACTATCACGACATGCACATGTGCCTTGCGGCGGGCTTCGCTCGTCCATGCAAAAGTCCGGTGAGCGAAATGAATCTTCACTCCGCGCCGGAACAGTTCGGACCAGAGAACACCAACCTGTTCGCCCTGCGTGACGGAGTTGGTGGAAACAAAAGCCACCCGGACACCCGTGCCAACGATGTATTCGGCCGCCTTGAAATACCAGCCCGTCACGTAGTCAAGCAGGCCGCGTCCCCGAACGCCCTGTGCAACAGCATCCATGTCCTCCTTCTGCTTGTCCGTCTGGAACTTGGCGCCCACGAACGGCGGGTTGCCCAGGACGTAGGAGCACTCGGCGGCCGGGAGCAGGTCGTTCCAGTCGATGCGCAGGGCATTCCCCGGGCGGATGTGCGGGGAACTGGTCAGCGGGACGCTGGGGCGGACCTGGCTGAAACGCTTGAACAACTCCTGGTTCATCTGGTGGTCCATCAGCCACAGGGCCACCTCGGCGATACGGACCGCCCATTCCTCGATCTCGATGCCGTAGAACTGCGAAACGGTGATGCGGCACTCGGCCCGGACGTCGCCCTCGTTGATCTTCGCCCCGAACCGGGCGTCCAGCACGTCCATCTCCAGCCGCCGTAACTCGCGGTAGCTGATGACCAGGAAGTTGCCGCAGCCGCAGGCGGGGTCGAGGAACCGCAGGCCGCCGAGCCTGCGGTGGAAGGTTTCGAGCTTTCGCTTGTCGTTCCTGACGGACTCGAACTCGGCCCGCAGGTCGTCCAGGAACAGCGAGCGGATGAGCTTGAGGATGTCCCGCTCGCTGGTGTAGTGGGCCCCGATCTGGCGGCGCTGCCGCGGCTGCATGATCGACTGGAACAGCGAGCCGAAGATGGCCGGCGATATCCGCTCCCAGTGGAAGGAGCAGCAGGTGGTCAGGGCGGTCCGCATGGGGGTGTCGAACTGGGGGAAGGCCAGCCCCTCGGCGAACAGGTCGCCGTTGACGTAAGGCAGGTGGGAGAGGTCCTCGTCCAGGTTCGTCGGGCGGGCGTCCTCGGGCGTGTTGAGGATGGCGAAGAACCGGGCCAACTGCGCGCCGAGGTCCGAGCCGTCCGGCCGGGTCTGCCGCTCGACGAACAGGCGGAAGGTGTCCGGCTCGAAGATGCCGGTGTCGTCGGCGAACAGGCAGAACAGGATGCGGACCATGAACCGCTGGAGGTCGTGCCCGACGTAGCCGACCTCTTCGAGGCGGTCGTGGACGTTGGCCAGCAGTTCGGCCGCCTTGATGTTGGCCGGGTCTTCGGGATCAAGCTGGCGCGTCTCGTAGCCGGCGATGAAAGCGAAATGGCGAACGTGCCTGGGGAAATCGGCCAGGTTGAACTGGACGGTGGCGCGGGCGGGGTCTTCCGGCTCCAGGTCGTGCAGGGCGATGCGGGCAAAATCGGAAACCAGGATATAACGGGGGGCCTCTTCTTCGCGCCCCTCATTGATCAGCTCCTGGATGTACCCGATGGCCTGCGTGTGCGCCTGGGCAAGGTCTTTGCCGAGGGACTTGTGCTCGGCAATGAGCCGGCCTTTCCAGAACAGGTCGATGAAATCGGTGTCGCCCTTGAGATTCTTTACGGGCTCCTCGAACGTGGCCACGGTCCGACGGCGAATGCCGAAGACTTCAAAGAACTCGTTCCAGAAAGTCTGGGCCTCGGCCCGCTCGCGCGCGGCGCCGGCCCACCCCTTTGAGAAGTTGATTGCACGCGTACGGATTTCAGTCCAGGCGAGCGGCATATAGGGCTTCATTCTAATTGCCCGGGATAAGGGCAACAAGCCGCGCGTCGGAACAGGAAAGGGGCAGGCTGCGTTCCTGGAAGCAGCCTCTCGCCTCTCCTGCACACGAGAAAAGCCCACGGCCGGGCGGCCGTGGGCTTTGGAACGGACCTGTCGGGCGAACGACCGGTCAGTAAGTGTAGAACAGCGTGTAGGCCAGCTTGCTCTTGGCGTTGGCCTTGACCGGGACGAGGTACTTCAGCGTGAATGCGTCCTTGTTGGTGTGCTCAGCCGGCTTGCCGTCGAGGGCCTCGGCCTCGACGCGGCAGTTGGCGCCGACGCGGACCATCACGCGGACCTCGATGTCCACGTCCTTGTGGTTGCGCAGCTCGACCTCGAAGCCCTGGCGGCTCCAGCGCTGGCCGCTCTCGGCCTTGACCTGCTTGGTCTCCGCGACGATGTCGAACGCGTCGCCGATGTAGAGGGTGATCTTCTCATCCTTGGGCGTGTGGTCGATCTGGTCCTCGCCCACGAACTCGAGGCTGCCGTCGGCGTCGTCCTTCTTGAACACCCGCACCTTGCCCTTGGGCAGGGCGATGCCCAGGCCGTTCTCCTTCTTGTTGTCAAACTCGACCTTCACGTTCACCTTGGTCGCGCCCTGGTAAGGCGTGTGCTCGTAGAACTTGGTCACCGGCACGCCCAGCACCGGCTCGATCAGCTCGATCTGCTTGACCTGGTTGTCGTTGATCGTGGTCGGGCGCGGCAGGGTGTACATGTGATACTCGGCGAAGCTCTTCTCCTCGAAGCCGCCCGGCGCGGCCGCCGCCGCCTTGCGGGCGTATTCGCGGCGCTCGTAGACCGGCTGGGGGGTCACGCGGCGCACGTCGCCGGCGATCAGCTTGAGCTGGGCGTTCTCGTACCGCGCCCCGCTGTTGTTGCTGATCGTCACCCAGCCGTTGGCGTCGACCTTCGTGTCGTCGCCGTTGAGGACGGCCGTGTAGTCGGCCTGCCAGCCCAGGCTGTTGGCCATGTAGGCCACCTTCACGAGCTGCTTGCCGCCGTTGTCGGACAGCGTCTTCCAGACCAGCGTCGGGCGCGTCAGCAGCCCGCCGGGCAGGGCCCCGAGCTGGAGGTCCTGGATGCTCCCGCGATCGACCAGCCGCACGTTGCCGTCGATCAGCAGCGTGAGCATGTTACCCTGGTAACTCTGGAGCACGCCCTTGACGGTCGTCGCCTTGTCGGTGCCGCTGCCCTTGACGACCAGCGTGATTTCCTTGTCGAGGTACTTCTCCAGGATCTTCTCCGGGCTGACCAGGTCATACTCGTAGTTCTGGTCGAGCACCTGCACGCCCTTGGGGTCGGTCAGGCTGGTGAAGTGAACGCTCGTCGGATCGATGGTCTTGGCGACGCCGACGAACTTCACCTCGCCCATGCCCTTGGGCAGGTCCATCACCCGCCGCTCCTTGATCACCGCGAACCCGCCGCTGTAGACCGTCAGGCCCACGCCGGCCCCCAGGTCTTTCTCGGGCATCGGCTTGGGGTTCTCCGTCGCCGGCTGGGCCCACACGGGGCCGGCCGCCAGCACGACCGCGACCGTTGCGATCAGCATCATCTTGGCCAGTCTCATCGTCTTCTCCTCGGTTAGGGGTCTGGGTATTTCCGGCTTGTCCCTGTCAACATCCCACGGCCGTCGCCGGCCGGGCGTCTTACCACGTCTGATAGATCGTCCAGGCCAGCGTCGCTTTGCCGTCGGCCTTCACCGGGACGCGATACTCCAGCGTGAACGCGTCCTTGGCCGTGTGCGTCGCCGCCGCGCCGTCAACGGTCTCGGCCTCGACCGTGAAGTTGGCCGGCACGCGGACCAGCACGCGGACCTCGATGTCCGCGTCCTTGTGGTTGCGCAGCTCGGCCTGGTAACTGTTGCGGGCCCAGCGCTGGCCGCTGCTGGCCTTGGTCTGCTTCGTCTCGGCGGCGATGTCGAACGCGTCGCCGATGTAAAGCTCCAGCCGCTCGTCCCTGGGCGTGTGGTCGATGTCGTCCTCGCCGATGAACTCGAGCGAGCCGTCGGCCGGATCGCTCTTGAACATCCGCACCGTCCCCTTGGGCAGCGGCATGCCCAGGCCGATCCGCTTCTCGTTCTTGAACTCGACCTTCACGTTCACCTTGTCGGCGCCGGGGCCGGCGGGATACTCGTAGAACCGGGTCACCGGCACGGCCGCGACCGGCTCGAACATCTCGATCTGCTTGACCTGGTTGTCGTTGATCGTCGTCGGCCGGGGGAGCGTGTACATGTGATACTCGCCGAAGCTCTTCTCGACGAAGCCCTGCGCGCCGTTCGCCTTGTCCTCCTTGAGCTTCTCCGCCGCGGCCAGTTCCGGCACGGGCACGTAGGGGACGATCCGCCGCACGTCGCCGGCGATCAGCTTCAGTTGCGCGTTCTCGTACCGCGCCCCCGACTCGTTGCTCACCGTCACCCAGGCGGCCAGGTCGAGCTTCGTGTCGTCGCCGTTCAGCGTCGCGATGTAGTTGGCCCGCCAGCTCAGGGCGTCGGCCATGTAGCTCATCTTCACCAGGTGCTTGCCGGCCCGCTCGCTATGCGTCCGCCAGCGGAGCGTCGGGCGGGTGACCAGGCCTTCGGGCAGCGCGCCCAGCCGCAGGTCGCGGATGTCGGCGGCCGAGACGATCCGCGTCGCCCCCTCCACCTCCAGCGTCAGGGCCTCGGCGTCGGCGCTCTTGAGCACGCCGGCGACTTCCGTCGCCCCGTCGGCCCCGCCGCCGGCCAGGGCAACCGTGATCGACCGGTCGATGAATTTCTCGATCACCTTGGCGGCGTCCACCAGGTCGTATTCGTAGTTCTGCTCCAGCACCTGCACGCCCGCGGGGTCCGAGAGCGACACGAAGTGCACGCTGGTCGGGTCGATGGTCTTGGCGACGCCGGTGAACTGCGTCACCGACTCGCCGGCCGCCAGGTCCAGCACCCGCCGCTCCTTCACCGTCGCGAAGCTGTCGTAGATGGTCACGCCGACGCCGGGGCCCTGGTCCTTTTCCAGCAGCGTCGGGGCCGACTTGGCCTCAGCCAGCGCCACCGCGCCGCCGGCCACGTCCAGGCGGCCCTGCGGGTTGCTCACCTGCACCGCCCCCTCGAAGACCGCGACGACCACCGCGTCGGACGCCGTGGCGAAGATGCTCTCCCGCTGACCGGGGCGGCGGTCGAAGACCGACGCGTCGACCATGAAGCTCGTGCCCACCGCCCGAACGTCGCAGTTGGGCGTGCGGACGACGAAGGGCAGGTCCGACTTGGCCACATCGAAACTCGCCCGCCCGCTGATCACCTGCACCGCCGCCGAACCGGCGGCCCGGCGGGCCAGGCGGTAGCGCGTCCCGGCCGACAGGGTCATCCGCGACCCGTCGGCCAGCGCGACCGGGCCGGCCGCAGCCGCCGTCCGCTCGCTGCCGTCGCCCAGGACGATCGCCGTCGCCGTCGTGGGCGTCACGCCCGCGGGCCGATGGGCCATCCACCACACACCCGCGGCGATCAGCACCGCTGCAGCCGCCGCCAGTCCCGCCAGCCGCAACCGCCACAGCCGGCCGGCCGGGCTCGCCGACGCCTGCCGGGCCGAGTCGATGATCGCCCGGGCGCCCGCCGGGTCGGCCTGCTCGTTCAGCCACTGCCGCACCAGCCGCTCGGCGGCGTCCTGCTGTCGGGATGTGGGCTTGTTGTCCATTTCGCTATTCACCTTGACCCTCGCTCAGGTCGTCAGCGAGCATCTCAGCCAGCCGGGCCCGGGCCCGGTGGGTCAGCACCGCCACGTGGGCGGGGGTCAGGTCCAGGGCGTCGGCCACCTCGACCGCCGTCTGGCCCAGCCCCCGCAGCGCCATCACCGCCCGCTGAAGCGCGGGCAGGCGGGCCATCGCCCCGGCGACGCGGGCCGCCAGTTCCGCCGACATCGCCCGCCGCTCGGGCTCGTCGGCCGCGTCGCCGGCGATCGTGTCGGCCAGGGCGACGTTCGTGCCGGGCAGCTCGCCGTTGAGGCTGGCCAGCTCCCGCCGACGCGTGCGGGCGTTGATGCAGCCGTTGCCGACGGCCCGGAACAGCAGCTTGCGCCCGTCAGCCGCCAGGTCGTAGCCGCTCGCGGGCAGCCGAGCCCGCGTCAGCAACCGGACCAGGGCGTCGTGAACGACGTCCTCGGGGTCCGGCCCGCCGCGCGCCCCCGCCAGCAGGGCCCGCGCGTAGCCCAGCGCCGGCGGCACGGCGTCAGCCATCCATCCGCCGGGGGCCTTGGTTTCGCTCCTGACTGTCGCGTCCTGACCCACTCTTACCTCCAACAACCCGCCCGCCGCCGGAGCATTACAGCCGATTTCAAGAGACGGAAGAACCGCCGAGTTGGAGCCGTCTGATTCCTTCTGTAGCGATCCGCGCTCCCTGACGCTCGCGGGTATTGAAACCTGCAAGAGAAGTCTTCATTAACCACAGAGACACAGGGTTTTTCATAATTGCCGAGCCGGGTACAAGAACAGCCGGCCGTTTAGGTTAAGCTCTTTTCTGGTAACCAAACCGAAAGGAGCTATGCCATGGACGGCAGGCTGTGGGATC
>JAJVII010000070.1 GCA_022072085.1 Phycisphaerae bacterium
GTGTCGAGCCGCGAAGGATTGGACGAGCGATCCGCCATGGCCCAACGTGTAACACAACCAAGGGCCTGGCGCAAGTGTTAATGGCATAGTACCCGGAAGTCTTTTGCAGACGGGTGAAGTGTTACGTTCTTCTGGCCCCTCAATGAGGACGCTTCCGCTTTCCACATGAAAAGGCACGGCAATCACTCGCTCGTATTCTGGCTTCGGAGTAAAGCGGTCGCAGGCCCACCGCACGCTCGCATGGCCGAATTCTACGAGAGTTTGAAAACAGACTGTCGAGCGACGTCTGGCAAAGCCCTGTGCCGAGTGCGCTTCCGTCCAACGGCACCCGGGAGCAGGCACGCTCTGATCATAGACCATGAATTGACCATACGAGAAATACAGACGTTCCGCGCTATTCATCGTCACTGTTAGTCTCCTACCACGACACGGAACTTCTCGCCGGGTTTCAAGTCATTCGTCTTGTAGAATCGGAAACGGGTTCACGAGGCAATCCTTCGGCCATCCCAAATGTCCTGCCTGCCGCTCTGCCCCTCAGCCAACCGGCCCCGACAAGAGGGATTGCTCGTGGGCCCCTTTGCGCTCTCCTCACAAGGATTCCATCAGACGAAACAGAGTCACTTTGTCTTGATGGCCTGCTTCGTTTCGGAGATCAACTGCTCCACTATATCTAAAGGAACTTCACGAAAAGTTTGCAAGCGGAATTGCCCCTCCGCATCCCAAAACACCAGGCTTGCCGCACACTCGCTTCTGCCGTTCACCTCGCGGTACAATTCAAGCCCTGCTGATCCGGCCCTTCTATCTTCCACCGTACGTGTCGTGTATGTTGCAACACCATACTTGCGATTCATCGGGTACTCCTCTTAAGGATCGGAAACGAGGGTCACGAGGTATTCTTAGGCCATTGCCCTCCCTGCCGCTCTGCCCCTCAGCGAACCGGCCCCGACAAGAGAGAATCGCTCGTGCCCCCCCCGTTCACTCGAGGGCGGGTGAGGCCTTCAACGATGTTTGCAGCCGGGCCAGCAGCAGGGGCGGCGTTTGCCGGCCAGGAGATTCTCGCACGCCCACACGATGTGATGTCGTCGCGTTTCGGGCTTCTTCACGGAAATGATCCAGCAGATCCACTCGTTGCGCGCCAACGGGGTGAGATCGTTCCACGCGGCCCGCACCTTCGGCGCCGCTGCCAGGGCCTTGCGCAGATCGGCCGGCACCCCGTGCACCACGCCCGTGGCGATCCGCCTGGTCGCCCCGTTCGCTCCGGCTGACGGGGACTTCGATTTCCGCCTGCGTGCGGCCATGCGGCGTTCCTCCTTCGGCCGTCGGCCCCGGCCTGCGAAGAAGAATAGGGCGCGTTCCTATTCGTCCATTCATGGCACACCCGGCGCACTATAGCGGCGTGCCGGATTACGGGCAACGGACCGGACCGGCGGCTTCCCGTCACGCGGCGCTGAGAATGGCCGCCACCGGGGCGCGGCCGGGGGATTCAACTGTATGCGCGGGATCCGGGCGGGCATAATGTCCGGCGACCTGGGCACTTCATCGAGGAGGCGATCATGAATCAGGCGTGGACGATCCGGAGGCGTGCGAAGGCGGGCCTTGCTGCCCTGGCTGCCCTGGCGGCGGGGCTGACGATACTCCTGGCGGCGACCCCGCAGGCGATGGGCGATGAGCCGGCGGCTGCCCCCGCGGCGGCGGCCGACAGCGGCGCGGTGATCGGCCAGGGGACGCTGTGGCGGTGCTTCAAGGGTTTCCGCACGCCCGACGTCCGTAACGACGAGGGCAAACTGGAGCCCCGAAACATCAACGCCTACTGGGGCGGCATCATGGGCAGCGAGGCCAAATCGGTCGGGGCCTCGCCGCTGCCTGACGCCGCCTGGGTCAACGTGGACTTCGACGATGCGACCTGGGACCGCCTGCGCGCTCCGCTGGCGCCGCGGGGCAACCTGGAGGCCGGCGACCAGTCCTACGACCTGTCGCTGATCCTCGCCCGCGCCCGGTTCAACGTCGACGATCCCGCAAAGGTCAAGGCGCTCACGCTCACCGTCAACTATCAGGGCGGGGCGGCCGTCTACCTGAACGGCCGACTCATCGCCCGCGGCCACCTGGGCGGCGATAGGCCCGATCTTCAGGCGCCCGGCGAGGACTATCCCAGGGAGGCCTACGTCACGCCCGAGGGCAAGCTGCTGCGCCCCGACGACAAGAACAACAAGGACCGCATCGCGCTGCGCGACCGCAAGCTCGACACGGTGGCCGTGCCCCTCGACGCTCTGCGCAAGGGGGTCAACGTGCTGGCCGTCGAGGTCCACCGCTCGCCGATCCCCGCGGTGGTCGGCGGGCAGGGCAAGGGCCCGTCGCGGGCCGACGCGTGGGCGGCCTGGCCGCCGGTGGCGCTGCTGAGCGTGGAGTTGTCGGCGTCGGTGGCCGGCGCGGTCTCGCCCAACGTCGCCCGCCCCGCGGGCGTGCAGGTCTGGACCTGCGACCCGATTCACACGCTGGGGACTTCCGAGTATCGCGACCCCTGCGAACCGCTGACGCCGGTGGACATCACGGCCGCCCGCAACGGCGTCTTCTCCGGCCGCGTCGTCGTCAGCTCCGATCAGCCGATCAGGGGCCTGGCCGCCAAGGTGAGCGACCTGGCCGACGACAAGGGCGGTAAGATCGCCGCGGCCCAGGTGCAGGTCCGTTACGGCGAGCCGGCGATCCCGGCCAACTGCGCCGTGCCCGCGGGGCGATTTGACGGGCTGCTCGACGCGATTCCGGCGGAGATTCCCGTCGTCGGCACGGGCCCCGACGCCGGGGCGGTCGCGCCGATCTGGCTCACCGTCCGCGTGCCGGCCGGCGCCGCGCCGGGCGACTACAGGGGGACGGTCACGCTGTCGGCTGACGGCCTGTCGGCGACGGCTGTGCCCGTGGTGCTGCACGTCAGCGGCTGGACGCTGGCCGACCCGAAGGACTTCCGCGTCCACAACTTCGGCCAGGTTTCGACCGACTCGCTGGCCCGGCGCTACGACGTCGAGCGCTGGTCGGACAGGCACCTGGCGCTGATCGCCCAGTCGATGAAGTGGATGGCCCAGATCAACTCTCGCGAGGTGCTGGTCGATCTGTGCATCAACTTCTACGGCGGCAACAAGGGGGCGATGGACAGCAGCAACGTCGAGTCGATGGTCCGCTGGATCCGCCAGGCCGACGGCAGCTACAAGCACGACTACGCGGTGCTGGACAAGTATCTGGACATGGTGGCCAAGGCGATCGGCCAGCCGATGCTGCTGCGGATCAACGCCTGGGGCGAGTGGGGAACCGCCAACATGAAGACGCCCGAGTGGCACGGACCCAGCGCGGTGAGCCTGCTGGACCCGGCCACCGGCAAGCTGGAGGCCCTCGACCAGCCGCCGGGCGATAAGCCGGAGTTCGTCGCGTTCTGGAAGCCGGTGCTCGGCGAGGTCCGCAAGAAGATCGAGGCCCGCGGCTGGTGGGGTGCGACCGCGATGGGCGCCAACTCCTACTGCTGGGGCGTCGGACCGGCGATGGTCGACGCGCTGCACGAAATCTGGCCCGACGCGGTCTGGGCCTACACCGCCCACAACGGCACGCTGGCTGCCCGTGCCAAGGGCGCGACCGAGGGCGTCTCGGCCCTCATCCGCTACGCCGACTGCGTCTGGTCGCACGGCAAGCCCGTCCCGCGCGGGGCCCAGCAACTGCTCAAGCCGCGCGCCGGCGACTGGTGCTTCACCTTCCGCGGCCACCGCGACAACCGCGCCCCGTCCAGCTATCGCACCATCCCCGAGCGCGAACTGAGCATGGGCCAGGACGGCTACAGCGATTTCGGCGTGGACTTCTTCCCCTTCCCCGGCGCCCGCGGGCGGCTCTACCGCGTGGGCAACGGACGCGGCACCGGCGGGCCCAACGACGGCACGCTGGCCATCCTCGCCCCGGGCCCCGACGAGCCGATCGCCACCGAGCGCTTCGAGATGCTCCGCGAGGGCGTCCAGCTCGCCGAGGCCGTCCTGTTCCTCGAACGCGCCCTGGCCGACAAGAAGATCGACGGCGACCTGGCCGCCAGGGTCAACCGCCTGCTGGACGAGCGCGGCCGCCTGCTCGTCAACAACTGGCTCAACAGCCGCCTTATCGCCGACCGCGAGTTGCTGGCGACCGCCGGCGAGGTGGCCGCCGCCGTTGCGAACCGGTAGAATGCCTCGCTCAGGCCGGGCCGCCTCGGTGCGACGACTCCGGTCTTCCTGCGAGGATTCGATGAACGCCCTCTGCGTCTATTGCGGCTCCAGCAGCGGCGCCGACGGGGCCTACCGACAGGCCGCCGCCGAGCTGGGCCGATCCCTCGCCCGCGCCGGCCGGACCGTCGTCTACGGCGGCGGCAACGTCGGCCTGATGGGCGCCCTGGCCGATGCCGCGCTGGCCGCCGGCGGGCGCGTCATCGGCGTCATTCCGTGCTCGCTGGCCGACCGCGAACTCGGCCACCTCGGCCTGACCGAGCTGCACGTCGTCGCGACCATGCACGAGCGCAAGGCGATGATGGCCGACCTGGCCGACGCCTTCGTCGCCCTGCCCGGCGGCATCGGCACGCTCGAGGAGTTCTTCGAGGCCTGGACCTGGGGCCAGCTCGGCCTGCACGCCAAGCCCTGTGGCCTGCTCAACGTCGCCGGCTACTTCGACCCGCTGCTGGCGTTCCTCGGCCGCATGGTGGACGACCGCTTCATCCGCCCCGGGCACATGGAGATGATCTGCGTCGCGCAGACGCCGGCCGACCTGCTCGCCAGGCTGGAGTCCTTCCGCCCGCCCGACCTGCCCAAGTGGATCGACCCCTGAGTTCCCTCTTCTTCTCTTCGAGCCGGCCGCGGGAACCGGCGGTCCATGGTCCGTGACGTGTGGCCGAGCCCCGAGCCTTGCGCCCCGCCCCCCCGAATTGACACGCCCCCGCCGGCGCTCTAATCTGTCGGCCATGTCAACAAGACGCAAAGCCCGAGGGAAGGCGAGCACCACTGCTACCGATGAAAGCGGCAAGTTGAAGATCCTGCGCGACCAAAAGGGCGGCAAGATTTGGAGTCACGTTCGGCAGAAGTGGCTTGTCGAAACACCCGAGGAACGCGTGCGGCAAGAATATCTGTGCATCCTGGCCAACGAATACGGTTTCGCCACAGATCAGATGGACGAAGAGGTGGAGGTTGGCGTTGGTCGAGCCCAAAGGGCTCGCGCCGACTTCGTTATCTGGAAGACTGCCCAAGACAGGGCGGACGGGCGCAACCCGCTGATCGTTGTGGAATGCAAGTCCGACAACGTCACGATTTCCGAACCCGACTACTGGCAGGGGGACAGTTACGCCAGGCAGACCGGGGCGCGGTTTCTGGTCACGCACAACAGCCGCGAGACGAAATACTGGCGTGTCCTGCACGACCGGATGCCCAAGAGCCTGGAAGAAATCGAGAACATCCCGCACGCCGACGCGAGCAACAAGGAAATTGACGAGTTGCTCGCGCGGCTCAAGACTTTCAAGGAAGATGAATTTGCCAGGCTGCTCCACGATTGCCACAACATCATTCGCAACCGCGAGAAACTGGACCCAGCGGCGGCCTTCGACGAAATTGCCAAAGTCCTGTTTATCAAAGTCCATGTCGAGCGCGACTTGGCGATGAAGCGCAAGCGGGAGAACCGTTTCGACGGTGATTACCTGTCCCGTCTGCCCGGCGATAACCCGCTGAATCTCCTGTTTCAGGAAACCAAGCGACACTACCGCAAAGACCGCATCTTTGAAGAAGACGACGCCATTCGACTGCGACCCGCTACCGGGTTGGCAATCGTCAAGGAACTGGAGCGCTACAACCTGTCGGACACCAGCGAAGACATAAAGGGCATTGCCTTCGAGCGGTTCTTGGGCAAGACCTTCCGGGGCGACATCGGCCAATTCTTCACGCCCCGGCCAATCGTCGAATTCATGGTCCGCATGGTCGAGCCGAAGGAAGGCGACGTGATTTGCGACCCGGCGAGCGGGTCCGGCGGCTTCCTGATTCGCTTCTTCGAGCTGGTCCGCCAGCAAGTACTGGCCGACGCCGACCGCGAGTATCAGACCTTCAAGAAGAAGATCGAGAAGAGCAAGAACCTGTCCGCCCCCAGGAAGGCCCATGCCTTGCGGGCCAAGTATGAAGAAATTCAGGAACGGCTGCGCCAGGACAAGAGGGGCGGGCGGCTGTGGAAGCTGGCCAACGAGTGCATATTCGGAACTGACGCCAACGACCGCATGGCCCGCACGTCCAAGATGAACATGATTATGCACGGCGACGGGCACGGCGGCGTTCACCACCACGACGGCTTCCTGAACGTCAACGGAATCTTTCAAGGCCGGTTCGACATCATCCTGACCAACCCGCCCTTCGGGGCCAACGTCGAGCCGTCCGACGTGGTAACGGACGAGCAAGTTGCCGCCAGCGCCGAAGCCGAACGGGAATACCTGGAAGTCTTTGGCGACGCCTACCGCGAAGCGCAGGCCGGCGTAAGGGCCGCCAAGGGCAAGCCCATTGCCGCCATGTTTGAATTGCCCCAGGCCCGAAGCAACGGCAAACGCAAGGTCGGCAAGATCAAGACCGAAATCCTGTTCATCGAGCGTTGCCTGTCGCTGCTGAAGCCCGGCGGCCGGCTGGGAATCGTCTTGCCCGAAGGCGTCTTCAACAACCCGTCGCTGGCCTACGTCCGCGAATTCTGCGAAGACCGGGCTTTCATCCGGGCCGTGGTCAGTCTGCCCCAGGAAACCTTCTATTCGTCCGGGGCGACGGTCAAGGCGTCGCTGCTGTTCATGCAGAAATTTACCGTCCGCGAACAGGCCGACTTCAACCGCAAGCGGGCCGACGCGGAGAGAGAAATCCGCGACAAGCTGGCCCCCGAGATTGAGGCCGAAACCGCGCGCCTGAAGGCCGACATCGACGCGGCCAAGGCCGCCAAGGACCGCGAGCGACAGAAGGAAAGTATGTCCGCCTTGCGGCAATATGAACGCCAGGCCGAAGAGCGAATCCGGGCAGAAGCCCGGGCGCTGCTGAAAGAGCGATTCGATTACCCCGTCTTCTTCTGCGAAACGGAACACGTCGGCATTACCGCCACCGGCGAGCCCGACAGCAACGAGCTTTACCCCAACGACAACACCCCGGCGGGCACGACGAAGACCGCCCTGGAACTCTATCACGACTTCCGCCGCGACCCGGGCGCCTTCGCCGCCCAGGGGGCCACGGCATGACGGCCGCCACGGCAAGCCCCAGGGCCTTTGTCGCCCGGTTCAAGGAAGTGGACCGCTGGGATTACCTCAGCCTGAGCCTGAATCGCATATCAGTTCGTGCGCCCCTTGTCCCCGTTGGCGATCTCTTCACCGTTCGCAAGACTATCGTTTCTGCCGCTGACTTGGGCAAAGGCAAAGTTTCGATGGTTGACCGCGTGAGCTTTGACGGAGAAATCTTCGCCGGGCGGACGAAGACGCGAATGACGCAATTCCTTGCCCTGCCTGGCGATCTTGTGGTTTCCAAGATTCGCGCCCGCCAAGGCTCTGTTGGCCTTGTGGAGGACCGGCATGGCCCCGTCAGTGCCACTATACACTACCGGGCTCTTACGCCCGACAGGTCACGCGTTGACCCCAAGTACGCCTGGCTAGTCTTCCGATCTGGATATGGCCGCGCCCAATTCCTGGCCGCTACCGGCGGCGCTATGAAGGGCGAAATAAGCGAAGAAGCCTTGTTGTGCATCTCTCTGCCGTTTCCGCAGTTGTCCGTCCAACGCGCGATCGTCCGCCGCTGGCAGGACGCCCAGGCCGAAATCGCCCAGGCCGCCGCGCGGGCGGACAAGCTGGAAACCGCTGTCGGCGAAGAAGTCCTGCGCCGCCTGGGCCTTGCTGCCCCTACTGTCGGGAAACCGCCGAAGGTCTTCGCCGTCTGGTGGAAGGACCTTGCGAAGTGGGCTGTGAACACCAATCAACAGTCGTTCTTCCGGTTGGACCCGGCGAAGAGCAGATACCCGACTGCCCGCTTGGGCGAAGCGATTGCAGACCTTGAAAATGGTTGGAGTCCGAAGTGTCTTGACCGCCCGGCCGAAGGGGAGGAATGGGGAGTATTGAAGTTGGGTGCTGTGTCCTTTGGCATCTTCAATGAGCATGAGAACAAGGCACTGCCCAAGACCCTAAGCCCAATCCCTTCCCTGGAAGTGAAGCGGGGCGACTTCCTCATTAGTCGAGCGAACATCACCCGACTGGTTGGGGCGTGTGCCGTTGTGCCAGAGACGCCAACCCGGCTAATGCTTTGCGACAAGATATTTCGAGCCGTCTGGCGGGAACCGTCGCCAATCGACAAGGATTACCTGGCAGAAGTCTTGAAGACGCCCCACCTGCGCCAGCAGATTGAAAACAACGTGACGGGAACATCGGCCACAATGAAGAACATAACGAAGCCGGCGCTGCTGGCGCTCCGTCTTCCCCTGCCCCCGCTGGACGTTCAGCGCGGCATAGTGGACACGGTGAACGCCCGGCGGGCGGAAATCGCCGCCGCCCGCCAATCGGCGGCAACGCTGTCCGCCGACGTTGCCCAGGAAGTCGAAGAAATGATCCTGGGCACGCGGCCCGTGCCGGATCAACAGGCCTGACCCCTCTCCGGCCGCGACTTCGTCGCGTCCACCTCCCCCGCGAGGGGGGGAGGGGTGGGGGCGGAACGAGCCACCGGCCTCGGACCACAAGCCACTGACCCCTGACCAAGCCACCCTCACCCCGGCCCTCTCCCTCGCTTCGCGAAGGAGAGGGAGAAGAGGCCGAGCCGATCGTCCCACAGCACTCGCCACTCGCCACTCGAAACTTGAAACTCGTCACTCCCCTGGGCCGGTTGGGGTCCGGCCGGCGTCGCGGATGAGCCACAGGTTCCGGCCGGGGGGGGCGGGCCATTGACAAAATGTTCAGATCGCACATAATAGCGCACTATGGCACGAAGCGGCGAGAAGGCCCGGCGGCGGCGCGAGCAATTGCTGCGGACGCTCCAGGGCTGGCGCGAGGTCTCGACCATCGCGATGGCCCGCCGGCTGGGCGTCTCGCCGATGACCATCCGCCGCGACCTGGCGGCCATCCAGGCCTCCGGCGCCGCGGTCCGCTGCTACGGCGGGGCGGTGGCGGCCCGCCGGATCACCTTCGAGTTCGCCTTCGACCGGCGGCATCGGCGGAACCTGGCGGCCAAGCGGCGGATCGGCCAGGCGGCGGCTGCCCGCATCCGGCCCGGGCAGGTGGTGTTCCTGGACACCGGCACGACGACGCTGGAGGCGGCCCGGGCGCTGGCGGCCCGCGGCGTCGCCTGCACCGCGGTGACCTCCAGCCTGGTCGTCGCCAGCGAGCTGTGGGGCCGCGCCGGCATCGAGCTGCACCTGGTCGGCGGGCGCGTCCGCGGGGCCAGCCCCGACCTGGTCGGTCCGCAGACCGAGCTGCTGCTCGACCGCCTGACCGCGGACATCGCCCTGGTGGGCAGCGACGGGATCGACCCGGCGCGGGGGAGCTTCTCGGCCGACGCCGAGTCGGCCGGCGTGGCCGAGCGGATGTGCCGCAACGCCCGACGGGCGGTGGTCGTGGCCGACGCGTCCAAGCTGGGCGTGGCCGGCGCGGTGCGATACCTGCCCATCGACAAGATGACCGAGTTGATCACCGACCGGTCGGCCGACCGCAGGCAGGTGGCAGCCATGCGCGGACGAGGCGTAAGGGTGGAAGTCGTGTGACGGGAGCGGACATGGGTGCGACGGGAATGCAGAGGGCGGCCACGACGACGACCGGGCGGGCGATGCACGCGGCGCTGGAGTTCCTGGACAGCCACGCGCCGGCTGACCTGCTGACGCGCGTGGGCCAGACGATCGAGGAGCTGCCGGCCGTCGCGACGATCGACAAGCGACTGCTCCAGCGAGCCAGCGGCGGCGACGCCGGCGGGCCGACCGACGACCTGCTGACTGGGCGCGGGTTGTTTTACATCACCGAGCAGCGGCGGCTCTGCCTGGACTGCACCGCGGGGCACTACCAGATGACCTGGGGCTACAACCACCCGCGGCTGGCGGCGATCGTCCGCGACGCCGCCGATGCCGGCATCGTCTGGGATAACCACAGCAACATCCCGCAGTGGCCGGTGAAGAAACTTGCTCACCGACTGGTCGAATCGGCCAACGACCCCGGCCAGTCCGACCCGCTGGACGCGGTGCTGCTGAGCTGCTGCACGGGCTCGGTCGCGTGCGCGGCGGCGCTGAAGATGCAACTCCTGCACTTCGAAGCGACGCACGAGACGGCGGTCACACCGGCGATCGTCGTGCTCGACGGCAACTACCACGGCACGGACATGGTGGCGCAGCGGCTGCGGGGCATGTGGCCGCGCTACATCGCGAACCTCGACGTGGTGGCCGTCCAGCCCAACGACGCCGACGAGTTGCGGCGGGCGTTTGCGGCCCACGCCGGGCGCGTTGCGGCGTTCTGGGCCGAGCCGGTGATGATGAACCGCGAGGCCATCGCCGTCGAGGCCGACTATCTGAAGCTCGCCCGCGGGCTGTGCGACCAGGCCGGCGCGGTGCTGTGCCTCGACGAAATCCAGACCGGCTTCTGGGACCCGCGGCTGTTCCAGTTCCGCTCGCTGGGCGTGGCGCCCGACATGGTCGTCGTGGGCAAGGGCATGACCGGCGGCTTCCATCCGCAGGCGGCGGTGCTCTACAAACGGCGCTACGACCGGCTGGCGCAATACGACGCGATCAGCACCAACGGCAGCGCGGCGTTGCCCTGCCTGGTGGCGCTGGAGGTGACGGACATGGCGGCCGAGTCGTCCGCGGCGACCGCGGCGGCCGGGGCGCGAATCTCGGGGGGGATGGCCGATCTGGCCCGACGGTTCGACGGCCGGCTCGCAGGCCCGCGCGGCCGGGGCCATCTGGCCGGCATCAAGTTCGCCAGCCGCGATGACGCCCTGGCGGTGCATCGGCGGCTGGTGGACGGCGGGTTGTGGGTGCGGGCGCACGCGTATCACGAGGGGCACAGCACGATCCTGAGCAAACTGGGCCTGCTCGCGGACGAGCGGGTCATCGAATTCGTGATCGAGCGATTCAACCGGGTTCTCGGACAGGAGCATTAAGATGGGCATCAGCATCGGGCTGGTCGGGCTGGGGTCGTTCGGCAGCAGCTTCGCGGACCTGTTCATGGCCCACCCGCTGACCGGCCGCGTGGCGCTGTGCGACCGCGAGGCGGACCGCGTCGCCGCGTTCGCGAACAAGGAGTCGTGGAAGCGCAGCGGCAAGTTCAAGCCGTCCGACGCCTACGCGACGCTGGACGACATCTGCAAGGCGGACCTGGACGCGCTGGTCATCATCACGCAGCATTGGCTGCACGCCCCGCAATGCGTGCAGGCGATGGAGGCGGGCAAGCACGTCTACTGCGCCGTGCCGCTGCTGAGCGTGCCGGACGCCGACGAGATCCTCGACTGGTGCGACCGGGCGGTGCGGACGACGGAGCGGACCGGGCGGCATTTCATGTACGGCGAAACGACGTTCTACCGGCCCGAGGCGATGTACTGCCGCCGCCGGGCGGCCGAGGGGGCCTTCGGGCGTTTCGTCTACAGCGAGGGCGAATACTTCCACGCCTTCGACCTGCCGACCAGCGACCTGCGCAAGGTCTGGGCCCACCGCATGGGCAGCACCATCGGCAAGGAATTCCTCGCGCGGCGTGCGGACTACGGGCGGCGGGGCATCCGCGGCGGGCCGATGCACTACCCGACGCACTCGACCGGCGGGCCGATCAGCGTGACCGGCGCCCACGCGGTGAAGGTGAGCTGCCGGGGCTTCGGGCCGGCCTCTCGCGACGAGTATTTCGCCGTGACCCAGGACGCCTTCAGCAATGAGACGGCCCTGTTCACGATGAGCGACGGATCGACGATGCGGATCTGCGAGTATCGCGAGATCGGGTTCCGCGGGCGCGAGACCTTCCGCATCTATGGGACCGAGGGCAGCTTCGAGGACAACGTCTGGCACGACAAGAAGTCGGCCACCGAATTGAGCGTTCCGGAGATGCGCGACAAGCTGCCGGCGGAGGTCGAGGCCGCGTTCAGGGCGGCCCGCCCCGAGCACGACGTCTACGGCGGGCACGGCGGCTCGCACGCCTATCTTGTTCACGAGTTCGTGGACGCGATCGCCCACGACCGGCGTCCGGCGTGCGACGTCTACCAGGGCGTCCGCTACATGGCGGCCGGCGCGGTCGCGCACAAGTCCGCGCTGCGCGACGGCGAAATCCTCGACGTACCGGACTGGGGCGACGGAAGATAAGAGGCGCGGGGACGCGGGGAAGAAGAGAAGAGAGAGACGCGGAGACGGACGATGTGGCGCGAGACGACCCGGCACGAGCGGAACATGGCGATCTGGCGCGAGGAGCTGGACGGCTTCGTCCCGCCGCGCGTTCTGGACTTTCACGTCCACCTCTACGACGCCGCTTGCATCGACCCCGCGCACGTGCCCAGCGCCGGCGGGCATCCCTGTCCGGAGTATTCGCGCGAGATGCTGCTGGGCGACCTGGCTGAGTTCTACCCCGGCCGCGAGACGGCGGCCGTCTGTTTCGGCTCGCCCCATCCCGAACATGACCAGGCCGCCAACGACCGCTACGTCGCCGACTCCTGCGACGGGCGGCGAATGTTTGCGCTGCGGCTGATCGACCCGGACAACGACCCGGACGACGTTCGGGCGGATGTGGCCGGGGGCAGGTTCGTCGGCTTTAAGCCCTACCTCACCTACGTCCGCAAGGCCGACCCCAACACGGTCGAGGTCCGCGAAATGCTCCCGGATCCGATCATGCGGATCGCCGACGAGTTCGGCCTGATCGTCATGCTTCACATCCCGCGCAAGGCCCGGCTAGCCGACCCGCTGAACCACCGTCAGGTCCGCGAACGATGCGAGCGCTACCCCCGCGCGAAGATCGTGTTGGCCCACATCGGGCGGGCCTACTACCTCAAGAACGTCGTCGGCCACATTGAGCGATTCGCCGACCTGCCCAACTGCTACGTCGATCTGGCGATGCTGAATCACGCCGGCGTGCTGGAGTATGCATTCTCGCACTTCCCGGCCGCCCGCATCCTCTACGGCACGGACCTGCCGATCGCGGCGGCGCCGGGCAAGTCGGTCGAGATCAACAACCAGTACACCTACGTCACGCCGGTTCCCTGGGAGTTGTCGATCTGCGACGGCGGCGGGCGGATCCGGTTCACGTCGTTCCTCTACGAGGAACTGCGGGCGATCCGCGACGCGGTCGGGCGGCTGGGCCTGGGGCGCGGGTTCGTCGAGGACCTGTTCTACAACAACGGCATGCGGCTGCTGGGCGGCGTGCCGGCGGTGGGCGATCGGGAGGGCCGGCCATGAGCGAGAGGATCCTGGGCGTCGGCGTGCTGGGCTTCGGGTTCATGGGCCGCATGCACACTTACGCCTATCGGACCATCCCGCTGCACTACGACCCGGCCCCGGGGCGGTTCGCGCTGCGGGCGGTCTGCACGGCGCACGCCGCGACGGCCGAGGCCGCCAAACAGGCCGGCGGTTTCGACCGCTGCACCACCGACCCGCGGGCGGTCATCGAGGCCGACGACGTGGACATCGTTCACGTCTGCACGCCCAACCAGGCGCACCTGGACGCCCTGCGGCTGGCCGTCGCTGCCGGGCGGCACATCTACGTCGACAAGCCGGTTACCGCGAGCCTGGCCGAGGCCGACGCGCTGGCGGGCCTGCTGCCCGGCTATCGCGGCGTCGCCCAGGTCGCGCTACAGAATCGTTTTCTGCCGGCGACGATGAAGGCGAAGCGGCTTGTGGACGAGGGGTTCATCGGGCCGGTCTCGCACTTCCGCGCCGCCTACCTGCACGGCGGCAGCATCGACCCGGACAAGGCGGTGAACTGGAAGTCCACCGCGGCCGCCGGCGGCGGAGTCATCCGCGATCTGGGCTCGCACGTGCTGGACCTGCTGGACTGGCTGATCGGTCCCTTCGCCGCGGTCCATTGCGCCAGCCGCATCTGGTCGCGCCAGCGGCCGAGCCTTGATCGGCCCGGCGAGCGCATGACGATCGACGTCGAGGACGCCGCGGTGATGCTGCTGCGGTCGGCCGACGGGGCCATTGGCAGCGTCGAGGCCAGCAAGATCGCCACCGGCAGCGAGGACGAGTTGAGGTTTGAGATTCACGGTCGCCACGGCGCGATGCGGTTCAATCTGATGCAGCCGAACTACCTGGAGGTGTTCGACGGTCGGCTGCCCGACGGCGACCTGGGCGGCCGGCACGGCTGGCAGCAGATCGCCTGCGTGCAGCGATACCCCGTGCCCGACGGCGGCCGCCTGAAGCTGCCATCGCCCAAGAACGCGATCGGCTGGACGCGGGCCCACGTGCACGCTATCTACTGCTTCCTGCGGAGCGTCGCCGGCGCGGGCCCGGCGTCGCCGTCGCTGTCCGACGGGCTGCGCCTCCAGCGCGTGCTGGAGGCGGTGCGCGAGTCGGCCGGCCGCGGCGCGTGGGTCGATCTGCCGCAGCGATGAGGGGCGGCATGTGTCTGGACGCTCGGCGACCTTTCTGCGACACTCAAGTCGGGAGACGCTCATGGCCGCACTTCCGGGCAAGCCACGGGTCGGACTGCTGGCGCTGACGCTGGAGTTCTACGAGCGCGGCGGGCCCGGCATCCGCCAAGGCCGGGAGCAGTGGGTCCGCGACCGCGTCCTGCCGGCGCTGGCCGAGGTGGCCGAGGTCCGCTTCGACGGCGCCGCCTGGACGCGCGAGCAGGTCGACGCGCGGGTGGCCGAGTTCGAGGCCGCCGGCTGCGAGTGCCTGCTGGTCATGCTGCTGACTTACGCGACGAGCCTCACCTCGCTGCCGGCGCTGATGCGGACGCGGCTGCCGGTGGTCGTCTGGAACACGCAGGAACTCTACGCCGTTGACGAGAGCTACGACTCGCCGCGCCTGACGGCCAACCACGGCGTACACGGGACCTTCGACCTGGGCAACGTGCTGACCCGCGCAGGCGTGCCGTTCGCCTACGTCACCAGCCATCTGGACGACGCCGGCGCGGTCGCGGGTCTGGGCGACGCGCTGCGGGCCGGGGCGACGGCGACGCGGCTGCGGAATTTCCGCGTCGGGCTGATGGGCTATCCGTTCCCGGGAATGGGCGACTTCGGCCTGGACACAACGCACCTGGCGGCGACGCTGGGCGTCGCGTGGGAGTCGCTGTCGGTGGTGCAGTTCAACCGGCTGGCGGCGGACGCGGCGTCGGCCGAGGTCGCGGCGCTGACGGCGGAGTATCGCGACAGCTACGACGTCGCTCCCGCCGTGTCGGCCGACGACCTGGCAGCCACGGCGCGGGCCGAGCTGGCGCTGCGGCGGATGGTCCGCGAGCACCGTCTGGACGCGGTCAGCTACCAGTTCCTGGCCTTCGGCGAGGACGACCGCACCGCGACGCTGCCGTTCGTGGCGGCCAGCCGGCTGATGGCCGAGGGGGTGGGCTTCGGCGGCGAGGGGGATCTGATCTCCGCGTCGTTTGCGGCGGCGATGAACCGCCTGGCGCCGCCGGCCAGCTTCAGCGAAATCTTCAGCATCGACTTCGGGGGCAACAGCCTGCTGCTCAGTCACATGGGCGAAGCCAACCCGGCGATGGGGACCGACCGCGTGCGCCTGGTCAAGCGGGCCCGGCCGATCGTGCCGGTGCGCGTCTCGCAACTGGCCCTGGCGGCGACCTGGCGGCCTGGGCCGGCGACGCTGGCGGCGCTGACGCCGGGACCGGGCGGGCGGTGGCGGATCATCGCCTCGGCGATGCGGATGCAGGCCTTCGGGCCGCTGCCGCAACTGGAGGTGCCGCACGCGAAGATCGCCCCGGACGGCGACGTGCGCGACTGGCTGACGGCCTATGCGACGGCCGGCGGTCCGCACCACCTGGCGGTCTGCTACGGCGACGCCCGGGCGAAGCTCAAGCACCTGGCCCGATGGGTCGATGCCGAGTACATCGAGGTGTGACATGGGCAGCCTGCTCGGCCTGGATCTGGGGACGACCAACGTCAAGGCGCTGCTGTGCGAGCAGGGCGGCCAGGTGCTGGGCGTCGAGGCGGCGCCGGTCGCAATCGAACACCTGCCCGGCGGGGCCGTCGAGCAGGACATCGAGGACATCTGGAAGGCGACGCTGGCTGCGATCGGGCGGCTGGGCGCCAAGCACGACCTGTCCGCCGTGCGGGCCGTCGGACTCAGCGCCCAGGGCGGCGCCGTCCAGCTCGCCGACGCCGCCGGCCGACCGACGGCGCCGGTTATCAGTTGGTTGGACGCCCGCGGGCGGATTTACGATCACCGCCTCCAGGAAGAAGTCGGTCGGGCGTGGCTGACCGAGCACAACGGCCACGGGCGCAGCGGAACGGCCGTGGGCCAACTGCTGCGGCTGGGGGAGCAGTCGCCGGCGCTGATTGCTGCGCCACGCCGGGTCGGCTTCGTCGGCGACGCCATCTGCCAGCGGCTGTGCGGCCGGGCGGCCCACGACGCTACGTCGCTGTCGCTCTGCTTCCTCTACAACCCCCGCACCGACGACTACGACGGCGAACTGCTGGAGAAGGTCGGCCTGAAACGCGGCCAGTTGCCCGACCTGCTCAAGGCCGACGAAGCGGCCGGCGGGTTGCAGGAAACCGTTGCCCGGCTGACCGGGCTGCCCGCGGGCGTTCCCGTCACGCCGGCGATCCACGACCAGTATGCCGCCGCGGTCGGATGCGGCGCGGTGCACGCGGGCGACGTGATGTTCGGCGCGGGGACGGCGTGGGTTCTGCTGGCGGTGACCAAGGCGCTGGCTGACCCGATCGCCGGCGCGGCGTTCGTCTGCCGCCACCCGGCGCCGGGGCTCTACGGCCAGATGCTTTCGGTGAACAACGGCGGCTCGTCGCTGTCGTGGGCGCGGCGGATGCTGCGGCTGGAGGATCTGACCGACGAGCAGTTGGACAAGCTGATCGAATCGGCGCCGCGGGCGTGCGAGGGGCTGCGGTTCTGGCCGCTGCTGGCGCTGTCGGGGGCGGGGCTCAAGCCGGGGACGGGCGGCCGACTGGACAACATCCACCTGGCCCACACGCCGGCCCACGTCCTGCGGGCGGTGGTCGAGGGGCTGGCGTGCGAACTGGCCCGCTACATCGGATTCATTCGGGCGTCGGGCGTAGCGCTGGGGCGGCTGGTCATGTGCGGCCGGGCGGCCGGCAGCCGCGTCACGCCGCAGATCATCGCCGACACCGTCCACCTGCCGATCGCTTGCGCCAGCGAGCGGGAGACCAGCGCCCTGGGGGCGGCCATCGTTGCCCGGCGGCTGGTCGAGCCGAAGAGCGAGTTGGCCCGGCTGGCCGAGGCGATGGCCCCGCGGGTCCGCGAGGTGCACCCCGACGCCGGCGCGGACACCTACCGCGAGTTGCTGCGGCAATACGTCGCGTCGCTGCCGATGGCGTAAGACTCACCGCGAGCGAGTTTCACCCACCAACGAAGAGCCCCCCGCGTCGGCGGGGGGCGGAGTTCCGAAACGGAAACTTCGGCGCCAACTACGGCGCGGAGACCCGTACGCCGTTGGCGCCGAACGTGGAGGTCGTCGACGCCGGCGGCGCCTTGGGCGCGAGCTTCTCCAGCGTCGGGCGGATCCAGAAGCGCGACGCGTTGCCCACCCAGCGGGCCTGCTCGCGGCCGTTGACGAAGACCACCGTCGTCGGCACCAGGCCGAGGTTGTAGTAGTCGCGGATCTGCGGCTCGGTCTTGCCGAACGTCGAGTTGAGGATGAAGAACGAATCGAACCGGACGCGGCCCTTGTACTCGTCCTTCAGCGGCTGGATTTCCGCCTCCTGAATCTCGCAGGTCGGACAGTGGTCCTTGTGGAACACCACCAGGACCGGCACGTCGCTCTTGAGATACTCCTGCTGGAACCACTGCACGCTGTGGCCGCTCTTGCCGATGTCGCACCCGCCTGCGAGCAGGGGCAGGGCAGCGGACGCCAATACCAGCACCAGGTTCGACCGACGGGGCAATCGAAGGCTCATAGGCCACTCCTCGCGATGGGTCCCGGCCGGCGAGCGGACCGGGGACGGGTCAGACATTCAGGACGTTACATGCCGGGCTGGGACGTCGCCCAGCCGCCTTCCCTGACGATCCGCGGATCGTCGTCGCCCGGGAAGCTCAGGCCGGCCGGTATGTGATACTTGCCGTCGGGACCGGGCAGGAAGCAGCCCACGCCCGGCACGCACAACTCCTCCTGGGCAGCCGGCGGGTTCTGCTTCTGGCAGCCGCCCGACAGGAGCAGGACAGCCGACAGTGTCGCGGCAGCCAGCGAGAGCAGGAGTCGGGTCATGGGGTTCTCCTTGGTCGGATGCCGCCTCGCGCACCAGCCCGGGGGCCTCCCCGGGCCGGGCGATTTCGGTCAAGTTTACATTATATCGGCCAGACAAGCCGTCCAAAATTAGGTGATGGGCGTTACACGGCTTACCCGACAAATTGCCTACAAGCCGAGTGAAACTTATAGTAGATTGATCTGGAGGGCGTGAGCGGCTTGGCCATAGGCGGCGAATGCGCTCATGGCCCCGGCCGGCCGGAATCGGTCTTGCCGGCCATCCCCAAGAGGACGGGAGGTTCGTGTGGACCCGACCCAGCCACAGTCGGCGTGCGACGAGCAGGGCTGCCCGGTGGACGGGAGCCGGTTGCCCGGCGGCCCGGCCCGGCCGCGCTGGAGTCGGCTGGGACACGTCACGCGCTGCTGCATCGCGCCGCTGCTGGCGCTTTTCGGCGCGGGCGGCTGCCACCAGTACGTCACGATCCACAGCAAGGGTGCGTTCGAGAAGACCGTGCTGAAGAACCCCCGGCCCGTGCTGGTCGAGTTCAGCAAGGACGGCTGCGCCCCCTGCATCGCGATGAATCCGATCCTGGATCAACTGGCCCGCGACTACAAGGGCCGGGCGAGCGTCGTGAAATATCGCCACATGAGTTTCACCTTCATCCACACCTCCTTCTCGATCACGCGGAAGTACGGCGTCTACTTCGTGCCGACGGTCATCCTGTTCGTGGACGGCAAGGAAGAGAAACGCTGGTTCAGCGACTTCCGCCTGAGCACCTATCGCAAGGCCCTGGACAAGGCCCTGTCAGCCAGGGAGCACGCCTCGGTCTCGGCGGTCCCGTAGGCCGCCTGCATCCCCGGCTGCTGTATCCATTTCTTTGCGTCGTCCGTCCTGCCGGTGCAACTTGCGCACCCCTGCCCACTGTTCACCCCGGGGCTTGCCGACGCCGTGCCGTCGCGGGTAGCATTCAGTGTCGATTCTCTTCCTGGTCGCCCCCGTCCGCGGGCTGGGCATTCTGCGGGAACCCGCAGCCGCCGGGCGAGTCTAACAATCGAACTGAAGGCGGGGGAGAATCCCTGCGCCCGCGGCTGGCGCGGGGGCGCTGCGATCAACCGGTCGGAACCTGCAAAGGGAGCTTGCCATGAAGCGTCTGCTCATCGTGACGGCGGTGCTGCTGTCGGCGGCGGGGTCGGTGCGCGCACAGGAGATCGGGTTCTCCGAGGACTTCGCCCTGGCCCGCGACCGCGCCGAGGCCCTCAAGCAGCTTATCCCGGGCACGGAGGACCATTACTACTACTCCTGCCTGGACGCCCAGAACC
Source organism: Phycisphaerae bacterium (assembly GCA_022072085.1). Classification (GTDB taxonomy): domain Bacteria; phylum Planctomycetota; class Phycisphaerae; order JAJVII01; family JAJVII01; genus JAJVII01. The sequence continues at coordinate 19,634 of JAJVII010000070.1, forward strand.
GCGGCGACCTGGACAAGGTCGACGGGCTGCTCAAACTCTGGATCGAGCGCTACCACCGGACCGGCCGCGTCGTCGAGATCGAGAACCGCCAGGCCCTGCTGCGCTACGACAAGCAGCCCGGCCCGTCGCTGGAGTACATCCGCAAGCAGATCGGCCTGGACTTCAACCACCAGCGGCAGACCGAGGCGCGGCAGGTGAAGCTGGCGACGCGCCTGGACCCGGCGCTGATCTCGCGCGACACGCTGCTCAAGGCCGCCCTGTCGCGCTACGGCAACCTCCAGGGGCTGGAGGCCTCGGCGCTGGACTGGGCGACGGCGGTCTCGCTCAATCCGGATCAGCGCCGCGATCTGCTGGGCCGACTGGCCCGGCCGGACTATCCAAACCTCGTGCAGCTCGTCAGCGACGACCTGGACTACCGCTACAGCGGCGGGTTCGGTTCGTTGAACGTCCATCGGCTGATGCTGCTGGACCAGCTCGACGCCCTGCTCAAGCTCAAGCCCGCGCTGCTGAACGACACGAACTTCGTGCAGGCCCACATGGCCAGGCTGATGCCCGGCGCGGATGTGAACTGGCAGCAGGACCGCAAGGCCCAGGTCGCCTGCCTGGACCGCCTCTGGGGGTTCGTCAGCCGGCTGGGCCCGGTGCACAATTCGCTCAAGGCCTGCGTGCTCTATCACCGCCTCACGCTGGACCGGGCGATGGGGGCGTGGGACCGCGACCGCTTCATGACCTACCTGCAACTGCCCCGGCCGGTGTTCTACATGCGGCCGCAGTATCTCCAGCGCAAGGAGCTGCGCGACTACCCGGCCAACCTGGGCGCCGACTACAGCCGGTTCATGCGCTTCGGGCCGATCAACGCCGACGAGCCGCTGGTTCGCAGCTACCTGCTGCACTTCCTGGTGCAGGCCGACGGCTACGACGACTTCTCCGAGTGCGTCGAGAGCGGCTACCTCAAGCAGGTCTTCGCCGAGAGCAAGATCGTCAACGGCATCGGCGACATGGAGAAGTGGTATTCGCTGATGCCGCCGTCGATCTACCAGGCGCTCAAGGACCGCGTCGACGTGGACTTCGCCTTCACCAACAAGGAGCTGTTCACCCCCAACGAGCCGGTCTCGCTGGACCTGTTCGTCAAGAACGTGCCCAAGCTGATCCTGAAGGTCTACCAGGTCAACGCCCTGAACTACTACCGCGACAACCTGCGCGAGGTGGACACCGACATCAGCCTGGACGGCCTGGTCGCCAATTCCGAGCAGGTCTTCAACTACGCCGACCCGCCGCTGCTGCGCAGGGCCCGCACCTTCGACCTGCCGCAGCTCAAGGAGCGCGGCGTCTACGTCGTCGAGTTCATCGGCAACGGCATCAGCAGCCGGGCCCTGGTCCGCAAGGGCCAGCTCCGCTTCGTCGTCCGCACCAGCACCGCCGGCCAGGTCTTCACCGTCCTGGATGAGAGCGACAAGCCCGTCCCCGGCGCCCGCCTGTTCCTGGCCGGGCATGAGTTCGTCGCTGACAAGACCGGCCAGGCCGCTGTGCCGATGAGCAACAACCCGGGGAGCCAGCCGATCGTGCTGGCCGATCCCGACGGCGACTTCGCCACGCTGGCCCGCTTCACACAGACCGGCGAGAATTATCGCCTGTCGGTCGGCTTCCACGTGGACCGCGAGGCCCTCGTCCGCGCCGACACCAGCCCGCACAAGGCCTCGGTCATCATCCGGCCGCAGCTCACGCTCAACGGCCAGCCGGTGACGCTCTCGGTGCTCGAGGACGTCCGCCTTCAGGTCGCCTCGACCGACATGAACGGCGTGCAGAGCACCAAGGAGGTCCCCGACTTCAAGCTGGCTGAGAACGGCGAGTCCACGTTCGAGTTCCAGGTGCCCGGCCGACTGGCGTCGATCGCCTTCAGCCTCTCGGCCAAGGTGCAGAACCTCTCGCAGAACCAGAAGCAGTCGCTGGCCGACTCGGCATCGTTCTCGCTGGCGGCCATCGACCGGACGAACCGCACGATGGACCTGTTCCTGCTGCGCGACGGGGCGAACTACGCCCTGGACCTGCTGGGCAAGAGCGGCGAGCCGATGGCCGACCGGCCCGTCCAGGTCGTGCTCAAGCACCGCGACTTCCGCGACCCGGTCCACGTCACGCTGGCGACCGACAGCGCCGGCCGCGTCGCCCTGGGCCCGCTGACCGACATCGCGACGATCACCGCGACTTCGCCCGAGGGGGCGTCGCACGCCTGGACGCCCGCCCGCGACATGGCCGATCTGCCCGCGTCGATCGGCGCCCGCGTGGGCGACGCGGTGGCCGTGCCCTTCATGGCCGACCCCGACCAACCGCTCCGCTCGCAGCTCTCGCTGATCGAGCTGCGCGGCGGGCAGTTCTTCGCCGACCGGTTCGACGCCCTCTCGGTCAAGGGCGGCTTCGTCGTCGTCCAGGACCTGGCGGCCGGCGACTACAGCCTGCTGCTCAAGGACGCCGGCCAGGAGATCGCCGTCCGCCTGACCGACGGGCCGATCCTCGACGGCCGCGTCATGGGCGCCTATCGGGTCCTGGAGCAGCGCAACCCGGCGCCGCTCCAGATCGTCTCGGTCACCGCGGACAAGGACGCGGTGAAGATTCAACTGGCCAACGCGACCAAGTTCGCCCGCGTCCACGTCATCGCGACGCGGTTCGTTCCTGAGTATCCGCTGTTCGACGATCTGCGGATGGGAACGCCGGGGGCCGCCTGGGCGCTGCGCGGGCAGCCCGAGTCGGTCTACGTCGCCGGGCGGAACATCGGCGACGAGTATCGCTATATCCTGGACCGCAAGTACGCCGCGCGGTTCCCGGGCAACATGCTCACGCGGCCGGGCCTGCTGCTGAACCCCTGGTCGGTCCGCAAGACCCAGACCGGGCAGCAGGTGGCCGCCGAGGGAGAGGAGTATGGCCGCCAGGGCGGAAAGTCATTCGGCAGCGGTCCGGGCGGGGCGAATCGCGAGCGGCAGGCCGGTCCGGCTGCCGGTGGCGGGTTCAGCGAATACGACTTCCTGCGCGACCCGGCTGTCGTGCTGGTCAACCTGCTCCCGGACGCCAAGGGCGTGATCACCATCCCGCGCAAGGACCTGGGCGACAAGCAGCAGATCCGCGTGCTGGCTGCCGATCCCGAGAACACCGTCCTGCGCGACATCGCCCTGGCGGCGCCGCAGGCCGACTACCTCGACCTGCGGCTGGCCAACGGGCTGGACCCGGCGGCCAGGCTGACCGAGCAGAAGCAGGTGTCGGTGGTGGCCAAGGGCGGGGCGTTCACGCTGGCCGACGTGCGGACCTCGCAGTTCGAGGTCTACGACAGCGTCGCCCGGCTCTATCGGCTGCTCACGACGCTTAGCAGCGACCCGACGCTGGCGGAGTTCAGCTTCATCCTGGACTGGCCGAAGATGAAGGACGCCGAGAAGCGCGAGAAGTATTCCAAGTACGCCTGCCACGAGTTGAACTTCTTCCTGATGCACAAGGATCCCGACTTCTTCAAGGCCGTCGTGCAGCCCTACCTGAAGAACAAGAAGGACAAGACCTTCATGGACCATTACCTGCTGGGCGACGACCTGAGCGGCTACCGCTTCGGGTGGGAGCACCAGCAGCTCAACGCCGCCGAGCAGGTGCTGCTGGCCCAGCGGATCGACGGCGAGGCCCCGGCCACCGCCCGGCACGTCCGCGAGTTGTGGGAACTGATCCCGCCGGATGTGGAGCGGTTCAACCGGCTGTTCGGCACGGCCCTGGCGGCCGGTTCTCTGGAGACGGCCGACCGGTTCGGGCTGAAGGAACTCCAGGCGGCGGCTGAGCCGAAGGCGGGTTGGAAGGCTGAAGTTGCTCGGGCCGCGAACGGGCACGGCGCGACCGGCGGGGCTTATCCGGCCGAGACGCCCGCCTTGGCGCCGCCGATGGCGCCGCCCGCGACTTCAGCTGCGCCGGCTGCCAAGATGCCGATGGATGCCCAGGCTCGGCGGGACGTGGCCAAGGAGCAGATGGATGAGAAGTTGGCCGACGATAGCGCGGGCTACTACGCCAAGGACCGCGAACTCCGCAGCCGGGGCCGGCAGTTCTATCGCCGGCTGGACAAGACCGAGGAGTGGGCCGAGAACAACTACTACCACCTGCCGATCGCCCGGCAGAACGGCGACCTGATCGCGGTCAACGCGTTCTGGAAAGACTACGCCGCGTGGGACGGCAAGGGGCCGTTCCTCTCAGCCAACTTCGCCGAGGCCACGGGCAGCTTCGCCGAGATGATGCTTGCCCTGGCGGTGACCGACCTGCCCTTCGACCCGGCCGACGCCAAGACCGCCGCCAAGGACCGCTCGCTGACGCTGACCGCGGGCGGGCCGATGGTGGTCTTCAGCCGACAGATTCTGCCGGCCCAGGCCGCCGAGAAGACGCCCATCCTGGTCAGCCAGGACTTCTTCCGCGCCGACGACCGCTACAGCTACGACGGCAACGAGCGGAGCGACAAGTACGTGACCGATGAGTTCATCGTCCACGTCGTCTACGGCTGCCAGATCGTGCTGACCAACCCGACCTCCAGCCGTCAGCGGCTGGACCTGCTGGTCCAGGTCCCCGTCGGTTCGATGCCCGTGCTCAACGGGCAGCAGACGCGGTCGGTGACGATCGAGCTTCAGCCGTTCGCGACGCAGAAGATCGAATACTACTTCTACTTCCCGCGGGCCGGCACGTTCGCCCATTTCCCGGTGAACGTCGCCCGCAACGAGAAGCTGATTGCCGCGGCCCCGGCCGTGACCCTGAACGTCGTGGACACGCCCACGAAGGTCGACACCACGAGCTGGGAATACGTCAGCCAGAACGGGACCGAGGAACAGGTTCTCAAGTATCTCCGCGACAACAATGTCGAGCGGCTGGACCTGGACCTGATCGCCTGGCGGATGGCCGACGCGAAGTTCTTCCGCACGGTCGTCGCCCTGCTGGACGGGCGGCACGTCTACAGCCACACGCTCTGGTCGTACGCGATCAAGCACGACGATCCGGCGGCGGCCCGGCAGTTCCTCCAGCACTGCGACGGCTTCCTGGCCCAGTGCGGGCCGTACATCGACTGCCGGCTGGTCACGATCGACCCGGTCGTGCGGCACGCCTACGAGCACCTGGAATACAGCCCGCTGGTCAACGCCCGGGTCGATCAGCTCGGGGCCCGGCGGCGGATTCTCAACGACCAGTTCCATCAGCAGTATCATCGGCTGATGGCCATCCTCTGCTGCCGTCCGACGCTGGACGACAGCGACCTGCTGGCCGTCACCTACTACATGCTGCTCCAGGATCGCGTCGGCGAGGGGCTGGACTACTTCGCCCGCGTCAACCCCGACAAGCTGGCGACGCGGATTCAGTATGACTACCTGACGGCCTACGTGGACTTCTACAAGTCCCGCCCGGCCGACGCCCGGGCCGTCGCCGCCCGCTACGCCGAATACCCCGTCGACCGCTGGCGGCAGCTCTTTGCCAACGTGCTCAGTCAGGCCGACGAGATCGAGGGCAAGGGTCCGCAGGTGGCCAACCCCGAGGACCGCGACCAGGTTCAGGCCCGCCTGGCCGCCACCGAGCCGGCGCTGGACTTCGCCCTCGACGGCCGCACCGCCAACCTGACCTGGCGGAACCTCGACGAGGTCCGCGTCAACTACTACCAGATGGACATCGAGCTGCTCTTCTCGCGCAACCCGTTCGTCCAGTCAGCCGGCGGCGGCGGCGACTTCGCCTACATCCGTCCGAACCTGAGCCAGACCGTCAAGCTCCAGGCCGGCAAGACCGCCCAGAGCTTTGAGCTGCCCGAGAAACTCGCCGGCTCCAACGTGATGGTCGAGATCGTCGCCGGGCCGATCCGCAAGACGCAGGCCTACTTCTCCAACTCGATGAAGGTGCAGTTGATGGAGAACTATGGCCAACTCGCGGTGACCGACGCCGCCGGCAAGGCCGGGCTGTCCAAGGTGTACGTGAAGGTCTACGCCCGCACGAACGACGGGCAGGTGATCTTCTACAAGGACGGCTACACCGACCTGCGGGGCCGGTTCGACTACACCTCGCTGAACACGAACGAGCTGGAACGCGTCGCGCGGTTCAGCATCCTGGTGCTCAGCGACACGCAGGGCGCGGTCGTCCGCGAGGCCGCCCCGCCCAAGCAGTAAGCGGCGCCCGCCGCCGGGTACATGAAAAGCAGGCGCAGCCGCGAGGGTGCGCCTGCTTCGCTTTTCGCCCGGACCGTCGGCTACGCCTTGAACAGCCCGGCGGCGGTGAACCGCTTCTTGAGCGCCGCGATGAAGGCCGGGCTCGTGCCGCAGCATCCGCCGACGATCGTCGCGCCGGCGTCCACCAGCTTGAGTGCCTGCTCGGCGAAGACTTCCGGTTTCATTGTGTAGGTCGCCTTGCCGTCGACCATCACGGGTTGGCCGGCGTTGGCCTTGATCCATACCGGGCCCTTCCAGGCGGCCCGGTACTTGCCCGCGACGGTGATGTAGTTGTCGATGCCGATGCCGCAGTTGGCGCCGACGACCGCGACGCCCAGCGGGCCGAGTTTCTCGACCACCTGCTCGGGCGTCACGCCCATCATCGTCCGCGTGTGGTCCGGGCCGGAGTCGAAGGTGAAGCTGGCCACCACCGGCAGGCCTGTCGCGACGGCCGCCTTCACCGCCAGCTCCGCCTCCGCCAGGTCGGTCATCGTCTCGACGACGATGCCGTCGGCGCCGCCGGCTTTGATCGCGTTCGCCTGCTCGGCGAACGCCGCCAGCACCTCGTCAGCCGACACCTCGCCCATCATCATCATCTTCCCGCATGGGCCGATCGAGGCGAAGACGGCCGCCTTCGCGCCGGCGGCCTGCTTGCTGATCTGCACGCCGGCGGTGTTGATGTCGGCCGTCCGCGATTCCTGTCCATGCCGCGACAGTTGAATCCGCGACGCCCCGAATGTGTTGGTCAGGATGACGTCCGAGCCCGCCCCGACGTAGGCCGACGCCACCTCCTTGACCGGCCCGGGGTTGTCCAGGTTCCAGGAGTCGGGCTCCTGCCCGGGCTTGAGCCCCCGCTGCTGGAGCTGCGTGCCCCAGGCGCCGTCGGAGAGCATCAGTTTCTTCGAGGCCAGTCGTGCTCTTGCGTCGCTCATCGCGAGATTCTCCTTATGAATGCAAAATGCTGAGTCCTGAGTGCTGAGCGTCCTTGTCGATCCGTCGTCGTCATCGGCCGTCCCCGCGTCCGCCGCCTTCACGTCCAGGCATTCGTTGGCCGACTTGCACCATTCGGCGCAGCCCATGTCCTTGCGCGGGTTGCGCACCCGCACGCCGCAGGTGCAGGGCCGGAATGCGTCGTCCTTGAAAAACTCGATCGCCCGCCCGCAGGCCGGGCAGGCCACCTCGAAGATGTCCTCCGGTTTCCAGAACCGCAGGTTCTGTCCCGGGCATCGCGGCGTTTCCATGCTCGATCCTTTCTCTACAGCAGTCCGATGCACAGTCGTCCCGCGATCACCGCGGCGTCCTCGGCGTCGAAGGCTCGGCGGATCGCGGCGTCGAAGACCACCTCGGCCGACGGGCCCATCTCCTCGTCGCCGACGCGGTAGATCAGCGTCACGTCGATCCGTCCGACCGCCTGGACCCGGGCCCCCAGGTCGCCGATCGGCAGCGGCTGCCAGCCGAAGCGGTCCAGGTTCTTCCGCAGCGTCGCCAGGTCGTTGCCGATCCGCCGCTCCAGCACCGCCGCCGACCGCGCCCGGAACGAGTCCCAGTAGAACGGCCCGCCGGGCAGGTCGCGGAACCCGATCAGTTCGCCCGTCGGCCCGACCGGCACGTCGCACAGCAGGTAGTGCAGCGCCAGCACGCGGTCGGCTGCCCGTTTGGCGGCGAGCCGCAGGCGAGCGGGCTCTTCACCAGCGCCTTCGCCCTCGGTCTCCACCGCCTCGAAATCCGGCGGCGCCAGCCGCACGCGCCGCCCGAACACCGGCACGACGACCGCGCCGTCGGCGTCGGGTGGTTCCAGCCCCAGCGTCGCGCAGCGGGCCGCCAGGTCCACGCCCTGTAGCTTGCTCGCCGCCAGTCGGGCCGCGTCGATCAGCGCCTGCTCGCGGTTGCCGGGGGCCGATGAACCCTCACCCCGGCCCTCTCCCTGGGAGGGAGAGGGAGCAAAAGGGGCCTCCTCGTTCGATTCCGCCGCCCGCATTGAAGAGGAGGGGGCGTCCTCCGGCCTGCCTTTTCGCGATTCCTGCGTCGCCGCCATCCGCGCCTGCACGGAGGGGAACTGCCCGGGGTCGGTGTGCGGCAGGAAGAGGGCCGCGGTGTATTGCTCCATGTAGCCCGGCTCGCCGCCAAGGTCCACGTAGGTCATCCGCGACGCGAGGTCGAGCTGGCGGCGGCGGTAGTCCTGCGACACCGCGACCATGTAGCTGCCCATCAGCGACGTGTTGCCGACGTAGGCGAACCGCTCCCGCGGCAGGTCCGGCAGCAGGCCGAGGGTCACCGCGTTCTCCAGGTCCAGGAACCGCCCGAACCCGCCGGCGATGTAGATGTGGGCCAGGTCGCCGAAGCCGATGCCCACCTGCCCGAGCATCAGCCCGCAGGCCGAGTAGATCGCGGCCTTGGCCCGCACGATGTTCTCGATGTCCAGTTCGCTGATTGTGACCGGCCGGCCGTCGTGCGACTGCTCCGCCGGGGCGACGACGTAGCGGGCCCGGCGGCCTTCGATCTGGATGGCCGGGCTCGGCCGCGAGCGGTCCAGCCGCCCGGCCGGGTCCAGCCAGCCGGTCGTCAGCAGCTTGGCCAGCAGGTCGATCATGCCCGAGCCGCAGATGCCGCGCGGGCGGACCTGGCCGATGGTCCAGTACTTCGCGACGCCGGTGGCCGGGTCGATGTCCACCTTCTCGACCGCCCCCAGCGCCGCCCGCATGCCGCACTCGATGCCGCCGCCCTCGAACGCCGGGCCGGCGGAGCAGGCGCAGGTCATCAGGAACTCGTTGTTGCCGATCACCAGTTCGCCGTTGGTCCCCACGTCGATGAACAGGTTGATCTCGCCGGTGTCGGTCGCCAGGTCGGTGCAGAGCAGCCCCGCGGTGATGTCGCCGCCGACGTAGCTGCCCACGCAGGGCGACAGGCAGATCCACGAGTCGGGGTTGATCCGCATGCCGATCTCGGCGGCCGTGAGGAACCCGAACCGCGTGACCGTCGGCGTGTAGGGGTCCAGCCGGATCTGCTCGGGCTCCAGGCCCAGCAGCAGGTGCATCATCGTCGTGTTGCCGGAGACCACCGCGTTGCAGATTTCCGCCGGCGCGACCGAGCGGCCCTCGCAGACGCCGGCGATCAGCCGATTGATCGTGCCCAGCACGCGGGTCCGCAGCTCCTCCAGCCGCCGCGGCGTGCGGGCGTAGGTGATCCGGCTGAGCACGTCCAGCCCGCAGGCGACCTGGTCGTTGTAGTCGCTGCGGGTCGCGAGGATTCGGCCCATCGTCAGGTTGATCAGTTGCACCGCGACGGTGGTCGTGCCGACGTCGATCGCCAGGCCGAAGTGCCGCGTCGTCGTGTCGCCGGCCTCGACGCGGATGACGTGCAGCGGCGACTCGCGGCCGGGCCCGCGGATGAGCGTCACGGTCACCTGTCCGCCGGCCGCCCGCAGCGCCGCCGCCGCCGACCGCATCACCGAGAGGGGATAGATCACCTCGCGGCGGCCCCAGTCGCGCTGCACGGCGCGGGTCAGGCGGTCCAGGTCGCTCAGGCCGTCGTCGCGGCGCGGCGGCTCGACCGCGAGCAGCCACTTGAGGGCGAGCGGCTCGAACTGGAACTCCCGCGGCAGCAGCTCGCGGCGGAGCAGGTGGGTCTCGTCGGCGTCGGTGAGCTTGCCGCCCTCGTAGCCGAGCTGCTCGGGGACCTCGATCGTCACGTCGCGCTCGCCCACGCGGCTGCGGCAGGCCAGCACGTGCCCCTCGGCGGCCGCCGTCCGGGTCAGGCTGCCGATGCTATCGCTGTCCACCTGGCCGCTGGCGACGCGGACGATGCACGCCCCGCAGGTTCCCTTGCCGCCGCAGGCCGCCTCGATGAGCACGCCCGCAGCCTGCGCCGCGTCGGTCAGCTCCGTGCCCGCGGGCACGCTGGCGGATCGGCCGGACGGCATGAAGGTGACAGTGGGCATGAGGTTACGTCAAACAGTGTTACTCGCGGCCAAGTGGGGATTCTGGATTTTCGATTGAAGATTCTTGATTGAAGGAGAGAGAGGACCCGCACGCCAAGTCCTTTCTTTTCCGACAATCTGCAATCCAAAATCTCAAATCCAAAATTTCTCCCTTCAGTTCAGCCGCGCCTTGATGAAACTCTCCAGGTCCGCCGCCTCGGCCGGGCCGACGAGAACCTCCCAGCCGGGCAGGCCCTCCTCCAGTTCGCCGCTGATCTGGGCGACGTAGCCGGGGATCACGATCCGCCGGGCGGAGACCTGCGACTCCAGGCCGATCTCGCGGGCGAACTTCGCGATCGAGCCGCCGGAGAACTTGCCCGCGGCCCACGCGGTCAGCACGCTCATCCCCTCGCACTCGGGCACGAGCAGCCAGGCGCTCGTGCCGCTGTTCTCGATCTCGCCGCTGACGATGAAGTAGGTCAGCGAGAAGTTGGTCGTGACGAAGACCGGCGAGTCGGGCTTCGGCTCGCCGACCGGGTAGAGCTTGGGCTCGACCTGGATGGGCTTCTGCGGATCGGTGTAGACGTTCAGCCGAAGGGTCATCAGCGCCGCCAGTTGGGCCGCGTCGAAGCGCGGCAGCACGATCAGCCCGCCGTACTTGGCGATTTCCGTGACGGCCTCGACGGTGGCGTCCAGTTCGTCGCCGTCGCCGATGATCCGCAGCGACGGGTAGCCCAGCGGCTTGAAGCTGTCCTTGATTGCGGCCCGCCGGGCGATCGAGTTGGTCTGGAACTGCTCAGCCAACCCCTGCACGCCGGACTTGAAGTTCAGCAGCAGGTCGTTGAACCCGGCCGCCTTGATCCGGGCCGCCAGGGCGACCAGGCCGTCCAGGTCAGCCGCCGACAGCGCCAGGGCGTGCTCGTTCTCCTTGGCGACCGGCCAGAGGGCGTCGGCCGACTCGGGATCGGGGCAGCAGATGACGCTGTGCGAACCCATGACCGCGACGGCCGCCGACCGCAGGGCGTTGGCGTCGGGGCTGACCAGCACGAGCGGCCGCCCGACGGCCTTCCACGCCTTGGTCGCCAGGGCGACGAAGGCGGCCGCGTCGGTCCCGCGCTGCGTGACGGCGACCATGTCCACGCGGATCTGCTGGCCGACCCGCTCCAGCAGGTAGTCGGCGACGGCCTTGAGCGTCGCGTCAACTGTGGCCGCCGGGTCGGTGTCGTTGACGTTAACGGCGATCGCCGGGGCGTGGACGAAGGTCCGCTCGTGGCGGTAGAGGACGGTCTCCTCGCCGAGCTTGAGTGACTTGTCGGCGCCGAGCGCTACGCCGCGGACGGGGGCCTCGGCTGCTGCGCCCAGAACCTGCTTGGCCTCCTCGGAGGCGTAGGGGCACTCGGCCAGGTCAGCCTTCTTGGCGGCCAGCTTCATCGCGAACGCCAGGCAGGTGTTGCAGCCGCATTCCTTGCAGTTGGTCTTCGGGAGAAGTTTCTGAATCTGAAGGCCTGTCAGTGCCATGATCGCCTCAATTCCTGTTGAGCCTCTTCCTCGCCTGAATGTCGAGTGTCAAATGTCGAGTGTCGAATGAAAGAAGGATGCGGCCCACGGCTCTTTGCATTCGACATTCGACATTCGTCATTCGACATTTCCATTCCCGTCCATCAGCCGGTCGATCGTCCGCTTCAGCGCCGTTGCCGCAGCGGGGTGATACATGATCAGGATGTCCGCGCCGCTGTAGAGGAACGTCGTCGCGGTGGACAGCTCCCACAGCGCGGCCCGGCGGGCCAGGTCGCCCCAGGCGGGCATGTCGGCCTCAGCCGACCGCAGTTCCTTGACCTTCGCGCACTCCTGGCCGGGCGAGACGATCAGCGGGGCTGCGAGCATCTTGTCGCCGCCCAGCGCGGTCAGGCGGATGCGCTCCATCACGCTGTAGGTGTACTCGATGCCGTAGCCCATCGCCCCGGTCATCGGGTCGCTGACGATCTGGCCGGGCTGGATGTCCATGTTGGTCAGCAGGATGTTGAGCTGCTTGCCGATGTTCACGTCGATCGGCGACTGGGCGACGACGCAGTGGCCGTAGGCCATCGCGGCCCCGGCGATCGTGCGGTAGTTGTCCTGCTCGACCCAGTTGAGCAGCAGGTTCTCGCCGGCGCAGGCGGCGGCGACGGCCTTGAGCACCTCGTTGGCCTTGTCGAAGTGGTTGTGCCCGGTCACGATCAGCGGCACGTCCACCGCGGCCAGCACGGCCTTAACCGTCTCGACGGCCTGCTCGGGTGTGCGGTTGCCGCGCTCGGGGTGCGTGCCGTCCAGGCGGACGCTGATCAGGTCAGCGCCGTACTGGCTGACGCAGAGGCGGGCCATGGCGGCCGGGTCGTGGACGGCGTCGCCGTAGATTTCGCGAAGGACCTTTGGATACTTCTCGCTGACGGCGTCGAAGACCTCCATCGCGACCAGCGGGCGGTGGGGCATCCGGCCTTCCCAGAGGTGGAAGGGCATGCAGGTCGCCCCGCCGACGGTCAGCGTGTGGCCGCGCGTGCCGCCCTGCTCGCGGGTCGCGCCCAGCGTGACGGTGTTGACGGGGACTTCGCTCTTCTCCTTGCGGATCGCGACCGAACGGACCGCGCCGAGGCGGTCGGATGCCTTGGGAGCGGGCGGAGCGGTGGGAACTGACGCGGGGACGCCGGGACGCGGCGACACGGGGAAAGAACCCAGGCCCCGGCCCTCTGGCTGGGAGGGAGAGGGGGGAAGAGAAGAACCCTCACCCCGGCCCTCTCCCTGAGAGGGAGAGGGGGAAGAGGGGACGCCGAGGAAGCGTTCGCTCAGCGTGTTGATGATCTCGGTGACGATCTGCCGCGTCAGGGCCGGGCGGATTTCGCCGACGATCTCCTGCGCAATCTCCTTCTTCAGCCGTGCCAGGTCGTCGGCCGTCATGGGCTGGCCGCCAGGCGCCGCCGCAGCCGGCGCGGCGGATTCCGGCGCTGGCGCAGGTGCAGCCGCGGCCTCCTGTGAAGGCGCGGGGGCGGCCGCCGGGCTTTCGGCGTTCGCGGGAGCGGGGGTCTCCGCGGGCGCTTCGTGCGCCTGCGCCAGCTCGCTCATGTCGGGCATCGTCAGGGCCGGGTGGCCGACCTTCTCCATGAACGCCCGGATTTCCGACGGGTCGGTCGCGACGGTTTCGTCGGCGATCTGGTCCATCAGGTCAGGCGCGCCCTGCTCGGCGAAGCGCCGCCGCAGGTCGTCGCCGAGCAACTCTTTCAGTTCCTTGGGCATCCAGACCAGCCGCTTGTGGCCGCCGTCGGCGAAGCAGAACTTTCGGCTGGTCAGGAACACCTTGCCGCAGCCCATGAAGCCGGGCGTCTGCTGTCCGCCGCCGACGTTGCCGGCCAGCGAACTGAAGGTCATGCCGACGGGCGTGTCGCCGGGGAACTCGCGGTTGACCACCATGATGCCGTTGCACTCGGGGACGTAGCCGCAGATGACCTCGAAGCAGCCGCAACTGGTCATCGGGCGGTCCATGATCGAGTAGGCGCAGAAGGCCTCGGTCATCTTGTGGCTGTTGGTGAAGACGTAGTCGTTGACGCCCTTCCAGATGCCGCGGACGGGGTCGAGGCAGTCGCCCTTGAGCACCGGCTGGTTGGGCCCGGTCTCGTCGATTTCGTAGGCGGCCTTGCCGTCGAGCCAGTTGTAGGCGCCGCACAGCCCCAGCCGCTCGGGCGTGATGACGCAGACGTGGTTGGGCGCGAAACTCTGGCAGAGCAGGCAGGAGTAGAAGGTGTCCACCGAGTCATCGGTCATGCTCTCCAGGCGGCGGTTACGCTGGTCGTAGGCCTTGCGGGCGATCGGCAGCCGCCGCTCGACCTCGGCCGGATCGGTGATCATCGTGACCTTCACCTTGTCCACGATCGCGGGGTAGTCGCCCAGCAGCTTGGCGTGGAGGATTTCGCCGTAGTGCCGCAGCCGCAGGCCGCGTTCGAAGCCGGTCTTGCTCACGCGGGTCCAGATGATGTCGCGCTGGCCCATGTGCCAGACGCCCTCGGCGCCGTTGAGCAGGTGATGAATCTGCCGCTCGAGGATCGGCTCGAAGTCGGGCTGCATCTTTCGCCCGGCCACCTCGACCCAGATGGCCAGCGGAACGGCCGTGCCCGGCTGGACGCTGTCGATGTCCGGGCCGATCAGGTCGATCTGGCCGTCGTTGACTTCGTCCATGCCCACGGAGGTGACGAACTCGAAGGCGTGGGAGCGGTTGCCGCCGAACTCGACGTGCACGTCGTTCTTGCGGATGCGTTCGCCCTCGAACGCCGGCCCGTAGGGCACGGGCACGGGGACCTTGGTGATGCGGATCTTGCAGCCGCGGACCTCCAGGGCCTTCTCGACCATCGTCTCGCAGGGCACGCCGGAGACGACGTGCTCGTAGGTGCAGACGCCGGTGGGCAGAATCTGCGGGATATCGGTGTCGGCGACGACGGGGAAGCCGTAGTTGATCGCCCCGGCCGCGGCGGCGTACTTCTCCGCGTCCACCTCGTCCAGCGCCAGCACGAACGCGAAGATGCGGTTCTTGTTGTAGCGAAGGTTGGCTTCGTAGTCGCCGGGCTTCACCCCGCCGAAACTCAGCGCCGCCCGGTTGGCAAAGCCCAGCGCGTACACCAGCGAAGAGACGTCCTTGCCGAAGGGGACCAGCCGCGTCTCCCAGCCGAGCTGCACGCCGGCGTCGGCCAGTTGCTCGGCGAACTGCACGCCGCCGGTCGCACCGCCCATGAAGACGTAGATGTTCTTCTCCTGAAGCTCGCGGGCGATCCGGACGGCCGTCTCGTTGCTGGGTGCCCGGCCGGTGATTGCGGCAAAGCCCGGGGCCGTGCCGTCCACGAACTCGATGCCGCGCTCGCGCATGATGACGTCGCTGGCGGCGCCCAGCCAGATGCCCTTGACCGGCGGCGGGCCGATGAGGTACTTGCAGGCCTCGATGATCTCACAGGCGAACAGCGCCGCGACGCCGGCGTCCAGGGCGTTGCCCAGGTACGGCAGCCAGACCTTCTCGCTGGGCCGGTTGGGCAGCAGCTCCTTGGCCAGCCGCAGCACCTCGCGGCAGTCGGCCAGCGTGCGGACGGCCTTGCCGGTGAAGGCGTAGATGATCGGCAGGAAGTAGGCGGTGTTGGGGAAGCCGACGGCGGCCGACTCGCCCCTGGCGGCGACGGCCTGGTCGAGCTTGGCCTCGGCCCGCGCCACCCAGATCGTCGCCCCGTCAATCGCGCTTGCGCAGATCAGCTTGGACATCCAGCGACTCCGGTAAGAAGACTAACCACAGAGGCACAGAGAAGACCTCAACACGAAGAGCCACGAAGTTCGGAGAAGAGGCACGAAGAGAGCATCGCTTGAAAAAGAAATCAGATTCTTCTTCGTGGCCCTTCGTGTTGTTTCTTGTTCTTCTCTGTGCCTCTGTGCCTCCGTGGTGAATGCTCTTCGTTCAGACTTCCAGCGCCCGGCGGTCCTTCATGTCGAGCATCTTGCGCTCCTGGGCGCGGTTGATGCCGAGCTTCTCGCGGCGGGCGTCCAGCAGACGCATGATCGTGTCGGCCGCCTTCTGCGAATCCTCGGCCACGTGGAACGACGCCCCGAACAGGCCGGCCGTCTCCTCGTTGAGAAACTTCACGACCTTCTCCGATCCCTCGATGTGGAACGGATGGCCGAGGATCACGTCGATGCCCGAGGCGACGAAGTAGCAGCCGATGGTGACGGCCTTCTCGCTCATCCACTCCGGGGCGACGCCGACCGCGGGCACCGCCGACAGGTCGTCGCCCAGGCCGCCCTCGGCGACGACCTCGGTCGCGGCTTCGAGGATGCGGCTGTTGTCCACGCAGCTTCCCATGTGCAGCACGGGGGGCATGCCGACGGCCTCGCAGACTTCCTTCAGGCCCGCGCCGGCCTGGGCCAGGGCGGCCTCGGGGGTGAGTCGGCCTTCCTTGGCCGACGCGATGGCCGCACAGCCGGTCTTGACGACCAGCACGTTGCGGGCGATCAGCTCCTCGGTCAGGGCGTTAGTGTACTCTTCGAGCTTGCTGTTGGGATTCGAGCAGCCGACGATCCCGACCACGCCCTTGATCCGCCCCTGCATGATTGCGTCGTTGAGCGGGCGGAAGCTGGCGCGGAATCGGCCGCCGAGCATGTACTTGATCGCGTCCACCGAGAACCCAGCCACCAGCGGGCGCTGATGGTCGGGGATGGCCATCTTGCGGCGGTCGCGGCGGGCGTAGTTGTCGATCGCCTTGCGGAGCAGGGCCTTGGCCGACTCCAGGGCGTGCTCGTCGTCGAAGGTCGCGTGCTCGGCGCCGATGGTGCGGGCGATGTCGCTGGTCGAGACGACCTGGGTGTGATAGGCCGCCGCCACCTCCGGCAGGCTGGGCATGCAGCACTGCACGTCGGTGATCATCATCTCGACGGCGCCGGTGAGGATGGCCAGCTCCTGCTGGAGGAAGTTGCCGGCGACCGGGATGCCGTGCCGCACGAGGATTTCGTTGGCGGTGCAGCAGATGCCGGCCAGCGTGACGCCGCTCGCCCCGGCGGCCTTGGCGTAATCGAGAACCTCCGGGTCGCTGGAGGCGACCGCGAGCATCTCGCTGAGCGCCGGCTCGTGGCCGTGGACGACGACGTTGACCGTGTCGGCCCCCAGCACGCCGAGGTTGGCGCTGCTGCGGACCGGCGAGGGGGTGCCGAACAGGATGTCCGAGACGATGGTCGCGACGCGCGAGCCGCCCCAGCCGTCCGCGAGGGCGGTGCGGAACGCGTGCATGAGCAGGTTGCGGTAGTCGTGGTCGACGCCCATGTGCGTGCGGTGCAAGCACTCGACGACCATGCGGTCGATGCCGGCCGGCTTGATGTCGTGGGCGTCCCAGACGTTCTGCCGCGTGACCGGGGCCAGCCGCAGCGTCGCCAGGGCCTGCTCCTGCGAGGTGAACTCGGTCAGGAAGCGGTTGGCCAGATCCAGGGCGACGGCCGGCGCGTCGCGGCCCTCCTCCTCGATGTCATACTCGCGGGCGGCCCGCCGCAGGGCCCGCTCGTCCTTGATGACGTAGCTGCCGGCTTTGCCCTGGGCCGCGTCGCGCAGCAGCAGGACGAGCCGCCGGCCGTGGTCGCAGTGGGCCGCCGCTCCGCCGGCCACCTCGCGCAGGAAGTTGCGGGCGACGATGGTGTCGGCGTCGGCGCCGCAGACGCCCAGCGGCGCCTTGGGCGTGATCCGGCAGGGCCCCATGTGGCAGAGCCGGCAGCAGAGGCCCTGCGTGCCGAAGGTGCAGTGCGGCGACTGCGCGTCGGCCCGCGAGAAGACGGTCGAGACGCCGGCCTCGTCGGCGCGGGTCAGCACTTCCAGCGACGCGGCGTCGGTGACGCGGTCCGCGGGCTTCTTCTTTTCCTTGGCCATTTAACTCTCCTCTATCGGAGGAACACGGATTACACGGAGAAGAGGGAACAACCGCGAATGAACGCGAATCGACGCGAATGGAGAAATCAGATCGTTTCTCTCTTCATCAACATTCGCGTTCATTCGCGTTCATTCGCGGTTCTCTTTCTCTTCTCCCCGTCCTCTTCAGCCCGCCGCCGCGGCGACGGCCGCTCCGTCGAGGAATCGTTCGATCCGGGCGACGACCGGATGGTCCGGCGGCAGCGCTGCCAGGTCGCAGCCGCGTTCGTCCAGTTCCGCCAGCGTCGCATCGTCCGGCAGGCCGACCACGAAGTCCGCCACGGTGTGCTCGCGCAGGGCGGCTGCGCCCTCGGGCAGTTCGTCGCGGCGGAGGCGGTTGACGACGATCGCCAGCCGGTCGAACTGCACCTGCATCTCGCGGGCCAGGTCGTAGAGCCGCCCGATCGTCGCCAGTCCGCGGGCCGACGGGTCGGTGACCATGACCATGAGCTGCACCTTCTGGACGATGCGGCGGCTGAGGTTCTCCAGGCCGGCCTCGTTGTCGATGACCACGTAGGGGTAGCTCTCGGACATGCGGGCCAGGGCCTGCTGGAGGACGTTGTTGGCGTAGCAGTAGCAGCCGGGGCCTTCGGGTCGCCCCATCGCGATCAGGTCGAACGAGTCGGCTTCGACGAGGCTCTCGGCGATCTTTAGTTCCAGGAGCTGCTGCTTGCTGACGCCGGCCGCCAGCCCCTTGCCGGCGATCTGGCGGGCCTCCTCGCGCACGCCGCCGATGGTCGTGCCGACCGAGACGCCCAGCACGCGGTCGAGGTTGGTGTTAGGGTCGGCGTCGACCGCGAGCACCGGGGCGCAGCCGCGGGCGATCAGCCGCGAGACGATCAGCCCCGCGACGGTGGTCTTGCCCACGCCGCCCTTGCCGGTGATGGCGATGGTGTAGGTCATAGCCGACTCCCGCAGAACCGGGAAATTTTGGATTTTCGATTGCGGATTTTCGATTTTCGGAAGGACCGGCGACAGCCGCGCGTTTCTCAATCGAAAATCTCAAATCCCAAATCGCAAATCCGTTCCCGTTGACGAATCAGTCCAGTCCGTACTTCTTCTTCAGGGCCGCGCTGGTCGGGCCCAGCAGGGAGAAGACGCGCGTCGAGTCCTCCACGCTCAGCGAGCCGGTTCCGCAGGAGGGCGTGATGGCCGACTGCCGGACGATCAGCGCCTTATCGATGCCGGTCCGCTTGGCCAGGTGGTCCACGACCCGGTCGAAGTGGGCGACCATCCTGTCGACGTCCTGCTCGCGGATCTTCGGCGAGGTGGGCAGGATGCCCCAGGCCAGCGCCCCGCTGCGGTCGAACAGCTTCTTCACATGCTCGGGATACAGGGCGATCGTCTCACCGTATTCAAACGCGTCGAAGTTCACGAGGTCCACGCCCGCGTCGATCAGCATGCTCCACTCGGTGTTGGCGCAGACGTGCACGCCGGCCAGCCCGCCGTCGGCGTGGATCGCCTCGATCACCTCGCCGAGGATGGCGACCACGTCGTCGCGCCCGACCGAGACGTAGGTCGAGCTGCCGAAACCGGCCAGGATCGGCTCGTCGATGAAGCAGATCACGTTGTCGGCGAAGGGGCGGAACTTCTGAATCTGCCAGCGGGCCTTCATCGCCAGGGCCTTGACGACGACGTCGCGGAACTCGTCGTTGTAGTAGAGCGCCCGCTTGTCCTGGTCGACAATGGTCAGGCTGAACGAGAGCGGACCGGTGACCTGAACCTTGACGAAGGGCCGCTTCTTCCCCTCGGCCTTCAGCCGCTTCTCCATCGCGTAGATGCCGCGGGAGAACTCCGGGCCGATGGCCATCGCCGAGCAGTCGCCGTTGCCGGCGTCGGGGTCCATCGCCGCCAGGTAGGCCTCGTAGAACGCCGCCAGATCCTCGGAGGTGTCGCCGGTGGTGTCGAAATACATCCGCCGCTTGTCGGCCTCGATGTGCCGCCGCGGAAGGCCCTCGCTGTATTGAATCTCCATCTGCTCGTTGAGGCTCATCGTCGGCAGTTGCGGCCAGACCGGGGCGTCGGGGATGCTCGCCAGCACCAGGTCCACCGCCTGCTCGGGCGTGGGGTGGGGAAAGCTGCCGATCCCGGTTGCGAGGCATTTGGGCGTGAAGCTCATGGAGAGTTCCTTTGTTCGAATTTCGGGTTCCTCGTGTCCTGCAATCCTGCCGTGCTCGCTGACGGTCGCGGCAATCGGGCGTTCATGGAGTCCTGCAAGAGAAACCTTCACCACAGAGAACACAGAGGGCACAGAGTCGGGCGTATCTGAAGATTCTTGATTTCGGGCATTTCTCGACGCTTCTGACTTCCTCTGTGATCTCTGTGTCCTCTGTGGTGAATGAAGATTTCTCTTGCAGGTTTCAATGACCGCCGGCGTCAGCGAGCGCGGGAGCCGGCTGCCTGTTTCACTTTCTCAAGGATCGATTCGAAGCGGGCGATCAGTTCCGGCGGCAGGCCTTCCAGCACCGATCGTCCCGCCCGGTCGGCCGACCGGATGGTCGGGCTGAACGGGATAACGCCCAGCAACTCCTGGCCGGCCAGGCTGTCGCGGATGAACCGCTCATCGTCCGGGCCCGTCACCTTGTTGGCGACGAAGCGCACGCGGTCGGCCAGCCCGATCTCGCCGGCCAGCCGAACGACGCGGCGGGCGCTGTCGATGGATCGTTGCCCCGGCTCGACGACGACCAGCAGCGTGTCCACGCCGCGGGCGGTGGATCGGCCGAGGTGCTCGATGCCGGCCTCCATGTCCATGACCAGGGCGTCGTGCTTGTGCAGGACCAGGTCCTGCACCAGGGCGCGGATCAGGACGCTCTCGGGGCAGGCGCAGCCGGAGCCGCCGGACTCGATCGCCCCCAGCACCAGCAACGCCACCCCGTTGTGCCGCAGGGCGTAGCCGTCGGCGATGTCGGCGACCTCGGGGTTGATCTTGAACATCTGCCCGTATTGCTTGACCTTCGCGCCGGTCCGCTGCTCGATCAGGGCGCGGTGCTGGCTGATCGGGACGATGCCCGCCTGCACGTCGGCCGGGATGCCCAGCGCCGACGCCAGGTTGCCGTCGGGGTCGGCATCGACCGCGAGCACGCGTCCGCCGTCGCGGGCCGCCAGCAGCGCCAACGCCGCCGACAGCGTGCTCTTGCCGACTCCGCCCTTGCCTGAAACCGCCAGTTTCATCTCACGCTCCGCTTCCCCGGCGACGCCCGGGGCCGATAGTTTCATGCTACGGCATTCCCCGGGCAGGTCTTGTAGGCTGGCGGATTATTTTGGTAATTTTATGCGCGCCGGGTCCGGTAACCCGCCTCAAGTCCCTTTCCGCCGCGATGAGGGGGGCTGGAGAGCCTCAATCCTTCTGACCCGGGAGCCGGTCCCGGGGCGATCCGCCGCCTCCGCGCGCCTTGCGGACACGCCCCGGCGCGCTATACTGCCGCCTGCGGCGGGACTCCTCCGCCCGGAGACACATCCCATGTCCGATGCAGGCATCCGACCCACCACCGGCGACAGCAGTTGGTTCGTGCACGATCGGTTCGGGCTGTTCATTCACTGGGGGCTCTACGCCCTGGCGGCCCGGCACGAGTGGGTCAAGCACCGCGAGGAGATCCCCGACGAGCGCTACGACGCCTACTTCCGCCGCTTCGACCCGGACCTCTACGACCCGGCCGCCTGGGCCGACGCCGCCGCCGCCGCGGGCATGAAGTACTTCGTCATCACCACCAAGCACCACGAGGGCTTCTGCCTGTGGGACAGTGCGCTGACCGACTACAAGGCCCCCAACACGCCGGCCGGTCGGGACCTGCTGAGGCCCGCGGTCGAGGCCTTCCGCGCCCGCGGCCTGCGCGTCGGGTTCTATCACTCGCTGATTGACTGGCATCATCCGCAATACGTCCTCGACGTCATCCACGGGCCCTATCGCAACAGCCCCGACCGCGACGCGATGAACCGCGGCCGCGACCAGCAGCGGTACGCCGACTACCTGCACGGCCAGGTCCGCGAACTGCTCACCGGCTTCGGGCGGATCGACGCGCTCTGGCTGGACTTCAGCTACCCGCGCCCCGACGGCACGGGCAAGGGCCGCGCCGACTGGCGGAGCGAGGAACTCTACAGGCTGGTCCGCGAACTTCAGCCCGGCGTGATGCTGAACGACCGGCTGGACCTGCCCGACGGCTGGGACTTCAAGACGCCCGAGCAGGTTCAGCCGCGCGGCTGGCTGACGGTGGGCGGGCAGCGCGTTGTGTGGGAGGCCTGCCAGACCTTCAGCGGCTCGTGGGGCTACCATCGCGACGAGGCCGAGTGGAAGAGCGTCGAGCAGCTCGTGCGGATGCTCATCGACACGGTGAGCAAGGGCGGCAACCTGCTGCTGAACGTCGGGCCGACCGGCCGAGGCGAGTTTGACGCCCGGGCGCTGGATCGGCTGGCCGGCATGGGCGGGTGGATGAAGCGGCACAGCCGGTCGATCTACGGCTGCACGCAGGCGCCGGCCGAGTTCGTTACGCCGCAGGACTGCCGGCTGACCTGGAACCCCGACACGCGGCGGCTCTACGTGCACGTGTTCGCCTGGCCGTTCAAGCACCTTCACCTGCCCGGGCTCGCCGGCCGGGTCGAATACGCCCAGTTGCTCAACGACGCGTCGGAAATCCGCATGCGCGGGCCCGAACCGTGGCAGATGGAAAAGATGGGCGGCTCGCCCGACGCGAACCTGCTGACGCTCACGCTGCCGGTCGCCAAGCCGGACGTGGTCGTGCCGGTGATCGAGCTGTTCGTGAAATAGCAGGGGTCGGGGATCAGGGGTCGGGGGTCAGGGGTCAGGGGAAGAGGCCTCCTCCGGTCTTCACCAGCCTCTGGCCTCTAACCTCTAGCTTCCCTCCCGCCGGCGGTACTGCCGCGGCGTCATCCGCCTGTAGCGGCGGAACACCTTCGTGAAGTAGCTCTGGTCGTTGAAGCCCACCTCCAGGGCGATCGCCAGCACGCTCTTGTCGGTGTCGCGCAGCAGCTCGGCCGCCCGGTCCGCGCGCATCTGGTTGACCAGGTCGCTGAAGCTCCGGCCCATCCGCTGGTGAATCAGCCGCGAGAAGTAGGCCGGCGACAGCCCGGCCATGCGGGCCACCTGGTCGCGCGAGACGGGGTCCTGGAAGTGCGCCGCCAGGTACTTCATGGCTGCGTGCAGCATGGCCGCGCTGGGCTCGCGGCGGTGGCGGCGGATCGAGTCCATGATCCGCTCGAGCATCTGAACCAGCCAGTGCGACAGGTCCACCTCGCTGTCGATGCCCGACAACTCGCTGATGCTGGCGAAGTTGGCGCCCAGGAGCTGCTGCGGATCGCCGCCGCACTCGACGGCGGTGCGGCACATGGTGACCACCAGCTCCATGAGGAAGCTCTTGATGACCTTCAGGTCGTCGCCGCCGAGGTGATAGATTTCGACCAGGATGCGGTTGAGGATGCCGCGGGCCTCGTGCCGGTCGCCGCGGCGGACGGCCGCCACCAGCGCCGGCTCCTCGCGGAGGTAGACCTCGCGGATGCTGTAAAAGTAGCGGGTCTTGAGATCCTGGATCGCCTCGGCCCGTTTCTGCTCGCGATCGTATTCGGCCCGCCGGGCCGCCAGCAGGTCGGCGTTGGTGAGGTTCATTTCCTCCGCCGACGTGCGCAGGTCGGCGCAGGCCTGTCGAGTGTCGATGGGGGCCGGCCCGCCGCTGCCGGGCAGGGCCCGCCGCTCCGCCGTCACCGCGATCAGCCCGCCGAGGAGTCGGCGGTTGTGCATCAGCGGCGCCGCCCAGGCCAGCCGCTTCCCGGGATACTCGACGACGGTGGGTTCGCCCCAGCGCAGGGCCTCGGCGATGGCGTGCTCGCGGGCCCGCGTGGCCGCCTCGTGCTGCCCGCGTGCGGCGGTGGCCACGCCCATCGCGACCCGCCCGTCGGGCCAGGCGGCGCAGAGCCGGACCCCCCACCGCCGCCGGTAGGCCGACGCGATCCGCCGGAACGCCTCGGCGTCGATGGGCGACGCGGGCCCGCCGTCGCCGGGCCGGTCGGCTGCCGTGCTGGAGGGGTCTTCAGTTTCCGCCATGCCCCCAGGTCTACCCGCCCACGCCGGCGCGGGCAAGAGTCAGCCGGCGCATGACAGGGCAAAGGCAAAGTCATGAACGCAGAGGGGCAGAGAGGAACAGAGGCGGGACAGAGGTCTTTCCTTCAAAGGAATTCAAACCTCTGTCCGACCTCTGCCGCTAATCCGCTCTGCGCTTGATCCGGGCTGCCGGACGTTGCGATTGCCCTGCGGCGCATGAAAAGAGGCGGGCGGGCGTCCCCGACGAACGCCCGGGGTCCGCATGGACCCGGCCCGCCTCAGGCCATGGACCGTGGGCCCGCCGAAGCGGCGGGCAATGACGAATGTCGAAACCTGAATGATGAAGGAATGACGAATCACCAATACCGAATGACGAGTCCGGCCACCGTGACGCCTGCGAGGTCATTCGTCATTCGGGCTTCGTCATTCATTCGACATTCGACATTCGTCATTCGACATTCCCTCAGTACCCTTCCGGCTCCAGCTTCACCTTGCCGCGGAAGATGTGGTGCACGACGGCGGTGTAGACCAGCACCGCGGGCATGCCGACCAGGGCGATGACGAGCATCGCCTTGAGCGTCAGCGGCGTCGAGCTGCTGTTGGCGATCGTCAGGCTGCGCGACAGGTCGTCGGAGCAGGGGAGCAGCCGCGGATAGAGCCCGCCGGCCGCCAGGGCCATGCCCGCCCCGATGGCCGCCGAGCTGGCGACGAACGCCCGGCTGAACCGCCCGCTGCGGACCAGGGGCACGACGGCTGCCAGTCCGCCGGCTGCCAGCACGAGCAGCACCCAGGTCAGCGGCCGCGCCAGCAGGGCGCGTTCAAACAGGAACGGCGAGACGGCCCGGGCCGCCGCGGTCGCGCCGATGAACAGCACGATGAACAGCGCCCAGAGCGGACCGACGAGCCGAACCAGCCGGGCCTGCTGCTCGCCCTCGCACTTGCCGGCCAGGTAGATCGCCCCGTGGGCGGTCGCCCCGACCAGCGTGAGGACGCCGACCAGCAGACTGAAGGGGTTGAGCAGGCCGATGAACGTGCCGGCGTAGTCGCCCTGGGCGTTCAGCGGCACGCCGCGCAGGACGTTGCCGAATGCGACGCCCAGCAGCAGCGCCGGAACGGCCGAGCAGACCCAGAAGGTCGCGTCCCACGTCCGCCGCCAGCCGGGGGAGTTGATCCGCGAGCGGAACTCCAGCGCCACCGCGCGTCCGATCAGCACCGCCAGCAGCAGCATCAGGGCGATGTAGAAACCGGAGAAGACCGTCGCGTAGACCGGCGGAAAGGCGGCGAACAAGGCCCCGCCGGCCGTCAGCAGCCAGACCTCGTTGCCGTCCCAGGTCGGGCCGATCGAGCCCAGCGAGATCCGCCGCTGGTCGTCGCCGCGCGCCAAGATGTGCAGCGCGCCGACGCCCAGGTCGTATCCGTCCATGATCGCATAGCCGATCAGCAGCACGAACAGCAGCACAAACCAGGTGTCTTGCAGAGTCATGCCTGCCTCCCGGGGTTGGAGAGCGCCGCCACGCCCATCTCGACCGCTGCGTGCCTTATCTTATGCCGGATCAGGAACAGGTAGAGCGCGAACAGCGCCAGGTAGATCGCGCCCAGCAGGAAGATCGAGAACAGCACATGGGCCGCCGACAGGTTGCTGGAGAAGGCGTCGGAGGTCCGCATGACGTGGTAGACGATCCAGGGCTGCCGACCGGCCTCGGCGGTCATCCACCCGAACTGGCAGGCCGCCAGCGGCAGCGGAATCGAGATCAGCAGCACCCAGAGGAACCATCGGCTGGCGTAGACCTTGCCGCCGCGCAGCCGCAGCACGCCCCAGGCGGTGGCGGCCAGGAAGAACGTGCCCAGGATGACCATGTTGTGGAAGGAGACGAAGGTCAGCCAAAGCGGCGGGATGTCGTCGGCGGGGAACTGGTCGATGCCCTTGATCTCGGCATTGGTGTCGCCGAACGCCATCCAGGAGAGCAGGCCGGGCACTTCTACCGATGCCTTGAGCTGCGGCGGCTTGGAGTAGGGCAGGGCGAAGAGCACCAGCGGGGCGCTGTCGGACGAGTTGTAGAGCCCTTCGATGGCGGCGAACTTCTCCGGCTGCATCCGCGCCACCTGCTGGGCGTGCATGTGGCCGAAGGGGAACGCGACGAGGATCGAGCCGATCAGGCCGACGACCAGCGAGACCTTGAGGGCCTTGCGGGCAGCCGCCGCGACGGCCTCGGGCTGGGCGGCGTCCTTGCGGGCCCGCAGCAGCAGCCAGGCGGCCAGGCCGGCCATGAAGAACGCCCCGCTCACCACCGCCGCCATGATCGTGTGCAGGTAGCGAATATTGGTCGAGGGGTTGAAGACGGCCGCCCAGAAGTCGGTCAGCTCGGCCCGGCCGAGCGCCTCGTTCACGCGGAAGCCTGCGGGCGTCTGCATCCAGGAGTTGGCGACGATGATCCAGAACGCCGAGAGCGTCGATCCGATCGCGACCATCAGGATCGCGAACCAGTGCCAGCCCCTGGCGATCCGGTTGCGGGCGAAGAGGTAGACGCCCAGGAAGGTGGACTCCAGGAAGAAGGCGAAGACGCCCTCAGCCGCCAGCGGGGCGCCGAAGATGTCGCCGACGAACTTGGAGTAGCGGGCCCAGTTGGTGCCGAACTGGAACTCCATCACGATGCCGGTCGCGACGCCCACCGCGAAGGTGAGCCCCAGCAGCTTGCCGAAGAACTTGCCCGCCTGCTGCCAGGCGAGGTCGTTCCGCCGCCAGCCCATCCACTCGACGATGACCAGCAGCCACGCCAGCCCGATGGTGATTGGCGGAAAGAGGAAGTGGAACCCGACGGTGATGGCGAACTGGATGCGGCTGAGCATCTGTACGTCCATAGGTGTCGCTCCTTGCTGTCGGCCCCTCTCCGGGCCCGCTCATTTACATTCACCGGCGGCCTGATTTCAAGACGATGCCGGTTCGCCCGCGCGAGATTCGATCCGCTCGTCCGGCGGGATGAGGCTGGCGATGGTCGCCCCAGCCAGCACGTTAGTCAGGCTCTCCTGCGCCCGGGCCCAGACCTTGTGAACCGTGCAGATCACGTCGCGCGGGCACTCGCCCTTGCGAATCAGGCAGCGGTTGAGCGCGACCGGGCCCTCCATCGCCTCGACCACCTCCAGCACGGTCAGTTCCTTCGGGTCGCGGAGCAACTGCACGCCGCCGGTTCGGCCGGGCAGCGTCGCCAGGATGCCCGCCCGGCTGAGCGACTGCATCACCTTGGGCACGTAGCCCGGCGGGATGCCCTGCCGCCGGGCGATCTGCCCCGACGTGACCCGCTGCCCGCTGGGCAGCCGGATCGCCAGATCCAGCACGACCCGTACGGCGTAGTCTGTAGTTCGAGTGATTTCCATAAAATAAATATACTAGACACAGTTTATATAGATAACTTGATCCCGGCAAGAGAAATCCAATTCAGGAAGTGGACCGGCGAAAGAATCTGCGCCGCAAAGCATGTAAATACAATTTCTTATGAATTGCTCTTCCGGCTGGCGGCCGTTCGCCGCCGCTTCGGCGCGGTCACGGCAACTTCACGTCCTTCAGCGGCGTCACGCGGGCCTTGTCCGCATCCAGACGCAGGGCCCAGACGCCGCCGCCGTAGGCCGCGTCGCCCACCCAGACCAGGTCCCGCCCGGCGTCGTAAGCGGCGCCCAGGCATACGCCATGGGTGTCGACGGGCGTCTTGCCGGCTGGCAGGGCGAGTTGCACGCCGACCCAGCGGTTGGCCTTCGGGTCGTAGGCGCAGAACTGGTCGGGCGAGGTCTTGCCGTTGACGGTCAGCCGGGTGATCCACAGGAACAGGTCGGCCGTCGGCACGTAGACGGCCTCGCGAAGGAACATCTGCCACTTGGCGTCCTTGTTGTCCAGGCCCTGGGGGTCCAGCGGCGTGATCTGCATGGTCTTGAGATCCAGCGCGTGGATCTGCCCGTCATAGGGCTTGGCGTATCCGCCGAGCGTGACCAGCAGCATGCGGTCGCGTTTGGGGTCGTAGACCATGCCGCAACTGTCCACCCCGACGCCGGGCATCCGGCCCTTGACCGCCAGCGGCTGCCACTGGAGCGTCTTCTCGTCCAGCAGCCAGGCCTTGTCGCCGAACCAGTCGAACATCCCGTGGGCGGTGTATCGCAGTTGCGTGCCGTAGGCGTCGTTGTTCTGGCCGTCGGCCATGCGGCCGCGCCCGGCCCAGTCGGCCTTCGCGGGGTCGTAGAGGTAGAAGTGCGGGTCGATCTTCTGGTCGTTCACGCTGGCCATCACCATGCGGTCCAGCGCCGGGTCGAAGGCCTGCCCGTTCCAGACGTGCTTCTTCACCCACGGCCGCAGGTTGAAGTCGAACCCGGAGGGATACTGCTCGTTGGTGCCGCAGCAGCCCAGCGGCAGTTCGACCGGGTCGGTGATCTCCCATCGCCCCGTCGCCAGGTGGAACCGTGCGACGTCGTTGCCGCAGTAGCTCGCGTGCCCCCCCGCCCAGATGTAGAGCATGTCGCGCCCGGCGTCGTAGACCCACGTGCCCCAGTCGCGGCTGCCCAGCTCGATCGGCGTGTCCAGCCGGGCCCACGTATTGGCCGGCAGGGCCTTGAGCTTCGCCTCGTGGGCGGCGGCGTCGGGCCGGTCGCCCTTCATGTACCCCTCCGGGCCGGCCGGCGGCCAGTAGCGGGCCGACCGCGTGTCCGACGGGCAGCCCTTCTCCTCGTGGCCGTCGGGCGTCCACGCGTTCTTCGCGATGTCGTAGACCCAGCGGGCGGGTCCGACGTGGATGAAGTGCTTGCCCGGCACGTACTGGCAGCCGCCGCGGATGGCGATCCGCCCGTCGCCCAGGGCCTCGATCAGGGCGTCGCATCGCGGCTCGGGCGCCGCCTGCTGATGCCGCTGCTGCCAGCGCCGCCCGGCCGGGTCGAACAGCCACAGGTCGTTGGTCTGGTAGTCGAAGTGCTCGCCGCCGAAGATGACGAACTGCTTCGTCTTCGGTTCCCAGGCGATCCTGCTCAGTGCCCGCGGCGGCGGCTCGGCGTCGAAGGCCTCGGCCGCGATCTCCAGTTCGATCTGCGCCCGCCGCATCGTTGCCATCCGCTCGGGCGTCGTCCGCTGGTCGAAGGGCTTGATCTGATCGGCCGATGCCTCCAGATGCCCCAGCGCGAACGCTATCTGTCCGGCCTCGTAGTCGCCCGGGGCCTTGGCGCCCTTCAGGTCGGCGATCAATGCCGCCAACTCCTTCGCCAGCGTCTGGACAGCCGGGTCGATGTCGGCCTTGATCGCCGCGGCCTCCGCGTCGGCTGACTTGCCCTCGAAGTAGAGGCTCCGCGCCTTGGCCAGCGCGTCCTTGCATGCGTCGCGCAGCCGGCGGACCTGGGCGAACCGCGGCTGGAGCGGGTTGGCCTTGCGCAGTTCGTCGATGATGGGCGTCCACTTGCCGTCGACGAGCACGCGCGTGTGCGGCCGGCCGTCGTCGGAGAGTTGATCGACCCCGCCGAACGCCAGGCCCGTGCCGTCGGGCAGTTCGCAGGTCCAGCCCCAGAGGACCGGGTCCCGCTTCCACTCGGTCGCGGGCACGGGATAGGGCTTGCCGCGTTCCAGCGGCTGGGGGATGGTGCGCTCCGGCACGGTGACGCACTTGATCTGCGGCTCCGGGTCGGCCGCGACCGCCGCCAGCGCCGACGTCAGCACGATCGCGCCTGCGACCAGAAGGGCCATGACTGATTCTCTTCGCGTGGGCATGGTGCACTCCCTGAAGCTGTGGCGACTTGCGAGTCGGCGGCCTGGGGCCCGACCGCCGCCAAGCATGTGAATCTCCCCGCCCACAGCATACCCGCGGGGCCGGGCCGCCGCCATCCCGCTGCGGGCGCGGCGAAGATTCCCGCACCCGATTTGACTTCCCCCGGCGCGGCGCCTATTTTACCACAAGGTTAAATACGCACCCACGGGAACAACACCATGGCCACAGACCCGCTCAGTGTGACTTTCGCGGCGCTGGCCGACCCGACCCGCCGGGCCATCCTCAAGCGGCTGGCCCGCGGCGAGGCGTCGGTCACCGACCTGTCCGAGCCGTTCGACATGACCATGCCCGCGATCACCAAGCACCTGAAGGTGCTCCAGGGCGCGGGGCTGGTCGAACGGGGGCGGCGGGCCCAGTGGCGGCCCTGCCGGTTGCGGGCCCGGCCGCTCAAGCGGGCCACCGACTGGATCGCCCAGTACAGGCGCTTCTGGGAAGAGAGCCTCGACCGGCTGGACGCGTTCCTTCAGGACGTGCAGGAGAAAGAGAAACCCAAGGGAGCCCGACGCCATGGCCAGACGAAAGTTTGATCGCGACGTGCCGCCCGATCGTGAGATCGTCATCTCCCGCGTCATCAACGCCCCGCGCCGCCGCGTCTGGGAGGCGATGACCGACCCGGCGCAGCTCGACGCCTGGTGGGGGCCCCGCGGCTTCCGCAACGTCACCGAGTCGTTCGACCTTCGGCCGGGCGGCATCTGGCGGCACACGATGACCGGGCCCGACGGCGCGGAGTACCCCAACACCACGAAGTTCGTCGAAATCGTCCCGCCCGAGCGGATCGTCTTCCTCAACGGCGGCCGACTCCGCCGCGGGCGGGGGATCCGCTTCCACGCGATCTGGTCGCTGGTGGATCTGGGCGAGCGGACGCAGTTGATCGGCCACATGATCTTCGACAAGCCCGAAGACCGCGACCTGGTCGTCCGCGAATACGGCGCGATTGAGGGCGGCAAACAGACGCTGGCCCGCCTGTCCGAGCACCTGGGCGTGCCCCCGGCGTTCGTGCTGGATATCGAGCGGGTCATCCATGCCCCGCGGCAGCGTGTGTTCGACGCCTGGACCGACCCCGAGCAGATGGTGCAGTGGTTCGCCCCCAGGCCCTTCAAGCTGATCATCGAGCAGATGGACTTCCGGCCGGGCGGCCGGTTCCGCATGGCCATGCGCGGGCCGGACGGACAGGACTTCCCTTTCACCGGCACTTACCGCGCGATCGACCCGCCGGCCCGGCTCTGCTGGACGGGCGAGTTTTCCGTCGGCCCGGCCGACCAGATGACGACGGTGGTGACCTTCTACGACCGCGGCGGCGAGACGCTGATTCGCGCCCTCCAGACGTTCCACGTGATGACTTCGATCATCGAGCAGGCGACCCAGGGCGCCAACGAAGGTTGGGACATCATGCTGACGCAGTTGGACGCCTTTGTCGCGCCGGCCAAGGCGTGAGAGCGCCGGGCGCAACGGGCTGTTTCACCGGCGCCATCAGGTCCCCGTCGTCGCGACCCGCGTAGGTTCTGTTAGAGCCCCTTACATGACCCCCTGGGCCTTCTTGTCGCTGACCGCCAGCAGCAGCCTGGGCTGGTGGCCTTCCTTGTCGTTGCTGGAGAAGTAGACGCGGGCCTTGCCCGTGCGGGTGAAGACCACCACGCCCTTGCAGTTCGGGTCGTCGGCCACGTGTCGCACGAACGCCGCATCCAGCGGGATGGTCACGAACTGCATCTTGCTGGCGTCGGTCACGTCGGCCCCGCCGGGATTGAGCGTCGTCTTCACGCCGTCCTTGCTGAACACCAGCTCGCGGAGATTCTTGACCTTCTTCCCGTCAGCCGATGTCCACGGCTGCACGCCGAACTGGGCCGCGCCGCAGCAGACCTCGCCCTTGGCGGCCGGCTTCTGGTTCTTGTCGCCCTGTTTCCAGTCCGACGCGGTGTCCAGCGCCGCGACCTGGAGCCGGGCCGGACCCTCCTCGATCGCCCGGATCGACAGCACCAGGCCGGCCGATACTTCCTTGCCCGCGTGCTTGTCCAGCCAGGCCTTCAGCGCCGCCCGGTCGAAGTCCAGGATGGCCACGTCAGCCGAGTCCATCTCCAGGCTGCACACGCGCAGCCGGTGGACTCCTCCGCCGTTCACGTTCATCTCGCTGGCGTGGAAGAAGACGCGGGCGTTCTGCGTGGCGGCCAGTTCCAGCGGCTTGTCCTGCGCGCATCCCGCGGCGGCCAGGAGGCAGAGAGCCCCGAGCGTCAGCGACAGTTTCATCGGCTTCATGGTGGTCTCCCTCGATCAGGTGGATGGGGTCGGATTCTTGCTCCGCAACCGCCTGCATACCCCTCCGGGCCCGGTTTGTCCACCCCCTTGCATTTCTCCGCGGGGGCAAACGCAAAGTTATGAACGCAGAGGCAGAGCATTTTTCATAATTCAGTTCGCCGCTGAGGCGCAGAGGCGCTGAGAGAAAGGATTTGGAGCAAGACCGGCATCGGAGGAAACAAGAATATTCCGATGCGAGGCCTTTCACAAATCCTTGTCCCTCTGCGACTCAGCGCCTCAGCGGCCAACTATGAAAAGTCCTGAGGAACAGAGGTGCAGAGGTGGGGGCAGAGGCATCTTTTTCTCAAGGAATTCAAAGCTCTGTCGGACCTCTGCCCCTCATCCGCTCTGCGTTTGATCCGGGTTGCCGGACTTTGCGATGGCCCTGGTTTCTCCGCGGGGCCCGGCGGGCGTTGCCGGGAATCAACATTGGGCGGTCCGGGTGTTGCCGGAAATCAACACGACCAGCCGGCCGGGGGCGCCCGGCCTCGGCAGGCGTACGGTATTTTGGGTCCCAAGCCTCGGCCAGCTACGGCCTTACGCGGGTCCGGCCCGTTCCCTGTCAGGCGGAGCCCCCTCTGGCATGCCATTTGCAGGAAAATCAGACAGAGCCTAGCCGGCTCGCACGTCTTTGCGTCCCGGAGAGAGAAGCCGCCTCGTCTTTGAAAGGGTCAGTCAGATGAACAGGACGCTTGCACTGGCCATCGGCCTGTCGCTGCTGGCGGGGTTGGCCGCCCCGTCCTACGGCGATCCGCTGACGCTGAACTACCTCGGGTCGATCGACGTGGCCAATCCGCAGTCCGACCCCGGGGCGCTGGTCCAGGACTACTACGTCAACAACGCCGCGTTCGTGCCGGGCGGCAACACGCGGCCGGGCTACGGCTCGGCGCTGTCGGACCCGACGATCATCCTGCGCTGGGGATGGGCCGGGCACACGATCGAATACAGCCTCGCCGGCGTCACGCCCAAGATCACGGGGCTGGACACCGTGCACGCCATCAGCAACGCCAACGGCGGGACGGCCTACGGCGGGATCAGCCCCGACGTGGTGGACGCCGACGGCAACTTCTTCACGACGGCCAACGGGGCGGGCGCCAGCGGCAACAACCCGGGCAAGGCCCCCGGCGCTCTGGGCGGGACCAGCGCCCCCTATGCGACGTTTGCCACCGGCTGGGCCAAGGCCGGATACTACTCCGACTCGGTCACGCTGCGGCTGGGCGACGGGTCGGGCGGCGACCTGCCGACGGCGGCCGGCACTGCCGGCACGACCTACCTGGTCGTCGGCGAGGATGACGGGCAAATCGGCTACGGCTACGGCACGCGCATCGTCGCCCAGAGCGTCGACAACGGCGACGGCACGGTGAGCGGCTCAGAACTGTTCCACTTCTCCAGCGACGGCAGCGTCCACTTCGACACGTCGATTCAGTACATCCGGGCCGTCGACGGCACGGAGTACATCATGCTCGCCCGCAAGGGCGTCTCCAAGAGCGGCTTCACCCTGTATTTCTACGACCCGGCCACCGCCAGCGGCCTGGACCCGACACCCGTCGCGGCCATCGACATCGACGCGCTGATCGCCGCCGGCGCCGGCTGGCGCGACGCGTCCCGCCCCGGCATGGGCATCGCGGTGGACTTCGCCAACAACACGATCTACGTCGCCGAGAACGCCGCCAACGTTTCGCGGCTGCACGTGTTCGAACTGGAAGGCTCGCCCGTCCCCGAGCCGGCGACCCTGGCGCTGCTGGCCATCGGCGGAATGGGCCTGCTCTCCGCCCGTCGCCGTCGCAGCCGCTAGCGCCCAGGCCGGCGACACGCTCCATTTCAGCGCGTTGCCTTCACGGGCATTCCCAGCATCGTCTCGCCCATCCTCAAGAGCCGCACGCTGACGCCGCGGCCGCGTGTTGCAGAATCGGGACACTGGGCGAGCCGGTTGTAGCGGAAAAGCAACAATTGTTATCTGCCACAGGGTCGCGGGCCCTCCAGCTTGTTGTTTGCAAGATAAGCACGAATAAGTGGTTGTATAATTCCCCCTGGTGGTCATGTGCTGATGCACGAATCTGGCACGGCTTTTGCATGCATCGGTATACCGAGCGAAGAGAAGGCGGCTGATCTGCCCAAGAGGTGTTAAATGAAGCGCATACTGTTGCTGGCCCTGGTGCTGGGTATTTCCCCTGCGATTTCGCAGGCGGCTGTGCTGGACGCGACCACCAGCCTCAACCTGCTTGCCAATCCGATACCGCTGGCCGGGGGGACGCAGAACGTCACCGCCAACGGGTCAGGCGTTTACGACTTCGCCGACCGCAACGGCGACGGCACGACGGGCGACGCGGTCGCTCCGGGCGGCCTGTCGCTGGGCGGCTTCGCGCTGACCACCGACGACTCGACGGCGATCAAGTTGAGCCTAAACGGCGGAAGCATCACCGGCAACTCGGGAATCGCTGGAATCTCCACTTACCGCAACCTCGGCGGCAGCGCCGTTGGCGGCGCGACTGGCGCCGTCACCATCACCAACGCAGGCAATCTGGCCCTGGGCGTCATCAACACCGCCCGCCGCTCCACCAGCACCAGTTCGCCGGGGGCCCCCAATACCGTCGGCAGCATCACCATCGGCGAGGTCGCCAGCCGCGTCGGGGACGTTCGGGTGGACGCCCTCTACGCCGCCAACTACAACACGGCCGACTCGGCCAACGGCTATACCTACAACAAGACCAGCGGCGGCAACGTGACGATCTACGGCAGCGGCGACGTGCTGGTCAAGGACAGCGTCGGCACCTATGGCAACATCGTGACCTGGTCACACGGCGCTCAGTCGGGGCTGATCACCGTGAGTCACGACGGCGGTTTTGCCGCGGCCGGGCTGCTGGCGACGGCCGGGGGCGTCTATGGAACCACCGGCAAGGCCAAGGGCGCGAGCTTCAACGGCGACGCCAACTTGGACGGCGCCGACGGCGACTTCTACGTCGCCGGCGACGTGCTCTTCGCCCAGGTCCGCCTGACCTACGGCGACCCCAACGGCAACATCACGATTACCGGCTACCGGAACGTCACCATCGGCGGCAAGATCGAGACTTATCATGCCAGCTCGCAGTACACCGACAACAACGCCGGCAGCCTGATCGTGACGGCGGCGGGCAACATCGTCCTGGACGGCGCCATCGACATGCACGTCTCCAACGCCAGTGCCGTCGCCGGGACGCTGGACCTGGCCGCCGGCGGGACGATCACCCTGAACGACCTGAACCTGGCGCTGCTGAAGCAGGCCAAGCTTGGCGCGGCCACCAGCCACATCAATGGCGTCCTGAGCGGCTTCGCCGGCGACAACGACCCCAGGCTTCGCACCTACCTTGGCGGGACGGTCATCTACGACCCGTCCGTCCAGACCGATCCGCTGCTCCAGGGCCAGAGCTACAGCTTGCTGGACTTCGGCGGCAATCCGACCGGGTTCCTCGTCCCCATCCCCGAGCCGGCGACCCTGGCGCTGCTGGCCATCGGCGGAATGGGCCTGCTCTCCGCCCGCCGCCGTCGCCGCCGCTGACACCCCCGCCCGGGCTTGGGGCCGGGCCCCCTCACAGAATGCGTTTGGCCGGGGGCCAAGGGGTCTGGCCCCCGATCGGCCGGTCTGCCCCTACCCGGATACCCCCTGACCCGGCCGCGTGCGGCCAATCGCGTTGGCCGACCTCGGCCGGCGCGGATGCAGGGAGCTACAGGCCAATGCAGACAGGTGCAGAGCCCGGGCTGGTTTCGGTGGGGACCGCCGGAGAGGGGGGCCGGTCCTGGGACTCCGGCGCTCTTCGTTCACTCCGTCGGAGAGGGGGACCGGTCCCCTTTTCGCGAAGACGCGAAAAGCGGACCAGTCCCCTAAGAGCGGGCCAGTCCCCTAAGAGCGAACCCGTCGCCTAAGAGCGGATCAGTCCCCCGAGGGCGGGCGGCTGCCGCCCTTCTCCCTCTCCCTCGCAAGCGAGGGAGAGGGTTGGGGTGAGGGTGTCTTGGTTCCTCACTTGGAACTTGAAACTCGAAACTCGACACTCCGCACTCAGCACTCAGCACTTCCCTCCTCCCCCGCTTTATTCGCGCCGGGGGTTCGGCTAACATGACGGCATG
Source organism: Phycisphaerae bacterium (assembly GCA_022072085.1). GTDB lineage: Bacteria > Planctomycetota > Phycisphaerae > JAJVII01 > JAJVII01 > JAJVII01. Next base: position 55,410 of record JAJVII010000070.1, read on the forward strand.
GCTGACAACGGATCCGGCAAGAGCGGCTCGAAACGCGGCGGGCAGTCGGCGGCCGGCACGGACGCAATCGTCGGCCGACCCGTCGACCAATCGGCGGCGGCGCTGCTGACCGTCTACACCGGCGCGGCGATGATGGCCGGGCAGATCGCCTGGCTTCGGCTGGCCCAGGTGCAGCTCGGTTCGGGCGTGACCGCGGCGGCTGTCTCGCTGGCCGCGGCGATGGCGGGCCTGGCGATCGGGGCGACGCTGGCCGGTCGGCGGGCCGACCGGGCCGGGCTCCGCCGCGACGAGCGCCGCGCGGCGCTGTCGC
>JAJVII010000029.1 GCA_022072085.1 Phycisphaerae bacterium
CTGCCGCGGCAAGACGCAGCCCCCGCCGCCGGCGGCCGCGGGGCAGGGCGGTTCGCAGCAGGCCCAGCCGCCTGCGCCTGCGCTGACCCGCCCGGCCGGCTGGGACGAGAACTGGCCCGCCTTCCGCGGGCCGACCGGCGACGGCGTCGCGCCGGCGTCTGCTGATCCGCTCGTGCAGATCGACCTGGCCCGCGACCTGCGGTGGAAGGTCGCCGTGCCGGTCGCAGGCAACAGCTCGCCGATCGTCTGGGGCGACCGCATCTTCCTCACCGGCGAGGGCGAGCGGGTGCTGGCCTTCGACCGGCGCAGCGGCGACTTGGTGTGGAACGTGAAGCTGGACGCGCCCGAGAAGCTGTTGCCCGACGAAGAGCCCGGCGAAGGGGAGGGCGACGCCGCGGAAGCGTCGCAGTACGAGGACACCGGCACCGCCGCCCCGACCGCCTGCACCGACGGCCAGCGCGTCTACGTCTTCTACGGGTCGGCGGTGCTGGGAGCGATGAACGTCGACGGCAAATCGCAGGCCTGGTGCGATCGGCTGACCGACAAGCCGGACAGCACCTACGGACTGGCTGTCAGCCCGGTCTTCTACGACGGCGTGGTCTACGTGCAGCTCGACGAGGGGAAGGACGAGACGCTCTCCCCGTCGAACCTCTACGCCTATCGCGGCAGCGACGGCAAGCAGCTTTGGCGCAAGGTCCGCTCGGTCAGCAGCAGTTGGACGACGCCGCTGATCGTCGCGGGCGACGGGCGGGCCGAACTGATCACCACCTCGCGGCCGTGGGCGATTGCCTACGCGTTGCCCGGGGGCGACGAGCTCTGGCGGGGCGGCGAAATGGACGGCGACGTGGCCGCCTCGCCGGTGGCCGCGGGCAATCGCATCTTCGCCGCCAGCGGCGAGGGCGGCGACCTGCTGGCCCTCGACGCCGGCGGCAGCGGCGACGTGAGCAAGACGCACACCGCCTGGACGGCCCGACGACCGCCCGTGCCCGACGTCGCCAGCCCGGTGACGGACGGCCGGGTCGTGGTGCTGCTGGGCGCCCGCGGGATCGTCACGGCGCTGAACGTCTCCGACGGCAGGCAACGCTGGCAGCGGAAGGACTTCGCCGACCTCTTCTGGGCGTCCCCGGTGTGCGTCGGCAGCCGCGTGTATGCGATCGACAAGCAGGGCACGCTGTGCGTGTTCGCGATGGACGACGGCCGGGCCCTGGCCGACCCCGTGAAACTCGACGAGGCCACGGTCGCTTCGCCGGCCTTCGTCGGCCGATACATCTACGTCCGGACTGCCGGCCACCTGCTCTGCATCGGTCCGCCCGGGCCGGCGGACGCGCCCAAGCCGTAATGCCCGGAGCCATTTCCAGATGACGCACCGACAGCGCATCCTGAACGTCCTGAACGGGCGCGGCGGTGACAACGACCGTCCGCCCTACTTTCCAGACCTCTCCTACTGGCACGAGGTCCGCACGCAGTCGGGCACGATGCCGGCTGGGCTGGCCGGGCTGTCGCTGCTTGAGCTTCATAGGCGGCTGGACTGCGGCCTGCCGGTTCACCTCTACACCGACACGCTCTATACGACGGCCTATGAGGGCGTCGAGGTGACGGTGCGGTCCGGCGAACTGGCCCAGACGCACACGATCCGCACGCCGGTCGGCACGCTGACCGGCCGGCGCGACCGCCCGCACAGGCACGAGTCCTGGTTCTGGCGCGAGCACCTGGTCAAGACGCACGCGGATCTGGCGGCCATCGAGTACATGGTAAGCCATCGCACGCTGACCCCCACGCCGGCGAAGGTGCAGGGGGTGCTGGACGAACTGGGCGGGTGTGGCTTCGTGGATCTCGTGCTGCCGCGCTCGCCGATGCCGCGACTTCTGATCGACTGGGCGGGCATCGAGACCGGCCTGCTGCTGATGCACGACGACCCGGGCAGGTGTCAGGCGTTCTTCGATTGCGTGGCCGAGGCGGACGACGCGGCGTTCGAGCTGATCGCGAAGCTGCCGGGCTCGGTCTGCATCTTCGGCGACAACGTGGACGAGGTGATCGTCAGCCCGCCGATGTATCGCCGCTGGTCGCTGCCCTATTACCGGCGGCGCAGCGCCCAACTGCACGCGGCGGGCAAGCTGGTCGCCTGCCACATGGACGGCCGCCTGCGCGGGCTGCTGCCGATGGTCGCCGACACGGGGCTGGACATCCTGGACGGCCTGACGCCGGCGCCGATGAACGACTGGCAGCTCGACGACGCGTTGCGGGCGATGGCGCCGTCGCAGCGGCTGTGGTGCGGCGTGCCGTGCAGCCTGTTCTGCGACGGCACGGCCGGCGCGGAGCAGATCCGGGCGTTCGGTCGGCGGATCCTCGACACGTTTGGCCCGCGCGTCGTGCTCAACGTTGGCGACCAGGTCCCGCCCAACGCCGACATCGACCTGGTGGCCGCCCTGGGCGAGGTCGTGCGATGAACGCTGCGCGGCTTTGCGTCGTCGGCTGCGGCGATTGGGCCCGACGGATGCACTGGCCGGCGATGGCGCGGCTGTCGGCGACCGGTCTTGCGCGATGGGTCGGCGCGTGCGACCTGGACGCGGCAGCCGCCGGGGCCTGCGCCGAGGCGCTGGCGGCCGACGCGACCTTCACTGACAGCGATGCCATGCTCGACCGCTGTCGACCCGACGGCGTGGTCCTGCTACTGCCGCCGCCGGCGACGGCCGGCATGATCGCCCGCGTTGCTGCCCGCGGCCTGCCGTTCCTGACCGAGAAGCCGCCCGCGCCGGACGCCGCGACGCACCGTGACCTGATCGCCCGCGTGGGCGGGCTGGCGCACCTGGTCGGCTACAACCGCCGCCACGCGCCGTACCTGACGCGGGCCCGCGAATGGCTGGCCGGCCGGGCGATCCAGGCGGTTACGGTGCTGTTCACCCGCCATCGCCGCCGCGAGCCCGACTTCTCGACGACCGCGGTCCACGCGATCGACACCGGCCTGTTCCTGACGGGCGATCGGCCGCGGCAGTTGGACCTTGCCTGCCGGACGGCCGGCGTCGTCAGGAACCTGTTCGTCAGCGGCTGGTCGGCCGGCGGCGCCCGCATCGAGATCGCCGTCCTGCCCGACACCGCCTCGGCGATGGAGCACTACTGCGTCGCGTCGTCCGACCGCTCGGTCCGCATCGCCTATCCGCAGTCGAACATGCACGACCTGCCGGGCTTCGTCGAACTGCACGAGGGCAACCGTGTGGTCGAGCGTCTGGGCCCGGGAGATTTCGGCCTGAACGACGATGACCTGCCGGGGCTGGGGGGCATTGCCACGGAGCACGAGTTGTTCGCGCGGGCGCTGGCCGGCGGGGCGGCCGTCGAATCGACGCTGGCCGCTACGCTGGCAACCCAGCAGGTCCGCGACGCATTCGGTCGGCTAGGGGGGCTGGAAGGCGGCGGTCGATCGCAGTTATACTTTGGGCCCTCAGGCGAAGTCCGCGAATCCTCTATCGATGGAGCATTCCGTGAGTGAACCCAGGCTCAGCGACTGGTATCTCGGTCGCATCCTCCTGAACACCCGCCTCATCCTCGAATACTGGAACGACCGGTCGGGCCGGTTCGAAGACGCCACCGGGCCCAGCCCGAACTACAACCACTGCCTGCGGGCGCTCGCGTGGCTGTATCTCAATGAGACGCCGGGCAACCCGCATTTCGGCGACCGGTGCGTGCTGGAGATCATTCGCACCGCCGGCGACAACATGATCGCCGACTGTCGCGCCGAGAACGATCCGGGCACGACCGGCCTGCTGGGCCCGGAGTGGCTCGCCCTCAACATGCTGGAGTGCGTCGAGATGCTCGGCGACAGGCTGGGCCCCGAGCGGCTGGCCGCCTGGCGGGCGGCTCTGGTCGAGCACCTGGACTGGATGTCGCGGATCAACAACTACATCGTGGCTGCGCCCAATCATATCGTCTGGCGGATGGCTCTGCTGCACAAGGGCGGCGAGGTGCTGGGCCGGCCCGACTACTGCCGCGTCGCGCGCATGGTCGCCCGGCAGGGCTGCCGAATGCAGACGCACGACGGCTACTGGGACGAGAGCCGCCGCGGGCACGGGCCGTCGCCCAACTATCACCGCACTCACATCCACGGCCTGGACCTCTACCAGCGATGGAGCGGCGACGAAGAGGTCCTGCCCACGCTGCTCAAGGGCATCGAGTTCGCGGTGCGGTCGGCCTACCCCGACGGCACGCCGATCGAGGCGTTCGACGGGCGGCAGCCGTACCTCGCGGCGTTCGCCGTGGGCATGGCCGCCAACGCCCTGTCGCGCACGGCCGACGGGCGGCGGCTGCTGCGGCTCCAGCAGCGGCGCCTCGACGAGCTGGAACTGACCTGCGGGGACAAGCCCACGGGCTTCGCGGTGCTGTGGTATCTGTTCGCCTCGACCGACTTCATGTTCGACTGCTTCCGCTATGCCGCCGACGGCGACGAGCGGCCGCTGCCCCAGGAGTCGGACGGGCACACCGACACGTTCCGCTTCAGCGGCGACGGCCGGGTGGGCGGCGGGCTGGTGCGGCGGTGCGGCGATTGGCTGCTGGCCGTCAGTGCGGCCGAGAGCGACATCCCCAAACTGACCAACCACGTCTACAACTGCGAGCGGCAGAACGGGATCAGCCTGTGGCACGCGGGGGCCGGGCTGATCGTCGGCGGCGGCAACCGCACGCGCAATCACGTGCCGCTGTGCAACGCCCACGTCATCACCGGCTGGTGCGGCGTGGACTGCGTCGGCGGGCGCTACGCCGACGAACTGGTCCCCAATGGCGGCATGCCGATCCTTTCCAACGGCCGCGACACCTCCGCGTCCGATCCGGTAAAGAGCTGCTATCTGCCGATCCAGCGACAGTGCGAATCGACCGGCGACGGGGCCAGGCTGACGCTGCGGTTCACCCACGCGACGGTGGAGTTGATCCTGCGGACGCTGGACGACTCGCGGGTGGCGGTGGACTACGCGTGGGAGTCGGCCGGCGTGACCAAGGTGCTGCTCCAGGTCCCGGTGCCGGTCTTCTGGCCGGGCGCGTTCACGCTGGACGGCGTCGCGAAGAAGCTGGGCGACATGGAGAACGTCGTGAGCGACCCGCTGGCGTCCATGATGACGATGCCCGCGCGGGCCGGACGCCGCGTGTCGTATCGTCTGGCCGGCGACGCCCCGACGAGGGTCACCTGGCCGCTGGAGCCGATCAAGAACTGGAAGATCAAGTCGATGAACTACGTGCCGGACCTGCGCTATGCGCCGCTGTACTTCGTGGCGGTGATCAGTCGCGAGTTCCACGGCGACGCCGGCAGTGGCCGGCTGCTGACGGTCGAGGTCGGCTGAGGCGCAGTCCCGTGCCCCGAGGTTCCATGATGACCCGTGCAGCAGCGGAGTTCGACGTGATGGTCGCCGGCGGCGGACCGGCCGGCATCTGCGCGGCGGTGCAGGCTGCCGGGGCGGGGGCTCGGACGCTGCTGGTCGAGAAGACCGGCTCGCTCGGTGGGACGACGGTGAATGCGGGCGTCGATATCCCCGGCCTGTTCCACGCGTGGGGGCGCCAGGTGATCGCCGGCGTCGGGTGGGACCTGGTGCGGCGGACGGTCGAGGCGACAGACCCGGCGTCGATGCCGGATTTCACGCAGGACGTGGGAGGCGAACACTGGCGGCATCAGGTCCGCGTGGACCGGACGATCTTCGCGGCGCTGGCTGACCAGACCGTCCGCGACGCGGGCGCGACGCTGCTGCTGCACGGGATGATCGCGGCGGCGGCCCCGGCCGGCGGCGGGTGGGAGGTGACGCTCTGCCTGAAAGAGGGACTGGCGAACTTCCGGGCGAGCGTGCTGATCGACTGCACGGGCGACGCGAACGTCTTCGCCGTTGCGGGGCTGGCCCGGGAGCGCAACGTCGAACTTCAACCGGCGACGCTCGTGTGCCAGGCCGACGGCTATGACCCGAGCGGGCTGGACTACGACGCGATCAACCGGGCGATCGCGTCGGCCGTTGCGTCCGGCCGTCTGCTTCGCAGCGATTTCGGATGGGGGAGCGATCCGGCGCGGTGGTGGCTGCGGGGCAAGGGCGGCAGCCGCATCCACGTCGTGGGCGTCGACGGCTCGACCAGCGCCGGGCGGACCGAGGCCGAGGTGCAGGGCCGGGCCGTGCTGCTGCGTCTGTTCCGGTTCTTCCGCGAGCAGCCCGGGCTGGGGGGATTCCGCTACCGCTGGACCGCGGCCGAGTGCGGCATTCGCGAGAGCTGGACGATCGTCGGGCGGGAGAAGGTGACGCGCGAGGACTACGTGGGCGGGCGCGTCTGGCCGGATGCACTGTGTTACAGCTACTACCCGATCGACATCCATACCGGCGGGGGGACGGGCCTGGACCTGTGCCGCATCCCGCGTGGCATCGTGCCGACGATCCCGCGGGGGGCGATGGTGCCGCCGGGCGACGCGCGGATCGTCGCGGCCGGCAGGTGCATTTGCGCCGACCGCGCGGCGTTGTCGGCGGCGCGAGCGCAGGCGAGTTGCATGGCCATGGGCCAGGCCGCTGGGGCAATTGCTGCGCTGGCTGTGCGCGCCGGCTGCGGCGTGGCCGACGTCCCGATCGCCGACGCGCGCGATCTGCTCCGCGCCCACGGCGCGATCGTCCCGGCCGGAGCGTGACCCAGGCCTGGGACCGGCCGGATTGCTGCCAGGGACCGCGACGTTTCGCACGTAGAATGGTGGCGGAGATGGCGACAGGGAACGGGCTCGGATTCCACGCAAGGGAGGCGCCGATGTTCAAGGGGATGATGGCGGCGGTGTGCGTCCTGGTGTTCGCGGGGGGATCGTCAGCCGACGTTACGATGAACGAACCGACGACCCGGCCGGCCACGCAGCCGGAGGCCTCGGCGGACCGTGCTGGCAACCATTCACGTGAAGCCGACGCGGTCATTCTCATCGATGGCACTCTGTCCATGGCCCGGCGGTCGGGTGAGACAACTGCGTTCGAGTGTGCCAAGGGCGAGGCCACCAGGCTGCTGGATCGCCTGCCAGGATCGACGGTTGTCCGGGTTGTTTACCTGGGGGACTCGCCCCGCCTTGTCGGCGATCGCAGCGAGGATGCCGCCGGTACGGCTTGGGAGATTGGAGTCCTGCAACAGGCATGGGCGACGGGCTCAATGGCCAAGGCCCTCGAATTGGCGGCTGCACCGCTGTCCGGTCGCGGGCGGGGCCGGGCGGCGTTGTATGTCTTCTCGTGCTTCGACGCCGAGAGCGGACGAGCGATCAGTACGCCGCACAGCGACGCCAGCCGGGCGATGCTGGAGGAAATGGGGAAGCGATTCGACGTACACTGCGTCGAGGTGGGGGCCCCGGTGAAGTGGAACTATGCCGTCACCTCGTTGCGCCGGGGAAGGCCGGCGCCAACCATTGACTTTCCGGTCGAATTCCAGGTGACGGTGAAGGTGCAGGGCGATGCAGCGGACGCGCCCGCGCCAAAGGTGTCCCTGTTCGTGAACGGGAAGGAGGTTGAATCGAGGGCCCTGGCCATAGGCAAGACAGGACGGGAAACCCTGCTGTTCACGCACAAGCTGAATGGGCCTGGAGAATCCCTGGTCGAAGCGCGTGTCAGCGGCGATCGGTTTGAGCCGGACAATCGCCGCCTGCTGCTCTGCTCGGCGCCTGCGGCCCGGCGGGTGCTGATCGTGGACGACTCGCCCGGCGGCAAGCCGGGGGACCGGGCGAGCTTCTTCGTGACGGTTGCGTTGAATCCGGTCCGCCCGGGCGAGCCGGACGCTTCCCCCTTCTCCGGAAAGGTGATCAAGCCTGACGAACTGACGCCGGAGAACATGGCAGGGGCGTCGGCCGTCGTCATGGCCGGCGTCGGCGGAGTGGACGAGGCGCTCGCGAAGCGACTGGAGGCTTTCGTCCGCGAGGGAGGCGCGGTTTGGCTGTTCGTCGGTGATCGGGTGAAGCCGGACCTCTACAACAAGCTGCTCTACCGTGACGGTAAAGGCCTGCTCCCGGCGCGGCTGGGGAAGATCGAGCATGTAACCCCGGAGCAGGACCGGGAGAAGCCGGTGCGGATCAAGTTGCGCGACGTGTCACACCCGGCCTTCTCAGAATTCAAGGAAATGCTCGGGCGCTCCGACAACATCAGAGTGATGGCGTATTTCGAACTGGGAGATCTGCCGGAGGACGATCAGAACACTCGCGTGGCGATTCGAATGACCAACGGCCGGCCTTTCCTCGTCGAGAAGCGGTTGGGACGTGGGCGAGTGTTCCTGACAACTTCCTCATGCGACGCTTCGTGGAACGTGCTGGTCACAAGGGTTGCCTTCCTGCCGCTGCTGTGTTTGGGGCTCGACTACATCATCGGCGACCCGGACAAAGCCGTCAACCTGGATATCGGCGATCGCTTCATCCAGGAAGTCCGCGTAGGCACGGTGCCGATGCTGCTTCGACGTCCGGATGGGACGACGGCCCGCATCAACCCGATGAAGGTCGGCGATGCCGGAGAGTCATGGGTGATCCGGTATGGCGATACGGACACGCCCGGTCTCTATGAACTCGATGTGGCGCCCGTTAGGGTCGAGCGGCGCCGGTTCGTAGTCAACTTCAAGGCGGCGGAGTGACTCGGCTCATCATTCGCCGCAGCGGGCGAGACGCCAGTTGACGTCCAAGCCCGAACTCACACCCCGATGACCGCGTTCTCGATGTCCTTCAACTCGCCGGCGAGGTAGGCCTGGTAGGCGGTCATGTCGAAATGGCCGTGGCCGGACAGGTTGAACAGAATGTTCTTCGGCTCGCCGGTCGCCTTGCACTCCAACGCCACGTCGATCGCGGCGCGGATGGCGTGGCTGGACTCCGGCGCGGCGATGATGCCCTCGGTCTTCGCGAACTGCATTGCGGCTTCGAAGCAGCCGACCTGGTGCTTGGCCTGGGCCTCGATCAGCCCGAGGTTCGCCAGCTTGCTCACCAGCGGGGCCATGCCGTGATAGCGCAGCCCCCCGGCGTGGATGGCCGGCGGAATGAACGCGTGGCCGAGTGTGTACATCTTCAGCCTGGGCGTCAGGCCGACCACGTCGCCGAAGTCGTACTCGTAGCGGCCCTGCGTGAGCGAGGGGCAGGCCCAGGGCTCGACGGCGATGATCCGCAGGTCGCGGCCGGCCAGCTTGTCGGGGATGAACGGGAAAACCAGGCCGGCGAAGTTGCTGCCGCCGCCGGCGCAGCCGATCAGCACGTCGGGCTGCACGCCGATCTTGGCGAAGGCCGCCTTGGCCTCCAGGCCGATCACCGTCTGGTGCAGCATGACGTGGTTGAGCACGCTGCCGAGGGAGTAGTTGGCGTCGTCGTGGGTGGCGGCGTCCTCGACGGCCTCGCTGATGGCGATTCCGAGGGAGCCGGAGGTGTCGGGCTGCTCGGCGAGGATCTTGCGGCCGGAGTTGGTGCGGTCGCTGGGGCTGGAGATGCACTCGGCGCCCCAGATCTGCATCATCACCTTGCGGAACGGTTTCTGCTGGTATGAGCAGCGCACCATGTAGACGGTGCATTCCAGGCCGAACTGGTGGCAGGCCAGTGCCAGGGCGCTGCCCCATTGGCCGGCGCCGGTTTCGGTGGTCAGCCGCTTCAGGCCCGCCTGGGCGTTGTAGTAGGCCTGGGCGGTTGCGGTGTTGGACTTGTGGCTGCCGGTCGGGCTGACGCCCTCGTACTTGAAATAGATGCGGGCCGGCGTGCCCAGGGCCCGCTCCAGGTGGACCGCCCGGCCCAGCGCGCTCGGCCGCCACAGGTACATCTTTTCCAGCACCGGTTCGGGGATGTCGATCCAGCGGTCGGTGGACATCTCCTGCTCGATGAGCGAGGCCGGGAAGATGGCGGCCAGCGCGTCGGGGCCGATCGGCTTGTCGTCGGGCCCCAGCGGCGGGTCCAGCGGCTCGGGCAGATCGGCGGCGACGTTATACCAGCGGCGGGGAATCTCGTCCTGGTCGAGAAAGATACGCGTGGTTTCCATCGGCGGGTTCCTGTCAATACGGGTGTCGAATCGCAGATAGACCCCACACGTTAGGACGTGGCGGCGGGGCCGTCAAGAAGCGAGCGACGCGCGAGAGGACTTTCGGTACGCGGGGGGAAGAGGAACGCGGATTACACGGGCGGAACACGGATTTCACGGGGGGAGCGATTGAACGAGTCAAGACTCCTCGGACCAATCCAGGTCTCCATCCGTGCAATCCCTCGAATCCGTGTAATCCGTGTTCCTCCGATTCACACCAGGTGGAAGACGAAGAAGACGAAGTTGAGCAGGATGAAGATCGGGATGAGGATGCCGATCGAGTAGAGCATGTATCCGAAGAAACTGGGCATGCGGATGCCACGCTCCTCGGCGATGGCCTTGACCATGAAGTTGGGTCCGTTGCCGATGTAGGTCATCGCGCCCATGAAGACGGCGCCCAGGCTCAGGGCAGCCAGCAGGTCGACGCGGATGAAACTGCCGTCCAGCAGTTGCATGATGCCCGGTCCGGCGTGGGTGGTGAGCGAGTTGGCTGTCTCGAAGAAGACCACATAGGTCGGTGCGTTGTCCAGGAAACTGCTCAGCGAGCCGGTGGCCCAGAAGAACTGCCAGGGCTGGTTCAGGCCGAGCGCCGGGCCCTGGACCTTGAGGATCCCGATGGCCGGCTGCATGGTGATGAAGATGCCGATGAACAGGGCCGCGACCTCGGCGATGGCGGCGTAGGTGAACTTGTTGGCCTTGCGGACGCCGCCGGGGGTGATCAGCAGGCTGACGCCGACCAGGGCGAGCATGACGCCCTCGCGGAAGAAGTCGGGGACGGCCGGTATCTTCGCCAGGCCGAGGAAATGCTTGTGCGGCACCAGCAGTGCGACGGCCAGCACGATGCCCAGCAGGAGCAGGAGGTTCCGCTTGCCTTCGAGGCGCAGCGGCTCGACATGCGTTTCGTCGCGGCGGATTTCGAACGGGCCTTCCTTGCGGTAGGCGGCCAGGTCCCAGAAATAGTAGACGACCAGCAGGATGCCGCAGGCGATGGCCCACTCGGCCGTCAGGTGGAAGGTCCACAGGAACGGCACGCCGCGGAGGTAGCCCAGGAACAGCGGCGGGTCGCCGATCGGCAGCAGGCAGCCGCCGACGTTGCACACGAGGAAGATGAAGAAGATCACCGTGTGCTTGACGTGCTTGCGCTCGGCGTTGGTGTGCAGCAGCGGGCGGATGAGCAGCATGGCCGCCCCGGTCGTGCCGATGAAGCTGGCCAGCAGTGCCCCCACGCCCAGGAACGTCGTGTTGGTCGCCGGGTGGGCCGGCAGGTCGCCGCGCAGGCGGATGCCGCCGCTGATGACGTAGAGGCTGAACAGCAGCACCATGAACGGGATGTATTCCGCCAGGATCGCGTGCGAGAGCATCTTGCCCAGCGTGGGCAGGCCCCGGGCCGCGATGGTGTGGGTCTCGTGGTCGTACCAGCCGGGATGGCCGAACAGGTAGAACAGGATCACCGGCACCGCCAGCAGCAGCGCCAGCAGCAGGCGGTTGCGGTTGTGGTGCCACCAGTGCGAGGTGAACGGGATCAGCGGCAGCACCGCGATGCAGATCAGCAGCGCGACGAAGGGCAGCACGGTGATGTAAGTCGGCTGGTAGTGCTCGCCGGCTTCGTGCGGACCGGGGGCCGCCTCGTGATCGCCCGGCGCCGATGGGGCGGCTGCGGCCGCGGGCTGAGTGAGCGACGTCGTTGGCTCATCAGCCAACAGGACCGTGGCCGACAGGGTCGTGCACACGGCGGAGAGAAGAACGATGCTGCGGAGTTTCATCGGATGGCACTCTCACTCTTGGGATCGTGGGCTTCCGTCCTGGACGCGTCGCGTCGATCGGGTGGCGAGCATTCAGGGATTATCGGCTGGCGGCCCTGCCGGCCTTTGGGGTTTGGACGGGGCGAAGTTCGGTCTCCCTGCCCCGGGCGACGTCCAGGTGGCACTGCCAGTTGGCGTCGTCGGTCTGGGGATGATCCAGGCGATAGTGTACGCCCCGGCTCTCGGTCCGCCGCATCGCCGAGGCGACCAGCAGGCGGCTGACGGTGAGCATGTTCTGGAGTTCCCAGCCGACCGGATCGGTGAAGGTCTTGTCCATGACGTAGCGGGCCCAGAAGTCGATGATCTCAGCCGACTCGGTCATGCGGGCCCCTTCGCGTTCGACGCCGAGGTTGCGGCCCATCAGGCTGCGGAGGCTGTTGCGCACGTCCGTGATGTCCAGCGGGGTCCGTTCGCTACGCTTGATGGCGACTTCGAGCTTGCCCATCGCGGCGTTGGATCGCCCGGCCGCCTCGGCGCCGGCGGCTGCCCCGGCCCGGGCGCCGAAGACCATGCCCTCCAGCAGCGAGTTGCTGCCCAGGCGGTTGGCCCCGTGCAGGCCCGACGCCGTCGCCTCGCCGCAGGCGTAGAGCCCGGGCACGGTCGTGCGGCCGTCCATGTCCACCTTCAGCCCGCCGATCATGTAGTGGGCCGCCGGCCGCACGGGAATCGGAGTGGTCCCCACGTCGATGTCGAAGCTCTCCAGCAACTCGTAGATGCCCGGGAACCGCCGGGCGAAGGTCTGCCGCCCGATATGCCGGCAGTCGAGCTGCACGTAGGTCGAGTGCGTCTGCTCCATCCGCTGCACGATTGCCCGGCTGACGATATCGCGCGGGGCCAACTCGGCCTGCGGGTGCAGGGCGGGCATGAACCGCTCGCCGTTGCGGTCGATCAGGTAGGCGCCTTCGCCGCGGACGGCCTCGGTGATCAGCGCCCGCGACGCGCCGGCGACGTAGAGCGTGGTCGGGTGGAACTGGACCATCTCCATGTCCGAGAGCGTCGCCCCGGCCCGCCAGGCGATGGCGTGCCCGTCGGCGGTGGCGACAGCGGGGTTGGTCGACTCGCGATAGAGCTGGCCCGCGCCGCCGCTGGCCAGCACGGTCGCGCCGGCCCAGATGATGAAGACGCCGTGGTCCTTCCGCCACGCGACGACGCCCCGGCAGCGGTCCCGCTCGTCGGTGATCAAGTCGACCACGAAGGTGTGGTCCATCAGCTCAATGGCCGGGTTGCGTCCGGCGGCTGCCAGCAGCGAGCGGGCGATCTCCTTGCCCGTGGCGTCGCCGTGGGCGTGGACGATGCGGCTGTGGGTGTGCCCGCCTTCGCGGGTGAAGACGAGGTGGCCGTGATCGCTGTCGAAGACCGCGCCCCAGTCGATCAGTTCGCGGACCCGCCGGGGGCCCTCGTCGACGACGACGCGGACGACCGGCTCGTCGCACAGCCCCGCGCCGCCGATCAGTGTGTCCTGGAGGTGGGACTCGACCGTGTCGCCTTCGCTGAGGACGGCCGCGACGCCGCCCTGGGCGTAGAAGGTGTTGGACTCGGTGGGCGAGTCCTTGGTGACGACCAGGGCCTGGCCGAACCTCGACGCCTCGACCGCGGCCCGCAGCCCGGCCACGCCGCTGCCGATGATCAGGCAGTCGGTGAAATGGTGATTGAGCCGGCGGCTGTCCAGGCCCAGCAGGTATCGACGTTCCTGAAAGATGTTGTTCATTGCAGTGTCCAGGTCGCTTGTGCTGGTCGCCGACGGCCGACGCCGCCGGGGCGATGTCCCGCGCAATTCCAACCCAGTGAGTCTATCGAGCCGACGGGCGATGGCAAGGCCGAAGCGCCCGAGGACGGAATTACCGAGCTTGACACGAGGATTCTCCATCACTACGGAGGCACGGAGAGATTCGGGAATCCGAAGAATGCCGCGAATTCTCTGATGTCCAGAGAGTTTCTCTCCGTGTCCTCTGTGCCTCTGTGGTGAATGCCTCGCATTCGGGATTCAACAGGCCAGGTCGGCGCGCGGGACAAGCCCGGCAGGCCGGGCTCTCCCGTGGGGCAGGACTCGCAGCCTACGAGGCCGCGGCAGTCACTCACGGCTGTCAATCAAGTTGTCTCTCGTCTGCGGGCGGCCGGCTCCTGGCGTTCCAGTTCCAGCACTCTTTCAAGTTGGCTCACCCATACCGGCGCGGTCAGGAACCGGGCCGAGCGGGTCCAGGGGCCCTGGGCCCGGGCGATCTGGTCGCTTCGAGCCAGGACGACGAGTCGCCCCGGCCCGGTCGGCGGATCGCTCCAGTGATCCAGCTTGAAGAACGCCCGCTCAACGCTCGGACTGGGCAGGAGGTTGACCAACCCGCGAGTCGAGGGGCCGTCCTCGGCCAACTGGCCGATGAACGCGTCGGCGTCGGTCGTCAACGCGAACTTGCGATGCCTCAATCGAAGGAACATCTCGAACACGTCGAACTTTACCGATCGCGGCCGCAGGTAAAGCAGCGGCGTCTGGCTGACCGGGCAGGGCCGGTCAACCAGCGTCAACGACGGCAGATAGGTCAGCATGAGCATCTTCAACTCGCGGATCTCAGCCGGCAGGACGTCGCGAAGCGCGGACAGCGTGTCATCGTCCAGACCGAAGTCGTCCGCAAGGCCGTCGGGCACGTGGACCAGCGAGAGCAGCCGCTTGTCCCCGAGCCCGACGCAGGCGGCGATCTGCTCGGCCAGCAGGACCAGGGCCGCCCAGCGCCGCCGCGGCGCCGTCTGGGTCAGCAGGGCGGCCGACGGCAGGCGATAGTCGCCGACGGGGGCGGTCATCGCGTCGGGCAGACGCCAGCGGGCCATGACCGCCCGGGCCAGCGTGTTGTGCGGCACGCCCATGATCCGGCGCTCCGTGCCCGGACCCATGATGCGATCCGACCCGGTCCACTCCAGCAGGCGGCCGAGGGCGTCGGGATAGAACTCGTCCTGGATCAGCCGGCCGATCTGGTGCAGCAGGCCCAGCACGAAGGCGAGCGATTCGTCCAGGTCCGCGTGTTCAGCCAGCCGACGGGCGACGCAGGCAGCGGCGAAGGTGTGTTCCCAGAAGTGGACGCGCTGGATGCCGACGCTCTGGTCGGCGTCGCGGCTGAACAGGTCGATCAGGCCCATGCCCAACGCCGCCTGGCGGACCGATTCGAAGCCGATGTTCTTGACGGCGGCCGCCAGGCTGGTGACGGGGTCGCGCCCGCGGCTGTAGAGCGAGCTGTTGGCGATGGCCAGCACCTTGGCCGTCATCGCCGGGTCCGGCTCGATCGCCCGCACAAGCTGGTCGGCCGTCGAGAACTGGCTGCGCGACAGCGTCAGCACCTGGGGGATGACGAAGGGCAGGGCCCTGACCTGGCTGATGCGCTCGACCTCCTGTGGCAGGTTGGCGCGGGTGACCGCCGGCGGGCAGGAGAGCAGGTCCGCCGGCACGCCGTCGTCGGCGGCGGGCGGATCGCCCTCCCCGCTGTCGGCGGATGCCGGGACGAACTGGGCGATCTTCCTGAGGAACCGGCGGGTGTCGAAACCGTTCTTGACGATGTAGTCGCTGGCCCCGGCCCGGGCGGCGGCGACGACCTCCTCGCGCTGGTTGACGCCGGTGAGAATGATGGCCGGCATGTGCCAGCCGCGCTCGCGGCGCAGGCGGCGGAGCAGCGAGATGCCGTCCAGCCTCGGCATGCGGATGTCCAGCAGCAGCAGGTCCGGGGTGATGCGGTCGGCCAGTTCCAGGGCCTCCAAGCCGTCACGGGCCTGCTGGACGGCGTAGCCCGCACGGCTGAGCAGGAGCGCGAGCATCTGGCGGAGGCTTTGCTGATCGTCTGCGAGCAGGATGACTGGCTTGTCGCTCACCGTCTGCCCCTGTCCCCCTGCGCGCCGGTCGCCTGACTGAGCGAGATGCGGACAGACCGATACCGTTTGCCATGTGCGGGCGGGCGAGCGGGAAATCTCGGCCCGCCCGCGTCACGGCTCTCGCTCAAAGGCAGGCGGTCATTGGCAATTCGCTGAATTCGGAACGGTCGCCTGACAGACTCGATTTCAACCGTCCGACATTCTGCATATCGAACGCTGCGGGGGGTCCTTTAATCATATAGTGGGAATTTTGTCAGATTTTCTGAAGTTGGCGTTTTTGTGGGAAACAGGCTGAAATCCAGGCCGTTCCGGGCCTCCAAATAGTCCTTGCCGGGCGCGGCGCCGACCGATATAAGGAGAGCAGAGGTGACAATTGGCCACGAGCCGCACGCCCATGCCCCTACGCCTATCGCGGGGGTCGCGCTGCGCCCGGGGCCAGTAGGGTTGCCCCACCCGTCCCAGACGCAGTCGGACCCTCCAGGAGCCTGGCAGGGCTCTTTTTTTTCCGGGACACGCAGGACACCAGACACGCACTCGCGGGGAAGTCGGACCATGAGCGAAGAACACGACCGCTACGATCATCAGGCCATCGAGTCGCGGTGGCAGAACTACTGGCAGACGAACCGGACCTTCCGCACGCCCGGGCCGGGCGACGAGGGCTTCGACCCCAACCGGCCGAAGTTCTACGTCCTGGACATGTTCCCCTATCCCAGCGGCGCGGGGCTGCACGTCGGCCACCCCGAGGGCTACACCGCGACCGACATCATCGCCCGCTACCGCCGCATGCTCGGGCAGAACGTGCTGCACCCGATGGGCTGGGACGCGTTCGGCCTGCCGGCCGAGCAGTACGCCGTCCAGACCGGCACGCACCCGGCGATCACGACGCAGAAGAACATCGACAACATCCGCCGCCAGATCCGCTCGCTGGGCTTCAGCTACGACTGGGACCGCGAGGTGGCGACGACCGACCCGGGCTACTATCGCTGGACGCAGTGGATCTTCCTCCAACTCCACAAGCGTGGGCTGGCGTATCTCGACGAGGTCGCGGTCAACTGGTGCCCCGAACTGGGCACGGTGCTCGCAAACGAAGAGGTGATCGACGGCAAGAGCGAGCGCGGCGGCCACCCCGTCGTCCGCCGCCCGATGAAGCAGTGGATGCTCAAGATCACCGCCTACGCCGACCGGCTGCTCAAGGACCTGGACCTCGTCGATTGGCCCGAGCCGATCAAGGAGATGCAGCGGAACTGGATCGGCCGAAGCGTCGGCGCGACGGTGGACTTCCCGATCGCACGCGGCACCGCCGGCGACCTGGAGGCCTTCTTCGCGTCGCGCAAGTCGAGCGGCCTGCCCGAGAAGCCCGGCGACGACGTCATCCGCATCTTCACCACGCGGCCGGACACGCTGTTCGGCGCGACCTACATGGTGCTCGCGCCCGAGCATCCGCTGGTGGACCGCATCACCACCGACGCCCAGCGCAACGCGGTCAAGGCCTACCGCGCCGAGGCCGCCCGCAAGAGCGACCTCCAGCGGACCGACCTGGCCAAGGACAAGACCGGCGTCTTCACCGGCGGGTACGCGATCAACCCGGTCAACCGCCAGCCGATCCCCGTCTGGGTCGCGGATTACGTGCTCATCAGCTACGGCACCGGCGCGATCATGGCCGTCCCTGCCCACGACGAGCGCGACTTCGAGTTCGCCAGGAAGTTCAACCTCCCGACCCCGCCGGTCGTCGCCCCCGCCGACGCTGATCCTTCTTCGTTCAGCCGCGAGCCGCAGGCAAGCGCGTTCACCGACGAAGGCGTTGCCGTCAACAGCGACAGCCCCGCGACCGGCTTCGCGATCACGGGTCTCCCGACGCCTGAGGCGAAGAAGAAGATCACCGCCCAACTCGCTGCCGCCGGTCTCGGTTGCGAATCGGTGAACTACAAGCTGCGCGATTGGCTCTTCTCCCGCCAGCGCTACTGGGGCGAGCCGTTCCCGGTGGTGCATTGCGACAAGTGCGGCCCGCAGCCGCTGGACGAAGCCGGCCTGCCGCTCGTGCTGCCCGAGTTGGACGAGTACAAGCCGACCGGCAAGCCCGAACCGCTGCTGGCCCGGGCCGCCGAGTGGGCCGCGACCACCTGCCCGACCTGCGGGCAGCCGGCGACGCGCGAGCTGAACACGATGCCGCAGTGGGCCGGTTCGTGCTGGTATTACCTGCGATACCTCGACCCGAAGAACGACCAGCGGCTGTGCGACCCGGCGCGGGAGAAATACTGGATGACTCCGCACGGCGTGGACCTCTACGTCGGCGGGGCCGAGCACGCCGTGCTGCACCTGCTCTATTCGCGGTTCTGGCACAAGGTGCTCTACGACGCCGGCGTGGTCAGCACGCTCGAGCCGTTCCACAAGCTCATCAACCAGGGCATGATCCTCGGCGAGGACGGGCAGAAGATGTCCAAGAGCCGGGGCAACGTCATCAACCCCGACGACATCATCAGCCAGTACGGCGCCGACAGCATGCGGCTGTACGAAATGTTCATGGGCCCGCTGGACCAGATGAAGCCCTGGTCGATGCGCGGCGTCGAGGGCGTGTACCGCTTCCTTCAGCGGGTCTGGCGGTTGGTGGTCGATCCGCACAGCGGCGCGGTTTCCGCGAGGGTCGTGGACGACGCCCACGCGTCGGCTGAGATCGAGAAGCTGCTGCACCGCACGGTCAAGAAGGTCGGCGAGGACATCGACGCGTTCAAGTTCAACACCGCGATCAGCGCGATGATGGAGTTCGTCAACGAGGCCACCTCGGCCCCGCGGCTGGGCCGCTCGCAGGCCGAGCGGTTCGTGCTGATCCTTGCGCCGTTCGCGCCGCACCTGGCCGAGGAACTCTGGCATCGCCTCGGCCGGGCCGACACGCTGGCCTACGAGCCCTGGCCGGGGTATGACCCGTCGATGCTCGTGCAGACCGAGCTTGAGTTGCCGGTGCAGGTGAACGGCAAGCTGCGCGGCAAGATCACGATGGCCGCCGACGCCGATGCCGCCGCCATCGAGGCGGCCGCCCACGCGACGCCCAACGTCCAGGTCCACCTAGAGGGCAAGACCGTGCGCAAGGTCGTCGTGGTCCCCGGCAAGCTCATCAACATCGTGGCCAACTGAAACCGGCTGCAAGCCGGCGAGCGTTGGCCGACGCCGCCGGCGGGAGGGGTGACGCCATGTCTTCTCAACCCATCCTGCGGACCGCCAGGCTGGTCCTGCGTCCCTTCACGATGGAGGACGGGCCGCGCGTGCGCGAGCTGGCCGGCGACCAGCGCATTGCCGAGACGACGCTGCACATTCCGCATCCTTACCCCGATGGCGCGGCGGAGGAATGGATCGCGAAGCATCAGGAGGCGTTTGACGCGGGCAGGATGGCCGTCTTTGCCGTCACGCTGAGTGAGACGGGGGAACTGATCGGCTCGATCGGCCTGGAGATCCGCCGACAGCACAACCACGCCGAGATGGGCTACTGGATCGGTGCCGACTACTGGGGCCGCGGCTACTGCACCGAGGCGGCTCGCGCGGTCGTCGATTATGCCTTCGACGAGTTGGGGCTTGTCCGGGTCCACGCCCACTATCTAGCCCGCAATCCCGCTAGCGGCCGCGTGATGCAGAAACTCGGCATGCGCCACGAGGGGACGCTGCGGTCGCACGTGCTCAAGAACGGGCGTTACGAGGACTGCGAGGTCTACGGCCTGCTGCGCGAAGAGCGCGTTGGCGGACACCCGTAGGTCACCACGACCCTCCGCCGCCTCCGCCGAAGCCGCCGCCGGAGGATCCGCCGCCCCCGGAGAACCCGCCGCCGAACCCGCCACTGCTCCAGCCGCCCCCGCCCCCGCTGCCGCTCCCGCCGCTGGATCGCGGCGCCGCCGGCAGGCTCGCGCTCATCGCCGTGATCGAGTGGTTCAGCGAGCCGATCAGCAGGGCGGTGGAAAACAGGCCCGGCGAGTCCATCTGATACCAGTCCGGCGGCGCGGTGTAGAGCCCCTGGAACTTGCGGGCCCAGCGCTCGTGCAGATTCAGGGCGATGGCGTACGGAAGCAGCCTCTCGAAGACGCCTCGGCGGTCGCCGGCGTCGATCTGGTCCAGTTCCGCCCGGCGGATGAACTCCTCCAGGCCGAGAATCTGCTCCAGGGCCACGCGGCCTTTGCGGGTCCTGCGCGGCATGACGCGGCCGGTGACAAAGAGCACGATGCCCGACAGCAGTCCGGTGATGATCACGGGCACGAAGAACACACGGCCGAGCAGCTTGAACTGGAGCATCGACAGCCCGATCAGCGCCAGCAGGGTCATCGCCAGACCGCCGCCGAAGAACCGCGTGCGGATCACGTCGGGGTTGCCGTCGAAATACCTCTGGCGCGTCAGCCCGTCGTAGATCATCATCCGCACGTCGCGAACGACGGGGTAGAACTCGAACCGCAGGTTGCTCAGCAGCACCTCGTCGCCGAAGTGGAACAGCTCATCGTAGATCCGCTTCTCATAAGGTTTGAGATCCTGCGGCTCGTTCTTCTTTCGGAAGATGTAGTCCCGGTGGGCCGTCAGCAGCCCGCGGTCCTCGATCTCCTCGATGGTCAGGAAGCCGCGGACCGCGAAGTC
This sequence comes from Phycisphaerae bacterium, assembly GCA_022072085.1. Lineage (GTDB taxonomy): Bacteria > Planctomycetota > Phycisphaerae > JAJVII01 > JAJVII01 > JAJVII01. The sequence goes on from JAJVII010000029.1 coordinate 20,255, forward strand.
GATCAGGATCGACGAGAGGTCGCGCATGTCGAACCGCTCGTCCACCAGCGTGCCGACCTCGCAGGGGCCCAGGCCCGGCGGCGGCTGGTATTCCACCATGACGCTGCCGCGGCCGGGCAGGTCGCGGCCGTGAATCCACCAGGAGGCGGCGCACGCGAAGACCACCGCCAGCAGCAGGCCGTAGACGAAGTTGTCGGTGAGGAACCACTTGGCCCGCTTGGCCAGGCTCGGCCGGGCGATTGCTCCGGCCGGCACGTCCACGCGGACGGTGATGCCCTCGTGCGCGTCCAGGACGCCGGTGGCCAACTGGAGCGTCTGGGCGTCCACGCGGGCCTTGGTGGCGTTGCTTGCGCGCGAGCCGAACGCCCCGGTCCAGGCGCTGTAAGTGACCTCCTCGTCGGTCATCTCCCGCGGCAGGCGGACAGTCACGACGGCTGCGCCGATCGGCACGCCCCACTCGGTTCCCGTGGCGTTCCATCGCAGGCTGCAATAGTCCTGCTCCCAGATGAACGCCCGCTGCACGCTGTAATGGATGCGGTAGACCTGCTTGCCCTTGAGCACCTTGTCCGCGTCGCCGATGCGGATGAGCACGACGTTTTCGCGATACTCCTCTTTGTGCGTCAGCGGGCGCTGCTGCCCGTCCGTGACGCCCAGCAGCGCGAACCGCAGTGAGTAGACGTGCGCGTGCACGATGTAGTGAATCGGGATCGTGCGATAGATGCCGTGCTTGGCTTCCTGGAAGTCGGCCGAGATCGTCTCGGTCACGTCCAGCGTGCCGTCGGCGTCCATCTTGAGCAGGATCTTAAAGTCGTCAATCCGCCAGCCGCGGGCCTCCTCCTGGGCGCGGGCCTGGCCGTCGCTCAGGGCCGCGAAGACCACCACGGCTGCCGCGAGGGTGATCCGTCGCATCGTCATCTCCTTATGGCAGTTCCACTGCCGGGGCCGACCGCTCCCGGGCGTCGAGTTGGAAGAACTCCCGCGGCTGGACGCGGACGAGCCCGCCGATCAGGTTCGGCGGAAAGCTCGCCCGCAGCGTGTTGAGGTCGCGGACCACGGCGTTGTAGTAGCGGCGGGCGTACTGGATCGTGTCCTCGATCTCGACCAGCGACTTGTGCAGCTGGCGGAAACTCTCGTTGGCCTTGAGGTCGGGATAGGCCTCAGCCACGGCGAACAGGCCCTTGACCGCCGCCGCCAGTGCCTGCTCGGTCTGCCCGCGCTGATCGACTCCGCCGGCCGGCGTCGCCCGGCTGTGCTGCATCGCCTGGTTGCGGGCCTGCACGACCTGTTGGAGCGTCTGCTTCTCGTGCGCGGCGTAGCCCTCGACCGTCGCCACCAGCGAGGGAACAAGGTCCCATCGCCGCTTGAGCTGCACGTCGATGTCGCTCCAGGCGCCGTCGGCCCGCTGGCGCAGGCTGACGAAGCGGTTATAGGTCCACGCCGTCCAGCCGACCGCGAGCACCACGGCCGCGATTGCGATCCATCCCCACATGCCGGTCTCCCTTGCCTCTGGAGAATTGCCGTCCTCAAGTCTAAGCCGCCCAGCCGACCGTGCAAGATGAAACGTCTGTGCGGGCGCGCCGCGCAGGGCAGGCGTCCAATAATCCGAATTCCCCGTCCCAATTTGCCCGCCGCCCGTTCGCATCGTAATCTTGAAGCACAGGGACTCTTGGAGTTGGAGGCAGACGTGAGGATTATTGGGGTCGCCATCTCGCTTGGCCTGGCAGCCGCCATCTTTGTCGGCTCCGGGCTGTATCACTGGGCGAAGACGGTTCCCCTCGATCAGGCGGGTCCGCAGGCTTTGAACTTCGCCCGCGAATCGACAGGCCGGGTTGCCCGGGCCGTCGAGGCGTTCCGCGCGCCGGGCGAGCAGAAGGATCAGGCGACAGCCGAACTGGCCGAGGCGGCTGCCCCGGTCGTGCAGGCGATCGTCCAGCGGGCGGCCATCCCCGCGCCGGCCGGCGTCGTCGCTCAGGCAGGCCCCGCTCGGCCGCAGGCTGTTCCCCAGGTCCAGCCTGCTCCCGTTCGCCAGGCCGCCCGGATTCCCGCCCGCCGCAGCGGCAACTACCAGGCCCGCTTCGGTCCGCCCGAGCAGACCGACTGACCCCCGCCCATCGCGGCGCAATCCCCATCCAGATGAACGCTGGACCTCTTTCGGCTGAAGAGGCTGTCACACCGGCGCGTCAATTCCTTTGAGGGCCCCTGGCCGCGCGGGCACGAGGTAGCCGGCTGCGCGGGCGAAGTGAAGGCAGGCGAGCAGGGCGGGAACAATGACCAACACGGCCAGCCGCCGCGTTCGCAGCAGGCCGACCAGGCCGACAACCAGCAGCGCCGCCGCGTAGAGCCCGGCGCCGCCGATCAGTGCGACCCGCGCCGCCGGGACGAAAAAGGCGGCGACCGCCAGCAACAGCCCGGCCATCAGCCCCCCGGCCAGCAGGCGGTGCGGGCCGCGGCGGATGCCCAGCCGGCGGCTGGTGCGGGCCAGGAGGAACTCGCGGCCGACGATCGCGCCGAAGGTCGTGTCGCGGCGATGGCGGACGATCAACTCGGGGGCGAAGGCGACGCGCCGCCCGGCGGCCTCGATCCGTCGGCCGAGTTCCAGATCCTCGCAGACCTCCAGCGAGTCGTCGAACAGACGCAGGCCCGGCGGGCCGTCGCCGGGCAGGGCGGCCGCCTCGGCGACCGCGCGGGGCAGGGCCATGTTCCACAGGCGGGGGCAATACCGCGCCAGCCGCGGACCCCGGCCGCTTCGCGCCCCGCCGCTGCCCAGCAGGGAATGCAGGATACAGTCGAACGCCACGTCCAGCGCCCGTGGGCGGTCTGCCAGCCGGTCCGGTCCGCCGACGATGCCCAGGTCCGGGTCGGCCCGAAAGAGATCGGTCAGCTTGTCCAGCCAGCCGGGCACGAGGACCACGTCGTCATCGACGAAGGCGAACAGTCGGCCCCGGGCCTGCGCGCAGGCGGCGTTGAGCAGCGCGGCCCGTCGAGCACAGGGCGCCGGGACGTAGCGGATGGGAAATCCGGCGACGGCCGCTTCGTCGGCGACGATGCGACGGGAGGCCTCGTCGTCGGCCGGCCCGGCCACCAGCAGTTCCAGCCGGGCCGAGTTGTCGGTCTGGGCGCGGGCTGAGGCGAGCATCTCGCGCAGCATGGGCCCGCTGTGGTAGATCGGCACGATCAGGCTGATGTCGGGCGAGTCGATCATGGCTGGATTATACCCGGCGATCCAGCGGTTCCCGAGGCCGGCCTTGACGCCGTTCCGCATCGCGCTTAGACTCTTCCCGAGACCTTGTGTCGGGAGGCTGGACGTGCGGACGCTGCGAAAGACCGGTCGGCGAAATTTACCCGCTGTCGCGGGCGCCGCACGGGCTCTGCGCGTCCGCGGGGGCATCAGCGAGATTGCCTGAAGCGTCCAGCCCCGGCCGGTCCGCACTTACGTGATGACAACCATCGGCCCCGGGGCTATCTTTCCAGCTTCGGGGCCGTCCTGTTTCCGCCCCTGCGGGCGACGGCCGAACACCTTCTCTTTCCGAGACCTGCGATGAGCGACAAAGCGAACGGCAAGAAGTACAAGGACACGATCATCCTGCCGAAGACCGATTTCGGCATGAAGGCCAACCTCGCCCAGCGCGAGCCCGAGCAGATCGCCCGATGGGACGCGATGGACGTCTACGGCCGCATCCGGGCCGAGCGGCGCGGCGCGCCCAAGTTCATCCTGCACGACGGACCGCCCTACGCGACCGGCGACCTGCACGTCGGCACGGGGCTGAACAAGGTGCTCAAGGACTTCGTCGTCCGCTACAAGACGATGGCGGGGTTCGATTCGCCGTACCGGCCCGGCTGGGACTGTCACGGCCTGCCCATCGAGCACAAGGTGGCCAAGGAACTCGGCCCGCGGGCCCGCGACATGGCCACCGCGGACATCCGCAAGCTCTGCCTCGACTACGCGATGAAGTTCTTCGCCCGCAACCGCGACGACTTCAAGCGGCTGTCGATCTTTGGCGAGTGGGACACGCCCTACCTCACCGTCAACCACGACTATGAAGCCGGCGTGCTCGACCTGTTCGCCGAGATGGTCGCCGGCGGGTACGTCTACCGCTCGCTTCGGCCGATCCACTGGTGCATCACCGACCGCACAGCCCTCGCGGAGGCCGAGCTGGAATATGACGACATCACCAGCCCGTCGGTCTACGTGCGATTCCCCCTGACCGACGAGTCGCGGGCCCGCGCAAGCGAACTCTTCGGGGCCGCCGGCGACGCCGTCGACCTGGTCATCTGGACGACGACCCCCTGGACCCTGCCGGCGAATCTGGCGATCGCCGTGCATCCCGAGTTCGACTACGCGTTGTTCGCCGCGGCCGCCGCGGATGGGCAGCCCTTCACTGGCATCGTGGCTGAGGGCCTGCTCGACACGCTGGCGGCCAGGGGGCTGCTGGCCGACGCGAAAAAACTCGGCACGTGCAAGGGCCGCGACCTCGAAGGCCTGACCTACCGTCACGTCTTCATGGACCGCGTCGGCCCGGTCGTGCTGGCTGATTACGTCACGCTCGAAGGCGGAACCGGCTGCGTTCACACCGCGCCCGGCCACGGGCGCGAAGACTTCGAGACCGGCCGGCGCTACGGCCTCGAGCCGGTCAGCCCGGTCGACGCCTCGGGCCGATTCACCGACGCCGGCGGGCCCTTCGTCGGCCAGCAGGTCTTCGAGGCCGACCCCCACGTCGTCAAGCTGCTGCAAGAGAAGGGGGCATTGCTCGCGGCCGCACCCGTCAAGCACAGCTACCCGCACTGCTGGCGCTGCCACGAGCCGGTCATCTTCCGCGCGACCGAGCAGTGGTTCGTCAACGTCGAGCACGCCGACCTGCGCAGCCGACTGATCGGCGAGGTCGACAAGGTCGACTGGATCCCCGACTGGGGCAAGGCCCGCATCCTGGGCATGGTGAACACGCGGCCGGACTGGTGCATCAGCCGACAGCGGAGCTGGGGCGTGCCGATCCCCGCGTTCTACTGCGTTGGCTGCGGGCAGACCGTGCTGACCGCGGACAGCGTGCGCCACGTGCGCGACCTGTTCGCCGCCCACGGCAGCGACCACTGGTTTACGCACGAAGCCGCGGAACTGGCTCCGCCCGGCCTGGCCTGCCCCAAGTGCGGCGGGAAGACGTTCGAGAAGGAGAACGACATCTTCGACGTTTGGTTCGAGAGCGGCAGCTCGCACTGGTCCGTCGTCCGGCCGGACGGGCGGATGCAGTGGCCCTGCGACCTGTACCTGGAGGGCAGCGACCAGCACCGCGGCTGGTTCCAGGTGTCGATGATCACCGCGATGTGCGCCCGCAACGACGCGCCGTACCAGGCCGTGCTGACTCACGGCTTTGTCGTGGACGAGAAGGGCGAAAAGATGTCCAAGTCCCGCGGCAACTTCATCAGCACCTCCGACGCGGTCAAGGCCGTCGGGGCCGACATCTTCCGGCTGTGGGTCGCGTCGGCCAACTTCCGCGACGACATCAACACCTCGATCGCCCTGATGCAGAACGCGGGCGAGAGCTATCGCAAGGTCCGCAACACGATCCGGTTCATCCTGGGCAACCTGCACGACTTCGACCCGTCAGCCGACGCCGTCGCTCCGGCTGACATGCTGCCGATGGATCGCTGGGCCGTCGCGAAGGCAGCGGAACTGCACCGCGAGGTCCGCGGCCACTACGACGCCTACGTCTTCCACCGCGTCTTCGGCGAGTTGTTCACGTTCTGCGACACGACGCTCTCGGCGTTCTACCTGGACGCGCTGAAGGACCGGCTGTACTGCGACGGGCGGGACTCGCGCTCGCGCCGCAGCGCCCAGACGGCCATCTACCACTGCCTGGTACAGTTGATCCAGTTGCTTGCGCCGATCTGCCCGTTCACCGCGGAGGAGGCCTACGCCGCGATGCCCCACAAGTGGGCCCAGGCCGACAGCGTCCACCTGCTGACCTTCGCGCCGGTCGAGGGTGACTGGGTTGATCCGGAGTTGATTGAGAAGTTCCGCGAGTTGTTCACACTGCGGGACGCAGCGCTGGATCAGTTGGAGCAGTTGCGTAAGAGTAAAGAAATCGGAAGTGGACTTGATGCTCGGGTGACTTTGCGGGTCGCCGGAACGGAACTTCTAAAGGATTACCGATCTTGCAGTGAGTTGCTTCCGGGCCTTTTCGGTGTTTCAGAAGTTGAGATAGCGGAAGTGGCCAAGAAGACCGGCGCGCCTGACGAAGTTCAGGTGGATGCCGCCCGTTCGACTTCTCCGCGATGCGACCGCTGCTGGCGGCACCTGGAGTCGGTCGGAAGCGACACAGAGCACCCGACCCTCTGCGCCCGCTGCGCGGCGGTGGTCAAGGCTCTGTGAAAGGCGGAAACATGACAGACCCCGTTCGGCTGGGCGTGCTGATTTCCGGGTCGGGGCGGACGATGGTCAACTTCGCCGAGCGGATCGCCGCCGGCACGCTCAACGCCGAGATCCGCGTGGTCGTCGCGTCGCGCGACTGCTCCGGCGTCGAGAAGGCCCGCGCCCTCGGCCTGCCCGTCGAGGTCATCCCGCGCAAGGCCTTCGACAGCGCCGACCCGTTCTCCGACGCGGTCACCGAATGCCTCATCCGCCACGGCGTCGAGTTGGTGACGCTGGCAGGGTTCCTCTCGCTCTATCGCATCCCCGACCGCTACGCCGGCCGCGTCATGAACATCCATCCCGCGCTGCTGCCGAAGTTCGGCGGGCAGGGGATGTACGGCCACAAGGTCCACGAAGCCGTGCTGGCGGCCGGCGAGGCCGAGAGCGGCTGCACGGTTCACTTCTGCAACAACGAATATGACGCCGGCCCGATCATCCTCCAGCGTAAGACGCCCGTGAAACCCGGCGACACGCCGGACACGCTGGCGGGCCGGGTCTTCGAGCAGGAACTGATCGCCTTCCCCGAAGCCATCAACCTCTTTGCAGCCGGGCGACTGCGGATCGACGGGCGCAGGGTGGTTGTCGGCGGGTAAGCGAACACTGGCGGTTGGCGAGAACCAAGCGACACCCAGACGAACGATGCGGATCAGTCCAGCGTCCCTCCCTCGCCCTGGCCCCTGACCTCTGATCCCTGACCCCTGTTTATCACGTGTGATAGTCGGCGTTGATCGTGATGTACTCGCGGCTGAGGTCGCAGGTGAGGATGGTCTTGCTCGCCCGGCCGGCGCCGAGGTCCACGGCGATCGAGATATCGTCGGCGGCCATGAGCCTGGCGACCTTCTTCGCGTCGTGGGCGACGGGCTGGCCGTTGCGGAAGATGGTCACCGGCCCGATGCTGCACTTCATGTGGCCCGCGTCGCACTTCGCACCGCTGTAACCGGCAGCCGACGTGAACCGGCCCCAGTTCGGATCGCTGCCGTGCAGGGCGCACTTGGCCAGCGGGCTGTCGGCGATAGCCCGGGCGGCCCGCTCGGCGTCGGCGACGGTCGCGGCGCCGCTGACGGTGACGCGGACCAGCTTGGTCGCGCCCTCGCCGTCGCGCACGATGGCCTCGGCGAGCTGGCGGCTGGCGTCGGCGATCGCGGCGGCGAGTTTCCGGTAGCCCGTGTCGCGTTTGCGGATCGGCCGATTGCCGGCCAGCCCGCTGGCGAGCACGGCCAGCGTGTCGTTAGTCGAGTTGTGCCCGTCCACGGTGATGGCGTTAAAAGTGTCGGCGGCGGCGTCGACAATCGCGGCGTGCAGCAGCGACGGCGCGATGTCCGCGTCCGTCGTGATGTAGGCCAGCATCGTGGCCATGTTCGGCGCGATCATGCCGGCGCCTTTGGCGCAGCCGGCGACGCGGACGGTCGCCCCGCCGATCTTCACCTCGGCGAAGGCCTCCTTGGCCCGCGTGTCGGTGGTCATGATGGCGGTCGCGAAGGCGTGGCCGGCCTCGGCGGAGGCGTTCAGCCTGCCCGCGGCGGCGGCGATGCCGGCCTCGATCGCGTCCATGGGCAGCGGGCGGCCGATGATGCCGGTGCTGCTCACAAGCACGCCCTCCGCTTTCGCGTCCGTAGCCACCGCGGCAAGTTCCGCCATCTTCTGCGCATCACGGTCGCCGCGGCGGCCGGTGCAGGCGTTGGCGTTGCCGGAGTTGACGACGACCGTCTCCAGCCGCCCGTGGCCGCGGGGCATGAGCCGCAGGCTGCGGCGGACGGGGGCGGCCTTCATCACGTTGGTCGTGAAGATCGCGGCGGCGGCGGCTGGACGCTCGCACATCAGCATCGCCAGGTCCGGCTTGCCCGAGACCTTGATCCCGCAGGCGACCCCGGCGGCGAGGAACCCGTGCGGCGCGGTGACGGTTCGATTGGCCATTTTGCGTTCCTTGCTCGCGAAGGGAACCCCGGCGCGAGCGACGGGGCCTAGATCAGTCCGGCCGTCTCGTCGAAGCCGAACATCAGGTTCATGTTCTGGATCGCCTGGCCGCTGGCGCCCTTGATGAGGTTGTCCAGCGCGGTGAAGACGATCACGCGGCCCTTGGCGACGCGCACGGCCACGTCGCAGAAGTTGGTATAGGCGACATACTTGGTCGCCGGCAGCACGTCCGTCCGCACGCGGACGAAGGGGGCCTTGGCGTAGGCGTCCTGGAAGACCTGGGTCAGTTCCTCGGCCGACTTGCCGGCGCCGGCGGCTGTCGGGCGGGCGTAGATGCTGCACAGCATCCCGCGGTCCATCGGGCACAGGTGTGGCTGGAAGAGCAGTTCGACCGGCTGGCCGATGATCGCCGCCAGCGTCTGCTCGATCTCGGGCATGTGCCGGTGGTTGCCCACGCCGTAGGGCTCGAAGCTCTCGTTGCGCTCGGGGTAGTGGTTGGCCAGTTTGGGCGTCCTGCCGGCGCCGCTGACGCCGCTGATGGCGTTGACGACGATGCCGGCCGGCTCGATCAGCCCGGCCGCCAGCAGCGGGGCCAGGCCCAGCGCGCTGCACGTCGGGTAGCAGCCGGGGTTGGCGATGAGCTTGGCGGTGCGGATTTCGTCGGCGAAGTATTCCGGCAGGCCATAGACGGCCTCGGCCAGGTTGCCGGTGTCGGTATGCTCGTGGGCGTACCACTTCTTGTATTCGTCGGCATCGCGCAGGCGGTAGTCGGCGGACCAGTCGATGACCCGCAGCCCCTTCTTGCGCAGGGCGGGCACGTAGTTCATCGCGATCACGTGCGGCACGCAGAGCAGGGCGACGTCGGCGCCGACGGCGGCGACCTTGTCGGCGTCGAACAGTTCCTGGCTGAGCGTCACCTGGCCGCTGAGCAGGGGGTAGAACTTCTCCATCGGACCCAGTTCGTTGGGCGGTCCGTAGATGCCGACCAGTTCGACGCCGGGGTGCCGCAGCAGCCAGCGGATGGCCTCGAAGCCTGCGTACCCGCTGCCGCCGATGAGGACCGCGCGAATCTTTCCGGCTGACTTGCGATTGGACATGGAGGACGCCTCCCGTGGGCTCTGCGAATGGGACGAGATGGGGAAAGAGGCTAGAGGCTAGAGGTCAGGGGCCAGTGGCGGAACCCGGCTTCCCGTTGTTCGGGACACGTCGGGGGCCGCCGCTGATCACTAGCCTCTGGTCTCTAGCCTCTAGCCTCTGTGGTTTCCAATGTCGATCAGCGCTTGGAGAACTGGAACCGCTTGCGGGCGCCCTTCTGCCCGTACTTCTTGCGTTCCTTCATGCGGCTGTCGCGGGTCATGTAGCCCGCGTCGCGGAGCATCTGCTCGAAGCCCTCGTAGACGTCACACAGGGCGCGGGACAGGCCCAGCAGGATCGCGCCGGCTTGGCCCGTGAATCCGCCGCCACTGGCGTTGACCATGATGTCGAACCGGCACTCGGTGTGGGTCACCTTCAGCGGGGCGATGACGGCTTCGCGGTCCTTGGGCTCGTGGAAGTAGTCGTTGACCTCGCGGCCGTTGACCAGGATCTTGCCCTGGCCGGGCTTGACGCGGACGCGGGCGACGGCGGTCTTGCGCCGGCCGACGCCCCAGTAGAATCCGCCCGGCAGGGAACTGGGGGCCAGGGCGACCTGCTGCGTCTGCTCGCCGGCGGGCGCCTGCTGCATGGCGGGGTTGGTGATCACGGGCGTTGTTGCCTGCTCTTCGGCCACGTATGCGACTCCTGCTCAGACCGCCCCGGAGCGGGGCGTGGTTGGGAACTCAGACTTACTGCGTCTCCAGCGGCGTCGGGCGATGGTTGGCGTGCGGGTGCTCGGCGCCGGGGTAGACCTTCAGTTTCAGAAACATCTTCTTGCCCAGGCGGGTCTTGGGCATCATCCGCCGAACGGCCAGCTCGATCACCCGCTCGGGGTGCTTCTCCAGCATCCGCTCGAAGGTGACGACCTTGCGGCCGCCGGGGTAGCTGGTGTAGTGGGCGTAGAGCTTGGTCTTCCACTTGCTCCGCCAGTCGGTCTTGATCTTGGAGGCGTTGACCACGACGACGTAGTCGCCGCAATCCACGCTGGGGGTGTAGCTCGGCTTGTCTTTGCCCATGAGGGTGCGGGCGACGCGGGTCGCCAGGCGGCCGAGAACCTTGCCCTCGGCGTCGACGATCCGCCAGCCGGGGACTGCTTCTTCTTTCTTGACCAACGTCGTGCTCATAGCGCCTCACGCTCAGTTGTCTGTGCAGCGGGGGTACAGTGCTTCCTCGACCCCCGAGGAAAACGTCGTAATATAGAGCCGGGCGAAGGGGTTGTCAATGCAATTCAAGGCCTTCCGGCGGCTTGGAAAGGGGGGCAGGAACACGGATTTCACGGATGGAAACGGATTGCACAGGGGGGAATGCCAAATGGAGAATGAGAATTGAAGGATGGCCGATGGCGGGCGCCCCCGGGCTCTTCAATTGACCATCTTGCATTTCCCATTTTGCATTTCGCATTTCCTCAGGCATGGCCGACGGGGTTATAATCCGCCCGCGCGACGACGGCCTCTTGCAGGAGCATCCCATGAACCGCGAAAAGATCGCCATCTTCCCCGGCACCTTCGACCCGATCACTCGCGGACACCTGGACGTCATCCAGCGCGGCGCCCGGCTGTTCGACCGGCTCATCGTGGCCGTCGGGCAGAACCCCGAAAAGGCCCCGCTGTTCACGGCCGAGGAACGCGTCGGCCTGATCCGCAAGGTCGTTGCCGACCTGCCCAACGTGTCGGCTGACTCCTTCCGCGGGCTGACCGTCGAGTTCGCCCGCAAGTGCGGGGCGACGGCTATCCTCCGCGGCATCCGCAGCACCATCGACCTCAGCCACGAACTGCGGGCCGCCTACACCAACCGCGCCGTCAGCAACGTCGAAACCGTCTTCGTGCTGACGACCGAGGAATACTCGATGATCAGCTCGACGCTCATCAAGCAGGTGGCCGACCTGGGCGGCGACGTGAGCAAGCTGGTCCCCGGCCAGATCATCGAGCCCCTGCTGGCCCGCCTCAAGACGGTCCGCAAAACGATAGACCCGGAGAAGCTGGACGACTGAGGGGGAAGGGGGGCAATGTCGAATGGCGAATGTCGAATGTCGAATCAATGACGAAGGCCGAATGACGAATGAAGACGTGAACCCGTCGCGGCTTCCTCAATCCGCTCGTCACCGCCGCCACCGACGCGGCGTCTACTGGCCGCCTGATTGACGGCCGCCCCCGAAACCGGCTTCCGCGATCGCGATCGCACGCAGCAGGGCCTTGGCCTTGTTCATGGTCTCCTCGTACTCGGCCGGCGGGTCGCTGTCGGCGACGATGCCGCCGCCGGCCTGCACGTAGACCTTGCCCCCCGCGATGACCATCGTCCGCAGGGCGATGCAGGTGTCCATGTTTCCCGAGAAGTCCACGTAGCCCACGGCGCCGGCGTAGGGTCCGCGGCGGGTCGGCTCGACCTCGTCGATGATTTCCATCGCCCGCACCTTGGGGGCCCCGCTGACCGTGCCCACCGGCAGCGTCGCGCGGAGCGCGTCGAACGCGGTCTGGCCGTCGGCCAACCGGCCGCGAACGTTGGAACAGATGTGCATCACGTGGCTGTATTTCTCGACGACCATCACGTCGCTCAGTTCGATCGAGCCGGGCTGGGCGACCTTGCCCACGTCGTTGCGGCCGAGGTCCACGAGCATGATGTGCTCGGCCCGCTCCTTGGGGTCGGCCAGCAGCTCGCGGGCCAGGGCCTCGTCCTCGGCGTCGGTGCGGCCGCGGCGGCGGGTGCCGGCCAGCGGGCGGTTGGTGACCACGCCGTCCTCGACGCGGCACATGATCTCCGGCGAGGCCCCCACCAGCGTCACCTGCGGGCTCTTGAGCAGGAACATGAACGGCGACGGGTTCACCATCCGCAGGGCGCGGTAGATGCTGAACGGGTCGGCCCGGGTCTCGACGGTCAGCCGCTGGCTGGGCACGACCTGAAAAATGTCGCCGGCGCGGATGTATTCCTTGCACTTCTCGACCGCGGCCTCGTAGTCGGCGCGGGCGAAGTTGCTGGCGAACGCGGGCAGCCGCCCGGGCTCGGGAATCTCGCCCACGCCCACCTCGATGGGGTGGTTGAGCTGGCCGATCAGCTCGTCGATGCGCCGGCAGGCGTCGGCGTAGGCGGCGTCGGGGTCGCCCTGGACGTGGCCGTTGCACAGCACGTTGATCGTCTTGGAGACGTGGTCGAAGATGACCATGCTCTCGTAGAGCCCGAACATCAGGTCGGGCAGGCGGCGGTCGTCGGGGGGGGCGGTGTCGGCCAGCCGGTGCTCGGTGTAGCGGATCACGTCGTAGCCGGCGTACCCGACGATGCCGCCGACGAACCGCGGCAGGCCGGGCAGGTGGACCGCGCGCCGCCCGGCCAGCAGCTTCTGCACGTCGCTCAACGGGTCGTCGTGCTCGTATTCGCGCGTGCCGCCAGCCGTCGTGTGCCGGACGCGGCGGCCGTAGGCGAGGTAGCCGGCTGACGGCGACGTGCCCAGGAAACTGTAGCGGGCGATGTTCTCGCCGCCGACGACGCTTTCGAGCAGGAACGCGTGCTCGGCGTGCCGCTCGATCCGAAGGTAGGCCGTCACCGGCGTAAGCTGGTCGGCCAGCAGCCGGCAGTAGACCGGTATCGTGTTGCCGCCGGCAGCCAGGCGGCGGAATTCATCCAGGCTCGGGTAGTAGACGCGACTCATGAGTTCGGCTTCTCCCGCAGGGCCAGGATCAGTTCGACTTCGCCGACGTCCCGTCCGACCTGGGAGGCGATCTGGACGGGCGTTCGGCCGGCGTCGGCCAGGTTGTAGACCTTCTCATGCTCGGGGTTCACCGGCGCGGGCCCGGGGTCGGCCTGCGGCCCGGCGGACGGGCGGGCCTGTGCGTCCTTGAGCAACTGTTCCATCCGGGCGATCCGCTCGTCGGCCTGCTCGATCAGCACCTCCAGCTTGACCGAGCGGGTCTCGATCGTCGCGTTGGACTCGCGGGCCAGTTCCTCGAGCTGGACCATCAGCTCGTCGAGCTGGTCGCGAATCTGCTGGGCGGCGCGGGCGCCGGAGCGCGTGTCGGCGGCGTCGTCGGCCGGGGCCCCGATCGCCCTGCGGTTGGCCAGCTTCTGGCGGTTGGCCCGCAGCAGGAAGAAGACCAGGACCGCCACCCCGGCGACGAGGATCCAAGTCTGGCTGTTGGTCATGGCCAGTTGCATAGCGATGGTATACCCGCCTGGGGCCAAAGAAGGAATTGCAAATTGCCCGTGCCGGCCCGTCAGCCGCGTTTTCTGCGCCGCCAAGCCTCGACGGCGGCCAGGCGGACCTCCTTGAGCGGGACGCCGGCGGTCTCGGCGGCCTTGCGGCAGTCCTCGAACTCCGGCGCCGCCCGCACCACCTCGCCGTCCAGCGTGCCGACCTTCACGCGGACCGGTCCGAAGGGCGTGTCCACGCTGACCTGCTCGCGGGCGAGCTTGCGGCGGGCCATCCGCGTCTCGCGCACGCCGAAGGTCGAGGTGTGCCGGAACAGCACGCCGCGGCAGGCGGCCTCTTTGTCGCTGCCCGACTCGCACATCACCGAGAGCATGTAGGCCGGACGGTTCTTCTTCATCACGATCGGCGTCGCCCAGACGTCCAGGGCCCCGGCCCGCAGCAGCAGCTCGAAGCAGTGGCCCATCGCCTCGCCGTCCATGTCGTCCAGGTTCGTCTCCATCACCGTGACGGTGTCGGCGGTCGGGCCGGACTCGTCAGCCGGGGCGGCTTCCGATTGGCCGATCATCAGCCGAAGCAGGTTGGGGACCTGGCGGCCCTCGCGCGTGCCGGCGCCGACGCCGATGGCCGACAGCGTCATCCGCGGCGGCGGGGCCGGGCTGAACTCGTCGGCGAGCGTGGTCAGGATGGCTGCCCCCGTGGGCGTCAGCAGCTCGCCCGGATTGCGGTTGGGCGCCAGCGGCACGCCCTTGAGCAACTCGGCCGTCGCGGGCGTGGGCACGGGCATTTCGCCGTGGGCGCACTTGACGGTCCCCGAGCCCGGCGGCAGCGGCGAGCAGACGATCCGCGACAGGTGCAGCAGCTCGACGCCGATGCTCGCGCCGACGACGTCGACGATCGCGTCCACCGCGCCGACTTCGTGGAAGTGGACCTCGTCCACGCCGATGCCGTGGGCCCGGGCCTCGGCCTCGGCCAGCCGCGTGAAGATGCGCACCGCGCGCTGCTTGACCGGCGTTGCCAGGTCCGAGCCCTGGATGATGCGGCGGATGTCGTCGAGGTGGCGGTGCGGGCCGGCGTGGTCGTGGCTGTGCGAGCGCTTGCCGTGGGCGTGCGGCTGCGGCTCGGGCGGCGGTTCGAGGTCGGGGTGCTCAGCCAGGTCCACCGGCTTGCCCGTCTCGGGGCTGAGAACCTCGAACTGCGTTGCGGCGAAGCCCTGCTTGACGACCTTGGCGGCGCGAATCCGGAAGCCCGGCAGGTGCAGCCGGTCGAGTTCGGCGGCCAGCAGATCGGCGTCCAGCCCCGCGTCTATCATCGCCCCCAGGATCATGTCGCCGCTGGCGCCGGTGTAGCAGTCGAAGTATGCGATGGCCACTGCGCGTCTCCGAAAAAGGCAACCGCCAGGGCGCCCAGAGAAGGACGCCAAGGCCGCCAAGTAGGATAAGGGGACTCGCGGCAAAAGACCAGAGGAGGAAGCGCCTACGGCTTGGCGGGGGGCGACGGCTTGGGCGGGATGAGCAACTCGAAACGCAACTTGCCCAGGTGGTGGACGCGGAGGCCTCGGACGTTTTCGTACTTCGTGATCAGGTCGTCCAGCACCTTGGGATTCTCCGCCAGCACCCGCGTGAAGCCGGGCGGCAACTCGGCGGCCGCCTGCGTGGTCGGCGGGGCCTTCGATGCGGCGTCGGCCTGCTGCTTCATCCTGGCCAGTCCTTCGGCCTGGGCGGCCTGGCCCAGCACGACGTGTTCGACGTAGGGCAGGTCGGCCAGCGGTTGGCCCAGCTCGCCCTTCTGCCGCTCGTGCAGGATGAAGCGGACGGGGTCGTCGCTGCCGGGCGGCAGGACGTAGATCGGCTGCTGCACCGTGCCGGCGATCTTCATGCCGTTGACCAGCGTATAGGTGAACTCCAGCAGCCGGGCGGGATAGGTTCGGCCGGTGTAGACCTTCTCGTCGCTGCCGCCTTCCTTCCACCGCCACTCCGGCTGGTCGCGCTCCCAGATCAACTCGACGTCGATGCGGGCGACGACGACCGGCGGGATGCGGCGGAAGCTCTTGCTCGCGGCGTCGTAAACGCTCCAGGGCTTGTCGCGGGTCGTGTAGATGCGGCCGGCCAGCACGCGGCTGTCGCTCAGCTCGATGTAGCCGGGCAGCAGGTCGCGGCGCCCGACGCCCGGATCGGCAAAGGGGGACTCCGGCTGCGTGGTCGCCTCGTCGTCGGGTTGCGAGGCGGCGGCTGGCTGCGTCGTTGCGTGCTCGGCGATGGTTTCGGTCAGGTCCTTCGGTTTGTGCTGATACTTCTGGGCCTCAGCCGGGTCGAAGAGCTTGTCATAGTCGTCGTCAGCCGCCCGGGCCGTCGACGCCGCGGCCGCCAGGGCGATCAGCATCGCCGGCAGCAGACGAGTTGAAAGGATTCGCTTCACGCGAGACCCGATCGAAAAACGAAGACCTTCACCACGGAGCCACGAAGAACACAGAGAAGAAACTCATCCGCAGATTACGCTGATTGCGCAGATTCAGAAGAGAAGACTGCCCACGAAGGGCCACGAAGGACCACGAAGAGAGAGACCGAAATTCAAATCAGAATCTTCTCTGCTTCAGAACTTCGTGGTTCTTCGTGGCCCTTCGTGGGATCTCTGTCTTGTCCGAAATCTGCGAAATCTGCGTAATCTGCGGACGCCTTCTCCGTCTTCGCGGATTTACAAGCGACCGGGCGCATCATATCATACGGGGCGCATCTCCGGGAGAGCCGATCCATGCGGATGGGACGATTCCTTCGACAACTGCACCGCGCCGCCACCGAGCAGTCGCTGATCGCGCCGGGCGATGGCGTGCTGCTGGCTGTCAGCGGCGGGCCGGACTCGATGGCGTTGCTGCACGGCATGGCCGGGGTCAGCCAGGCCTACGCGATGGGCCTGCGCCTTGTCGTCGCCCACCTCAACCACCAGACGCGGGGCGAGGCCTCCGACGGCGACGAGGCGTTCGTCATCGAGCAGGCCGGTCGGCTGGGCCTGCCCGTCGTGACGCGGCGGGTGGACGTGCCGGCCCGCACGGGTTCCGACGGCGGCGGCTTCGAGCTGGCGGCTCGCGTGGCCCGCTACGACTTCTTCGCCCAGGCGGCCCGCGAGCACGACTGCGTCGCCGTCGCGACCGGGCATCACGCCGACGACAACGCCGAGACGATCCTGCACCGCATCCTCCGCGGCACCGGCCCGCGCGGACTGGCGGGCATCCCGGCCAGCCGGCCGCTGGCGGCCGGGGCGCTGCTCGCGGACGGCCGGGCGATCCGGCTGATCCGCCCGCTGCTCTCGTTCCGCCGACGCCTGCTCGCCCGCGTGCTGGAGGTGAACGCCATCCCCAGCCGAACCGATGCGAGCAACCTGGCCAGCGAGCCGACCCGCAACTGGATCCGCAATGAACTGATGCCGCTTCTGGGCGTGGTGGCCAACCCCGGCGTCGTCGGGGCGCTGCTGCGGCTGGGCGAACTGTCCGGCTGGGTCGATCAATACATCGGCGAGACGGCCCGGCGGATGCTCGGCACGCTGGTCGTCGACCGGACCGACGTGGAACTGAGCCTGAACGCCCGCGGGCTGACGGGCAAGCGGCTGATCCTCCAGGCCGAGCTGATCCGCCAGGCGATCATCTCGCAGGGCTCTGGCGAAGCGGAGATCGGCCTTCGGCACCTCAAGGCGGTCATGCGGCTGGCCGCCCAGGACGCCGACGGCAAACAGGTCCACCTGCCGGGCAAGCTGGTGGCCGAGCGCCGCGGCCCGCTGCTGGTGCTGCGGCGGGGCGGGGAGGAGGATCCGCAGTTCCGACTCCAGGCCGAGTGCGAGGGCAGTCTGGCGGTGAACTGGCCCGGCCGAACGGAACTGCCGCTGCGCCGGATGGCGTTGGTCGTGAGCACGGAGCAGAATCGGCCCGGGCTGCTGGAGGAGTTCCGGGCGACCAAGGGCCCGCGCGAGGAGCTGATCGACGCCGAGCGGGTCCGCCCGCCTGTGATCGTGCGGCACTGGCAGGCGGGGGATCGCTTCTGGCCGCTGGGGGCGCCGGGAACCAAGAAGGTCAGCGACTTCATGACCGACCGCAAGGTCCCGATGCACGAGCGGACGCTGACCTGCCTGCTGTGCGACCAGCTCGGCCCGATCTGGGTGATGGGCCAGCGGATCGACGAGCGCGTCCGCGTGCACGGCCTGACGCAAACGGTGGCCCGGCTGAGCCTGGAAGACTTCGATCGGTGACCGGGCTGCGCGAAATCCTCTGTTCCATCCGGCGGCGGGTCGGTTACCATAGGCGCGAACCGAACCTGGCACGAGACACTGACCGCCGATGGACATACAGAACGACCTGAGACGACGCACGCGGAGGCGGCGGTTGCTGGCCGCCCGGCGATATCGCAGCCGCCGATTCTGGCGGACGATTTCGCGCCGCCGCCGCACCATCGGCCTGCTGCTGCTGTTCGTGCTGATCTCGGCGGTCTGGGCCGGCTTCTACTACACCCGCCCGACGCGCGTCGAGAAACTGACCGAGGAGTTCCTGACCAAGCTCACCGGCCTGGATGTGCGCATCGGGCGGGCGAGCTTCTCGCCGTTCGAGGGGATTCGTCTCTACAAGGTCGTCGTGCTGCCCAGGAGCGACCAGGGGCGCAAATACTACGACGTCAACCGCGACGCGATGTTCATGGCCGACGAGGTGCTGCTGGAGGTCGACCCGGCGTCGCTGGTGCGCGGGCAGTTGAAGGTCAGCCGCATGGTCGCCCTGCGCCCGACGCTGCGCCAGGTGCTGCTGTCGGGCGAGACGCCGAACTCGCAGCCGGACGTGCTGGGCCCGCGGCGGGATAGGATCGACATCACGCAGTTTCCGATCATCGAGCTTCGCGAGGCCCGCTACGTCCGCTACGTGCGGATGGAGGGCGAGGCCCATTCCGACGACGACCAGGTGGACCGGGAGCTGGCGCTCAACGTGACGCTGACGCCCGATCCGGACCGGCCCGAGGCCTATGTGATCCGCGGCCAGATGGGGCGAACGGCCGAGGAACTCGAGCCGCTGGAGGGCGGCGTTTCGCTCAACCCGCTGAGCATCTGGGCCAAGGCCGAGAACCTGGAACTGACCAAGCTGCCGCTGATGGTGGAGGTGGAGCAGGCGATCCGCAAGTTTGGCATCGAGGGGTCGCTGGGGGCCAGCGGCCGATTCGACGCCCAGTCCGGCGCCAGCGTGGGCACGATCGACCTCAAAGGCAACCGGATGCTGCTGCCGCTGGACACGCTGGGGCTGCGCGGCGAGAAGCGAAGCGACGGAACCTGGGCGTCGCCGCCGCCGCTGGAGCTGACGCGGGTGTTCGGCCGGATCGTCGTGACCCGCGAGGCCGTCCGCCGCACGTCCGACGGGTCGGCCCCCGAGCCGCGGCGCGAGGAGATTCGCTTCGAGGACGTGCACGGCCTGGTTCACGGGCAGGCGTTCACGCTCTCGGGCAGCTACGGCGCGTTCCGCGACACGTCGGCGCCGTTCGACCTGCACCTGGAGATGCCCCGTTTCGAGTTCCGGGCCGAGGACCGCGAGTTCTTCTCGAGCATCGACCCGCAGGTGCGCCGCATCTGGAACCAGTTCGACCCGCGTGGGTTGGCCTGGGTGGGGGTGGACATCGAGCGCAAGTTCACCGGCGGCCCCGAGGACGTGCACGTTGTGGCGTCGGTGCACCTGCTGGACGCGTCGGCCAGCTACCGATGGTATCCCTACCGGTTCGAGCACCTGACCGGCACGGTCGTGGTGGACAACATCCTGGGCGCGGCCGTGCTGACCAACATCCGCGGCACGCGGCCGGACGGCGGGCGGCTGCGCGTCGACGGGGCGGTCCACTTCAAAGGCCGGTATCAGCATCCGATGGACGTCCACGTCGTCGGCGAGAACCTCGTGGACAGCCAGAAGGACATGGAGCAGGTGCTCTCGGTTTCCCAGGCGAAGTACCTGGACGTGATCCGGGAACTGGGGCTCAGCGGCGGGCGGTTCGACTTCGACTGCCGCGTCACCAGCGAAGACAGCCCCGACGCCCACAGCCGCACCGAGTTCTCGATCCGGCTGCACGACGTGAACATGACGTTCGAGAAGTTCCCCTATCCGGTCCGCGTCGTCTCCGGGGAGGTCACGCTGATCCCCAACGGCGTGGCGCTGGGCAAGATGCTGCTGATGCCGCTGCACCTTCAGCCTGACGACGTGCTGGGCAAGGTGATGATGGACGGCCGAATCATCCGCGGGCCCGACGGCGCGGATGTGAAGCTCGACGTGGTCTGCCCGTCGGCGTCGCTGGACGACACGCTCTGGAACGCGCTGCCCGAGGACATCGCCGGGACGCTGCGGCAGTATCACATCAGCGGGAGGGCCGAACTGGTCGGCAGCATCGTCAAGAAGCCCGGCGGCCCGCTGGCGCTGGACATCTATGGCAAGCTGACCAGGGGGCGTCTGAACTACGACGGCTTCCCCTACGGACTGACCGACATGACCGGGCGCGTCCACCTGACGTCCGGGCGGCTGGAGCTGTCGGACATCGAAGGCCAGCACAACGGCGTGCCGATCAGCGGGCAGGGGGGGATCGGCCTGGCCCGCGGCGAGAAGACGCGGCTGATGATCCGCTCCGACCGCGTGCCGCTGGACGACGACCTCTACAAGGCCCTCAAGCCGGGCGCCCAGGAGCAGTGGCGGCAGTTCAACCCCTCCGGCTGGGTCGGACTGGACGTCGCCATCAGCCAGGGGGCGGCGCCGGCGCCCGACAAGCCCCGGCCGGAGATGGACGTCGTCGTCACCGTCACCTGCCTGGGCAACGGCATCCGCTACGCCCAGTTTCCCTACCCGCTGGACCGCGTGACCGGGCAGGTCATCATCCATCCCGGCGACGTGACACTGCTGGACGTCACCGAGGAGCAGGGCAAGCGGCAGATCAGCGTGGCCGGCAAGGTCTGGCCCGGCGTGGACAACCTCGACCTCCAGCCCGGACAGACGGCCAAGCCGAAGCTGGACGTCAAGATCGTTGCCCGCAACATGCGGTTCGACGAGACGCTGCGGCGGACGATTCCCTGGCGGGCGCGGCGGAAGTGGAACACGATCCTGCCCGGCGGCGACTTCGACCTGAACCTGACGCGGCTGGTCTACACGCCGCTGGGCGAGACCGGGCAGTGGTATTACCAGGGACGCCTGGACCTGCGCAACGCGCGGGCCGTGATGGGCATCCGCCTGGAGGAACTGACCGGGACGATCTCGGGCAAGGGCATCCTGATCCCCGGCGCGTCGTCGGGTTTCGTCGGGCAGCTCAACCTGGCTGAGGTGACCGCGTCCGGCCATCGCCTGACCGACGTGCGCACCCCCGAAGGCGGCATGGTGCAGGATGCCCGCAGCGACGAACTGAGGATCGGCGGGCTGACCGGCCGGGCCTACGGCGGACAGTTCAACGGAATGGCCCGTTTCGGCAGCGGCGAGGGCGACCTGCCTTACGCCGTGTCGCTGGCGGTCCACGACCTGGGCATCAACGAACTGATCAACCGCGGTCGTCAGCCTGACGACCGGGTCAAGGCGGCCGGCCTGCTGTCGGGCAACATCAACGTCAACGGCAAGGCCAACCGCGGCAGCCGCTATGGCGACGGGGAGTTCCAGTTGACCCGGGCGCAGATCTACGAGGTTCCGACTGTGCTCAAGATTCTCAACGCCGGCAACCTCGTCCGCAAGCCGGGCTCCAGCCAGGCGGCCCAGATGGTCTTCCACTTCAACGGCGACCGCGTGACCTTTGAGGAGATCGTCATGCGCGACCCGGTGCTGGCCCTGCGCGGGACCGGGACGATGAACTGGGGCGACAAGAAGCTCGACATGACGCTGGTGGCTGGCGAGCCCAACAAGTCCGGCAGCGGGACCAACGTGCTGGAGGAACTGTTCAGCGGCGCCGGCGAGGAGCTGATGAAGTATCGCGTGACCGGGACGATGGAGAAACCGGAAGTCGAGGCGATCCCGCTGCACACCGTGCGGGACGCCATCGAGGAACTGGCGGCGGCCAGGCGACGCTACGAGGAGGAGCAGCGCCGCCACAATCCGCCGCCGGCGGTTAACGGACAGCAGCAGTGACAGCCGACACCCGTTCCAGCGAGGAGGCATGATGGCGGCAGGCAGCGACGTGCAGCGTCTGGGGATCATCGGCGGCTCGGGGCTGGGTCAGGCCCTGCGTGAGCAGTCCGACGGCCAGTGGGTCGAGGTCGGCACCCCCTTCGGTCCGCCCAGCGACCGGATCCTGCTGACCGAATGGTCCGGCACGCCGGTGGCGTTCATCTCGCGTCACGGGCCGGGCCACCTGCTCAACCCGTCGCAGGTTCCCTACCGCGCGAACATCTACGCGCTCAAGACGCTCGGCGTGCGCCACCTGATCGCCAGCGGCGCCACCGGCAGCCTGCGCGAGGACATCCATCCCGGCGAACTGGTCGTCGCCGACCAGGTGATCGACAAGACGTTCCGCCGGGCGTCGACGTTCTTCGACCGCGTGGTCGGACACGTCGAGTTCGCCGACCCGTTCAGCGACGTGCTGCGCGATCTTCTGATCGACTGCGCCTCGGAGGTCAAGGCCCGCGTGCATCCCAAGGGAACCTACGTCTGCATGGAGGGCCCGCAGTTCTCCACGCGGGCCGAGAGCCTCATGCACCGCGCCTGGGGCGGCGACCTGATCGGCATGACCTGCATGCCCGAAGCCAAGCTGGCCCGCGAAGCCGAAATCTGCTACGCCCTGGTCGCCCTGCCGACCGACTACGACTGCTGGCGGCCGACCCCGCCGGGCGAGAGCAAGGAACAACTGCTCTCGACGATCATCGGCAACCTGAACCGGGCGACCGAGGCGGCCATCAGCCTGATGCGGGCGGCGGCGCCGCGCGTCCGCGACCTGCCGCCCGACCCGGCCTGCGAGGAGGCCCTGAAGCTGGCGGTCTGGTCGGACAAGTCCAAGGTCGACCCGGCCGAGGTGGAGAAGCTTCGCCCGATCCTGGGCCGGTATTTCCAGTAGCCGGCCGCCAGCCTCCACTCTGTAACAGACTGTATTGGCCTGTATTCTAATATGTTGGGCCGCAAGGATTTGGAAAATAGCCCGGCCAATGCGATCTGACGCGATCGGCCGGGGCGCGTCGACCCGGGGTCGATCGAATCGGCCTCGTCGATCCTGCGCAAAGGAAACGCCCTTGGCATGCATTCTGTGTTGAGGGGGGCGCGGCTGAGGGGCCTGTTGCGGCCGGGCTTACGCGGACGCAGGGGAACTCGCCGAGACCGGGTGCGTCCAACCGCAAGTGGCCGGGGAAATCGCAGCCGAAGGGGTGTTAGATTTGGCCCGGCAGTGCGTTATGATATGAAGATGTCTCCCACGGGGAGTCACGGTGGATTCCCTGCACCCAATCCGAGTCGTGCCATGAATAAGACCCACTTCCTATCGCTGTTGGCCGTCGCATTGCTGGCGATGATTCTGCACGCTGTAGTCTGGGCTCAGCCGGCCCAGAAACAGGCCCAACAGGCGGACGGATCCGACGGATCTCGCATGTTCACCTCCGGCGTCTACGTGCCCGAGAGCGGCGAGGCGATGGAGAAAATCAAGCGTGCCAAGCGGCTGGCCGACGCGAAGGAATGGGAACAGGCGGCGCTTCTGCTGAACGAGGTCCAGGAGAAGTACGGCGACAAGCTGGTCGCACAGGATCAGGACGTCTACATCAGCGTCGCGGAGTACGTCAGCCGCGAGTTGGCCTCCTGGCCGTTCGACGGCATCGCGGTCTATCGCCGGTTGTACGACGCGGTTGCCCGCCAGGCCTACGACGACGCCCAGGCGTCGCACGACCCGGCGCGGATGGCCGAGGTCGCACGGCTCTACTGGATCAGCAGCATCGGGGCCCAGGCGGCGGACCAGGCGGCGGAGCGGGCGATGGAGGCCGGCAGGATATCGATGTCCATCGACCTGTGGCGGCACCTGCTGGCCGACGAAACCCTCACCCGCAAGGGGCTGGGCAGCGTCGCGCCGATCGTGGCCAAGCTGGCCGTCGCACTGAGCTGGGACGGTCAGAAGGACGAGGCCAAGGTGATGCGCGACCGGCTGGCGCACGAGTTCGCCGACCAGCCCAATCTCTTCGGCGACCGGTCAGGCAAACTGGCCGACTGGGTCGAGCGCGAGAGCGTGGTGCAGACGCCCAGCGACACGCACCGCCTGCGTCCGGGCGAATATCCGACCCTCGGCGGCGGGACCGACCGGACCAGCGTGTCCGACGTCTATCTCGACTTCGGCGCGGAGATGTGGCATTTCGATCAGCACAAGAGCAGCGAGCAGGACAAGCGGAACGACGTGCAGCGGGCCCGCTACGGCACCCAGTCGCTGCGGGTGCGGGCGCTGATCCAGCCGGTCATTCACAACGAGGTCGTCTACGTGACTTCGCCGGCCGGGGCGTTCGCCTTCACCTCCACCAGCGGCACGCCGCTGTGGCGCAACGACAACATCCTGCCCGGCAGCGGGGCGATGGTGCAGTATTACGGACGGGCTGCATTTGTCCCCGAACTGTTCAGCCCGACGTACTGTGACGACCGGCTGTACATCACCTACAGCCACCCGAGCAGCTACAACCCCTACAACCGCGGGGGCACGGCCCCGCCGGCCGGCCTGGTCTGCCTGGACGCAACCAGCGGGCGCGAATTGTGGCGGTTCGACGTCAACAGCGTGCCCGATCTGCTGGGGGCCAGTCTGGGCGGTTCGCCCCTGGTTCACCGCGGCACGGTCTACTTCGTCTGCCGCGTGCTGCGGGCACAGGTGTTCGAGAGCTGCCACCTGATTGCCATCGACACCCGCAGCGGCAAGTGCCTCTGGCACCGCCAGCTCATCGAGTCCTCCACCGGATACGGCTACGGCTACGTCCCTTCGACGACCGTGCCGATCGCGTCGGCTGACGGGAACACGGTCTATGTCACCACCAACCTGGGGGCGGTGGCGGCGGTGGCGGCCGACAACGGCCTGGTCCGCTGGCTGAGGCTCTACGATCGCAACGTGCCCAAGACCGATCCGCGTTACCGCTACATGGCCGCCCCCCAGGGCGACACCGGCAAGAACTGGCGGATGGCCCCCACGCTGCTGTGGAACGGGCGGGTCGTCAGCCTGCCGACCGACGGCAAGAGCCTGCTCGTGCTGGACAGCCAGACCGGCCGCGTCATTCACACGATCAGCCGAAACAAGGACCTCTTCGACGCCGGCGAGTTGTACGGCATCGTCAACGGGCGACTCTACGCCTGCGGCACGCAACTGATCTGCTGGGACCTGGTGAGCAACCGCCGAGCATGGGCCGAGTCGCTCGGCCACGATCCGGTCGCCCGCGGATTCCTGACCCAGCGCTACCTCTACATTCCGACGGACCGGCAGTTGCTGCGGGTGGCGCTGGACCCCGACGCCAAGGAGCGCCAGGAAGGCTTCATGTGGAAGAGCGAGGTGGCCGGCTCGATCGTGCTGACCGGCATGCACATCATCACCGCCAACAGCCAGCGCATCAGCGGGTTCGCCGAGTGGGAGGTCGCCAAAGCGACGGCCGAGAGGGCAATCGCCCGCAATCCGAACGACCCCAAGAACTACCTGGACTACGGCCAGCTTGCCTACGCGACCGGACGGATGGAACTGGCTCAGGCCCAGTTGACCAGGGCGGTCGAGGTGGCCGGCGGCTTCGCGTCGCTGACCGATCCCAAACTGAAGCGCGAGGTGTTCAGCTACGCCCTCAAGTTCGCCCAGCGGACCTGGAACAAGGACGCCAAGTCGACACTGGAACTGCTGACGATGGCCAGCCTCTGCCCGCCGGACGTCGAGGGCTACGTGCTCTATCGCATCCGGCTGGCTGAATACTGGGAAGACCAGGGCGACCCGGCCAAGTCGGTCGGATACTTCCAGGAGATCATCACCGACCCGGAGATGCGGGCGTCGATCTACCATCCGGATCCGTCGGCCGTCATGGACGCCGGGCCCTACGCCCAGGACCAGATCGACCGGCTGATCGCCCGCAACGGCTATGACGTCTACCACGCGGTGGCCGTCCGGGCCGGCCTGGACTACGACCAGGCCCTCGCGACGAACAACTGGGACGAACTGGCCAGGCTGGTCGACCGCTATCCCAACGCGACGCGGACGCGGGACGAGATATTCCGGCTCGCGGCCCACTACGCCCAGGCGACCGAATACGATCCGGCAACCGAGTTGCTCCGCGGCTTCCGGCGCGAGTACTCGGCCGTGCTCGAAACCAACCCGCAGCAGGACATCCAGGCGCTGACGCTGCTGGCGACCTATCAGCTCCAGCAGAGCGCCAAGCTCGCCGCCAACCCCGGGCCCGATCCGCGGCTGTCGGCCATCTATTCCCGCCGGGCGATCAGCAAGGCGTTCTCGTTCGTCAACGCCGGGCGTCGGAACTACGGCGACGTGAAGGTGCTGCTCGAAGGACGCGAGATGAGCTTCGAGGACCACTACGCCCGGATGAAGAAGGAACACCCGGGGATGCTCGCTCTGCTGCCCAACGTTCAGACGGACTTGAAGATCGGGCCCAGCTTGACCGGATCGGGCAACTTCCGGCTGCTCACCCCGCTGATCGGCACCAGTGCCGGGGCGTTCGGCGAGGTGGCGATGGTGTCGGCCTGGACCGGCGCCGGGTGGGAGCTGCGCGGCTACCGGCTGGAGAAGGGCGACAAGCAGATCTGGAAGCGCGAGGCCGACCGCAGCAGCATGGCCCAGCTTGTGACCTACCACGACGACAAGGCCATCATCGCCCAGCTCCATCGCATCAAGGCGATCGACCCGGAGACCGGCGACGTCGTCTGGTCGGTCGAGAGCAAGAACGGCGTGCCCAACGAGCCGCTTCGCTACTTCGCCCGGCACGAGAACCTGCTGCTGGCACTGCCGATGCGCGGGCGGGGGTTCATCGTCGACCTTGACCGCGGCCGGCTCCAGAGCGAGTTCAACCTGCCGGCCATGGTGAACTTCATGCCGTTCGTCAACGAGCGCGTGGCCTGCTACATTTCCCGCGAAGGCAACGGCATGTTGCTCCAGGTGCTGGACACGCGGACGGGCAACTCGATGCACAAGATGACGCTGCCCAACTTCACCTTCAACTGGTGCGGCGCCGACGCGGAGGGGCGCATCGCGGTCGCGGCCGGTCGAAACCAGATCATCGCCTTCGACATCGCCACCGGTCGGCAGGCCTGGAGCATCGACCTGGACTTCATGGTCGTCAATCCGCAGACCAGCCTGGCGGTGACCGACGACGGGGTGATCGCCACGGGCAATTTCGGAACCAAGGTCCGCGTCGCCAAGTACAGCTTCGATCAGAAAGGCAAGTGCGTCTGGCAGGAGGACATCCCGACCTTCCACCACGGCGCGATCAACGGCTACCCGAGGCTGATCTACAGCGGCGAGGATGTGTACGTGTTCGCCAACAACCTGCTGGCGTGCGTCGACGCCGAGCGCGGGCGGCTGAGCTGGAACGCCTCCATCCTGGAGCAGGACATCATCCGCGATGTCGTGCTCAGCCAGGACTACCTGGTCGCCTCGGTGCAGAGCAACGGAGGCCGCCCGGTGATGGCCAACGGCCGCAACGTCTTCGAGATGTCGGTGAACTTCTACGACCGGGCCCCCGGGCGCGGGCGGTGCGAGAAGAAGATTCCGATGAAGGTGACCAACAGCGCCCAGTTCCAGCTTGCCCCGATGAGTCCGGGCGTGGCCGTCCAGGACCACTACAACCGGGTCACGTTCCTCGTGCCGCAGAACTCGACGCTCAAGCCGACCGAGGACGACGGCAACGACAACAACAACCTCCGCAACGGCGTGATCATGCCGATGAACAACGGTCAGATCA
The DNA here is from genome assembly GCA_022072085.1 of Phycisphaerae bacterium. Classification (GTDB taxonomy): domain Bacteria; phylum Planctomycetota; class Phycisphaerae; order JAJVII01; family JAJVII01; genus JAJVII01. The sequence continues at coordinate 47,704 of JAJVII010000029.1, forward strand.
TCATTCGCCAGCAGATCCAGGTGCAGGGCAACGTCCAGATCATCCAGAAGCAGGTTGAGAAGCAGCAGGCCCAAGACAAGTGAGCGCGGCCCCTGTCGTCCCGCCTGGCGGCCGACGGCGCGGGGGAGCGCGGACTTCACGGATGGACGGGGATTGCTGGGGCGGGGCAGTCTACTCAAGGAATCTCTGCGGGCCCGCCTGACTGTCCGCCGGCGGAATCCGCATCTGGTCCGTGAAATCCGTGTTCCGCCGGCCTGGCGCGGCGGACTCGACGGCCCGGCGTTCGGGCCCGAAAAGTGTTGAATAACCCCTAACCCAACCTTAGAATACGCGATTCCCGCCTTGGGCGGGAGACGGGTAATCCCTGCGCCCCGGCGGGCGACTGGAATGGGCGGAGCAGGATGTTCGAGGCGCTCCAGGACAAGTTCTCCGGCGTGCTGCGGCGACTGAGCGGGCGGGGCAAGATCTCCGACGCCAACGTCGCCGAGGCGATGGCCGAGGTCCGGACCGCCCTGCTGGAAGCCGACGTCAACTTCCAGGTCGTCCGCAGGTTCTGCGACCAGGTGATGGAAAAGGCCCGCGGGCAGGAGGTCATCAAGAGCCTCCACCCCGGCCAGTTGATGATCAAGATCGTGCACGATCAGCTCGTCGAGCTGATGGGGCCGGTGGACTCGAAGATTCACTTCGTCTCCCCGGGCCCAACCGTGCTGATGCTGGCCGGCCTCCAGGGCTCGGGCAAGACGACCACGGCCGCCAAGCTCGCGGTCTTCTGCAAGAAGCGCGGCAAGCGGCCGGCCCTGGTGGCGGCGGACCTCCAGCGTCCGGCGGCCATCGACCAGTTGCAGACGCTCGGCGACCAGATCGAGGCCCCGGTCTACCGCGACGACCGGACGAAGAACGCCGTCGCTGTCGCCCGTGACGGGGTGAAGTTCGCCCGCGACCAGGGCTGCGACGTGGTGATCGTCGACACGGCCGGCCGACTGCACGTCGACGCCGAGCTGATGGACGAGGTCGGCAAGATCGCCGCGGTCGTCCAGCCGCACCAGATTTACCTGGTGGCTGACGCGATGACCGGGCAGGACGCGGTCAACAGCGCCAAGGCGTTCAACGAGCGTCTGGAACTGGACGGCGTGATCCTGACGAAGTTCGACTCCGACGCCCGCGGCGGCGCCGCCCTGAGCGTCAAGGCCGTCACCGGCAAGCCGATCAAGTTCATCGGCGTCGGCGAGAAGCTCGAGGGGCTGGAGGAGTTCCACGCTGACCGGATGGCCGGCCGCATTCTCGGCATGGGCGACGTGCTCACGCTGGTCGAGAAGGCCCAGCAGGAGCTGGACGCCGAGAAGCAGGCCGAGATGGCCGAGAAGCTCGAAAAGGGCCGACTGACCCTGGACGACTTTCGCGACCAGCTCCAGCAGATGCGGAAGATGGGCCCGCTCAAGCAGATGCTCAGCATGATCCCGGGGCTGGGCGATCAGATGAAGGGCCTGGACATCGACGACCGGGAGATGGACCAGACCGAGGCGATCATCTCCTCGATGACCCGCCAGGAGCGGGAGCGGCCGGAGGTGATCGACGGTTCGCGGCGGAGGCGGATCGCCGCCGGCAGCGGCACCGAGCCCGCCGACGTCAGCCAGTTGCTCAAGGGCTTCGAGCAGATGCGGCGGATGACCAAGATGATGGCCGGCCAGGACATGCGAGGCCGGATGCAGATGATGCAGCAGATGGGCAAGATGGACCTGCTCGGGGCCAAGATGCCCAAGATCAAGGGCGGGCCGAAGCTGGGGACCTCCTCAGCCGGCAAACTGAGCAAGAAGGAACGCCGCCAGCATCGCAAGCGGCGCAAGTAAGGCAGGGGTTTGGCACGCGGGCCGAAGCAGGCCTGCAAAGGAGATTCCGTGGCAGTCAAGTTGCGACTCAAGAGATTTGGGCGGCGTCACCGGGCTTACTACCGGCTCAACGCCATCGACGGCCGCAGCCCGCGCGACGGGCGCGTCATCGAGCAGTTGGGCACCTATGACCCGATCGAGAAAGACCCGGCCAAGGCTGTCCAGGTCGACCGCGAGCGGGTCGAATACTGGCTCGGCGTCGGCGCGGTCCCGTCCCAGACCGTTGCCAAGCTGCTGAACAAGCAGGGCATCGCGGCCAAGAGCAAGTAGCTTCTCGCGTCGGCCTGCTCGTTCGGCCGCGACCCGAAGGGGAGCGCGGCCGACCAGACCGGTTGAGCGCGTCAGGCCTCTGAGGTCGCCCATGCGGATCGACGTGCTGACGCTGTTTCCCGCGGTCATCGACGGCGCGTGCCGCCACTCGATCGTGGGACGGGCCCGGTCGGCGGGCCTGCTCGACTTGGTCTGCACCGACATCCGCGATTTCGCCCGCGACCGCCACCGCAGCGTGGACGACAAGCCGTTCGGCGGCGGGCCGGGGATGGTGATGATGCCCGCGCCGGTTTGCGAGGCGATCGACGCGGTCGCCGCGACGCACCCGGCGCTGCCGATCCGCATCTTGCTGACTCCGCAGGGCCGGCGGTTCGGCCAGGAGCTGGCGGAGACGCTGGCCCGGCACGAGCGGCTGATGCTGATCGCCGGGCACTACGAGGGATTCGACGAGCGGATCCGCCAAGCCGTGGATCTGGAGATGAGCGTGGGCGACGTGGTGGTCAGCGGCGGGGAGGTTCCCGCGCTGCTGGTGATCGACGCCCTGACGCGGCTGATCCCCGGGGCCCTGGGGGCCGAGGACGGCGCCCACGAGGAGTCGTTCCGCCCGCTGGGCCCTGACGGCGAGCGGTTGCTGGAGTATCCGCAGTACACCCGCCCGCGGAGCTATCGCGGGCTGGACGTGCCGGAAGTGCTGATCGGCGGGGACCACGCGAAGGTGGACCGCTGGCGAATGGAACAGGCCCGGCTGCGAACCGAACAGCGTCGGCCGGACCTCTTGGATTGAGACTGAGCATTCAGACAGACAGGCCCCGTCACGTGCGGCGGGGAAAGGCAAAGGAGAACCCGTCGTGCAGAACCAACTGATCGAGGCCGTCGAGGCCAAGAGCCGCAAGCAGCAGACCCCCGCTTTCGAGATCGGCGACACCGTCGACGTGTCGGTCAAGATCGTCGAGGGCGAGAAGGAACGCGTCCAGGTCTTCAGCGGGACGGTCATCGCCCGCAAGGGCAGCGGATTGAACGAGTCGGTCACCGTCCGCCGCATCGTCAACGACGAGGGCGTCGAGCGCGTCTTTCCGATTCACGCCCCGACCGTGCTGGATATCCAGGTCAAGCGTCACGGCCAGACCCGCCGGGCCAAGCTCTACTATCTCCGCGAGCGCGTCGGCAAGGCCGTCCGTCTCAAGGAACGCCGCGGCGCCGCCGCGCCCGCCCCGGCCACCAAGGCGGCCAAAGGTAAGAAGGCCGCCGCCAAGGCCGAGTGACCCATGTTCGCCTGGCTCAAGGGCCTGCTGGCTCGCCGCCTGGTGCGTCCGGGCGACGCGCCCGGTAAGGACGAACTGGGCCGCCTCAGCGAACGCACCGCCCGCACGTTCCTCGAACGTGCGGGCTTTTCCATTGTCGCAGCCAACTACCGCTGCCCGCTGGGCGAGATCGACCTGGTTGCCGAGGGGCAGGGCCGCCTCGTCTTTGTCGAGGTGAAGGGCCGCCGGCTGGCCGCCGACGGCTCGCAGGCCTCGCGCCCGGAGTCGGCCGTCACGCGCGACAAGCAGCGGAAGATCGGCCGATCGGCCAAGTATTTCTGCCGCCGCCATCGCCGGTATCGCGGATGGACCGTGCGGTTCGACGTGATTGCGATCGACTGGCCCGCCGAGGGGCAGTCGGGCGACCCGGTCATCCGCCATCACGCCGCCGCGTTCCGCCCGGACGTGTGACGAGTCACCCCAGCACTTCGTGAATGCGGGTCTGGATGGCCGGGCCGATCTGCCGCCAGTCGGCCTGCGGCTCTTTGCGGATGCGGATGAAGTTGCCCAGCAGGTAGACCCGCTGCACGCCGCCGATGCGGAACAACGCCCCCGCCAGGGGGTGGCCGGCAGCCCCCTGCGGGGAGTCGAAGTTCTCGCCGGCGCTCTCCAGGCCCCGGCTGGCGGTGATCTTCATCTCGTCGGGATCGGTGGTCGGCTCGACGGTCAGGCGCAGCGGTCTGGACTGGCTCATGGTGTTGGTTCTCCGTGGAACGATCCGGCTGTCCCTTCTATCATAGCCCGGCATGAAGATCGTCGACTCGCATTGTCACCTCACGCACGAGAAGATCGCAGTCCAGCTCGACGACGTGCTGGCCCGGGCGCGGTCGGCCGGCGTGGGGGCGTTCCTTACCGTCGGCTGCGGGCCGGAGGACGCCGCCCGGGCCGTGGCGCTGGCAGCCGGGCACGACGACGTCTGGGCGGCCGTCGGCATCCACCCCCACGACGCCGAGACGTTTTCCCCCGACGCGATGAGCCGCATCACTCCGCTGCTGGAACACGATCGCGTCGTCGCGGTCGGCGAGATCGGACTGGACTACCACTACGACTTCTCGCCGCGAGTGGCCCAGCAGGAGGCGTTCGCCGCGCAGCTGGAGGTGGCGGCCCGGGCGGACCTGCCGGTGATTATCCACTGCCGCGAAGCCATCCCCGACGCGCTGGCGACCATCGCCCGCTGCCGGGCCGACGGCCTGGCGGTCCGCGGCGTGTTCCACTGCTTCACCGGCACGGCGGCGGAGATCGTGCAGGTGGTCGCCGCAGGGTTCCATGTCTCGCTGGCCGGGATGGTGACTTTCAAGAAGAGCGACGAATTGCGCGACGCCGCCAGACTGATCCCGGTCGACCAACTGCTGCTGGAGACCGATTGCCCCTACCTCTCGCCCGAGCCAGTGCGCAAGGTAAAGGTGAACGAACCGGCGCATCTGCTGCACACATTCCGCTTCCTGGCCGACCTGCTGGGCGCGAGCGAACAAGAACTGGCTGAGCGAACCAACGCGAACGCGCAGTCGCTGTTCGGCATAGGCTGAGAGCGCGGAATTGCAGATTGAAGATTTCAGATTGCAGATTGGGGACTCGCCCGTCCCGTTCCTGGACTGGGGGTTCTGAAAAAAACCTGGGAGAAGGGGTCCGGCACGCTTTTCGCCCCCGAGCCGGCGAAAAGCGAGCCAGACCCCGGGGTTTTTCAGAACTCCCGATTTCGAATCTGCAATCTCCAATCTGAAATCTGAAATTCCTCCCCCCATTCCCCCAGGGCGATCTTCCCATTGATTCCGCCGGGCCCCCCCGGTAGTCTGATTCCCATGTCCCAGGCCTCCCCTCAACAGGCCGAGCAGCGGCTGGAGCGGTTCTCCGCGACCTACGCCGCGATCCGCAGCCAACTCGCCCGTGTCATTGTCGGGCACGAGCAGGCCGTCGGCGAGGTGCTTATCGGCCTGCTGACCGGCGGCCACGTGCTGCTCGAGGGCGTGCCCGGGCTGGGCAAGACGCTGCTGGTCCGCACGGTGGCCGACTGCCTGGACCTCTCCTTCTCGCGCATCCAGTTCACCCCCGACCTGATGCCGGCCGACATCACCGGGACTGACATCGTCGTCGACGATCCCGCCGGCGGGCGCGATTTCAAGTTCCGCCCCGGGCCGATCTTCGCCAACATCGTGCTGGCCGACGAGATCAACCGGGCCACGCCCAAGACGCAGTCGGCGGTGCTGGAGGCGATGCAGGAGCGTTCGGTCACGGTCGGCCGATCGACGCACACGCTGGCTGAGCCCTTCTTCCTGATGGCCACGCAGAACCCGCTGGAGTTGGAGGGGACTTATCCGCTGCCCGAGGCCCAGCTCGACCGGTTTGCCTACAAGGTGCTGGTCGGCTCGCCGGACGCGGAGGAACTGGTGGAGATATTCAGCCGCACGACCGTCGGCGAACAGCCGCGTGCCCAGCGCGTCGCCGACGGCCAGGCGCTGCTGGCGATGCAGCGGCTGGTGCGCGAGGCGGCGGTCGCGACGGCCGTGTCACGTTACGCCGCGGAAATCGTGCGGGCGTCGCATCCCGAGAGCCGCAGCGCGCCGAACCTCGTCCGTCGGTATGTGCGTTACGGGGCGTCGCCGCGGGCGGGCCAGGCAATGCTGCTGGGCGGCAAGGCCCGGGCGCTGGCCGACGGACGGTTCCAAGTCGGCCTGGAGGACGTGCGGGCGCTGGCCGGCCCGGCGATGCGGCATCGGTTGATCCTGAACTTCGACGCCGAAGCTGACGGTGTCACATCCGAATCCATTCTCGCCGAGTTGCTTGCGTCCGTCCCGACGCGGGCCGATCTGTGAAGCGAACATTCACTTAGGCTTGACAAGAGGTAGGTTCCATGCAGGTTCTGATCACCGGCGGCGCGGGCTTCGTTGGATCGCACCTGACGGACCACTTCCTGGCCCATGGCCATGACGTGCGGGTGTTCGACAACTTTGCCACCGGCCGGCGGGAGAACATCGCCCATCTGGCCGGCAAGAAGCGGTTCGAGCTGATCGAAGGCGACCTGCGACAGCCCGAGCAGGTCGCGGCCGCCTGCAAGGGCGTGGACGTCATCAGCCACCAGGCGGCGATCCCCTCGGTGCCGCGGTCAGTGGCCGACCCGGCGCTGACGCACGACGTGAACGTGAACGGGACGTTCAACCTGCTGATGGCGGCGCGTGACGCGGGCGTGCGGCGGGTCGTCTATGCGGCGTCCAGTTCGGCGTATGGGGACGTGGAGGTCAGCCCGAAGGTCGAGACGCTGCGTCCGCGGCCCAAGAGCCCGTATGCGGTCCACAAGCTGCTGGGCGAATACTACATGAAGGTATTCAACGACCAGTTCGGCGTGCAGGCCGTCTCGCTGCGGTACTTCAACGTCTTCGGCCCGCGGCAGGACCCCAAGAGCCAGTACGCCGCGGTCGTGCCGGCGTTCCTGACCAACATGCTGGCCGGCAAGTCCCCGCTGATCTACGGCGACGGCTTGCAGAGCCGCGACTTCACGTTCATTGAGAACGTCAAGCAGGCCAACTATCTGGCCGCCACCGTCGACGCCGTCAACGGCGAGTCGGTCAACATCGCCTGCGGCGCGTCCGTGACGCTGCTGGAGATGGTTGCGGTGATCAACAAGATGCTCGGCACGCAGATCAAGCCCCGCCACGACCCCGAGCGGGCCGGCGACGTGAAGCACAGCCTGGCGGACATCACGGCCGCCCGGGAGTTGCTGGGATACGCTCCGGTCGTGGAGTTCGAGGAAGGCCTCAAGCGTTCGCTGGACTACTACCGCTCAGCCAAGGCCTGACCGCGGGCAGGCCGTTGGCTTCCCGCTGCGACGGCGGTACGATGGATTCATGGCCAAGCCCCCCAAGCGAGAAGAACTGTTCGACGCCGAGTTTGTCCGGCGGCTGCGGCGGCTCGCGCTGGCCGGTCGGCGGATTCTGACCGGCGCCGGCGGCGGGCGGCACCGCGCGACCGACCTGGGCGACGGGCTGGAATTCGCCGACCATCGCGAATACACCCCCGGCGACGAACTGCGATACGTCGACTGGAACGTGTTTGGGCGGCTGGATCGCCTCCAGATCCGCCTGTTCCACCGCCACAGCGAGCAGCAGATCCACCTGCTGCTGGACGCGTCGGCGTCGATGGCCGTCGGCGACCCCTCCAAGGGAATCTTCGCCAAGCGGTGCGTCGCCGGCTTGGCGTATCTGGCCTGGAGCAATCTCGATCACGTCGCCATCGCCGCCTGGGGCGACCGCTCGCGGGAGCACAACCCCGGCCGAGGACGCGTCGGGCGTTTCTCGACCATCCTCGATTTCCTCCGCGACGTGCCGATGGGCGGGACGTGCGACCTGGCCGACGCGGTCCGGCGATGGGCCGGGGCCGACCGCGCCC
>JAJVII010000028.1 GCA_022072085.1 Phycisphaerae bacterium
AGTCGGCCGGGCGTCGGACGCGACGAGGGCAGCCAGCGGCGCGACGGCTGCTGGGCCCGCGGCGACAAGCCGCTCGCCGGCGTCGAAAGCGGTCAGCGGGTCGTCGCTGCTCAGCGCCGCGGCCAGCGCGTCGGCGGCCGGTGTCGCCGGCGTGGCGGGTGACGGCGGCGGGGCCGCGTCGCCCGCGCCGCCGAGAGCGACGGCTGCGAGGATCGCAACGAGCAGGGCGGCCGGCAGTGCGGGCCACGATGGGGATGATCGCATGACGATGGGCTCCCGTGAGGCGAGGCAAACGATGCAGGCTCCAGAGCCTTGAAGATATCCGCCGCCGGCGCTGGCTTCAAGGGCAGGGAAGGGGCTGAGGGGCGGAGGGGTGGGGGGGGGCGAGGGGCGGAGGGGCAAAGGGGCCTTCTCTTCGAAGAACTCAAGACTCTGTCGGACTTCTGCCACTCTTCCGCTCTGCGTTTGATCCGGGCTCCCGGACTTTGCGATCGCCACTCGGCGCGGGGCGCAAAGAGAAACGCCGGGCGAACTCCTCAGTCGCCCGGCGTTTCCGGAGGGGGAAACGGAAAGTCTCTCTTGCCTGAAACGGGCGGATGTTCGTCCAGCCGCCCGACGTTACGCCCGCCTCAGCATTGGCTGTAGCCGCAACTGTGGCACTTGACGCAACCTTCGGCGAAGCTCAGCGTGCTCTGGCATTCAGGGCATTTCACCTTGAACTCGTTGAGCAGACGCTGCCGTTTTGAAAGGGCGGGGGCGACCGCCGTGGCTTGGCCGCCTGTCCCGCCCGTCGCCTCGGCCACCGGTTCCAGCCGCGTTCCTTCGCGACCCGAGACCGGCTCGGCCTTGGGCGTTTGTTTGCCGTGTCCGTTGCCGCTCTTTCCGTTGCCGCCGCGGGCGACGGCCGGGGCAGGGCTGGCGACCGAGGAGGTGGCGGGCGGAACCTCGGCGCCCCGCATGCGGGCGTCGAGCTGGGCCAGGTCGAACTCGCCCAGCAGGATGTTCTTGAGCCCGAACATCTCCTTGGCCTTGAGGTATCGCAGCAGGCCCTTGGCCAGTCCGTCGCCGAGGCTGGCGATCCGCCCGGTCTTGGTCGGGACGGTCAGCGAGCTGCCGATGCCGTCGAGCTGCTTGATGGCCATCCGCAGCGGCCCGCCGCAACGGAGGAAGAGGCTGAGCAGCCGGCAGATGGCCTCGAGGTCGCTGTTGGCAACGTCGCCGCCCTTGCCGAGCTGGGCGAAGACCTCCAGCTCTCGCTCGCTCTTGGGATCGACGGTGATCTTCAGGTGCATGTTGCCGAAGGGGGTCATCTGGCGGATGCGGATGCAGCTCATCACGTCGGGCAGGGGGACCGGCTCGACGGTGACCAGTCGCTCCAGCGGCGAGAGGGCCTTCTCGACCTCGGCCTCGACGGGGGCCTCGGCGTTCTTCTTCTTGTTGAGTTTGTCGGCGTTGTCCAGGGCCATGGGCTGGTGCTCGCGGCAGCCGTCGCGATAGACGGTGACGCCCTTGCAGCCCATGGAGTAGGCCATGCGGTAGATCTGCTCGACCTCGTGGGCCTCTGCTTCGTGGGGGAAGTTGATGGTCTTGGAGATGGAGCTGTCGCAGTGCTGCTGGAAGGCGGCCTGCTGGCGCATGTGCCATTCCGGGGAGATGTCGTGGGCGCACACGAAGACGTCGCGGATGTCGGCCGGGACGTCGTCAATGTGGGCCAAGGTGCCCTCCTTGGCAATGCGATCCATGAGTTGGTCGGAATAGAATCCGCGCGCCTTGGCCACTTCCCGGAAGTATTCGTGGACTTCGGTCAGCCGCTGACCGTTGAGGACGTTGCGGAAGAACGCCAGGCTGAACATCGGCTCGATGCCGCCGGAGCAGCCGGCGATGATGCTGATGGTGCCGGTCGGCGCGACCGTGGTGCAGCAGGCGTTGCGCATCTTGCGGTGGTGGACGGTGTCCCAGGTGCTGCCCTTGAAGTTGGGGAAGCAGCCGCGTTCCTCGGCCAGCTTCTCGCTGTAGGCGTGGGCCTCGTCGTTGATGAACTTCATGAACCGCTCGCCCCACTGGCAGCCGGCCTGGGTGTTGTAGCCCGCGCCCAGCTTGAACAGGGCGTCGGCGAAGCCCATGATGCCCAGCCCGATCTTGCGGTTGCCCTTGCACATCGCGTCGATCTGGGGGAGCTGGTAGTCGTTGGCGTCGACGACGTTGTCCAGGAAGCGGACCGAGTAGTGGACGGTTTCGCGCATCCGCTCCCAGTCCACGGTCGGCTCGCCGCCGTCGGGGTCCATGACGACGAACGCACCGAGGTTGACGCTGCCGAGGTTGCAGGCTTCGTAGGGCAGCAGGGGCTGCTCGCCGCAGGGGTTGGTTGCCTCCATCCGCCCGATGTGGGGGGTGGGGTTGTGCTGGTTGATGCGGTCGATGAAGACTACGCCCGGTTCGCCGGTGGCGTGGGCGTTGGTGATGATGATCTTCCAGATATCGGCCTTGGTGTAGACGCCGGTGCGGTCGGCCTTGGGATCGTCGGCCTTGGGCAGGCTGCGGACGTCGTACTTCCAGATCTCCAGGTTGCGCGGGAGGAGGAACTCGTCGCCGGTGCGCGGATTGCGGACGATGTGGGGGCTGTCGGGGTCAGCCAGGAAGCCCTCCATCCACTCGTCGGTGACCTTGACCGAGATGTTGTAGTTGGTGAAGGCGGTCAGGTCCTGCTTGGCGTGGAGGAACTTGAGGATGTCGGGATGATGGATATACATCATGCCCATGTTGGCGCCGCGGCGGAAGGCGCCCTGCTGGATGGCGTTGGTGGCCTCGGAGAAGGCCCGCCAGAAGCTGATCGGCCCGCTGGTCGTGCCGCCGCTGCTCTTGATGTAGTCGCCGGTGGGGCGCAGCTCGTCGAAGGCGAACCCGGTCCCGCCGCCGGCCTTCTGGATGATGGCCGTGTGCTTGATCGAGTCGAAGATGCCGTCGATGCTGTCGGGCACGGGCAGCACGAAGCAGGCGCTGAGCATGCCCATTTCGCGCCCGGCGTTCATCAGCGTCGGGCTGTTGGGCATGAAGCGGTGGGTGGTCATCAGCTTGTAGAAGCGGTCGCGCCAGAGGCGCACGTCCTCCTCGGTCCCGCCGTGGAGCACTTCCACGCGGGCGAGGGTTTCGGCGACGCGCCCGAAGAGTTCCTCGGGCTTCTCGGTCACCTTGCCGCTCTCGTCCTTCTTGAGGTAGCGGCTCTCCAGTACGCGTCGACAGTTCTCCGTCAGCTTCAGCGGCTCGATCCGGATGTCGTCGATCGCTTCCATGCGACTGTTCTTTCGATCCTTCGTTTCCATCTCACACCTCGTATGAAGACCCGGTATCGGATGATGCGCACTGCGAAAACAAGCAGCCGCCGGCGGCACGTCCTGGCCGCCGGGGCACGGTACCTATTGCCATAGCGGCCGGCGCGGAGCCTGCCGCCTTCTCCAGGTGGATGCTTCGTCAGGACTGCGGAGGTGAACCCGGTGGCTCCTGCCCGCAACGGCGGGCCGATCCGGCCCGTCCGCGTCGCGCAATCGGTGGAATCGATGCTTGCGATCCATCTCGGCAGACACCTGGTCATTCACTGACATGAGCCGGTCGCTCTGGGTCGACCTACTATACCTTGTGGTAGTCGATGCTGCCCGCGAGCGCCCTTCCCCGCTTCAAGAACCCGTCCGAGTTGGCCGTTCACTCGACGCCCGATGGTCCGCCGCGTAGAAAAGCTCGCAAGGCTGGGCCGGCGGACTATGAAGTTGTTATCGGGTGTCCAACCACTAGATCTTGAGTCTGAAGGACAACTCTACTCGATATATGGCCACCGTCAAGATATTACTGGCTCTTTGTTCAACTCTTCGGTTTCCTCGCGTCTGGCTTGGCGATTCCGCGCCTGCCCGACGGCAAATCACAGTCTGAAACCGGCCCGCTTCCGCCGGCCGCGCAAATGCTGCGCCCACACTATATATGGTAGCGTTCTGGAGGCCAAGAATCCATCCGGAAAGCCCCGATCCGCCGGGATTGTTCGCAACGATTTCGGGACCAAGAGCTTAGGGGATGGCTGCTAGGCCGGCCCTCACGGCAGGGCCGGCGCGACCTCCGAAGGGGCAGCGGGGACCGCCGAGTCAGCGGGCGTCGCCGCCAGGCCGAGCCGGCGCTGCACCCCCTCGACGATCTCGTGCTCGACGGTGATGTCCCGCCGCACGTCGCTCCACACCTCGCGCTGTTCGGGCGGAAGGTCCATCCCCTGATCCAGCGGCGTCTGGTTGGGCACGTCGCTGGAGCTGCGCATCTGGTGGTAGGCCGCATATTGCGCCGTGTCACGCCGCTGGAGCATCACGCGGACCTCCAGCTTGACGGCGCCGGCCTGCGTGCGGACGCGGGCTTGCGCGATCCGCCTCAGGTTGGACGGCGAACTGATGATGTGCAGCCGCCCGGTGTCGGCGCCCGAACCGGGGTCGACGTACTGCGGCGCGGTCTGGATGTTGCGGAGGGCCGCGTCCTGACTGACCAGAGTGAACTTCGAGCCCAATTCCGCCAGCGCCGCTTCGTAGGCGCGGTCGGGGGTGATGGCCGGCAGCGGCGCGCTCAGGAAGCCGGCTTCCTTCTGGCCGCTCAGGTCCAGCGGATCGCCGTTGCAGCCGGCCAGCGTGCCCAGCACCGCAGCCGCCAGCGTCAGCATCCAGTTCCTTCCGATCACCCGTCGCGTCCGCGCATTCATGGCCGACTCCTCGAGAGGACAACTGCAATCCGATCGCCTCACCCGCGCAGAGTAGGCCCGCCCCGGCGCGTTGTCAAGCGAATGGGCCCGCACTCCAGGGCAAACGCGAAGTCATGAACGCTGAAGGGCAGAGGGGCTTAGTAGGGATGGGGGGCTGAAGAGGGGACAGAGGTGTCATGTCTTCAAGGAACTCTAGAAGCTGTTTCAAAGCCTACGCCGGCCGCGACCGCAACGCGATCCCGCGTAGGTCTTGAAACAGCTTCTAAGCTCTGTCGGACCCCTGCGTCTCTTCTGCTCTGCGTCTGACCCGGGCCGCCGGATCCTGCAAGTGTCCTGCCCCCTGCCCGGCCTCGGCGGCCTTCTGAGGACTTCGTGCCGCACCGCACAGAGTCGTTGGGCAGCCATCAGGCCTGGGCGGGACGGCGTATTTAAGCAACGGCCGATAGAATCGCATAAATTACTGTGCATAATTTAGTTACGGCTTACTTGTGGCTGGGTGTTGGATTTTCAGGAATATTTGTTTGCGTGGCTGATAGGATCGTGATATATTTCACATGACGAATAACTCAGTGGACTTGGGAGCGGTTGGGGTCCGAATCCTCCCACCCCATAGGCTCAACACCAGCCCCAACCGCTCCCTTCCTGTTTCGTCTGCATTGCCGCCTCTTGAATACGGCACCTGGGAACGCGCATCCAATGTAGGCAATGAAGTCGAAGCGGGTTCGGGGTTGACCTGTCGGATTGCACGGACCGCCGCAAGGACGATCCTGGCATTCCCCCATGAGGCCAACCCCTCTTTCTTGTACGGGGCGGAGCATTCAGACCAACTCTTCATCCGCGCCACCCCCTGTCCAACGGGGTCGTTCGTGCACTGTCGTCCCTTCCGGATTGTCGGCCGGAACCGGCCACAGGCGCAGACCGTTGACACTCTGTGCCCGTCGAATATACTCATCGTTTCCCGGCCGCGTAGCCAAGTGGACCAAGGCGACGGATTGCAAATCCGTAACAGCGAATCCGAAACCCATTCACAGTCAACACCTTGCGAAGATCGCCCTGGGCGTCTTGGCCTTCTGCTTGGCGCTCTTGCTGCGCAAGTCGCCCCCGCCGCCCCCGACCTGGCGGGGCTCCTGGCCGCCTGGCTTGCCCTGCCCGATCACGTCAAGGCGACGATTCAAACGCTGGTCAGGGCGACGGTCACCGGCAACGGCGGGCCGGCTGGCGACCCAATGGCTCTGTCGGCCCCGACCGCCGGCGAAGCAAAATCCGAAAGTCAATCATATTGACTTCTAAGCCAATAACCCGATAGGATGAACTGAGCATGGCCAAAGTCACCTTGACCCCGGAAGCGGCCGACGGGCTGGAAGACCTGCCCCTTGCGATTCATGCCCGCGTGTTGTCGCTGCTGGAGCGGCTGGCCAAGTGGCCGGCCGTCAGCGGGGCCAAGCCGCTGTCGGGGCGGCTGGCCGGGCGATACCGCCTTCGCACCGGGGATTACCGCGTGCAATTCCGGGTGCAAGGCCAGGCCATCATTGTCGAGAAGATCGGACACCGCGACAGGTTTTACGAGTGAGGCGAAGCTATGGTCAAGATCATCGAACTGGCCGGTAAGCGTTGGGCAATCATGCCCGAAAAGGACTACAAGCGGTTGTCCGCCCAGGCCGGGGCCGACGCCGGCGGGCCGGTCCTGCCCAAGCCCGACGCCGAAGGCAACTTCCCGGCCGTGGAGTATGCTCGCGTGTCGCTGGCCCGCAAGATCATCAAGGCCCGCCAACAGGCCGGGCTTACCCAGGCCGCCCTTGCCCGCCGCGCCGGCATTCGCCCGGAAACGCTGAATCGGATTGAGAAGGGAAAGACCTCACCCGACACGGCCACTATTGCCAAGATCGAGCGGGCCTTGGAAACGGTCGGGGCAACCGCTGAAACCTGACCGCTTGCCCGCCGGAATCCCCAAGAACGCACCGGGCCGCCCAGGTTGGCGGCCCGCGCTGTTTCCGCCGCCGGCGGCGAGCGCTCCGCCCCGCGAATTGACCGGCGACGTCATCCGAAATTCTGGACGCACTGACAGATTTGGAGTTGGACTCGCTGAAGGCCCGCGCCGTGGCCGAAGCGCCCAACGATTTCGCCCGGGGAAAGTACGCGAAGGCCGACCCCCGCAAGGATCGGGCCTTGCGGACGGCGATGGTCAGGCTGTTGAAGGATGACGCGGGCCGGCGCGAAAATCCGACCAAGAACGGCCCCGACGGCAAGGAATGAACCGTGGCGGACTGGCGACACACAACGCCGATGCAACTGCTGGACTCGCACTTGAACCGGCTGCCCGGCACAACGCGGGCCTACGCGGCTGACCTTCGGGCCTTTGCGGCGTTCCTGAAAGCCGACTCGCCCCAAACGGCTGTCGAAATCATTGTCGGGGCGGAACGCGGAGCGGCGCGGCGAATGCTGGAAGATTTCAAGAACGCCAGCCGGGCCAAGGGCCTGAGCCTTGCCACGACGCGGCGGCGAGTGTCGAGCCTCTTGGGGCTGCTGGCCCTGGCCCATGAATTCGACATCATCCCGTGGGCGATTCGGATGAAACTGCCGGCGGCCGATCCGATCCGGGACACAGCCGGCCCGGGCCGGCCGGTTGTGGAGCGGATGATTGAATTGTGCCAGCAACGTGACGACGCCAAGGGGCGTCGGGACTACGCGATACTATGCCTGTTGTTCTACAACGCCCTGCGAGCCGGCGAAGTGCTGAGCCTTGACCTTCGCCACGTTGACTTGTCCGCCGGCGACGTGCTGATTGCGGCCAAGGCCCGCTGGGACCGGGTGCGCATGCCGATCCCGTTGGTCACGCGTCGGGCAATCGAGCAATGGCTACAGCATCGGGGCGACGCGCCCGGCCCGCTTTGGCTGTCAATGCAGCGGGGCGAGGGCGAGCGGCGACGGCTGACCTATCGTGGGCTGTATGAAATGGTGCGTACGTTGGGCAGACAGACCGGGGCGAAGTGCTGGCCCCACGCCTTGCGGCACGCGGCGGCAACGTCGATGCTGAACCTGAGCAACGGCAATATCGGCTGGGGCCTGGCCCTGACCCGTCACCGCGACCCGAAGACATTCCTGGCCTACGCGGACCGGCGGGGAATGGCCATGCGGTCCGCCGTGGAACTGCTGGCCGGTGGCCGCCAATTCCGTTCGGAGCCGCCAACTGTTGAGAACTAGCGTTGTCAACACGATGACAGGGCGCAAAGCTTTACGGGGTCGGGATCGGCGGTCCCAAGGCAATGTCCGGTCCGCGTCGGCCAACTTGACGGTTTTTCGGGCCGTTGACGCGCAGTCAGGACATAAGTTAGTGACGCCCGCTGGCAGGCTGTGGGTCCTTCCTGGCGGTCCTGTCCCGATGACTGTTATGGACGCCGTGGCGGATACGCACAGACTTTCTTTCTCGCGGTCTTCGGATGGGCCAGACGCGCGGAGCTTGCCGGCCTGCCGGGCGGGGTGTAACGTGCATCGGCAATCACTGAAAGGGCGAATCATGGCCAAGCGGAAGACGCTGGCGGATCGGCTGATCCAGGAAATCCGGCGAGCCGAGCGGGGCGGGCTGACCCGCTACCGATTGGCTGGGCTGTCGGGCGTATCCGAAAGCCAGCTATCCCGGATCGTCAACGGGCAGATTGTCCCGACGCTGACGACGGCTGAAAGGATCGTCAACGCCCTGAAGCTGCAAATCAGCATCGGCCCGAAGGAATAGCCTTGCATATTTACAAGTATCGGCTATGAATAGGGAAGGCGGAAAGCAAAAGGCAGGTGGATCATGCGAGTCTTCCAATCGACCTACAAGGATCGGCACGGGCAGACGCGGCGGACCGCTCGATTCTACGTTGAATTCGCCGATCATCGGGGCGGCCGGCGGCGCGTGCCGGGGCTGACGGATCGGCGGGCGACTGAAGCCATTGGCCGCAACATCGAAGCCCTTGTGCGATTCAAGGCAAGCGGCGAGGCCCTGCCCGTTGCCCTGACGAAGTGGATTGAGGCCTTGCCGGCCAAGCAACGCGAACCGTTGGCCCGTTGCGGGCTTCTGGACGCCGGCAAGGTGGCTGCGCTTCGCCCGCTGGCCGATCATGTTGAGGGCACGGCGGACGCCCCAGGTTGGCGGCAACATCTGGCAGGCAAGGGCAACACGTCCGGCCACGTTGACCTTTCGGTTTCCCGCGTCAAGAGCATCATCGACGGCTGCCGATTCCGCTTCTGGTCTGACGTTTCGGCGAGCAAGGTGCTGAGCTTCCTTGACGGCCTTCGGGCGGACCGGGCCAAACTGGACGCCGCCGGCAAGCCGATGGTCGATGAAGCGTCGGGCCAGCCGATTACCCGGCCGGGGCTGTCGGCCGCGAGTTTCAACTACTACCTGACCGCGTTCAAGAGCTTCTGCCGTTTCATGGTCAAGGACGGGCGGGCCACCGAAAGCCCGGTGGCGCACCTGGACGGGCTGAACGTGAAGACGGATCGGCGGCATGATCGGCGGGCGCTGTCGGTCGATGAAATCCGCTGGCTGCTGGATGTGACGGAAGCCGGCCCGCTGCCCCAGGCGGGCCAGAGGCGCGAGCCCGTGACTCGATTCGGCATGGACGGACCGGCCAGGTCGATGCTCTATCGGCTGGCCGTCGAAACCGGGTTGCGGGCAGGTGAACTTCGCAGCTTGACGCGGGCGAGTTTCGACCTGACTGGTGAACCGGCGACAGTGACGGTCGCGGCGGGTTACTCAAAGCGCCGGCGGGCCGACGTGCTGCCCTTGCGGGCGGAGACGGCGGCGAAACTGGCGGGCTTCCTGTCGGCCGGTTTGAAGTTTCCCGATGCCGCCGCGTTCACCATGCCCCCCGCCGGGCACGTTGCCAGGATGTTCCGCGCAGACTTGGCAGACGCCCGCACCGCATGGCTGGCCGACGCCCCGACGCCCCAGGACCGGTGCGAGCGGGACAAGTCGTGTTGCCTGGAGTATGCCGATGCGGCTGGGCGGGTTGCCGACTTCCACGCCTTGCGGCACACGGCCGGCAGCCTGCTGGCCGCCGCTGGCGTTCATCCGAAGGTGGCCCAAAGCATCATGCGGCATTCGACCATCGACCTGACCATGAGCCGCTACACGCACGTCTTCGCCGGGCAGGAAGCCGACGCCGTGGCGGACCTGCCCGACCTGTCGGCCCCGACGCGACAGGCGGCCGCGCTGACCGGGACCGACGGCCGCCGCATGGAAACCATCCCAAACGCCGTAGGAAGCCCCAGGATCAACGCGGACCGCCAAGGCCGACCTGTTTGGCCGCAGGCCGATTCGCGAGCCGCTGGCGGCCCTGTAGTGCCTCCGGGCGAGTCCCGCGACGGCGACGGTGGCCCGGACGATCCGCCGCCGGCTAGCGGATGCTTGCAGGAAAGCAAGGATTCCGTCTTGGCCGTTTGCTTGGCGCATCGGGGCGGATTCTCGACGACTGCTGCGGACTGTAACGGACAGAGCGGCCGGGCGGGCCAAAGCAACAAGGCCCTTGAAAACAAAGGACAAACCGCTTATCGTGCTGCGTTTGACGCATCGCGGCCGCGTAGCCAAGTGGACCAAGGCGACGGATTGCAAATCCGTTATCCGTGGGTTCGAATCCCACCGCGGCCTGTTCCCTCAATCCCCCGGCCACCAGGAGGGGCGCCGGCCGGCGTCCCAGTCGCGCTGCTCGTACTTCGCGCCGCGCTCGTCGCGGGTCAGGACGAGCTGGTGGGCTTTCAACCACAGGGCCTTTGACTCGGCCGTCTCGCCGGTCAGCAGCGCCAGGCCGTCGGCCACCGTGCGATAGTAGCTGGCCAGCACCGGGGGCGAACTGCCGCCGGAGGCGACCAGGGCCTCCTCGGCCTGCAAGGCCTTCGCCGTCGCCTGGCGATAGGCCTCGATGTCGCCGGCGTCCTTGGCCGCGTTGGCCAGTTGGAAGTAGCCGTCGCGCAGCGAGCCCTGCGCGGTCTTCTTCATGTCCCCCCGCTGCCAGGTGGGCTTGTTGGCGAACAGTTCCTCCTTCAGCGCCATCTCGCGGGTCAGGGCGTCCGTCCGGGCGGCGGGGTCCATGTGAGCGTAGGCCAGTGCCTTGGCGTGACGGACTTCCTCCTCCTTCGTCGCGTGCAGGCCGTCCCACTTCATCTTTTCCTGGGCGTCGGCCAGCCGCTTCTCGGCCGCGGCGATTGTGTCAGGATGGTCGGCTGAGTACTTCCGCGCGTTGTCCAGGGCGGCCTGGGCCTGGTCGATCTCGCGCTGGGCGGCGGCGACGGCCCCGGTCACGCCGGCCAGACGCCACTGACGCTCCTTCTCCTCGTAGTCGGCCGCCTTCTGCATGGCCGCCTGGTGGTCGGCCAACTCCTTGTCCGGGTATACCAGTTGGGCGGTGCGCTGCACCGTCTTGCCATCGGCGGTCGCTTCCAGCGTCACCACGGCCGGCGGCGTGGCGGTGCGGGGAATCGCCAGCGTCGCGTTGGCCAGGCCGAAGCTGCCCGGCCACTGCGACGTGAAGACGTAGTGCGTCACGCCGCCGAATGTGGCCTTGATCCGCACGTGGTCGTAGTGATAGTCCATGTTGCCCGGCCGCACGGTCAACAGCAGGCCGTCGCCGATGCGTTTCTCGACCGGGCCGGTGTCGGGCTTGCCGCCGGAGCGCACGATGGAGATCACCGGCGCCTCCGGGCCGATGACGTTGCTCCAGGCGACGGGCGTCGCCGACTCGCCGCCCTTGGCCCACTCGCTGTAGACCATCAGGGCGGCCCGGTAGTAGGGCGGCCGCTCGATGTAGCCCGTCGGCTGATGGGTCGCCGGGTCGATCACGGCCATCGCCGCCTTCGGGCTGACGGGGAGCTGGAACCGCCGCTCGTCCAGCCAGCCGGTGCTCTGCTGGCCCTCGACGGCCTTGGGCCAGTTGCCCATCAGGTATTCCACCTGGCCGGCGCGCTTGGTCCACGGGCCGTCCGGGGAGTCGGCGCCGAAGACGATCAGGTCGCGATACGCGCCGCCGCGGCTCTTGCGAATCTCCGGCAGGGCGTCGCATGCGACGACGACCCAGTCGTTCGAGGTGTCGGCGAACGTGGGCCCCATCGCCAACTTCACCTCCGGCGGCTTGCCCCGCGCCGACAGCGGGATCGCTTGGCCAGCGCCGGTCCGCTCGTAGCCGGTCCACGTCCAGTCAGCCGGGCTCAGCCGGGCCGGCGTGTCGGGGTTCTCGTCCAGCGGCAGGGCGACGTGCGTGCCGGCCAGGTCGCTGACTGCCAGCACGCGCAGCTCCAACTTCTCGGCGCCGACGGGCAGGTCGCCGGGCGCGACAGTCCCGACGTGCAGCAGTCCGTCCTGGCGGGCCTCGGTCGCGACGGTACGCCCGTTGATCTGGCAGATCGGCTGGCCGGCTGACTTGACCGGGCAACTGAACTCGACTTCGATCTTCGCCCCGCCGGCGGCCGGGTCCAGCGCCGCCGAAGCGCCGGTCTTGGCGGTGCGAGCGACGGCCAGGCCCGCGCCGTCGGCCTGTTCCTCCCACTGCACCTCGCAGACGGTCCGGTCGCCCTGGCTCAACCGTACGCGCCGGACACGCGGCGGGTCGGCGCTGGCCAGTTGCAGGCCGAAGGCCTTGCCCGCCTCGTCGGCCGAGTAGCGCGTGACAGCCAGTATCGTCGCGTCGTTGTCGCCCAGGCCGTAGGGCACGCGGAGGACGTAGCCGCCGGCCGGTTCGGAGAACTGCCCCTTGAACACGCTCCATCGGCCGCCGGTCTTGAGCATCGCCTGGAGCGAGAGTTCCTCCTTGCCCGCCTTGACCAGCACGTCCAGCGGGGCGTCGTCCGGCGCGGCGTCGGGGCGCTGGACGAGGAAGTAACGCGTGCCGCATCCGGCGATGCGCCCCAGCGCCGCCGGGAAGACGAACCGCCGCCCCGACACGCCGGGCGCCCCGTCGCTCCAGTCGATCTGGAAGCTGGCCGACTCGGGCGTGGTGAACAAGTCCTGGTAGAAGCCGGCCAGGACGCTGTTGAGCGCGACCGGGTTGTTCGGCTGAACGCGGAACTCCCGCTGGCGGGCGCCGGGCAGGCCGGGATATTTCTCCGCGTCGCGCAGCCGGCACTCCTCGGGCGCCTGGTCGGTCAGGAACGCGCCGATCGCGAAGCGGTCGAAGTAGTCGCGGAAGTGATCGCCGACCGTCGCCCCGTCGCCCAGCGCCGCGGCCAGCGCCGCCAGCGCGGGCGCCGTGCGGCTGGTTCCCTCGAGCGTCTTGCGGACCACCTCGGTCGCCGATGGATGATGCCGGTCGAGAAAGTGCCACCAGACCGCCGCCCCGTACGGCCGACCGTCCTCGTCCAGCGAACTGTAGAGCATGCTGCCGGCCGGGCGCGAGTCGAACGTGAGCGGGCGCTGCATGAACAGGATGTAGCGACTCATGTGCTCGACGTGCGAGACGTAGGGGGCGAAGACCTGGTTGGCCGCCCAGGTCGCGGTCGATTCTTTCATCCACGGATCGCCGATCGGGCAGTAGTGCCACTGGATCGCGTGAAACAGCTCGTGGGCGGCGGTGACGGCGATGAGCTTCTGTCGGCCGACCTTGCGGTACTCGATCAGCCGGCGCAGGTTGATGCCCATGCGACAGTCCGGCGCGGGGGCGCCGCCGACGTACTTGCCCATCACCTTGCCGGCGACGCGGACCTGCTCGGGTCCGAAGTCCTGGTAGTAGAGCCGGTGATAGACGCGGTCGGAAATGGTCTCGGCCTCGACGGTAGGCGCGGCGAAGCCGGCGTCGCCGTAGAACTTGGACGCCTTGGCCAGCGCCTTGAAGAGCATCTGGACGTCCTCGCGGAACATGGCCACGATCTTGGCCTTGTCGTCGGCGCTCAGGGCGTCGCCGGCGCGCGGGTCGGAGCGGCGGCGCAGCTCCAGGTAGGTCCGCACGTAATACTCCCGCGCCTGGGCGCGGCGATAGTAGATAACGTATCGCTCGGGCGAGGCAATCGAGTCCGGCTGGAGCACGCGGCCCCAGGGGGAGTCGGCTGCCGCCGCCGGGATTGCCGCCGCCGCCAGCACCCAGCCCAGCACTCCCGCGACGCGTGCGTTCCTCATGGCCGGCCCTCCTTGTCGTTGGCTGTCGCGGGCCTGGCCGCGGGCAGCAGGCCCAGGTTGGTCACTGTCAGCCGGGTCGTGAACGTGATCCGCCCGTGGTCGGTCCCCGGCGCCAGCGCCTCGGCGCCGCCGACGGGCCTGGGGGTTTCGTTGAACAGGTCGTCGTCATCGGTCACCGAAGCTGCCGCCACCGGCAGCTCGCCCACCGCCAGGTCGCGCGTCTGGGCGTCGGCGTCGGCTGACGCGCCGGCGGCCAGCTCCTTCTTCCACGCCCCCAGCGTCACGGTCAGCTTGCCGTCGGCGGCTGCCTCCAGCACGATCGCCTCACCGTCAGCCGGGAACAGCCGCACGCTGCGGACGGCCTCGGTGAAGGGCGCGTCGTCAGCCGACGGGTCGTGCTCCCACTTCTCGCCCGCGGGCGGGCGGGGCAGGGGGAGTCGGCCGGTCGCGCCGGCGAAGCCGTAGTAGCGGTCGGCCTGCCCGGTGCGGCCCTTGCCCTCGTAGACGATCGTGTGCAGGACCACCAGCTTGCAGGCCGACAGTGGCGTGTCGGGATCGCTGAGCACCAGCTCGTCGGTCGCGGGGTCGTCGCCCGGCCGGTCGCGGCCGATCACCAGCCGACCCGCGACGACCTGGAAGGGGCAGTGCGGCGGCGCCGGTTCATCGCCCTCGGGCGCAGCGTCGTCGTATTCGACCAGCGGGCCGGGGAAGGTGTCGCCGTTGCGCTCGACGATCTGCACGACCTGGACGGGCGGGCGGTCCAGCAGCGGCGGCGGCGGGCCGACCAGGTCGGCGACGCTCGGCGGAGCAACTGGCTGGTTGGGCGGCGACTGGCTGGGCTGCGCGTGATTGGACTGCCCCGCGGCCGGTTGGCTGGGCGGCGGTTGCGACGCGTTCTTCTTCGAGCATCCGCCAGCCAGGAGCAGCAACGCCGCTGCTGCGGCAGCAAGCCGGTAGCGATGGAACAACATGGCAGGCTCCCTGATTCAGGTGGACGTGCGAACGGCTTCGAGTGCGGATCCGAGATGTGCGCGCTCATTGTAAGCCAGCCCGCCAGCGAGGCCAACCCCATTTCCCGGTCAGGGCAAACGCGAAGTCGGGAAGGCGGAGGGGCGAAGGGGCTGAGGGGATGGGGTGCGGACTGATCTGCTCCGCGTTTGATTTGGGCTGGCAGGACTTTGCGATGGCCCTGCACCTGCGGCCGACCGGCGGCGGCTTGTCGAATCCGGCTGGATGGCAATAATGGAACTTCCCGCCCCTGGCGGCGCGGCGCGAGGCGGCATCGGTCAGCCCCTGAGCCGGGCGCACGCCGGGCCCTGCTCCCGGCGGGACACGCGTGAGACGGACGCGAGGAGACGCCATGAGACTTTCGCTGATGGGCCTGGGACTGCTGATCTGCGTGTCGGCTGCCTGCGGCGACGATGCGCCGCCGCCCGGACCGGCCGATGCGTCGGCTGCCTCGGCCCGTGAAGTGTTGGCGGCTGCGGGGCGCGACGGCGGGCTCTGCGTACAGATGGCCGGCTCGCCGGAGCTGGCCGCGGCGCTGCGGAATGACGGCCGCTGCCTCGTGCTGCTGCTGGAGACCGATGGGCGGACGGTCGCGGCGACCCGCTCAAAGATCGCCTCACTGACCGACTACGGGCCGGTCTCGGTCCGCGCGTGCGAAGCGGCCAACCTGCCGCTGGCCGACGAGATGGTCAACGTCGTCGTCATCGACGACCCCGCGCGGTTCGCGCGGTCGGGCTTTACCGCCGCCGAGGTGCTGCGCGTGCTCTGCCCGCAGGGGTCGGCCGTCGTCCGCGCCGACGCGAGCGGCCGCCAGATCGCCGACGCCCTGAAGCACGCCGGGGCCGCCGTCGCCGAATCCGGCGCGTGGCTCTGCGCCCGCAAGCCGCGGCCGGCAGGTTATGACGAGTGGACCCATCCCAACTACGGCCCGGGCCTCAGCGGCGTCAGCCGCGACAAGGAGATCGGCCCGCCCGAGCACCTGCGCTGGCTGACCGGGCCGGCCTTCCCGAGCCTGGGCGACTACGCCTACGGGCCGATCCTGTCTGCCGGCGGTCGCAACTACTACATGCTCAGCGCCAGCCAGTCGCTCTATCCGACGTTCGGCGCGCCGCCGACCACGGGCGATCCGGGCAGCCGCCCGCTGGCCTGCGAGTTGGTCGCCCGCGACGCGTTCAACGGCCTGCCGCTGTGGCGGCGGGCGTGCAACGCGCCCTACTACACGCCCATCGTCGCCGACGAGCGGCGGGTCTACCTGCGGATCGGACGCGAGGTTGTGGCTGTGGACGGGCGCGACGGCCGCGAGGTCGGACGATACCCCGCCGTGTGCACCCGGCTGCTGCTGTCCGACGGCCGACTGGTCATGGACAACGGCGCGGCCCTCCAGGCGATCGACACGCGGACCGGGCAACAGGCGTGGAAGGCGCCGCTGCCGTCCGGCGGGCAGTTCCTCATCGACAGCGGGCGGGTCGTCGTGCTCGACGCGAAGGGCCGCCAACTGACCGCGCTGAACCTGGTCGACGGAAGCGAGGCGTGGCGGCAGAAGGATGCCCCATGGATCAAGCCGACCGACCGGCTGCTGTTCGGCCGCGACGGGCTGGTCTGCGTCACTTCGATCGGCCAGGGGGACAGGCGCGTGGCCGGCGTCGCTTCCGAGGACGGCAAGCTGCTGTGGGAACACTCGGACCAATGCCCGGCTGGGGGAAAGATCGGAGCGGTCATCTACGCCAACGGGCTGGTATGGATTCAGAGCAACATTGCGCCCCTGGCGAAAGAGCAGCCATGGACGGGGCTGGACCCCCGGACCGGCGCCGCGAAACGCACGCTGGCCCCGCGCACCTCGGCGTCGGGCTGCTACCCGCAGGCCGCGACGGACCGGTGGCTGGTGCTTAAGGGGCCCAGCGATTTCCTGTCCTGGGAAGACGGCAGCATCAGCACGTTCCGCGCGTTCCGCCCGACCTGCCGGCACGGCTCGACGCTGGCCAACGGGATGTATTACTCGGCGCCCAACGTCTGCGTCTGCATGGTCGGCGTACTTCACGGGTTCGTCGGCATGTCGTCGCGGCAGTCCAGCGCCGCCGGGCAGTCCGACGTCGCGACGTCCGAGCGGCTCGAGGCCGGCCCGGCGATCGGCGGCGCCGGCGGCGGGGCCGCCGACTCGCCACTGGACTGGCCGACCTTCCGCCACGACGCGGCCCGCTCGGCGTCGGCGTCGGACAAGGGCTTTGCAGCCAGGATGAAGGCGGCTTGGAAGACACCGGCGGCCTCGCCGACGCGGTGCGGACCCTCGCTGCTGGCTGACGACGTCGCGACCAACTGGACCGGCGCCGACCCGGTGACCGCCCCGACGGTCGCGGGGGGGCGCGTGTTCGTGGCCTGCCCCGAGCAGCACCGCGTCGCGGCGCTGGACGCCGCCGGCGGGCGGCTGCTCTGGTCTGCGACCGTCGGCGGGCGGATGGACGTGCCGCCGACGATCTTCGGGGGGCTCTGCCTGGTCGGCTGCCGCGACGGGTCGATCTTCGCTCTGCGCGCTTCCGACGGCGAACTGGCGTGGCGGTACCGCCTGACGCCGCGCGACGTGCAGATCGCCGCGTTCGGCCAGCTCGAGTCGCCCTGGCCGGTGGTCGGCGGCGTGCTGGTACGCGACGGATGGGCCTACGCGATCGCCGGGCGCACGACCTCGGCCGACGGCGGCGTGTTGGTCTGTTGTCTGGACGCGGCCAAGGGAACGCCGAAATGGGAGGTCCGTTCACCGCTGGCCGGGAAGAACGACTTCGTGGGGCTGGCCGACCTGCTGGTGGCCGATGACAAGTGCATCTCCAGCGGCGGCAACACGCACTGCCGGCTGGACCCGGCGACCGGGGCGTTGCTCGGCCGGGCGGAGACCGACGCCCTTCGCGCCGGATCGCAGAACGGGCAATACTTCGGCTACGTCGGCAGCTCGTCGGCGCTGCTGGACCGCACCTGGCACTTCGTGGGCAGCGGGCGCGTGACCGGGCGATTCAACACGCAGTGGCGTGCGGGGCTGACCGGCCAACTCGTCGCGTTCGACAAGGACCTCGCCGTCGCCTGCCGCGTGACCTTCGCCAAGGAAGGGGTCGGCTCGCTGGTGACGGCGCAGAAGCCGGCGCCCGGCGGTCGGCCGGTCCAGGCGCCGCTGTGGTCGATCGACCTGCCGGCTGGACAGTTGGCGGAGGCGCTGGTGCTGGTCGGCGGGCACGTGCTGGTGGGCACGGCGTCGCCGGATCGCAAGCTCGGACGGCTGGTGGTGTTGGCGGCCAAGGACGGCGCGAAGCTGGCCGAGTATGACCTGCCGGCGGCCATCGCGTCCGAGGGGATCGCCGTCGCCGACGGCCGCGTCTACGTCTCGACGTGGTCCGGCGAGGTCGTCTGCTTCGAGCCCGACGCGGCCGGCAGCCACTGAGACCGTTCCGTTCACCGCCGAGGCGCCGAGGGAGAGAACGCGGCGGCCTCCGAATTCGGCGGCGGGCCGCCTGAGGTCTCGCGGAACGTCGGCAAGGCGGCCACCGTCGGGCGAAAAGGCAAGCCGCAGGCCGGGCACGGCGAGTAAGGCCGGCCCGAATCAGCAGCCCGGACATCGACGGAGCACGCTGTGTGCATCGGCGTGACAAGGCTGCGCCAACAGCGTCGCCGAGCGGGGGCTCTCACATTCCGCCAGACGCGGCCTATTCTTCCTGGCCTCGCGTGCCGGCCGGCAGCGTGATCTTCTCCTCGGTGCGATAGCCGAGCTTCACTTCAACGATGCGGGCGTTGCCGACGTCGCCGATGAACAGGAGGCGGTCGGTCAGCGTCGCGACGTGGCTGGGCTGCATCAGGGCGACTTCGTCGCCTCCGATCGAGCGTGGGTGCGGTGGCGCGAGCATCGGCCCGCCGCCCTTGGGCCGGCCCAGCGGCACGCCGTCAGCCGGCAGGCCGTCGTCCTCGTTGCCGTATTGCCCGATCCGCAGGATCAGGTTGCCGTTGCTGTCGAGCACGGCGACGGAGAACTGGTCGGTCTCGGGGGCGAAAGAGCGGGCGAAGTAGTCCAGCGTGAAGCGGCTTTGCTGCCAGCAGATGCACCCCGGGGCGATCTTGAACGAGCAGTTGCCCACCCCGCCGTAAAGCCAGTCGGCCCCCTCAATCCATACATCGCCCATCGTGTAGCCGGCGATGTCGGGGCTTCGCTTGGGCAGTTCGTCCTTGGGCAGCGGGACCGGGGCGCGTTCGTTGTCGGAGATCCACTTGTTGCGGCCGGGGGGGACCTTGATCAGCGTGCCGCTGATCTTGTTGAAATAAGGCTTGCCGTTGTAGACCCGCGGGATGTGCGACATGAGGTAGACGTTGTCCTCGGCGTCGAGGCCCAGTCCGTCGATGCCGGACATCCCGGGCACGGCGTCGCGGACGACCTCGCGGCCGTGCTCGTCCCAGATGTGCACGCAGCCGCCGTTGAGCCCGACGAAGTTTCGACCGGGGTACTTCTGCGGCTCATACTTCTTGCCGGCGATCAGCGCCGGGCCCTTGCGCTTGGCCTGCTCGGGCGTCAGGGCCACGGCCTTGGTCGCGCAGGCGACGGCCAGGTGGCCCTTGGGCGAGATGTAGAGCCCGCCCTGCGAGTAGTCGCCCGAGGGGTCCGACGGCAGGGCCAGCCCGGAGATGATCGCCACGCCCTTGTCCAGCCCCTCCTCGCCGTAGTCCCAGGGGATCTCCCGCCAGGTGACCGGGTCGTAGCGCAGCACGCGGTGGGCCGGTTCGACCTGGCGGAGGTAGATGCGCCCCTCGATGTCGAAGGTCATGTCCTCGGCCCACTGCACGGGCAGTTCGATCTCGCTCACCTTGCCCGTCTGCGGGTCGATCCGCAGGATCGTGTGGAAGCTTCCCCCGCCGACCCACCATTGGTTCTCGGTCTCATAGAGCTGGCCGTCGGCCGGGTTGACGTAGAGCCGCTGGTGGCCCTTGTTGCTCTGGACCCGCTTGACGCTGCGGACGATGTCGCGGGTGAAGTCGCCTACGACTGCCAGCTTACCGTCGTCGCCCGGACGGAGCAGCAGCAGGTTGGACCGGTCCCACGCATTGCGGAAGTTGAAGTCCTCGTGGTCGCCTTCGCCGTACCCGCGGCTGGCCGCCCCGCCGCCGGGGTTCAGCCAGACGGTCGGCTTGTCGGCCCAGAAATCCACCGTCGCTCGCACGTCGCTGCCGCAGGTCGGGTCGCCCCAGCCGGCGTCGCCGCTGTTGCGGATCACCCAGGGCAGGTCGTACGTCGCGACCGTCCTGGGGTCGTCGGCCGACTTGATGACGGTCAGCCTGGCCGCGACCTTCTGCGACTGGTCCTTCAGCCCCGGGTTCCTCGCCCAGATCGCCCCGTTGAGGTTCCATGAGAAGACCCACAACTGGCCGCTCTTGGGCGCGACCGAGACGAACACCGGCCGGCTGACCGGCACGCTCTTGAGCAGCTTGCCGTCGGCGTCGAACACGTCCACGCAGTTGCGTATGAAGTCGGTCACGTAGACGCGGCCCCGGTCGTCGCAGGCGACGCCCGGGGTCAGGCCGCTGTCGCGGTCCATCTGGCCGGCGAAGACCGTCGGTGTGGCGTCGCCGTCGTAGTCCATCACCGTCACGCCGCCCAGCCAACTCTTGGTCCCGCGCCCGCCCCAGCCGCGGGAGTAATTGGAGAAGCCGGCCATGTAGAGCCGCCTGCCGTCGGGGCTGAAGGCGGCGCTGTAGGGACAACTGCGGGTGTCGGTTGACAGGTCGCCGTTCCACGCCTTGCCCTTGTCGGTGTTGAACCATGTTCGCGGGCCGCTGAGGTCCAGCCCGCCGCTCGAGCCGTCGGTGGCCACGCGGCTGAGACAGAGCTTGACCAGGGCGATCCGCCGGTCGCGGACGGCCATCGCGAATGCCGCCGGCACGGCGAACTGCTTGCGGTTGGTCCCCAGCCCGGCGGTGAAGAAGGTCGTTTCGTTCAGGCCGTTCTTCTGCGGCCGGGCGTAGCCCTGCGGGTAGTCGCGCCACGCCAGCCCCTTCACGTCCTTGATCTTGTCAGCCGGGAAGGGGTAGATCGTCCGCAGATAGCGCCCGTCATGGTCGAACAGCCGCAGGTGGTCCACGCCGTTGCCGTCGTAGACGTAGACGCCCTCGGGCGCGGGGCAGGCGATGACGTCCTCGGTGGTGATCGCCCCGGCGCCCCCGACCGACACGCGCTTCTTTGGGTCCCAGAACAGACTGCGGTCGTATCGCGGCATCAGGCCCAGCGACACGCGGACCACCGGCTGGACCCCGGCGGCCAGGTACTTCCCCTGGTCGTTCTTGCCGTCCCAGGTGATGACCTGCTCGTGCGAGTTCTTCTGAAACGGCTCGGGGGCATTGGGCCCCAGCACGCCGCTGGCCAGGTGGCGCAGAATGCGGCCGTTGCCGTCCTCGATCGCCACGGTCACGTCGCAGTAGCCCTTGGTCGCAAAGCGGACGGTCGCCCGGTCGCCGTCGCGCGTCGCGGTTGGTTTGGCGGCGAACTCGAAGACATGCTCCGGCTTGACTCGCAGTTCGTCGGGCATGTCGCCGGCCGCCGCGAAGGACGAGGCCATCGCGGCCGCGGCGAGCATCGCTACACAGACGGCGTGCAATCGTCGCATCTTCATCGCTCCCGATTCCGAGCCGACCCTCTCATCGGGCCGGCTGCATGGTCACCACCCCCCACTCTGGAAACCCGGTTTCGGCCCGCAGGTCGCTGTGGCGGGTGGATTCGATCGCACCGATCGCCCGCCGGGGGGCGCTTGGAACGTCCGGCCCGCCGGATTAGACTGGCTGCTCCGGGCTGGACGCAAGGAATATCCCTGTCGCGAAGTCCGGCTGATGGGAACTCGCGCATGAACGGACAGATCGGCGGTGGGTTCGGTGGCGTGATCCTCGGATCGCACTACTGGCGGGCGCCGACGCCGCCGGAAGCGGAGTGGGAGGGCGACCTGGCCCGTGCCGCCGACATGGGCATCGAGGCGATCCAGCTTCGCGTGCAGTGGGCCTGGCACGAGCGCGTCGAGGGGCGGCTCGACTTCGCCGAGGTCGTGCGGCTGATGGACCTGGCCCACGCCCGCGGACTGCGGACGGTGGTCAAGTTCATGCTGCCGGACGCGCCGCACTGGCTGTTCGCCCGCTACGACGCTGACCGCGTCGGGCCTGACGGGCGGGTGATTCCCGCGACGGCCCTGTCGGCGCTCTACAGCGGCATCGGCCCGCCCTGCTTCGATCGGCCGCTGGTCCGCGACAAGGCCGACGGCTTCATTCGCGGGCTGGCGCGGGCGACGTGCGATCATCCCTCGCTGGCGTTCTACAGCCTGTGGAACGAGATCCGCTCGACGCCCTACGGCCAGTGCGCGTGCCCCGACAGCCGGCGGGCGTTCGAGTCCTGGCTGCGGGCGCGATACGGGACGGTTGCGGCGATGAACGCGGCGCTGGGCAAGGACTTCGGCGAGTTCGCCGAATTCCGCCCGCCTTCGTCGACCAACGATTTCACTTCGGCGCTGGTGTGGCGGACCTGGGCCGCCGAGCAGCTCGTCGACACGCTGCGGTGGGTCCGCTCGCGCGTCCGCGAGGTCGCCCCCGACGTGCCGGTTGTGGTGCACGCCGGCATGAACAACATGGTCAATGCAGCGATGGGCGATTCGACCTGCGACCGGTTGAACGCCGAGGTGGTCGACCTGTTCGGTCACTCGGGCGTCTTCTGGGCCGGGACGTTCCACGGCTACGAGCGGATCGAAGGGCGGGCCACCCGCGACGAGCCGACCTGGCGGACCCGCCAGTACATCCTTTCCATGCAGGACAACTGGGTCCGCAATGTCGCGGCCGGCCGACCGACGATGAACTACGAGGTCTACGGCAACGACTACGGCGCACGGCGGGAGGACTTCGGGCCGGCCGAGATGAACGACTTCCTGCTCACCTCGCTGTCTGAGGGCGTCAAAGTGATGATGTTCTGGCAGTTCAAAGCCGAGCGGATCGGACTGGAGGCTGAGAACTGCGGGCTGGCGGAACTGGACGGGACGATCCCGCCGCGCGGCGAGCAGGTCCGCCGGCTGGCCGCGTTCATCCGCGAACACCGCGACCTGCTGGCCGACTACCGGCCCGAGACCGGCCGCGTGGCCCTCCTCTACGACCAGGCCTCGGACATGATCAGCCAGCTCATGGAGCATGGCGAGTCCGGACAGACCGGCAGCACCGAGTATCGCTACAAGAACAACCTGAAGGGCTGGTACCGCCTGCTGTGGGAGGCCAACATCCCCGTCGAGATCGTGCCGACCGAATCGGCCGGCGACCTGTCGCGCTATGAAGCGGTCGTTGCGCCCGCGCTGCTGCGCGTCTCCGACGCGCTGCGCCCGGCGCTGCTGGACTACGTCGCCCACGGCGGGCGGCTGATCGCCGACGCGGGCTTCGACAGCCGCGCCGACAACGCCTGGGCCCGCGTTCATGTTCCGGGCCGTGAGTTCGCCGAACTGCTGGGGCTGGCTTCCGGGCGCAAGCAGCTTCACCCCGCGCCGGTCGAGGTGCTCCGGTCGCCGTACGGACCGCTGCCGGCCGGCGACTGGTTTGCCCGGCTGTTGCCGGGGGACGGACCCTGGGCGTCGCGCCAGGCGGCGCGGGCCGTGCTGTTCGCCTTCAACCCCGGGTCGGCGCGATACCTGAACCCGGCCGCCGACTTCGCCCCCTTCTACGCGTGGTGGGACCGGTGGACGGGCATCCGGCCGCGATGGCCGGGCCTGCGAGTCCGCGTCGGCAGCAGCGGCGGTCGGCCGGTTTGCTTCGCCCACAACCTGAGCGACGGCCCTCTGCCGCTGCCGGCGAAGGGAGCGGCAGACCTGCTGGCTGCCCGGACCGACATTCCCCCCGACGAATGGGTCGTGCTGGCCGGTCAGTGAACAGCCGATGGCCCGATGCAAGACCGGGTCCTAGGGCCAGGGAAGAACGCTCAGGTCGGGCCGCATGACCGACGTGCCGGCGCGGGGGTCGTGGTTCACCAGCACGTCGAACTTCTGCACCCAGACCATCTGGCCGTAGGGATGCTGGAAGGCGACCCGGCTGCCTTCGGCGACTTTGAACTCAAGCGGGGTCCAGTCGTTCCTGGCCACAGAGTAGACCCACTGCTCATCCTGGTTGCCCACGCGGAAGACGCCCAGGGCGCAGCCGGCCGGCTCGACGTATTCGACCACGACCGGCAGGCCCGGCGCGTTGTGCTTCGGCTTGGCGTTGGTCCACTTGCAGGCCTTGACGTCGAAGATCCAGGTGTTGTGATTGCCGGCCTTGGCGTGGTGCTCGACCCAGAGAATCTGGTCGCGATCGGGCAGGTAGCAGAACGGCCGGCACTCGCCGTCGTTAAGCTGCGGGCAGGGCCCGTCGACCTGCCGCACCGTCAGCCGGTTGGCCGCCACGTCGTAACTGCGGAACACGCAGCGGGCGACGCGATAGTCATATCGCTGCACAGGGGCGAGCTGGATGGAAAGGATCCGCCCGCGCGGGTCGGTCATCTGCAGCCCGTCGAAGTCGTCCGGCAGGTCGGCCGGCTTCTTGTCCACCTCGATCTTCTGCTCCCGCCAGACCCCGCCGCGGGTGAAGTCGTAGAAGAAGGCGTAGCCGGGCTCGAAGAATTCGCTGGGCCAACTGCTCACGTTGCCGATGCTGCGATACATGCGGCCGTCGAAGGCCTGGTACTGGTTGCGCATGTGCCGTGCGGGCGGCCCGCCGCGGAAGCCCAGCGTGCTCCCCTCCCACCCGCAGTAGGGGATGAAGTCGTTGTTCGTGCCGACGTAGTTGGACCAGCGGTTGGCGCCGACGTTATAGATGGCCACGTCGTTGTTCTGGTAGGTCGAGTGCCCGCCTCCGAAGTAGAAGACCCACCCGCGGGCCGGGTCCACGCTGATGCTGCCCCAGTCGCGGGTCGGCGTTTCGGGGTCCGGATGGGTGTTAACCCACGTGTTGGCCGGCAGGGCCTTGAGCCTGGCGATCCACGCCGGGTCGTCGTCGGGGACCGTCTGGGGTTTGACCGGCGGGGCGGGGTCAGCCGCCGGCGCCGGAGCGGCGGGCAGTTGGGACAGGTCGAGCCTGAGCAGGTAAGTCGTCTGCTCGCCCTTGGGTCCCTCGGGCTGGACGACCACCAGCGTGCGGGCCTTCTGATCCAGGGCCATCATCTGGTCGGGCGTCCAGCCGCCGGTGTGGCCATGGCCGAAGTAGGGCCCCGGCCAGTCCTGCTCGTTGCGCTTGAGCCATTCGCCCGTGGCCACGTCCAGCGACCAGAGCGTGGCCCTGGCCTGCTTGCCGGAGGTCGAGAAGGTGAGCAGCACGAACAGCCCGCTGACCGGGTCGTAGGCCATCGCCGGCAGGCGGTCCCGCGGCGGGCGGGTGGGGCAGGGCAGTTCCTTCCACGTCCGGGTCTTGCAGTCGTAGCGCCAGGTGTCGTCCAGGCCCAGGGAATAGCGCTCGCGTGCGGCCCGGTCGGGCAGGTCGTTGCGGACCACGCCGCTGTGGCCGCCGAACATGACGATGCACCCGTTCTTCGGGTCGTGGATCAGCGGGGCGGCGCAACGCGGCTCGGGGCCCGAGCCGGGCTTGACGGCCTCCCGCCGCCAGGTGTTGTCGGCGTAGCTGTAGCGGAAGACGCCGTAGTGGCCGGTGATCTCTCCGGTCGTGTCGCGCTGGTCGATGTTCTTGGCCGTGAAGTGCGGGAACATGACGATCTCGTCGTTGACCGGGTCGTAGCAGATGCCCACGCCGTAGACCGGCGGGGATCCGGGCAGTTCCCTGCCGTAGAGGATCGTCCTGGCCTTCATGTCGGTCCACTTCCTGGCGGCCGGGTCGTAGGACGCCATCAGGCCCGGCATCGCGTAGACGATCTGCTTGCGTTTGCTGTCGTAGCAGACGCCGAAGACGTGCAGGTCCGGCCGCGGGGCGCCGTCGGGGCGCATCAGCGCCTCGCCCAGGTAGCCCGGGGCCTGCCCGCCGCCCCCGCCGCCGGTGCGGGCGAAAGTGGCGTCGGTGCTGGCGTAGTCGGAGGTCCACTTGCCCGAGGCCGCGTCGAACGCCCGGACGTCGTTGCGCCCGGCAAAGGGCCGCCGTCCGAGATCCTGCACGCCGCCCCAGTGCAGCAACTGCCCGCGAACCGGCTCGTAGATCATCGCGCTGAACGAGTAACCCGGACCGTCCTCAGCCTCCGGCGGCAGGCGGACCCACTGGTTGACCGGCAGGTTGGCCGTGTCCACCGCCGGAGTGTCCGGCCCGGCCAGGGCGGCGGCGACGAAGGAGATCGACGCACTCAGGATCGCGAGCAGGCGGGTCAGCATCATCATCGGGTCTCCGATTCGGAAGTTGCGCGCAGGCGCCCGCCCCGCCGGCGGGGCCGGGGACCTACTTGCGCCACTCGATCCAGATGCCGTAGTTGATCCCCTCGCTGCCGGGCGGGTGGGGTCGGATGATGCGGTAGTCCGTGATGTGCAGCGCCTTCATGATCCCGCGCAACTCGGTCTCGGCCTGGTCGGGGTCGTATTCCGGCCCGCCGGCGCGATCGTCTGCGCCGACGGTCTTCCGCGCCGCCTCGACGGGCATCGTGGGCGCCAGGCCCCGGCCGATGAAGGCCGCGCCGCCGGGCTTGAGCACGCGCTGCACTTCGCCGAACGCCCGCACCTTGTCCTGCCAGAACTGGTAGGTCCCGCGGCTGACCACAATGTCGGCGTAGTCGTTGCGGAAGGGCAGGGCGTGGGCGTCGGCGAAGATCGCCCCGACGCGGTCGCCCACGCCGGTCGCCGATGTGCGCCCGCCGAAGCCGGGGAAAAAGTGCGGGTTGATGTCCGCGTTGATCCAGTAGAGTTTCGACCGCCGGACCAGCTCGACGATCAGCGTCCCCGGCCCGCTGCCCAGGTCGATGCCGATGCCACGCCGGTCGGCCAGGTCGAAGTGCTCCACGAGATACTCCGCCAGCGGCGCGTAGACCGGCGCCAGGCGTCCCTTGGCCGCCTTGGCCATGTTGTCGGCGTCGGCCTCGGTGAACAGGGTGTCGGAGGGGTAGAGCAGCGGCTGATACGGCGCCCCGGCTGGCGGACGCTGGGCGCACCCGGCGAGAACCAGGGGCAGGGCCGCAATCACCAACGCGGCAACGGCTGTTCGCATGATCGGACCTCCGGCGTGTCGTGTTCCTCGATCCCCGGGGCGTGGGGCGCTTCTACGCCCCCGCGCTGCCGGCGCCGGGCTCGGCGCTGCCCATGGTCTGAAGCGCCAGGTAGTTGGGCCCGAAGCGGCGGATGTTGTCGATCACCGTGTCGAACTGATCGAAGTGCCCCTCCTCGTCGCCGATCAGGGCCTCGAAGATCTCCTTGCTGCCGGCGTCGTTGTTCTCGCTGCACTCGCGGGCCGACTGGTTGTACATCTCGACCGCACCGTCCTCCATGCCCGCGGCGCACTTGACGATCTCCTCGGCGTCGTGCAGCTTCTGGACCTCGGCCGAGGCGACCATCTCGACCTCGCCGCCGAGGAAGAGGATCCGCTCCGCCAGCGCCTCGACGTGGCGCATCTCGCCGATGGCGGTCTGCTTGAACAGCATTGCCAGCGGTCCCAGGCCCTGGTCGTCCAGGTGGAAGTGGAAGAACATGTACTGGTGGACGGCCGCCAGTTCGTCGGCCACCGCGGCGTTGAGCAACTCGACGCTGCGGGCCTTGCGGTCCTTCTTAGCCATGGTGTCGCCTCCCGGGAGAATATCGGAGCGTGTCATAATCCAACAACCCGCGACGTGGCGGGCCGGGCGTCTCGGATTGTCTCCGGTCCGTCCGGCCAGTCAAGGCCTTTCCCGGTCAGGAGCCTCCTGGCGGCATCGCCGGCCTGCCTGCCGCGATGGCTCATTTCGCATCCACATTCCCTGCCACTTCTTCGGCCGTGCGGAACAGCTTCTCCGCGGAGCCAAAGTCGTCGCGAGCCTCCAGGCAGTCTTCACGGCCGCCAATGAAAGCCCCGCGAAGCCGCCATTGCCGCTCGTCCAGCACCTGCCAGCATCGCGCCACGGATGCTGCGTCAACCTTGCCAGACATTGCTGCTCGCTCAATGGCGATTCGTGCCTGGCACTCCTGCACGCCCTCACGAAGCTGCTCGAAGCGTTCGGTAGTGATCGCTCCTCTTGGGCCCGGTGCAAGCAGGGCCTCGGTAGCCGTATCCATGTTGAGCTGGTCCCAGCCGCCCTCAGGAAACCTAGCCGTCAGCGTGACCGATCGCTTTTCGTTCCAATATCCCCCCGGCCGCTTGCTGCGGTCCATGCTGTCCCTGCCAAGCAGTGGCCAGAAGTCCAGGCCGGTCCGGCCCAGCCCGGCATTGTTGCTCAGCAACGCCGCCTCGATGAAGAATCTGTGGCAGGCGAGCGTCGAGATCGGGTGCAGGCTCGGGCTGCACCCCTCGCGCGGAAACAGCGTGCGGTGCGTTTGCCAGCCGTGGTATCGTCCGTCCGGAGCGATGCGCGTGTCCCCCCGGCCCGGCGCGGGGAACAGGGAGTTGTAGACGCGGGTGTTGTAGCCAACCTCCATCCCGTTCCAACTGTTGCCGACATCGGCGTGAGAGCTACTGGACCACTTCACGCCAGGCGCGATTTCCCGGTAGATCGCGAGCATATCCTTGGTCGGGCCCCAGGCGTCGCCGTTGGTTCCCATCATTGTGACCGCACGCAGGCCGCGATTGTCCATCCGCGCCAGGATCTCCGCCCACGCCGACTTCCAGAACGCCTTGCCCTCGGGCGTGACCAGTCGGGGGATTTCGATGACCTCTGTCTTGCCGGTCGTCTTATCAGTGACGGTCACCTGCGCGCCCCGCCCGGCCTTGTCCGGCCGCTGGGCCCATTGGCAACTGTCCATGTACCGATCCCAGACATAGCACTGCACGACGCGCAGGTTCATGTACTTGGCCGCGAGGTCCAGATAGCGGTTGAAGATCGCAAGATCCGGCTTGAGCTTGTCGCCGTCGCGTGTCCATCGCAGCATGCTTTGTTCGTTGCCGAAGTTGGTGTGGGCTATCAGTGGCAGGCAGACGTAGTTGTTCCCGATCTCGCCCAGGAACCGGAACGATTGTTCCATCAGGGCGAAGTGCTCATCCGACCACGGCGCGACCCTATACTGCATTGCAACGGAGTCGGGTGACTGCACCAGGCCCATCAGCGTTGCATAGTCTCGCGGCTCAGGAAGCCGGAACGCCATAACTCGCAGGCGAATCGGCAGCTTGGCGGCAACCTGTCCCCCTGACTCCACGGTCAGTTCGCCCTCGTAGTCTCCGGGCGCAGCTTCAGCGGGCACGCGAACCTTCAGGACGATCGGCTGGATCGCCCCGGACTCGCCGCCGCCGGGAGCCGCCGCCACCGGCACCTCGGCCGGCGGGTCGCCGACGAGCGTGTCCCAGAATCCGCCGGGCATAGAGTAGCGACACAACAACTGGTCGCTGCGAACAGAATAGAGGATTCCGACTTGCGATGCGAGGATCGCCGTCTTCCCGTCGGCCTGCCGCAGATCGCTCATCCGGGCCTTGACGTCCTTCAGCGGCTCGCCTGACGAGACCATGACCTTGCCGGTGAAACTGCCGTTGCGACAACCTGTGATTGCGACCGCACCCGGTCCCTCGTTCGGGTCGGACCATTGCCACGGGTGACTTCTGGACGCCGGGCTGGTCGCCCAGGCCTGCACGCCGGGCGGACGGGCGGTGTTTGGCGTTGCCGCCCCGGCCGGGTCTGCACGCAGTTCCAGGCTGACCAGTCCACAGGTGCTCCAGTGCGACCGGCAGTTCAGGCCTTCGCGTTCCAGGCCGCTGCCGAAATATGCCGTGCGGTGGAACTCCAGGGCCAGAACGTTGGTCCCCTTGCGCAGCCGGTCCGGCGGGATGACGATCGGCGATAGCGTGCGGATTCGCTTGGCCAGTCCGTCCGGGTTGGCCTGCGGGTCGCCAAAATCAACGCGAATTGGCTTGTTGGCAGCGTTGACAAAGCAGTCGTGGGGGTATTCGTCGGCCAGCGTGTCGGGGCCGATGGGGCCGGCGGGCATGCTGCCCCGGGCAAGTTCCTGACCGTTCAGATAGACAACGACCCCGCCTCGATAGGACAGCGCCAGCGTCATGGAGTGAACCTTGCCCGGGTTGTCGACGTTGAACCGGCCGCGAAGGCAGACGAGTGCCGTCGCGGCGCCGCCGGCGCCGGCCGAGCGAAAGCCCCAGTCAAATGTCTTGGATCGACGCTGTTCGGGCCTGATCGAATATCGCGCCCAGCCCGAGTCGGCGAAATCCGGCGCCTTCCAGTTGGCCGCAGGCGGCGGTGTCTTGACCTCGACGGCGTCGGCCCCCCACCTGTCGGCCGCCTCTTTCAACTCCTCGCCGTGCCGCACAAGCGGGGTCAACCAGCGAAAACTCGCCCGCCACTGGCTGGCTTCGGTAAGCACGACGCCGGCGTCGGTCGACGGCTCCGATGCCGGCGTTGGGCCCGCCTGTGCGGCGACGAAAAGGCAAACCACGACAATTGCAGCCACTACGCATCGCATGCTTGATGCTCCTGTTGCCTGGATGACGCCTTCGCGGGCGCCAGGCCCTCTGCCGCAACTCGCTGCACCTGGGGCTGCGTCCGTCAAAGCCTTGATTACCAATTATCTGATCGAAATCAATTCCTTTCAGACAAACGGCAAGGAGTCGTCATCACAGCAGCAGCCCATCGGGTCACGCCTCCAGCACAGGGTAACCAGCGGGCGCAAAGAAGCGGGCCCGGCTGATGAGGACGGGCCCGAATGTGAACGGTGCGTAGGAGCCGGGACTACCGGCCGGCCCGGTTGCGCCTGCGACGCTTCGCGCCGAACAGGGCAGCCCGCCCGTCCCCGCGGCCATCGCTTGCCGGTGCCGTCGGCGGTGCTGTAGAATGGCCGCCGTGAGGCGGTATGCTCGATGAATACCCATATCTGACCGCATCCATAGTTCTGGCGCTCCTCTCGGCCGCGATGATCGCCGGCTGGCCGCGGTGGCGGCGGCTTCTGTTGGCGGGCGGCCTGATGGCCCTGCTGCCCTGCGCCCTGCTGGCACGCTACTACAACGCCGGGCTGTGGGAGCCGCGGCTCCTGCTGGACACGCCCGTGGTTGCGGGCGAGGACCTGCTCTGGGCCTTCGCCGCCGGGACGATCACCTGCTTCCTGGCGATCCTGACGCTGGCCCGGCGGCTGGAGCAGGGGACGTGTCCGCAGCGGCGGCGGCTTCAACTGCTGGGCCTGACCGCGGCCGGCGTGGCTGGCTTCACGCTGGGCCGATGGCTGTTCCCGTCGCCGGCGGCCATGACCGTCGCCCACCTGGGTGCGGTGGCGGCTGTCTCGGCCGTCGTGCTGTGGCGTCAGCCGGCGCTTTGGCCGGTCGGCCTGGCCGGGGCGGTCGGCTACACGCTCTTTCACGCCGCCGACGTGTTCGCCTTCACGCACATCTGGCCGGCGACGGTGGACTACTGGGCGGTCGGCGGGCGGCTGCCCGGAGCGATACTGCGGGTTCCGACGTTCGAGTTCGTCTGGGCCGCCGGTTTCGGGTTCGTCTGGCCGATGGTCTGCTGCTACCTGTTCGGCGTGGCCCCGAAGCGGTCCGCCCGTCCGGCGCCCGCGACAGGCGTGAGGCCCGCATGAGCGACTGCCTGCCCGCACCGGCTGCGCCCGACGGCGACGGCGAGATGCTCCACTCGCGGCCGCGGGCCTGCATGGAGTGGTGGTACTACCACGGCCACCTGCGCGCCGGCGGCGAGGCCTGGGGCTTCTGCCTGGCGTTCTTCCGCACGCGGACGGCCAGCCGCGACGTCGCCTGGCCGGTGCGGGTGGCGGCGCGGCTGGCGTTCGGGCCGCAGTATGTCCCGGCGCACTTCTCGCTGACCGACGCGGCCCGCGGCGAGTTCCGCTACGCCCACCGGCGGATGGTCCGCGGGTCGGCCGGCGCGGCGGACAGTTGCTATCGCGTCTGGTGCGGCGACTGGTCGGCCGAGGCGGCGGCGGACGGCTTGCATCGACTGACGGC
Organism: Phycisphaerae bacterium; assembly: GCA_022072085.1. Classification (GTDB taxonomy): domain Bacteria; phylum Planctomycetota; class Phycisphaerae; order JAJVII01; family JAJVII01; genus JAJVII01. The sequence continues at coordinate 31,830 of JAJVII010000028.1, forward strand.
GCGGATGCGCGGGGCGGGCCTGGACCTGCGGATGGCGCCGCGCGGCCCGGCGGTCGCTCACGGCCGGGACGGCTGGGTCCGCAAGAACGACTGCGAGCCCGGCCGCCACTACTCGCTGACGCGGCTGGACGCCCACGGCACGCTGCGGCTGGCGGGCCGATCGCACGAAGTCACCGGCTCGGCGTGGATGGACCGCGAGTTCGGCGGCTGGCGGCTGTTCCACCGCTGGGACTGGATGGGCATCCAACTCCACGGCGGGCCGGAGGTGATGGTCTCGCTGCATCGCGACCCGTCCGGGCGGGCGATCGCGTCGGCGTTCGCGGCGCTGGTCGAGGGCGGGCGGTCGACGCAACTGGCTGCCGACCGGTTCGAGCTGCGCCCGCGGCGGACCTGGACCAGCCCGGCGAGCGGCGTGCGCTACCCGATCGCCTGGACGCTGCGCATCCCGTCGGCCGACTGCGAGCTGGCGATCGACCCGGTGCTCGACCACCAGGAGCTGGACACGCGCGGCTCGACGATGATCCTCTACTGGGAAGGCCAGTCGCGCGTGAGCGGTCGGCTGGGCGGTCGGCCGGTCACCGGCGACGCCTACGTCGAACTGCTGGGCTATGACGACTCGCATCTGCGGGTGACGCTGGCCGACTGGCTGGCGGGGGAACGGCGGCTGCACCGCGACGGGCCGGGCCGACGGGTTGGCCCGGGGGACGCATGAAGGGAGACGGTCGGATGGAGTATGCGGAGTTCAAGGCGACGGTCCGCGTGGAGGTCGAGCGGTTCATGGCCTCGGCGCTGGCCGAGTGCGCCGACGACGAGGTCTGCCGGATCGCCCGGCACGTCGCGCTGGGCGGCGGGCATCGCTGGCGGGCGCTGGTGACGGTGGCGGCCGGACGAATCTTCCGCCCCGACGCGCTGCGGATCGTCATGCCCACAGCCGCCGGCATCGAGCTGGCCCACGCGGCGTCGCTGGTGCTGGACGACCTGCCCTCGATGGATGACGCGGCGCTGCGGCGGGGCAAGCCCTGCGCCCATCGCGTCTTCCCCCGCTGGGCGGTGGACCTGGCGCCGGTGTTCATGGTCACGCTGTCCTATCGGCTGGCGCTGGCCAACCCGCTGGCGCCGCCGGACCGCCGCGTGGACGCGGCCGCGGCGATGAGCGTCGCCGGGCTGGAGATGGTGATCGGCCAGGCGCAGGACGTGAAGTCGTCGCAGTCGGCCGACGAGACCGAGGCCCAGGTGCTGGACCGCTACCTCCGCAAGAGCGGGGCGCTCTACGGCACCTCGGCGCGGTCCGGGGGCGTGCTGTGCGGGGCGACCGCGGAGCAGGCCGATCGGCTCTACGGCGTGGGGCTGTCGCTGGGGTTGGCCTACCAGTTTCTGGACGACGTGGCCGACGCGGTCGCCCACGCCGGCCAGATCGGCAAGGACACCGGGCGCGACGGCGACAAGACGACGGCCGTCGCGCTGTTCGGCGTCGACGGCGCGCGGTCGCGCAGCCGGGCGTATCAGGACGAAGCGCTCGCCGGCCTGGCCGAGTGGGGCGCCGAGGCGGACCTGCTGCGCCAACTGGTCAGCGAAGCAAGCTGGGCCGCGGCGTAAGCCGCCCCGCGACATCGAGCATCTCTGCGACCGCCCGATCCCGGGTGGGCCTGCCTCCGGGCGATGGGGTGCGGGTTCCCATGCGATGATCGGGCCCAGGCCGGCGTCAGTCCGGATTGCAGGCGTCCTCCGGTCATGTGTCCCTCCCCCCGAGGCGCTCCGCAGCGGTTGCGGAATCGACACCGGCCTGCACGCCTGCCGGAAGGATGGAAAGCCGCCAGACATCCTTTGAATTGGCATGCCCCCGGCGCGGGGTCGCTCATCCTCTCCGCGGCGCGCGGGCAAAGTCTGCGACGAATGGCCGCGGGAGAGGCATTGCGGCCGTTCGCCGAAGAGGGGTAAAGTGTGATCGGCCCCCAGCCCAATGTCGGGAGACAACCATGCGACATGTCCTGGCCGCGACGACGGCGATCCTGCTGGCGACGATGGAATGCAGCGGCCTGGCGGCCGACAGCCCGGCCGTCGAGTTTACGGTCAAGCCGACGGTGGCCAGCGCCGACGGCAAGGCCACCGTCCGGTTCGCAGTGAATCGCCAGACCGACGTGGCGGTAAGCGTGCTGGACGCCGGCGGAGCCATCGTCCGCCACCTGGTCGCCGGGGTGCTCGGCGCCAACCCGCCCGCGCCCCTGAAAGCCAACTCGCTGGAACAGTCGATCGAATGGGACGGCAAGGACGACGACGGCAAGGCTGCCGCCAACGGCCCGTTCCGGATTCAGGTCGCCGCCGGGCTGAACGCCAGCTACGCCGGGACCGTCTTCTCCGATCGCCGCGGCCCCAACAGCCTGGTCGACGTGATGGGCCTGGCGGCCGGCCCGGACGGGCGGGTCTACGTGCTGGCCCATCGCTGGAAGCGTTACGTGGCCTGGAGTACTGCGGTGCACGTCTTCCGCCGCGACGGCAGCTACGAGCAGACCATCAAACCGCTCCACAGCGACCTGGCGGAGGATCGCCTCAAGTCCACCGGGGCGTTCAGGACCCCCGACGGGGCGCTGGTCCCGATCATCTACAGCGCCAATCTGGCCATGAGCCATTACCCCAACACTGACGTGCAGCAGCAGCCGGTGGTGACGCCGGACGGTCGGCTGGTTCTGGCCGTCTCGCCGGGCTGCCTGGCGGTGATCGACCGCGACGGCGGGCTGAGCGGCGGCGACTACGCCGGACCGGCCCTGGCCAAGGGCAAGAACCTGACCGACCCCCTGCCGGACAGCCGCGGCGGGTTCGTCTCGTTCAACATGCCTTATCTGGCGGCCAACGCCGACGGCAAGAACGTCTACCTGACCGGCATCGGGAGCGTGAAGTTCGTCCCCAACGCCGGCAATCATGCCTTCAACGATCACGCCGTCTACGCGGTGGCGCTGGCCGACCGCGGCCCGGCCCGGGTTCTGTTCGGCGACCCGGCGGCGCCCGGCGACGACCAGGGCCATCTGAGGGACCCGCGGGGGCTGGCCGTCGACGGCAAGGGCCGCTTGCTGGTGGCCGACTTGGGCAACAATCGCATCGTTGCGATCAACGAGAAGGACGGCACATTCGCCGGCTCGATGAAGGCCGAGTCCCCGGCCTGGGTGGGCGTCGACCCCGGCAGCGGGGCGGTCTACGCCTGCGTCGGCCGGTCGCGGCTGGTCAAGTATGCCGCCTGGGGCAGCGACAAGGAGGTCAGCAGCGTCGACCTGTCGGGCATGCTGGCGAGGATTCATCCCAACAACCGGCCGGGCACGCCGATGCACTTCGCGCTGGACTGCTCGGCCGAGCCGGCCGTGCTGTGGGCGGGCGTGGGCGGCGACCTGGTGCGCATCCAGGACCAGGGCGACAAGTTCTCCCAGCCTGCCCCGGCGGGCGCCTATCCGGCGCTCTACCCGTTCAGCCTGTCGATCGACCCGCTGCGGCGGGACATCCTCTGCCAGACGGGCGGCATTCAGATCCTCCACGAACCGACGGGGGAGATCACCAAGGCCCGCTCGCCCAACTTCTCGGGCGAGACGTTCCTCTGTCGGCCGGGCGCCGGCGGCGAACTCTATGCCCAGCCGCATGGCCTGCCGGTGATGCGCTTCGACCGTTCGGGCAGGCAGATGCCGTTCGAGGCGACGGCCAGCGACGCCAAGCTCAAGGGCAGCCTGAATAGCCGGTGGGAGGGGACGACCTCCTGGCCGCGCGACTTCTGCGTCGACCGTCGGGGCAACGTCTACGTGAAGAACCGCGGCAAGGCCTATCACGGCCTGATGACTGTGGACGAGTACGGGCCGGACGGTGGCCCCAAGCGGACGGCGATCTGGGTGACAAGCGACGGCGCCCTGGGGCCGCGGATCGACGCTGGGGGCAATCTCTACATGGCCGAGTGCATCAAGCCCCTGGGGCAGAAATACCCCGAGATATTCAACGGCCACGTCTCGGGCGCCGTGGCGACCGAGTACCTCTGGATGTACGGCAGCATCGTGAAATACGGCCCGGTCGGCGGCGCCGCCTGGTTCCCGCCCGGCAAGGAGGCCCAGCCGTTCGACGGCCCGTGCGGGCTGGACCCGGCGCTCAAGAAAGTGAACGTCTCGGGCACCCGCGGCGCCCAGTGGATCCCTCAGATGGAACTTCAGGGCGCCCGGTGGTTCCATCCGGGCTACGCCTACCTGCTGGACATGGCCGGTCGCGGAACCGACCGCTGCCACTGCACGGCCAGCGACTTTGACGTGGACGGCTTCGGGCGCACGTTTTATCCCGACCAGGGCCTCTACCGCGTCGAGGTGCTCGACACCAACGGCAACCCGATCCTGCACATCGGCGGCTACGGCAACCAGGACTACTGCGGGCCGGACAGCTATGTCCTGGACCCGGCCGGCAAGTTCCTCCGCCCGCGGAAGCCCGATGATCCGGACACGCTTCTCAGCCCGTTCGCCCAGCCCGACCTGGCGTTCGGCTGGTTTGTCGGGCTGGTCGTGTCAGACCGCTATCTCTACGTCGCCGACGGCGTGAACCGCCGGGTGCTCCGCGCCCGGCTGGATTACGCGGCTTCGGCCGTCGCGTCCGTGCCCTAGCGGAGCCACGGCGTTCCGGGCGCCGCACGCCGCGGGTCGGGTTGCCTGGCGAGATCCAGTTCAGCTCAACTGGCGGCGGTAGTCGTCGGGGGTGTCGATGTCGTCCAGCACGGCCGGACCGGCCGCCAGTTCAACCACCTCGTCGGCATGGGCCTCCAGCAGGCCGCGAAGGCCCACGCCGTCGAACCGCGTCAGGATTTCCTGCCGATAGTCCGTGGCGAACAGGAGCGGATGGCCCCGCCGGTCCCCGGACACCGGCACGAGGATGCGTCCGCGTCCTTGTGCGAAGGCCTCGATCATCCCGCCAATCAGGCCCGCGGTTACTCTGGGCTGATCACCCAGGACCGCCAGCACGCCCGCGCATTCGCCGGGCAGGGCCCGCAGGCCGCAACGGACCGAAGCCAGCATGTCGCTGGCGGGGTCGGGATTGTGCACAAGCGTGATGGCCATGCCCGCCAGCGCATCGGCGACGCGCGGGGCATCCGGTCCGGCCACCACAACGAACGTCCGGTCGACGGGGCTGCTCAGGATCTGGTCGACGATGTGGCCGATGACGGTCCGCCCGCCGCAGGGCAGCAGCAGTTTCTGCGTGCCCATGCGCCGCGACCGGCCGGCCGCCAGGACGATGGCACAGATCATGGCGACGCCTCCGGGCCCCAGTTGGGCGAAGCGCCTGTTCTGCGGACGGCGATCAACTGGGCGACGATGCTGACGGCGATCTCCTCGACAGTCTGGGCGCCGATGTCCAGGCCGATCGGCGCATGCACGCGGGCCAACTCGGCCTCGCTGGCGGCGCCGGACCGGAGCAGGTCGGCCCGCAGGGCCGCGACCTTGCGGCGGCTGCCGATCATGCCTAGGTAGGCGGCCGGCCGGCCCCGGCGCTGGCGCTCCAGGCAGGCCGCCAGCGCCGCTTCGTCGTGCCGGTGGTCGCGGGTGACGATTGCGACGTAGAGATCGCTGTCGGCCGGCCAGTCGGCCAGCATTCGGGCGATGTCGCCGCAGCGGCGCTCGACGCCGGTGGGATAGAGCCCCGGGGCCAGGAACTCCGCCCGGTCGTCGAGGACGGCCACGGCGTAGCCCGCCTGCGACGCCAGGGCCGCCAGCGACTGGCCGACATGCCCGCCCCCGGCGATCAGCAGCAGCGGCGGGAGGATCGCCTCGACGAGGGTGTCCACGTGCCGTCCATCCGCGAGATCCTGGACGAAGGCCTGCGGCGACTGACCGGCGGCCGCTGAACGCAGCACCTCCTCAGGCAGGTTGGGGGCGTCGGCAAAGCCGACGGCCAGCCATTGCACGGTGACATCGATGGCTGCCGGCGAGGTCCGGACCGTGGTGACCAGCAGGCCGCGCTGCCGGGCGTTGACGGCCGCGGCCGCCTGACGGCAGGCGTCGGCGTGGACGCCGATCCGCGGGTCCACGAGAATCCGCATCTGCCCGCCGCAGATCGGCTGGTCGGCCGCCGCGTCGGTGCCGTGCAGTTGGAAGTCGAAGACCTCCGGCCGCAACCGCCGGATCGCCTCGATCGCCCGCCGCTGCGTCTCGGCCTCGACGGCGCCGCCGCCGACCGTGCCGTGGATCGTCCCGTCGATGTCGATAACGGCCTTGGCCCCGGCCTTGCGCGGCGTCGAGCCGCTGGTCGCCAGCACCACCGCCAGGGCGCACGGACTTCCCGCACCGGCTCGCGCTGCCACCAGGCGACAGACGTCATCGCTTTGCATGTGTCGGCTCAACGTGCCGGAGACCCGGCTATTGAGTCCTGTAAGAGAAATCTTCACCACAGAGAACACAGAGGGCACAGAGTCAGACGTATTGAAAGATTCTGGATTTCGGTCATTTCTTGACGTTTCGGACCCCCTCTGTGATCTCGGTGTCCTCTGTGGTGAATGAAGATTCCTTTTGCAGGAGTCAATAACCCTTGCCCTCGGCCGCCAGGCGGATCGGCATCGTGCGGATGCGCCGGCCGGTGGCGTGAAAGACGGCGTTGGCGATGGCCGGGGCGATGGCGATGATCGGCGTCTCGCCCGCGCCGACCGGCGTCTGGTCGGGCTGATTCAGCAGGTGGATGTCCAGTTCCGGCACGTCGGTAAATCGCGGCACGCCATACTTCCAGAATGTCGCGTTGAGCACCCGGCCCTTCTCGAACTGCATCTCCTCGCGCAGCGCCGGCCCCAGGCCCATCAGGATGCAGCCGGCCACCTGTGAGAGCAGGTTGGTCGGGTTGACGATCGCCCCGCACTCGAACGCCTCGCAGACATGCCGCACGGTCAGCCGGTCGCCTTCGATCGCCACCTCGGCGCAGGCGGCGACGACCGAGCCCTTCTCCGTGCCGCAGGCCAGGCCGACGCCCAGCCTGGGGTCCTTCTTCCCGGATCGCGCCGCCCAGTTGAACTTTTCGGCCACGGTCTTGAGCACGGCCTTCAGCCGCGGGTTGTCCAGGTGGGCCCGGCGGAAGTCCAGCGGATCGGCGCCGGCCGCTACCGCCAGTTCGTCCATCGCGCTCTCGCGGGCGAAGTTGTTGGCGGTCGCCGCCAGGCAGCGATAGGACCCCTGCCGCATCGGCGAGGCGGAGGGGACGTACTGGCTGCGGGACTTGGCGATGCGATAGGGCGACTCGACCGCCGCCCCGCCGGAGTTGACGTTGACAAAGTGCCAGGAGGTGAGGGTTCCCTGGGCGTCCAGGCCGGCCTGGACGTCGATCACAGCGGCCGGGCGGTAATAGGCCCAGGTGAACTCCTCGGCCCGCGTCCAGCGGACGAGGACCGGCCTGCCTGCCGCCTTGGCCAGCCGGGCCGCTTCGATGTGCGCGTCGGGCTGGTGCTTGCCGCCGAAGCCCCCGCCGAAGTCCGGCACGATGACGCGGACCTTGTCGGCCCCCAGGCCGAAGGCGGACATCAGTTCGCCCCGGGCGCCGAAGGGGTTCTGCGTGCCGGTCCAGACAGTCAGCTTGCCGTCGTTCCACTCGGCCACTGCCGCCCGCGGCTCCATCGGCGCGTGCTGGACGTAGGCGACGTGGTAGGTCGCCGTCAGCTTCTTGTCCGCCTTGGCCAGTTCGTCGGCGAAGGGGTTGGCCGGTACGCCGCCGCGGGCATGGCGGCGGAGATGGTCGTAGAGTTCCGCGCTGGAGGGCAGGGCCGGGGCTTCCTCCCAGGCGGCGGTCCTGGAAATCGCGTCCAGGGCCTGCTCGGCCGCCCGCAGCGTCGGGGCGGCCACGCCGACAAACGCCCCGTCGCGCACGGCCAGCGCGTCTTTGGCCGCCTTGGCGGCCTCCATGTCGATGCTCTTGAGCCGGGCTCCGTAGGCCGGCGGCCGAAGCGCCTTGCCGTAGAGCATCCCCGGCCGCTGGATGTCCGACGGATAGCGGTGGGCGCCGGTCACCAGGTCGCGGCGGCCGGCCCGCGGGGTCGGCCGGCCCATGACCTTCCACTCCTTGACCGCCGTGACCGTCACGCCGGGGGGGACCGCGGCGGCGAAGGGCACGTCGGAATTCTCTCCGACGAGTTCGCCGTAGTCGGCCTGTCGCCCGCTCGCCGGGTCGATGGCCTTGCCGTCGGCCAGTCGCACCCCCCTGGCGTCGATGGCGAACCTGGCAGCGGCCAACTGGATCAGCACGTCACGCGCCGCGGCCGCCCCCTGCCGCACAGCCGGCACGGTTGAGGGCGTCGAACGGCTGCCGGCGGTGACGCCGTCGTCGGGTGCCCGGTCCGTGTCGGCCATGATCAGTTGGACGCGGTCAGCCGGGACGCCGAGTTCCTCGGCCGCCGCCTGGGCCAGCTCGGTGCGGGCGCCCTGGCCGGCCTCCACCTTGCCGGTCATGACCGTGATGGTTCCGTCCTTGCCGATGTGGACGCGGGCGGCAATCTTCCCCGTGCCGCCCCCGCCGCGCGGCCGTCGCGGCTGAGCGGCCGCCGGCAGCGGCGCGACCGTGACCAGCAGGCCTGCGCCCAGCCACTGGACGAACGCACGGCGGGTCATGCCGCCGCCGGGCTCGGCGGCGGGCTCATCTCCGGCCTGACCGTCTGTCGGCGTGTGGGCGGTGCTGTCAGTCGTCATGGTCAGCCCCTCCCCGCCGGCTGGGCGGCCCGGCGGACGGCCTTGAGGATGTTCGTGTAGCCGCAGCAGCGGCAGAGGTGCCCGTCCAGGGCGGCGACGATCTGCTCGTCGGTCGGCTGGGGCGTGCGGGCCAGCAGCCCCACGGTCGCCAGGACCATGCCCGGCGTGCAGTAGCCGCACTGCGACGCCTCCTCGGCCAGGAATGCCTCCTGCACCGGGTGCAGTTTCTCGCCGGTCGCAAGGCCCTCGATGGTGACCACGCTCTTGCCCTGGACGTTGGCGATCGGCGTGAGGCAGGAGTGGACGGCCTGGCCGTTGACCAGCACCGTGCAGGCGCCGCAGCGGCCCTCGCCGCAGCCGAACTTGGCGCCGGTCAACTGGAACTCCTCGCGGAGGACGTCCAGCAGCGGCCGCTGCGGGTCGGTGGTGACTTTTCGTTGCTTGCCGTTGACCGTCAGGAGGATCGTTGCATCCATGGCGTGGTCTCCGGGATGCACGCCACTGTAGCCTCAGCCCGCGTCTGCTTCAAGTTCGTCCGCGGAGAACTGCGGAATCCGAGGACATGGAATCACCGGGCCCTCAGGATGGAAAGAGTGGTCTTCTCGCCCGGCACGAGGACCACCTTCTCCACGGTGACCAGGCCCCAGGGATCGGCGGCGACCTCGCCGGAGCCTCCGGCGGAGTTCGTCCATTGCACAATCTGGCCGGCCTTGATCTTGAATTTCTGGCAGTTCCGCGGAGTGACGTCGACCGTCATCCTTTCCTTGCACAGATCGTTTTCGAGCTTCACCGACCACTGCCCGTCCTCATCGACAACGTCGCTCCAAAGGAACCCGAGGTTGATTCCGCCAACGGGATCTCCGTCGGCCGGGTCCCCGTTGCCCAGGCGGTCGTCGATGGAACTGTTGGAGAACGCCGGATAGCTCCGGCTGAGAGAGAACTTGGCTGCGCCGTAGTAGCGTTCCAGCCGCTTGGCCGCCTCCAAGGCGGTAGACGTGCTGTGGGTGCCACTGTTCCACGCCATCGCGAAGCCGTGGTGACCGGCCGCCAGGGCCCTGGCCATCTCCGTGTTGTCACGCCACGGAATCATCGTATCCTTCCGCCCACAGGCCAGTGAGTAGAATGGCAGGTCCTCATGGTGTTCGCCGACCCATGCAACCGAGTCCTTGACCTTGAAGAAATCGGTCTTGCCGTCGGCCATGAATATGGGTTTGTTGAACTTGCTCAGGATGATCTCCCCGGGCAGATCGAGCCCGGCTGCCGCAATGGATGGCCGCGCCCGAACCCGTCCGATCTTCGCGACCACGGCGGCGAACAGCGCCGGTCGGCGGAACGCCCAGAAGGCCACGCCGCCGCCGCCCATGGACTGCCCCTGGCAGTAGATGCGTTCCGGGTCAACCCGGTACTTGTCGATGACCCAGTGGGTCATCCAGTCCAGACGCCGCGTGGTGAACTCGTAGAACCGCGGCTCCTCGTGGGCGGCGCCAACGGGCCGGCAGTAGTAGCCGGACCACCAGCTCTGGAGGATGCCGTCGCCACGGGGATTCTCGATGGCATCGCGAGGCGACAGCTTCAGCCCCGCCTGGTTTTCGGAAACCGCGAAGACCCCCGGCAGGCCGTCCCGCCAGCCCATCTCCGCGGTACCGAAGTACAGGTAGAAGTCCCCGATCTCGGCCACCGTGCCGCCGTCGCGCTGGCTGCCGTGCAAGCTCACTTCGAGCGGGAGGTTCGGTTTGCCGCTGGGCCGGCTTTGCGTGTATTGCACGATCCTGATCGGCTGGATGGGCGCGACCTTTTCCTCCACCGCCTCCGTCGTGGCGCTCTGGCCGGGGACAATCTGGCCGACCGGCTTGAACGCGTCATCATTGACCATGACCGCGTAGAAGCTCTTGCCGTCGCGGTGCGCGGTCCGCACGGCCAGCCCGGAGCCGTCCGGAAGGGGCTTGCCGCCGTCCTCGATGATGCAGGTGGGCACGCGGGGGTCGATGCGGTCCTTCTCCGTGTTCGCCCGACCGAACTGTTTGCAGGAGTTGTTGAGTATGCCCGGGCAGCACAGTTCTGCCTTGGCCAGGTTTTCCTGGGTGATCGGCGCATCCGAGCGGTACAGGGAGTAGCGGTACTTCGCCCCCGCCTGGCCCTGAGCGACATCGGTCCAGGTGACGAACGTCTGCCCGTCGTGATGCACAGCCTTGATGTCCGTAACGTGGGGGGCGTCAGCGGCTGCAAGGCCGCTGCCTGCCACCGCCAGCGCGGCCAGTGCGAACATGTTCACACGCAGAGCGACATATCCCATGACAACGCTCCTATTGTGATGTCACCTTCCAACCGACCCATTCATCACGCCGCGATGGCCGCCGCCTGGGGAGTCTGGATCGCGGCACGTCTCATTGGTCGTCCTTCCCTCGGTCCCTTGCTCAACTGCCGGAGGAACAACGCCAGCTCCGGGAACGGCCTTCTCTGCAACTCTCCGCCAAGGCATATTCATTGCGATCACATCCTCGCATCGGCGGGTCATGGTATCGCCATCAGTTGCTCGACGTCGGCTTTCCAGCGGAAGATCAGTATCTGGTTGTTGGGGTGGTCGGCCACGTAGATGCCCCGGTCGGTGGCCTGCACGGTGGTGCCGCAGCCGACTTTGGCCTTGTCCTTGAAATCGCGGTTGTGCACCCGGAATACCAGGTTGCCTTCGTTGTCCAGGCACTTGAACTCGTTCGCGAACGGGTCGGGAAAGAGCACCCGGCCGAAACGGTCCACGTCGAATCGCGGGGTGAAGCAGAAGCACTTCAGGTTGTCTTCGCCGTTGTGAGTGGGCTGGAAGGAGGCGCCGTAGTGGACCCACTTCACTCCTTGGCCGGTGAGCCTGGTCACTTTGCCGTTGTTGCCTCCCCGGCTCTCCAGGTCGCCCTTGGGGTCAGGCACGATCCTGCCGCCGGCCGGACCGAACTTGACGATCGACCCGTAGAGCGCCCGGGCCCAGCAGGCCCGCGAGAAGGGATCGTCGGGCTTCCCGTCGACCTTGGCGGCGATCTCGTCGGGCACCGGCTTGCCGGCCAGCTTCAGCCCCACGCCGACGAAGATGTTGCCCTTGAGGTCAAGGTTTACGCCCTGGTCGATGGCCGCGTAGACCTGGACCAGGCCATCCCTGAGGAGCTTGCCGTTGGCGTCGAATCGGCTGACGAAGTTGGACTGGACCAGGGTCGGGTCCTTCTCGGCCTTGAGAGGGATTTCCGCCACGTAGATGTTGCCGTCGGGCCCGACGGCCATTCCCCGCTGGTGCACGTGGCGGCGAAAGCGCTCGGGCAGCGTGAACTTGTTGGCGCCGCCCGGAAAGTCGAGGGGCTTGCCGTCGAGAGTGAAGCGGGCCACGTCCCAGCCGTAGCCGTCGTGCAGGAAGTATTTCCCGAACCAGTCCATGACCGGTTCGCCCTTGCCGAAGGGGCCGACCTTGTCCCAGCCTTCCTTGGGCAGGATGCCCAGGAGTTTGCCGGTCAGCCCGTCGAATCGCGCAATGGGCACGTCCTTCCAGGCGCCCAGCGGGCCGCTGGACCAGCACTGCAACAGAATCTCGTCGCTCTCGTCGGAGACCACCATGTCGATCCGCGTGGTCCCGGCGTAGAACTTCAGCCGCGACGGGTCCGGCGAGTGCATCTTCGAGCCGTTCATGAACACAGGGCTGGTCATCTCGATCAGATCGCCCGAGGAATCGAGCCCGCCCGGGCCGTAGGTCACCGACTTCTCGTTGAAGACCTTGATGGAGACCGACCTTTCGAAGGCCGCTCGGACGCACGCCCGCACCCTGGCCTGAAACGGGCCGCCGGCCGGCTTCTGGCCGTAATCGTCCAGTCCGTCCCACTCGATCTTCTGCGCCAGTCCGGCTTGAAGCGGCGGCGGCGGGGCCGTCTGGCCGCCGAGCATTCCCGCCGCCAGGTGACGGACCACCTTGCCGGCGGCGTCCAGCACCGCCACCTCCACATCCGTGGCCGAGGAGACAGTGAACGTGATCACCACCTTGTCGCCGTCCCTGCCTGCCGCAGGCTTCACCGCGAAGTCCGTCCCAGCCGACGCGGACAGACCGCCGGCGAGCAGGGACACGATGGCGATGGCCAGCAATGACAAGCGATTCCTCATCAGCTCGATCCTCCTTGGAGCGAAACAGCTTCTACAGTGTCCCGATCTTCGCAAGCATGACGGGCCTGTCTTGCATCCAGAAGTGGATCAGCAGGGCGTTCGGTTTCATTCGGACTCCTCCCTCAGGGCTTGGCTTCCTGGCCGCGGCGGTAGCGGTAAACGAGCATGGGCCCGGGCGCCCCGTCGCTGGCCATGTAACAGAAGTGCGCGTTCAACTCCGCGTCATAGAACCCGCTGTAGTGGTGGCGGCCCTTCGAGGGCGGCCTGGGGGGTGCGGGGATTTCCTTGCTGGCCGTGCTCCACTCGTCCTTGACGGGGTCGTATGCGTAGATTCCCCGGACCTCCGGCGGCTCCCCCTTGCCCAGGTAATACCGGAAGAGCACCACGGCGTCGTTGGCCGCGTCGTAATTCATCATCGCATACTCGGTCGCATAGTTGGTGGAGCCCCCGCATGGCTCCCCCTTGGGCTTGGGCTCGATCCAGGTATGGGTCTTCACGTCGTAGATCCAGAGCAGGTTGCCCTTCTGCACCTCGGTCTTGTTGCTGCCCCCGATGTAGATCCGGTCGCGCTTGGTGTCATAGCAGGCCGTGGCGCCGCGGCCGAACGGCGGCGGCGGGCCCTTCGGTCGGATCTTCTCCCAGGCGTTCCTGGCGGCGTCGTAGAGGTAATACGTGCAGGCGGAGTTGTCCATCCGGCTCCCCGCGGGACACATGAAGAGATACTTCTTGTGTGGCGGCAGGTAGAAGAAGTAGCTGCCCGACTTGTTGAAAAAATTGGGGGGCGAATCCGCCCCCGGCGTCTTGAAGACCTCGTATTTCCCGGTGTCCAGGCTGTAGAACCAGGGGCTGATCGGCCCGGTGATGGTGAACGTCCCGGTGTACAGGCGGTCCTTCTCCTTCTCCAGCAAGGCCTCGCGCTGTGGAAAGTACCGTCGGGAGTAGTTCTCCCCTCGGTTGATGAAGGCAAACCGGCGGGTTCCCGGATTATAGGTGAGGGCCTCATAGCCGTGGTTCTGGGGCGTCAGCAGCAGGTCTCCCTTGGCGTCCACCTCGAACCCGTCCGCGTTGATCCGACCGTCCCAGTTCTTGGTGTCCCAGCCAGGATCGAGGCAGATCCAGCGGTGCGCGTTGATGTCGTAGAACCAGAGGTCGTTGGCCAGGATGTGCCCGTCCGGCTTGACGAAACCGTGCGGCCCCATGCTGTGCAGGAATGCCCCGCGCAGTTCCGGGGCCGGCGGCATGTACGGGGTCCAGGAGCGTCCGCAGGCCTCGCCCCACTTCGGGTCGGCCACAGGCGGGCCGAGCTCCAGCCACTGGTTGTCACGCAGGGCCCGGATCTTCTCGAGATGCGGGCCCGGCGTCGAGGGCAGGTGCGCCAGCGGCCCCTTTCCCTTCGATGCTTCTTCCGCCGGCTGGCTCGCCGGCTCCGCCGCTTGGGCGGCACTTCCCGAGCAGAAGATCGCTCCCGGAACCGCGAATGCCAGGAACAGCGGCACTACACCCCTGCACAGCGATTTCATAGCCCACACTCCGCTTCAGCAGTCCAGGCCAGCCGGACCTTTACCGCCTGCCAGCATCGTCAACAGCCACGGCCTGCGGCGCACTCGGCGCTATGCCGGGAAGGCCCCACCTTCTCGCCTACTCCGAGCGAGCCTCCGCCGCGTAGGTCAGCCTCGCCCGGACGATGTTGTTGTTGACCAGCGAGTATTCGGAGAGGAACCGTGACGGATAGCTGGACACGTACACGGCCTGATCCGTGGCCGCCACGGTCAGGGGCAGTTCCAGGGGGATCGCCGGCCGTCCGGCCGCCTTCTCGCCACCCGGGCCGTCGAAGTTGTCGTAGCCGCCGAAGGACAGAATCTCGTTGAAGTTGGTGTCCAGCACCCGGACTTTGTGCTGCACGGCGTCGGGAACGAACAGCCGGTCGTAGAGGTCCATAGCGGAGGTCGCCCCATAGCAATTGCAGACCTGGATGAAACTCGCCTTCTTGCTCGGGGGGACAAAGGACACCCCCGTAGCCAGCCCTTTGAGCCCCTTGACGGCCATCATCGGGCTGCCGAGGTAGACGCTCAGTTCCGTCTCCCCGACGGCGGCCGCCTGGCCCTTGCCCAGAGTGCGGGCAGAACCGCCTTCCGGTCCGAACTTGAGGATCGAGCCGTAGCTGGCCAGCATCACGTTGCGATAAGAGCCTGGCCGTGCAGCACCCGGAGGAATATCGTCCAGGCCCGGCACCCGAGCGACTGGCTCAGGGAAGGGGGCCTTGGCCGGCTTCATGTTGTCCGCAAGATACAGGTTCCCGCGACGGTCCAGCAGCAGGTTGCGGGGCGCCATCAGGCCGCTGACCAGATCGCGCCGCCGGACTTTGCCGTCCGGCCCGAGGACCACGACGCAGGCCTGCTCGCCGGGGCGACTCCTGTAATACAGCCAGTAGATTTCGCCTGCCGGGGTGACGTACAGGTTGTCCCGCTCGCCTTCGCGGAAGACGTCGCCGGAGTCCACCTCCTCGGAGAACTCACCAGTGGCGGCAAAAAGCACCGGCTTGCCCGTCTCGTCCCAGCGGGACAAATGCTGGTCCTTCACGCGATAGAAGAGCCCGTCTCGGCCGCGGACCAGCTTGCGGTCGTAACACTTGTCGAGCCAGAAGGGGCTGAACTTGTTGTCCGCCCCGGAGTACATGCAGGAAGTTATCTTTGCGCCGGTCAGTCTCGGACCCGCGCTGAGTTCTGACAGGTAGAGTTTGTCGTTCGCCGGATCGGCCGCGAACAGGGCCAGCCGGTTATTCTTACGGTCCGGGGGCAGGTCTGCCAGGGGCGCCGGGTCGGAAAAGGTCTGACCCTGGTCCTCGCAGCGCAAGAGGCAGAAGGAGGCCCACGGCGAGGACGATCCCAGGTACAGGACCGGGGCCTTGCCACGGGCATCGAGCGCAAGCAGCGGGGCCGAGTCCGGCTTCTCCAGGGCCTTGTCGGCGCCAGACCACTTGCCAAGAGGTATCTCGGCCAGCAGAGGTCCCTCTCGGCCCGCGTATTTCTGAAGGGCGAAGGTCTTGGACGACGGCGACCAGGCCACCACATAGATGACGCCGGTCTCGGGATGCACCCGCAGCGTGGCAGGATGGGCATTCAGGGTCAGAGTAGACACATAGGCCCCGGCCGGATTGAATACCTGGATTCGCTGGTTGCCGAAATCGGAGACATAGACGTTGCCCTTGGCGTCAACCGCCAGCCCCCGCGGCTGGTTGAGGTGCTCGTTGTCCGCGCCGGTGCCCTTGGTGTCGCCCACAAAGACCTTTGGGACGGCGCCCGGATCGGCGCCCACGTTGCTGACCGCACCATCGTGGCTGGTGAAGTACACGGTCTCGCCGTCGGGGCTGAAGGCGAGGTGCACGTCGCGCTGGCAGCCCAGGTTCGGGCCGGCGAGGCGCGGCCGTGGCACAGTGCCGTCGCGGTTCAACATGAGCAGCCAGTTGTTCTCCTTATGCTCATGGATATCGCACCCGCTGGCCATGACCAGCCGCCCGCGCTTGTCCATGTCCATGGTCATGTAGTTTAGGGCGACGAACCCAGGCGCCTGGGCGTAGGCCAGCCGGTGCTGCAACAGCGGGTTGAATCGCCCCTCGGCGTCGGGGATGACCTTGAAGTCCGCCACCCCCGCCGGATCAAAGGTCGCCGGGAACGGGTAGAGCGTACGCAGGTACTTGCCTTGCGGAGAGAAAACCGCCAGGTGCGTGGGCGGCCGGGTGCCCAGGGTGAAGGCCGCATAGAGGTTGCCGTCGGCATCCACCGCCAGGCCGGCCACGGTGTAGCCTGTGAAAGGCGGGACGTCAGACTTGCGGACGTAGCGGTCAAACTGGACGCCCAGACCCAGGCGCACTCTGGCGACTGGCCGATCCGCCATGGTCGCGGGCTTGCCGGCGTCGTCCTTGCCGTCCCAGGCGATCTCCTGGGACAGGGCGTCGGGCTTGAAGGGCTCCGGGGCGTTCTTGCCCAGGCGCCCAGCCGCCAGGTGCCGTATGACTCGGGCTTGGCCGTCCAGGACGGCCACCTCGACGTCGATCGGCGCCGAGACGGCGAAGGAGATCCTATACCCCTCTTCGGAACGGACCATCGTCGGCCGCGCCGTGAAGGCTGGATCTCCCGCCCGGGCACGCTCAGCCGGGCCGAGGCAAGCCATCGTCAAAGCTCCCACCAGGACCATCCGAATGGCGTCATGCGTCATCTTACGTCCTCCCTTTCTCCGGCTCATGCTTGCCTTGCCGATGGCTCCTATTGCGCTCGATGCCGGTATACCCACACGTTGGTATTCCGGCAGAGCACGAAGACGTTGCGCTGCGGATCGAAGTAACCGATCAGCTTGTTGCTGCCGCCGCCGACGGGAGCCGCAGCGCCGGCCGGCTTGATCTTCTGCCATTTCTTCCCGGCAACGTCGTAGGCCCACAGGGCCAGGCTCTCCTCTCGCTGATCGTAGAGCAGGAAAGTCCCGCTGCCCGGATCGTAGCCGCCGGGGGTGAACGACGGGTGGCCGCCGGGCGTGTCCGGCCCCTCAGCAGTCTTCGACCACTTGTTGGCGGCGACGTTGTATTCGACGGTGCGGTTGCCAAGCTTGTCGTCCTGCGAGCAGACCACCAGCACCCCCTTGTCCTGGCACCAGCCCTTCATGCCCACGCGGAAGGGAAGGTCCACGTTGAAGTTGGCCTTCCTGGAAGCTTCGTCCCCAGGCAGCAGTTCCTTCCAGAGCCGCGTTTCGAAGCTGAACTTCCAGGTTCCCATGCCATCGCCGGGACCGGCGAATAGCAGGCCCTTGAACTCCGGGACGAACTGGAGATAGCGGTTCTGCCCCGACTGGCGCGGGCCTGCGGCCGGGACCGGCCCGCCGGCAGTCCGGACGGGCTTCCAGCGGCCCTCGGCCGGTCGGAAACTCCACAGTGGTGGGTTGTGGAGGTTCTCATCGCTCGTGTACTTCTTCTGGATATCCGGCGGAAAGAAGCCCATCGGCCACTGGCTGTTGAAGTACATCGTGCCGGTGTTCGGGTCGTAGGAGCTCTGGCACCACTGGTGGCCCATGACCACCGGTCCGCCCCGCGGCGTCATCAAGACCCCGTCTCTGAATTCGGCTTGTGCGAAGGTCGTGCTGCCCTTGCTCAGGTCGTCGGGGGCGTAGAGACATACCCAGGCGTTGCCGGCCAAGTCGTACTCCCAGACATCGTTGAGGCGATGGGGAACGCCGTGGTTGGCGCCAAAGTACATGGCTCGCTTGCGGTCGGCCATCCACAGCATCTCGACGCCATAGTTGCGGCCACCCGGGCCCTTCTTGTCGAGATTGTAGCGCTTGGCCGCTTCGTTGAGGTTGCCGATCACTCTGGCGGCGGGCAGCTCGGCAGCCTGGCCCGCTCCGAGCGAGCGAAGTATCCTCGCGACCTCCGGATCGGGGGCGACCTCGGGCAGGACCTGTGCCGGCTGCGACGTGGCGGCCGGCTCCCCGGCCAGTGCCCGCCCCGTCAGGCCGGCCCCGCCCGCCGCCAGGGCCACTGCCAGGAATCCGACCGTCAGCATGCCATTTTTCACGGTGTCTGTCTCCTGGTCACTTGGCCCTGGCCGCCTCGTAGAACATCCATGTGGTCAGGATGGACGTGTCCACCGTGGATCGCCCCTCGAAGCCCACCCGGCGGGCGACCACGTCATCGGCTGCGAACTGCTTCGTATCCCGGTACCCGCGCTTGGTTCCGCGGTTGTAGCACGTCTTGGCCAGATCCAGCCACGCCCGGTCGCCCGTCAGGCAGTACGCTTGGGCGAAGATGTCCACGGCGCTGATTGTATAGCTGGGCTCGTGCGTCCCGCCCGGGCCGGGGCAGTTCTTGTGCTCGTCCTCCCAGTCCCAGATGTTGAAGGGCTGGTCCTTGCCGGTCACGCCCACCAGCGTCTTGTAGGAGATGAACTGGCAGTGCTTGCACCACTGGTAGTCGCGAGCGAAGGTCGCCATCTCCAGAAACCGCTCCCGCGCCTGGGCGTCGCCGGTCAGCCGGTAGTAGGAATCAAACGCGTAGGCTTGTTCGTGCTGCTCCCAGGAGCCCTTGTCGCACATGATCGGCCATCGCTCCTGGCCGTGAGTCACGAACCCCTCCCCGTCGCCCAGGTGCAGTTCCAGGCCGTTCTCCTTGAGGTGTGCGGCCAGCCGCGGGGAGATCTTGCCGGGCGTCATCGGCTCCGTCCACTTCTCAAGACCCAGGGGGCCGCCGACGTAGAAGCCGCACGCCTTGCTCCAGTCCGAGGCCTTCATGGCCTTCTCGAACATCTGGTCGCACCATGACCGGTCCTTGGGATCGCGGGTCAGGCTGGCAAGACGGATGCCCGCGGCCCAGGGACGTGCGAACCTGCGGGCCCCGAACAGATTGATCGGAGACCCCGTCTTGGGGAAGGCCCTGGCTGCCAACACGCGGGCGTGTTCCACCAGGTCCCGGCCGGCCTCCAGGGCGTCGACGTCGCCGGTCAGACAGTAGTAGTCGAAGATGCCCACGCCCCAGAAGTGGCAGATCTCCGCGCGGCTGTCGACCCACATGTACGACTTGGGGTTATACCAATCGACCTTCAGGCCCGAGTTCTTCCGAACATCCGAGAACTCGAACCCGTCGGTCCGGTAGGCATAGTGCGTCTTGTAATACGCGGCATAGGCCTGGGCCCAATCGAGCATGGCCCGTTGGCCGCTGCGTACGTACTGGAGCAGGAACCCCTGCGCGTAGTCCGCCTCGGTCTCGTTGTGGATCAGCGCCCGCCGGATATAGGCCGCCGGCTCGTGCTTCACCTTGGGGAAGTCCTTCTGTTTCGGGGGAGTTTCCCAGCCGTGCCAGCCCCACTTCTTGTACACTGCGATTTCTTCATCCACCGTGGCGAAATGGCCCTTGCTGAGTGCCCCCGTCTCGCTGATCCAGGCCCCGTCGGGCAAGGCGTGGAGCCAGGAACGCAGCGCGGAATCACGCTTGCCGTTGGTCTGGGCGTCCCGGACACCGCCGTAGAAGTCCAGCCACACCTCGGTGTCCTTGTGGGCGCAGTCCATCAGGTTGAACCGCCCGTCACCGTAGCCGTACTTGGAACCTTCCGGCGGAACTGCCCAGACGGCGGCACGTTCCCCGGTGACCTCGATCCGGATCGCCTCGGGGGCGGCAAGTCTCGGCAGCCGCGGGAAGCGGTCCGCCCCTCCCGGGAAGCATCCTCCACTG
This sequence comes from Phycisphaerae bacterium, assembly GCA_022072085.1. Taxonomy (GTDB): domain Bacteria; phylum Planctomycetota; class Phycisphaerae; order JAJVII01; family JAJVII01; genus JAJVII01. The sequence continues at coordinate 51,834 of JAJVII010000028.1, forward strand.
TGGCGGAACGCGACAAGGACTCCGCGCTGTCCGTCCCCGCAGGCCGCCCAGTGCTCGCCGCTTCCCTGCGATCCGCCGTTGAACCCCAGTGCAAGCCCCAGTGAGGCCTCCTTGATCTTCGCGTCGAATCCCTGCTCCGGCTCGGAGTTTCGCAGGGAGTGCTCCACGCGCACCACCGACAGCCCCGCCCAGAAGGTGAGCCGGGTTGTGTAGAAGAGGTAGTGATTGCCGCCTTCATCGAGGTATGGCCCCTCCACGCGCAGGGTGGCGCGCACCGGGCCGCGGTATTCCCAGGAGACGCGGTCCGGTTTGCCGGCCTTGAAGCTCTTGCCGGCGCCGTCGCTGAGCTCCAGCGTGCCTGGGCCGGCGAGTTTCTTCCCGGCCATTTCAACGGACTCCAGCAGGCTGAAGTTCTTCTTGTTGACCGTAAACTTGGCTGCCCCGGTGTCCACCGTGACCGCCTCGTCGGTTTCGGCGATCTGCAGGGGCATGGCCGGGCCCACGGCCTTGCCCGGCTGGACCGAGAATTCGGCCTTGCCCCCGGCAGGCACATCAGTCAGGAAGTCGACCAATGCCCACTGCACCGAGCCGTCCGCATACCCGGCGAGCTTTGTAAACTGCGCCGCCAGCGGCCTGCCGTCCTTTGTGAAGAGCGAGAGTTCGTCAACGCTCTTGACCTGCCCGGGTTTGAAGGGCACGCCGCCCGAGGCTGGCTCGCACTTGCGATCAACGCCTGCCGGCTCGACAACGGTGACCGGAACCTGGAACTCTGCGGCTCGGACCAGAACTGGCCAACTGATCGCGCCTGCCAAGACCAGAACGACTCTCGCAGCCATCTTCATCTCTGTTCTCCGGTAACCTTCTGATTGCTGGTTGGGCGAAGGTTATGGCAAAGGGGCTCTGACAGAACCTACAGGGGACACAGCGCGGGGGGACAGCAGAAGAATCTCGGAAGTCGCAATGCTGTCGCTGGCCGGATTCCCTCTCTCATTCCAGCTCTACTTGCCCGGTCCGCCGCCGAATTCGCCGAACGGGTAGCTGTAGGTCGAGCAGTGTTCCCGCAGCAGGGCCTGCAATTCCTTGACCGTTGCGGCTTGAGCCGGGTCCTTGAACAGGTTCTTCTTCTCGTCCGGGTCGGCCTTCAGGTCGAACAGCAGATCGTTCTGGCCGCCGTAAACATTCCGCATTCTCGTATCCGGGTAGCCCTTCACGCTGCGAACGGCGATATACTTCCATCGCTCGGTGCGAACCGCCCGGG
>JAJVII010000056.1 GCA_022072085.1 Phycisphaerae bacterium
TCTGCCGTAGACTGACTCATGGTGGCGTACTCCTCTGCCCGCGTGGGCGGTTTGGTGGTTATCTGCAAGACAACCAGAGTACGCCGCCTTTTCATTCCCTCATCAACAACTTTCGGTTATACCTCCCTGTCTGGTTGCCATCAGCCCCTGCGGCGTGGCCGGAGACCGCCGGCCAGCCCTGCACCACCGACCAGCAGCAGGCCCAGCGTCGCCGGCTCGGGGACCGGCGCCGGGTCGTATTCGATCCGCACCAGCGTGACCCCGCCATAGTTGCCGCCGCCGACATAGCCGTAGGGGCTGTTGATCTTGAACCCGTAGACCAGGTCAGCCGCCGGATCAAACCCGCTGACGGCGCTCAGCAAGACGTGCATCGTCTTGGTCTGGCCGGCCGAGAAGGAACCCAGGTCGGACAACTGGCCCAGCGTGCGTGTGGCGGTCGCCGCGGCGGTCTGGTCGTAGGTATACAGCACGATCGTGTCGTCGCTGCCGCTGGCGCCGTTGAATGTGGCGGCGAAGGCGTTGTCGTTGCGGAAGACCAGGTCGATGTAGGTGGCCGTCGAGACGTCCAGGGCGTTGCTCGCGTTGTAGACCAGCAGGCCTGCGTTGCCGTTGCTCGTGTAGGCCCCGTTGCCGGTGCCGATCTGCATGTTGCCGTACGACACGGTCGCGACCATGGCGGTCGCACCGCCACCGACGTCGGGGAAGTTGTCGTAGCGGCCGCCGATCTCCCAGCCGGTCAGCAGGCCCGAGCCGGGCCCGAGGTTGAAGCCGTTGTAGTTGGCCGACGTGCTGCTGAAGTTCAATGGCGGAGTCACGTTCGAGAAATCCTCGATGGTCACAACAGCCGCGCCGGCCGGGCCGGCCAGCAGCGCCGTTGTCGCCGCGACCGCCAGGGCCGCAAGGATTGTTCGCATCGTGCGAGTCATCTGTGATTCTCCTGCATGGCGGAAAACGTTGATCCCGCCTCGATACTCACGCACCGCGGCGCCGCCGGATGCGCCGCCCGATCAGCCCCAGCCCGCCCAGGCACAGCAGCCCCAGCGTCGCCGGCTCGGGAACAGCAGTGACCGAGGCAATCTCAATGGCCATGATGCTACTGTTCGTGGTCGTGTAAGTAAACCAGATGGACGGCTGGGCGTCGTAGTTGCCGCTGGCCCCGTCCGGATCGAACAGAACCGTGCTGAGCGTGTGCGTGTCGCTGATGCTGGCCAGGTCTCCGACGACCATGTCCGCGCGGACGACCGTGAAAAGCGTGTCGTCGTGGGCCAGAGCGTTGTAAGTCGACGGAGAAGAGTATTGCCAGTCGCGCATGTACAGCGTCACCTGATAGTCGCCGGCCGGCAGGTTCCAGATGATCAACTTGTAGCCGCTGATCGGGCCGGAGAAGTCTTCCTGAAGCGACGTGCCGTATCCGGCGGGCCAGGTCCCGGTGACCGGGCGGGCGGCGCTGGGCTGGTTTGACTTGAGCCATCCGTTATAGCCCGCACGCGCCCCCCCGCCGAGATCAGCCGTTGTGCTGGAGTTGTTGAGCGCCACATCGAAGCGGTTGTTTCCCGTGACCTGCACCCAGCCGCTTTCCACACCGAACGGCCCCATGTCCAGGCGGTACACGTCCGCCGACGCCGCCTCGCACGCCGACAGCGATATCACTGCAACAGCCGCTATCGTCAGAAGAGTCTTGTGCGACATGGTCATATTCTCCTTAAGCATCTCTCTCGGTTCACTCTCTCATGGCTCACGACATTCCGCTACCCGCGGCGGCGCCGCATCTGTCCGCCGATCAGCCCCAGCCCACCCAGGGCCAGTAGCCCCAGCGTCGCCGGCTCGGGGGCGGCCACGAACGGCTCAAGGATTATTCCGGCAATCTTGCCGTTGTCCGTGTTCGAGGAGTCGATGTCGCCGATGACAATGTTCTCGCCAGCCGTCAGCGTGATATGGAACGTCGTGGTCAGATCGTCCAGGCTGGCCGCGTTCTTGTTGTAGCCGACCAGCGAAACCTGCACGCCTTGAAGAGTCATCGTGTCGGGAACGACGGGGTAATCGGGGTCGCCGGAAATGATCTTGAGCGTCCAGGTGCCGGCGGCCAGTCCGCGAATCTCGAGGGCCGAACCGGCGAAGCCCGTGCCGCTCGGATTGCCGAAGTCGACCAGAAGGGCATCGTAGTCGTGAAAGTTGACCGGCATATTGGGCGTTCCGGTGCGATTGCGGCCGTTGAGCTTGGCCCAGCCAGGCGCTCCGACCTTGACGCCGTTGCCCAAATCGACGGCGGTGCTGTTGTCGAACCGGTTGTCGCCCGACACAGCGGTCCAACCCGACTGGGTCGGCGAACCGTTGATCTGAACGTCGAGCATGTACACGTCCGCGTGGGCCAGGCCTGCCCACGTCAGGACAATGACCGTCATCGCTGATGCAAGTGATTTCATGGCTCAGGCCTCCTCTCTACCGGCATAGGAAACCCCGACCCGGCCTCGCCCCACAAGGGCGAGCCCAGCAAGACCTCGCGGAATGTAGGGTATGCAAATGCCGTGCCAGGAACGGTCGGGAGCATCGCCACAGCAAGGCCAAAACTATAACTTATTTGTTTATTTATACTTAGAATGCGTCGCGTTACAGATAATGACAGGGCCAAGTCCGCACGGCCGGTTCGCGATGTTGCACGAAAGCAACACCCTGCCGCCCAGTGTGGCGAAAAGGCGACGCCTGGGCCATTCTATTTCTTCGGCGGCGGGCCGGCCGAGCCGCGGTCGATCCACTGGCTCCCAAGCAGGATGCTGATCGGCTCGCTGCTGTCGCGGGACTGGAGAAGGACCTCGACGGCCGATCGACCCAGTTCTTCGGGGGAGCCCTCGTCGAAACAGCTCAGGCGGTCCGCGTTGGGCAGGCTCTGTCGCAGGTGCGTGCCGCCGGCGATGATGCTCACGTCGTGGGCCAGCCGCAGGCCCAGACCGTCGCAGGCGACGATGGCCTCGCAGCCCATCCGCTGATTCGCGGTCACTAACGCGGTGGGTCGATCGGGGCGCTCGAGCATTTCGTGGACGACTCGGCCGGTCCGGCCGGGGACGCCCGGGTCGCTCAGGATCAGCGATGGGTCGAAGGGTGCGTCGTGGCCGCGAAGGGCCAGTTCGTAACCGCGCAGCCGCAACTGGGCGACGGTGTCGTGGGGCAGCATGGGACCGACGTAGCCGATGCGCCGATGTCCCAGCCGCAGCAGCGTGACTGTCGCCTGGTAGATCGCCCGCTGCACGTCGAGGGTGACCAGGTTGGCCCGCTCGGTGCGCGAGTAGCTGTCGACCTGGACGACGGTGACGCCTTCGATGCGCCAGGCCAGCAGCGTCTGGTCCGGTGGCACGATGTCGATGAACATCCAGCCGATGGACAGGTACTGCCCGTTGGCAATGCGGGCCAGGCAGTCGGGGCGGGTCAGGTCGGGCGTCTCGGGCAGAACCTCCAGTCTCAGCCGCCGCGCGGTGCATGCCTTGTCGGCGCCCAGCAGAATCTGTTGCTGAAACAGCAGGCCGGGCTGCTGGATGAAGGCGATCACCCGGGAGATGGACTCGCGGGAAGCGCCGGCCGCCACGACCATGCCCTCGCGCGCCCGCGATCGGATGACGCCCTGCCGCGTCAGCAGGGCGATCGCCTGGCGGACGACGTGGGGCGTCACGCCAAACTGGGCAGCCAGCGCCCGTCGGCCCGGCAGACGCGTGCCCGGCAGGTACGTTCGCACCTGCTTGCGAAGCAACTCAGCCAGTTGCTGGGGGGTCAGCCGCGGCAACTTCTTCGATCTGTCTGACGGAGACGGCTTCGACATGTCGTCGGGATTATATCGCCCGCACGTTCGAGCCGACAAGGGATCGACGCGGATTTGGCCGTGACTCCGCCGCCGTCGCCCGATAAGCTTCAACGTCCGATAAGCGTGCAAAGGAGGCCCTGTTGAGTCGGCCGAACATCCTCATCGTCATCACCCATGACAGCGGGCGGCACTTCGGCTGCTACGGCGCGCCGGTCGCGACGCCCAACATCGACCGCATCGCCGCGTCGGGCGTGCGCTTTTCGCAGGCCTGCTGCACCGCGCCCCAGTGCAGCCCGGCCCGGGCGTCGCTGCTGACGGGGCTTTACCCGCACCGGCACGGGCTGATCGGGCTGACCCATCGCGGCTTTCGGCTGGACGCCGGCGCGCCGCGGCTGCCGGCGTTGCTCACCCAGGCCGGGTATCACACGATCCTCTTCGGCGTCCACCACGAGGAGCCGGACGCCCACGCGATGGGCTACCGCCGCGTGATCCAGGCCGAGACCCGCCAGGCCGCCCACGTGACGCCGCGCGTCGTCGACTATCTGGCCAGCCAGCCGCCGCAACCGTTCTTCTGCGTGGTCGGTTTCAGCGAGACGCACCGGCCCTATCGTCACGCGCCGATCGAGGACCCGCGGACACTGGCGCTGCCCCCCTGGCTGCCGGCCGACCTCCCCGACCACCCCGAGGTGCGCGAGGATCTGGCCCACATGGGCGCCGACATCCGCGCCGTCGACGAAGCGGTCGGCCGCATCGAGTCGGCGCTGGCCCAGGCGGGGCTGACCGACACCACGCTGGTGATCTACACCACCGATCACGGGCCGCCGTTCCCGTTTGCCAAGGCGCTGCTGACCGAGGCCGGTCTGGGCACGGCCCTGGTCGGGCGCGGGCCGGGCTTCTCGACACCGGCATCGGGCGGGCGCGTCATCGACCGCCTGGTCAGCACGATGGACCTGACGCCGACGCTGCTGGAGTTGGCCGGGGCCCCCCTGCCCGCGGGGCTGGACGGGCGAAGCCTGCTGCCGCTGCTGGCCGACCCGGCCGGTCCCTGGCGCGACCATCTGTTCGCCGAGCAGACCTATCACGCCGGCTACGACCCGCTGCGCGGGCTGCGGAGCGGGCGCTATCGCTACTGTCGCGGGTGGGAGGATCGGCCGATCTGCTTCCTGCCCAACGTGGACAGCAGCCAGACGCTCGAGCTGCTCAAGTCGCGGGGGTTGCACAAGGTCCCGCGACCGGCCGAGACGCTCTACGACATCCAGGCCGATCCGACCGAGGGCAACAACCTGGCTGGCGACCCGGCCCACGAGGAGCTGCTGCTGGAGATGCGCGACCGCGTCGAGCAGTGGATGCGATCGACCGGCGACCTGCTGCTGGCCGGCCCGGTCGCGGCCCCACCCGGGGCGAGATTCACGCCGGCCGGCGGACGCGACCCCGAAGACTTCCAGGGCCCAGCCGACTGGCGGGAGTAGGCTGCATTTCAAGGGGATTGAGGCCCAGACGCCGGCGAAGGGCCGAGGTTCAGCATCTCCGGGCCGACTTCCTGGCCGCGATGGGCGCAAGCGACGGCGAAGACGCGGTGCGCGAACGCCTCGGCTTGGGCGGCGGTCTGCTCGATCGAACCGTCGCGCTCGCACACGCGGCGGTAGGCCGTCATGACCGCCCGGCGGGCCGGCTCGGTGAATTTCGCGCTATCCAGCGCGCGGAGCATCACCAGGCCGCTGCTGAAGAGCGTCCAGCCCGGGCGCTTGAGCCCGCCCTCCCAGGTGGTTCGCGCGTGGACCAACTGCCAGCGCGGCTTGGGCGGGGACAGCCCGAGCCGGCCGTATTCGTCGGTCAGACCGTTGCCCTCGACCTTGGATTGGATGCAGAAGCCCAGCAGGAAACGTTGATCGCGCGTCCAGCCCCCGGCGTAGTCGTAATCGACCAGGCGGCAGTTCAGCCGGTTGAGGGGCTTGAACATCGGCAGGACCACGAGCACCAGCAGCAGCGCCGCCGCGACCACGCCCAGGATGATCCACACCTTGCGACGCATGGTTCAGCCGGGTCCAGTTCAGAGCGTGCAGGCCCACAGGGCGCCGCTCTGCTTGGGATTGTCGGTCTCCCCGACAAAGAACCGCCCGTCGGCGTAGGCCAGGTCGTGCGGGCGGAAGCAGCGCCGCCCGTCGGCGTGGTGCAGCTTGCCGAGAATCTCGGTCGCTCCGCTGGCGACGTCCAGCGCGAACAGGCTGGTCTGCCACGCGTCGCCGCCGACGCCGTACAGCCGCCCGTCCGGACCGAACACGATCCCGGGCAGCCGGTTGAACGGCAGCGGACGGGCCAGGTAGCTCAGTTCCATCGTGTCGGGATTGATGCGGTAGACCTCGGCCAGGGCGCTGGCGACGTAGATCATGCCGTCGGGACCGCAGATCATGCAGTCGACCGGACCGGCGCCGGCATACATGATGTTGCTGGCTTCGTTGGCCGTCGGCATCACGCACTTGGCCGAGAACTCGAACGAGTTTTTGTCGGGGTCGTAACGGAAGAATCCCTGCCGCCCGATGCCCCAGGTGCCCCACACGCCGCCGCGCCGATCGACCGCCGGGATGTGCACGATCGACTCCAGCGGGACGTCCCACCGCACCTTGCCCGTATCGATTTCCATCACCGCGAAGCCCAGCCCGGGCAACGTGAACGCGGTCATCAGCCGGCGCTTGGCGTCGTAGCTGGTCGCCTGGATGTAGCTGCCGGGCGACGGTCGGCCGATCTCCTCGTACTTCTCCTTGCCGATGTCGTATCGCATCAGCCGGCCGCCCGGACCGGTGCACAGGTCCGCGGTGCTCTCCAGCGACGCGATGCCGAAGTAGAGGCTGTTGCGACCGCGATCGAGCCAGAGGCCTTTGTGAATCTTGTGGTCCGGCTTCTCGGCGATGGCGGCAAAATTCAGGCAGCGGAACTTGCACGTCTTCAGATCGAATGCGTGGAGGATGTCCCCGCCGGTGTTGGTGACCCCGCAGAACAAGGTGCCGTTGTCGCCGACGCACAGCGAGGTGATCGAATATCGGTTGCGGCGGACCTCCTCGCGCAGTTTCGGATTGGCGGCGATCTCTTCGTCCGAGGCGGCGTCGCCGGCCAGCTTGATATCACGGATCAGGTAATAATCGACTTTCATTCGGTTTCTCCAGTGAACGGGACCAGCAACCACGAACCCGGTCGAGTAAGGGTATCAAACTCCCGACGGAATTAAACCCCTCTTTTTGCCCGTCGGACCGGCCCGTTGCACCCCGTCGAACGCCCCACTACCATGGCCCCTCAGGGCCCATCCAAGCGGCCCGTGCGAACCGGAGGTGTCCGATGCAATATGCCTTCATGTCCTTCTCGTCGCCGCAGGCCTCGTTGGCCGACCTGCTGGCGCTGGCCCGCCGATTCGGCTACGACGCCATCGAGCCCCGCGTCGGCGGCGGGCACAAGCACGGCGTCGAGGTGACCGCCGACGCCGGCGACCGGGCCCAGGTCCGCGCCGACGCGCTGGCCTCCGGCGTCCGGCTCTGCTGCCTGGCCACCTCCTGCCGATTCGCCGACCCCGCCGACGCCGCCGACAACATCGAACTGGCCCACGCCTGCATCGACCTGGCCGCCGACGTCGGCGCCCCCCTGCTCCGCGTCTTCGGCGGCGCACTGGGCAAGGGCCTGGACCGGGCGGCTGCCGTCGCGCTCGTCGCCGACGGCCTGCGGCAGATCGCCGACCACGCCGCCGAGCGCGGCGTGACCCTCGCGCTGGAGACCCACGACGACTGGTGCGCCCCCGCCGACGTCGCCGCCGTCATGGCCGCCGCCGATCACCCGTCCGTCGGCGTCAACTGGGACCTGATGCACCCCGTGCGCACCGGCGGAGCGACGATGGAGCAGGCCTTCGCGACGCTCGGCCGATGGATCCGCCACGTCCACGTCCACGACGGCAGCGCCGCGACCGACCGGCTGGAGTTCCTGCCCATCGGACGGGGCGTCTACGACCACCGCGTCGCCCTGCGCCTGCTGACTCAGCTCGGATACGAAGGCTTCCTCAGCGGCGAGTGGATCAACTGGGAGCCGGCCGACGTTCACCTGCCGCGCGAGCTGGCGGCGCTGCGGGCCCTCGAGGCGTCGTTCGCGCCATGAAGATCAAGCTCCTCCAAGGCGACCTTCGGCTGGCGCACCTCCGCACCCGGATGCCCTTCCGCTACGGCATCGCGGTGATGACCGAGCTGCCGCACGCGTTCGTGCGCGTGACGGTCGACATCGCCGGCCGGCGGCAGACGGGCCTGTCGGCTGACCACCTGCCCCCGCGCTGGTTCACCAAGGACCCGTCGCAGTCGCCGGCTGACGAGATCGCCGCAATGCGCCGGGTGATCGCCCGGGCGCTGGACGCCGCCGCCGGACGGGAGGCCGACAGCGTCTTCGACCTCTGGCGCGACTTGTACGCCGACCAGGACCGCTGGGCCTCGGCGGAGAACGTCCCGCCGCTGCTGGCCCACTTCGGCACGTCGCTGGTCGAACGGGCACTGATCGACGCCGCTTGCCGGGCGGCCGGCCAGCCGTTCCACGCGATGGTCCGCAGCGGAGGGCTGGGCGTGCGGCTGGGCACGATCCGCGACGAACTGGCCGGCGTCGCGCCTGCCGACCTGCTGCCGGCCAGGCCCCTTCCCTCGGTCGTCGCGCGGCACACGGTGGGCCTGGGCGACCCGCTGACCGACGCGGACATCCCCGCGGACCAAAGGCTGGACGACGGTCTGCCGCAGTCGCTGGCTGCGTGCATCGCGCGATACGGGCTGCGGCACTTCAAGATCAAGCTGGGCGGGCAGGCCGAGGCGGACCTCCAGCGGCTGGCCCGGACGCTGGAGGTGATCGCCGCCGGCGCGGGGCCGGACTTCGCCTTCAGCCTGGACGGCAACGAGCAGTTCCGCTCGGTCGAGCCGCTACGGGCCTTCTGGGACCTGGCGCGGGAGCAACCGGCGATCCACCGCCACCTCGGGCGGCTGCTGTTCGTCGAGCAACCGATCGCCCGCGACCGGGCGCTAGCGTTCGAGACGGGCGAGGCGCTGCTGGGCTGGGCCGACCGCCCGCCGATCATCATCGACGAGTCGGACGCGACGCTGGACGCTCTGCCGCGGGCGCTGTCGCTGGGATACGCCGGGACCAGCCACAAGAACTGCAAGGGCGTGTTCAAGGGCCTGGTCAGCCGCTGCCACCTGCGGCTGCTGGAGCGCCAGGGCCGCCGCGTCGTCAGCAGCGGCGAGGATCTGTGCAACATCGGCCCGGTCGCGCTGCTCCAGGACCTCGCGGTGATGGCGGCGCTGGGCATCGAGAGCGTCGAGCGCAACGGGCATCACTACTTCGCCGGGCTGTCGATGTGGCCTGATCAGGTCGGCCGACAGGTGCTCGACGCCCACGGCGATCTCTACGCCGCGACACCGGCGGGCTGGCCGGCTGCAATGATCCGCGGCGGGCGGATGGAACTGGGCACGGTCAACGCCGCGGCGCTGGGCTGCGGGTTCGAACTGGACGTCGAGGCCTTCACCGAGGACGCGACATGACGCCGCGCGAGAAGTTCATCATGGCGCTGGACGGCCGGCAGCCGCCCGGCCGCGTGCCGCACTTCGAGCTGGTCTTCTTCCTGACGATGGAGGCGTTCGGGCGGGTCTACCCCGGCCACCGCACCTTCAGCCAGTGGGACCAGATGAGCGCGACGGAGAAGGATCTGCACCGCCGCGACATCGCCGACCTGTTCGTCGCGACGGCCCGGCGGTTCGAGTGGTCGGCCATCTTCTTCCACGCCCCCGGCGGCTGGTCGCACGACCCCGACGGCGAGGCCATGCGGACGCTGGAGCACATCCGCGGGCTGAGCGGCGACGAATACTTCCTGATGCAGCACGGCGACGCGACGTATTCCATCCCCAGCGGCGAGAAGATGATGGACTTCATCACCCAAATCGCCGACGACCGCCAGGGCGTGAAGGACCGCGCCGCCCGCCGCGTCGACGCCGCGCTGGCCCGGGCCGAGAAGTACCGCGCCCACGGCGTGCTGGACGGCTGGGCCCTGTGCGCGGACTACTGCTTCAACAACGGTCCGTTCCTCTCGCCGGCGATGTTCGACGAGTTCATCACGCCCTACCTGGCCCGTCTGACGGCGGGCTATCGCGAGCTGGGCTTCCGCGTCATCAAGCACACCGACGGCGACATCATGCCGATTCTCGACTCGCTGGTAGAGACACGGCCGCACGCGCTGCACAGCCTGGACCCGCAGGGAAACGTGGACATCGCCGAGGTGAAGCGCCGCGTCGGCGGCAAGGTGGCCCTGTGCGGCAACGTGAGCTGCGCGATGCTGGACACCGGCAGCGACCAGGACGTGATCGAGTCCACGCGCTACGCCCTGCGCCACGGCATGCCCGGCGGGGGCTACATCTTCTGCACGTCCAACTGCGTCTACACGGGGATGAAGCTCAGCCGCTACGAGCTGATGCTCGACGTCTGGCGCAGGGAAGGCAACTACCCCCAGTGAGGCCGGCGTTCACGCCCAGTCGATGACCTGCACCGGCTGACACGGCAGAACCAGGGCCCGTCCGCCGGGCATCCGCCGGGCCAGGTCGGCCGACAGATCCTCCCAGTGACGATAGAGCCGCCCGCGGCGGAACCGCCGGGCGAAGAATTCGGCCGGGCAGCCCGGCGACCACGCGAGCATGTCGGCCTGGCCCGCGGCGCACATCGGCAGCGGGCGGACCGGCGGGCGATCGCGCCGCGGCACGCGGTCCGGGTCGAACCCCTTCGCGTTAAGCATCAGTTGCAGGAACCGGGCCGTCCGCCTGGGACCCAGCGGCAGGGACCGCGCCGCGGCGACCAGAATGCGCGGCGATCGCAGCCAGCGCGGCAGGTTCGACAGCAGGCGTCCCGCGGCCAAGCCGTCGGCTACACCGATGCCATGAAACCCGGTCCCGTCCGGGGCGCCGGCGATCTGGATCGCCAGGCGGCCCTTGAACTGAGGCACGTTCCACGGCACGTGGATCAGGTTGCCGCCGGTGACGTCCTCGGGATAGCGGTTGACGACGACCGCGTCGGCCGCCGCCAGCCGATCACGGGTGATGACGGTCCGCCCGATCGCCAGCGCCCGGAGGCAGCCCGCGCGATGGGCCTCCACCACGTCCCCCACCGACAGGCCGGCCAGTTCCCGCCGCGAGTTCACCTGAGCCGCCAGGATCGCGTCGATACCGACGCGGCGGGCGACGCGCTCGGCCCAGAGCCGCGCGTCGCGCGGTCCGGCGCTCCGGGTCTGGGCGGGTCTGCGGCGGTCGGCTGCCCCGTGCATCCAGGCGATGGTCCCCACGCCGGCCAGGCCGGGGACGACCATCTTGGCCCCGCCGCCGAAGCCCATCGGCGTGCCCGGCATCGTCGCGCCGACGAGGAAACGGGCGTCGGCTTCCAGCAAGTAGCGGTTTAGGCTGACCGGCACGCCGTCCATCCACCCGAAGAACCGCACGTCCGGGCCAAGGTAGTCGTGCTGGATCACGCGGACGCGCGACGCGGTCGGTCGGCCGATCTTCAGTTCGATCTCCGCGTCGGTCAGCGGCCGGTGCGTGCCCATCCCGACGAGGATCAGCACGCGGTCGGCCGTCATGCCCCCGGCTTCCATCTCGCGCAGCAACGGCGGCAGCAGCCGGTGGGCCGGCGTCGGGCGGGCCAGGTCGTCCACCGCGATGACCGCACTGCGCCGCCCGCGGACCAGTTCGCGGATCGGCGGCGTGCCGATCGGACAGGCCAGCGCGGCGTCGATGGCCTCGTCGGACATCTCCGGGGCATCAGCCGGCGCCGCGACGTCCAGCGTCCAGCCCGGCGGGAACGGCAGCGCGATCTCGCGGTCGCCGTACCAGGCGTCGGTGCGGAGATGCAGCGTCGGCGACGGGATAGGCGAAGCGGTAATCATGGCGACTCACAAACGGTTGCGGTGATTGTAGGAGTCCCGGCGGGCGTTAGCCATCCCCGTCAATCAAGCGGTATCGCGTAGCGGCGGTGAAGCGGCGAGCCGCCGGCGACCGGCATCGCCAGTTCCTCCAGCGCCGACACATGGCCGCGATGCAGGTCGATCTGCGTGTAGACCTTCACCGCGTAGCCACGGCCCAGGGCGCCGTGGCCGAAGATCCGCTCACGGACCCCCGCGGGCGAAAAGTGGAACACGCGGATCACGTCCTCGGTGGACTTGTAGCGGTCGTGCATGACGATCAGGTCCGGGCGACTGGAAAGCGAGTAGAACTCCGCCTCGCGCTGGACCGTGACCGGTCGGCCGACCCCGGCCGCTGACATCATCACCTCCAGCGTGCCGTCCTCGGCCTGCCGGGCCGAGATGCTCGGACCGGCCGAGAACCGGCGGTCGCCGGCCAGGGCGTCGGCGGCAGCAACCCGCTCCAGCCGCGGCGGCGAAGCCGGCGGCGGATCCTGGAAGGCCTCGCCGATATAGCAGCCGGCCAGCAGCGGCCCGGCCGCCAGCAGCATCATGCCCAGCCGCGTCTTCATGGCCACCGGATGCTAGCGGCCACCCGCAATGTTTGCAACCGGACCGGCGACTCTGGTATTCTGTGCCGCTCGGTGCGGATGTCGCCTTCGCCTCGGTCCGGCAGGATGACCCGATGTCGCTGATCCAGCTCAAGGAGATTCACGTCAGCTTCGGCCCGCAGGTCGTGCTCGAAGGCGTCGACCTCGTCGTCCACCCCGGCGACCGCATGGGCATCGTCGGTCCCAACGGCGCAGGCAAGAGCAGCCTGCTGAGCGTCATCCTCGGACGCGTGCGGCCGCAGATCGGACAGGTCGTCACGGCGCGGCATCTCACGCTCGGCCACCTGCCGCAGGAGGTCGCCGTCCGCGAGTCGGTCACGCTGCACGACTACCTGCGGTCGGCGTTCGCGTCGACCGAGCGGTTGGCCCAGGCGATCGACGACGTGGGCGAGCAGTTGGCCGACGCCGAGCCCGACGAGCGCCCGGCGCTGATGAAGCGGCTGGCCCGGCTTCAGACGGAACTCGACGCCGCGGGGGGCTATCACTACGAGTCGCGGATCGGCCAGGTCAGCGCGGGCCTGGGGCTGGAGGCCATCGAGCCGGACCGCCCGCTCTCGCAGATGAGCGGCGGGCAGGTGACCCGGGCCGCCCTGGCCCGTCTGCTGCTGACCGAACCCGACCTGCTGCTTCTGGACGAGCCGACCAACCACCTGGACCTGGCGGCGGTCGAGTGGCTGGAAGGTTTCCTGCGCGACTACGCCGGCACGATGATCGTCGTCAGCCACGACCGCTACCTGCTCGGCCAGGTGGTCAACAAGGTGCTGCACGTGCAGGACCGCGGCCTGCGGCTGTACGCGATGGGGTTCGCCGAATACGTCCAGACCCGCAAGGTCCACCGGCTCCAGCAGCAGCGCGATTACGACAAGCAGCAGGAGTTCATCGCCAAGGAGCGGGAGTTCATCAACCGCTTCCGCAGCGGGCAGCGCGCCAAGGAGGCCCGCGGCCGCGAGACGCGCCTCGAACGGCGGATCAAGAGCGGCGAGTTGACCGTCGAGCGACCCGACGCCGACCGCGAGTTCGCGTTCGACTTCCACGTCGACCAGCCCGGCGGCGACATGATCGTCCGCTGCTCCGAGCTGAGCAAGGCCTACGGACCCAACGTGCTGTTCGACCGCTTCGAGTGGGAAGTGACCCGCGGGCAGAAGGTCGCCCTGATGGGCCCCAACGGCGTGGGCAAGACCACACTGATCCAGATGCTGATGAATCGCGTCCAGCCCGACTCGGGCAAGGCCCGGCTGTTCGAGAACCTTGATGTCGCCTATTTCGACCAGCACCAGGCGGAACTGGCGGGCGACCACAGCGTGCTGGAGCACATGAAGTCGGCGGCCGCGCTGAACGCTCAGCAGGTGAGGAACATGCTCGCTGCTTTCGGATTCCGCGGCGACGCGGTGGACAAGCCCGTCTCGGTCCTCAGCGGCGGCGAGAAGAACCGCCTGACCCTCCTGGCCATGGTCCTGGGCAACCACCAGGTGCTGGTCATGGACGAGCCGACCAACCACCTGGACATCTCCGCGCGCGAGGCGCTGGAGGAGGCCCTGTCGGCCTACCCCGGCACGCTCATCATGGCCAGCCACGACCGTTACTTCCTCGACCGCGTCGCCGACCACCTGCTGATCCTCGGGCCCGGCGGACGGCACGAATACATCGAGGGCGGATACAGCCAGTGGCAGCGGATCCTCGCCGAGCGGGAAGCCAGGAAGCGGCAGGTCGAGGCCGACGCCAAACGGTCAGCCGCCCGCGCACGCAAGGCCCAGCCCGACGCCGCCCGCCCGCAGGCCGGCGCCGACTGGCCCGAAGAGCTGCGCCCGCTGGCCAAGCTCTCGCTGTCGCGTCTGGAAGAGAAGATCATGGAACTGGAATTCGCCCTGGAGGAGTTGCACAACCAGTTCAACGACCCGGCGATCTACGCCGACCCGGCCCGGCTGGCCGAGGTCGGCCGACGCATCCCCGAACGCCAGGCCGAGCTGAAGCGATACAACGCCGCCTGGGAGTTGAAGGTGGGATAACCCGCCGCGGGCCGATTCGGTTACACTGTCTCAAGGTGAGCGGGCCGAGCGCCGGCCCGGTGGGGCATCGGGGACACACTGCAAGGGGAACCACATGCGAAAGTTCCATCTGACAATCGGGCTGCTGGGGTTGCTCGGGCTGCTGGGCGGGTGCTACTCCGGCAGCAGGGGGTTTCGCAGCGACGCGCGGGCGTCGCGGCTGATGGCGATGGCCGCCGAGGAGGCCGGCCAGGTCGATCGGCCCCGCGACCGCCTCTCGCGACAGCTCAACATCGCCAACATGCAGAACGAGCAGGGCTACTCCGCCGGGGCCCGCAGGACGCTGGCCGAGGCCGCCGCCACGCTCGGCAAGGACTGGGACTCGCTGGACGTGCAGACGCGGCTGGCCGGCTGGGTGAGCATCTCCGAACTGTCGCGCGACAGTTACGACAACGCATCGGCGGCCGCCGCCTGCGAACAGGCCGTCGCCGTGCTGCGGGGCATCCAGCCCGAGGCCGACCGCTGCCAGTACGTCCGCGGCGTGGCCGGGGAACTCCGCAACCTCTACGGCAAGGCCCGCTCGGCCGGCCTGCTCCGCGAGAGCGGCACGTGGGCCGCGAAGATCGAGGCCCCGTCGCAGCGGCGGGCGATCTACACGGGCCTGGCGTCCGACCTGTTCCTCTGCGACGACTACGACGGCGGGCGCGACATGATCCGGCGCGACAGCGACCCGGCGTGGCGGTCGGACACGCTCGCGGAACTGGCCCGCCAGGCGACGCCGGCCGACCAGTGGAGCAAGAGCCTTCAGTTCAAGAGCAATTTCTACCAGTCGATCGGCAGCCACAACCCGTCGTAGCAGCTGACGAAGATTTGCCCGGCTCCGTGTTCCGCGCAGCGGCGGACGATGATAGGATACCGGCATGAAAGTCACCTGCGGTTCGTGCCAGAAGATGCTGACGGTCGAGGCCTGGCTGGCTGACAACGTCGCCCGCTGCCCCAAGTGCAACGAGATCATCCAGGTCCCGCCGGCCGGTTCGCCCGACGGGGCCAAGGCCGTCGTGCTGACGACCGAAGCGGCCACCGAACTGCTCCGCCGAAAGGCCCGCCAGGAGAAGGAGCTGGCCTCCCGCACCGGCAAGAGCCTCCTGGACCTCGACGGGCTGGACGACGCTGCGGCCTCGACGTCACCGAGCGGCCCGGCTGTCGCGCACCCCAGCACCGGACCCAAGACCGAGCCGCTGCCGGCGGCGCTGCGGCGGGCCGCGGGGGCCATCCAGCCGACCGTTCACGAGGAACCCGAGAAGAGCAAGACCCGCCCGCTGCCGGCCATGCCGCCGGTCCCCGAGCACACCGCCCCGCACGCCGACCTGACGCCCGCCCAGCGGCCGCAGCCGGCAGCCGTCGCCGCGGCCCCGCTCGAGCCGGCCGACGAGGAGCCCCGTCGGCAGATGTTCGGACCGCTCGTGCCGGTCGCCTTCATCGCCGGGCTGGTGATCGGGGCGCTGTGCGGCTGGCTGATCGCGCGGACCGGTACGCACGCCCCACCGGCGTCGGATCAGACGCATAATTCGTCCGACGGCGTCGAGACGGCCACCGGCCCCGAGCCGCCGCCGCTGGTTACGAACCCTGTCCAGCCGACTCCGCCGGGCAACACCAACACGCAACCGCCTACAAACAACACGACCGGCAACGGTGGCAACCCGACGCCGCCGAACAACACGGGCCGCCCGCCCGAGAACACGACGCAGACGCCTCCACCGCCGGTCAACCCGCCGACGCCGGCCCAGGTCGATCGCACCGCGTGGTGGGACAAGCAGCCGGCCAACCCGCCGGTGAAGTTCGAGGGCCAGCCGCTCTACGCCCGGCGCGTCGCGGCCGTCCGGTCGCCGGACTATCCGCCGAACTTCTTCTTCTTCCCCGCCCCGCCGGGCATGACCTACATCGAGGTCCGCGTGCGGCTGGAGTTCGACGGCGCGCAGCCGGTCAGCCTCAAACTCGGCGGGCCCAAGGCCGACTGCTGGCTGGTGACCGGCAAGGGCGAGGTCATCGACCCGCTCGGCCGGCCGTATGACGACGCGGCCGGCTCGCGCAAGAACCCGCCCTACGACGCCGACGCCACGCTGCCACTGGACAAGTCCCAGCCGGTAGCTGAGGCGGTTGTGCTCTTCCTGGCGCCCGACAGCCTGAGCAAGGCCCAGTTCCACATCACCAGCGGGTGCTTCAACGACCTGCCGCGGTCGGCGGTCCAGGACCGCGACCCGACCGGCGGCCGGGCCGTCGAGGGCCAATGGACCGCCGTTGTGGGGCAGAACCTGCTGGGGAACTACCCGGCCGACCAGCCGGTGATGGCCAAGCTCGCCGCCGCGGGCCTGCCCCACGACCTGAACGTCCAGAAGCAGCCCGACGGTTCGCTGAAGCTCTCGGTGGATAAGGCCGGCGTCTCGGGCACGCTCGCCGACAAGGGCAACGGGTATCTCCAGGCCGACCTGGCCGACGGCGCCGGCGGCACGTCCAAAGCCACCGTGCGGCTGTTCGACCAGGGGCGGCTGCTGACGGTCTACCTCAGCGACCAGCCCTACATGCAGTTGACCTACCGCCGTGCCGAGCAGGCCACCCCGTGGGACACGCCGGCCACCCCTCCCGGCCCGCCGCCCACCCCCGCGCCGGCCTCCGGCCCGAGCGGCGAAGGCGGCTGAGTCGGCGTTGCCAGGGCAACTCCCGGGTGCGAGGCACGGACGACACGCCTGCATTTGCCTGTATTCGGCTGTGCCAGCCTGCATCTTAAACAGTTGGGCAACAACGTGTTATAAAACAGCCCGGCCAGTGCCCTCAGACGCATCCGGACGGATCGCCTCGACTCCGGGTCGACCAAATCGGCCGCGTCGATCTGGCCAAAGCAGAACCCCCTTAGAACGCATTCCGTGATTCGGGCAGGCGGCGGCGGGACCGGCGACCGTGAAGCTGGGCAGATTGCAAACATCGGGTCAGGGGCCGCTTGACAGGGGGCAGTTTTGGAGTATTGTACTACCCAATGGACTGGTTTTGGCCAGTCCGTTGGGCCGCCGGGCGAACGGAGCCTTGCGGCCGTTGGTTTAGTCGGATCGGCGGCTGATTCGCCCGTTCGACGCATCGCCGAAGCATTGCCCTCGTGGTGATGTGAGGAAAGCATTCCGCAGTAAGCCATTCCCCAATAGCCGCAGCCTTGCCATCACCCCGCGCCCGCCGTGCGCGTGGATGGGACCGCTGCACAGAGGGAGCCATGCAGACCCAGTCGCCGAACAACTTGCCTTCGACCTCGCCCGGGCCGACCCAGCCCCTGTGGCGACGCCGTCCGATCCTCAGCCGATCGCTCCTGCTGATCGGCTCGCTGGCCATTCTCGGACTGGCGATCTGGGCCGACGCCCCCCACGCCGCCGTCCTGCTGCTGGGCAGCCACCCGGTCGGCATGGCCCTGTTCGCCACGGCGATCGTCTACATCTCGCTGGGGCTGACGGCCAACGCCGTTCGGCTGATCCTGGTGCTGATCTATCGACCGGTCGCCTCGCCCGACGGCGAGCACCTGCCGACGATCACCGTGCTGGTCCCGGCGTTCAACGAGGGCGCCCTGGTCGCCCAGACGCTGCGGAGCCTGGCCGCCAGCAACTACCCGCGCCACAAGATGCAACTGCTGGCCATCGACGACGGCAGCCGTGACGACACCTGGGAGCACATCCGGTCGGCCGCCGCCGAGCTGGGCGGCGTGGTCCACGCCCTCCGCTGCCGGCGCAACCGCGGCAAGCGATGGGCGCTCTACGAAGGCTTCCGCCGCGGCCGCGGCGAAATCTTCGTCACCGTCGACAGCGACTGCATCGTCGACCCCGACACGCTGCGCAACCTGGTCGCGCCGATGGTCGCCGACCGGCGCGTCGGCGGCGTCGCGGGCAACGTCCGCGTGCTGAACACCGACGCCGGCGTCATTCCGCTGCTGCTGTCGGTGCAGTTCGTCTTCTCGTTCGACTACGTCCGCTCGGCCGAGAGCGTCGTCGGCTCGGTCTTCTGCACGCCGGGGGCGCTGTCGGCCTACCGGTCGGCGGCGGTTCGGCCGGTGTTGGAAAAGTGGCTGAACCAGGAATACATGGGCCGCCACTGCACGATCGGCGAGGATCGGGCGATGACCAACATGATCCTCGCCCAGGGCTACCAGGTGAAGTATCAGTCCAACGCCCGCGTGCTGACCAAGGTCCCGGTCCGCTACAAGGGGCTGACCCGCATGTTCACCCGCTGGGCCCGCAGCAACGTCCGCGAAACGCTGGCCTGGCTGAAGTTCGGCTTCGGACCGTTCCGCCACGGCAGCGAATGGGGCCGCCACCTGGCCCGCTTCCTGTTCGTCGCCCGCTCGCTGCCGCTGCTGCTGGGGCCGATCCTGCTGGCTGCCACACTGCTGACCGTCGGGATGTATCCGGCCGTCATGGTCCCCAAGTTGCTGGCCGGCGCCGTCGTCGGATCGGCCTGGATGGTCGCGGTCTGCCTGTTCCGCGGCCGTCGCGCCGACGCGGTCTTCGGCATTCTCTACAGCCTGTTCTGGGCTACTTCGCTGTGGTGGATCACGCCCTGGGCGCTGATGACTTCCCACCGCGGCGGCTGGCTGACCCGTGGCTCGCCCGCCCCGCGCACGCAGCCGCGCCGGCTGCGCCGCCTGGTGCGGACGTTCCGCTCGATCGAGCTGGAGGCCCGCCTGGCCATCCGCCGGGCCCTGCCCCGCATGAATCCGCCCGTGGGCTGAGCGATCCAATCCGCCCCGATGGGCAGACCCAGCCGCAGCAGCGGGCTGGGTCTTTTCTTTGCGCCCCCGCGCCGGTTCCGCGCGGCGTCTTGGTTTTCGTCCGCGCCAACCTTATAATCCACTGTTCGCAAACCGGCGGACGGTCGCCGCCTGCGGCAGGGAGTAAACGCAATGGGCATGACCATCACCGAAAAGATTCTCGCCCGTCACGCGGGCAAGGCCAGAGTCGCCCCCGGCGAAAACGTCTGGGTCAACGTGGACATCCTGATGACCCACGACGTCTGCGGGCCGGGCACGATCGGCATCTTCAACGAGCAGTTCGGCGCCGGCGCGAAGGTCTGGGACCCCGACCGCGTGGTCATCATCCCCGACCACTACATCTTCACCGCCGACGCGATCTGCCACCGCAACATCCAGACGCTGCGCGACTTCGTGAAGGCCCAGGGCATCCGCTACTACTACGACCCCGACTTCGTCAAGGGCGATGGCATGCCCAGTCCCTATCGCGATCCGTCGCAGACGCGCTACAAGGGCGTCTGCCACAAGGCGCTGCCCGAGGAGGGCCACGTCCGCCCGGGCGAAATCCTCCTGGGAACCGACAGCCACACCTGCACCGCCGGCGCCCTCGGCCAGTTCGCCACCGGCGTGGGCAACACCGACGCGGCCTTCGTGCTGGGGACCGGCAAGACCTGGCTGAAGGTGCCGGCCACCATGAAGTTCGTCTTCCACGGGCATATCCCGCCATACCTGTCGGCCAAGGACCTGATCCTCGCGGTCATCGGCCGGATCAGCGTCAGCGGCGCGACCTATCGCAGCCTGTACTTCACCGGCGAGGGCATCGCGTCGCTCACGCTGGAGGACCGCATGACGCTGACCAACATGGCCATCGAGGCCGGCGGCAAGAACGGCGTCTGCGACGTGGACGAGAAAACCCTGCGCTACGTCAGGTCGCGCTCCACCCGCGACGACTGGGAGGTCGTCGAGGAGGACGACGACGCGAGCTACCACAGCGTCCACGAATGGGATCTGGGCGCGATGGAGCCGCTGGTTGCCAAGCCCCACAGCCCCGACAACACCGCCGCCGCCCGCGAGTGCGCCGACGTCAAGCTCGACCGCGCCTACGTCGGAAGCTGCACCGGCGGCAAGATCACCGATATGATCTTCGTCGCCTCGCTGCTGGCCGGCCGCGAGGTGAAGATTCCGACGTTCGTCGTGCCCGGATCCACCGAGGTGCACGCGGACATGCTTCGGCTGAACGTCCGCGGCCAGGAGAAGGCCGCCGGCGAGAAGAGCATCTGGGAAACGCTCGAAGCCGCCGGCTGCCAGATGGGCGCCAGCTCCTGCGCCGCCTGCCTGGGCGGGCCGAAGGACACGTTCGGCCGACTCAACGAGCCGATCAACTGCATCAGCACGACGAACCGGAATTTCCCCGGCCGCATGGGCCACAAGCAGGCCGGCGTATTCCTGGCGTCCCCGCTGACGGTGGCCGCGTCCGCGTTGACCGGCCATGTGACCGACCCCCGCGAGTTCGTGACCAAGCCGATCGCCACCGGAGAGGCAGGGACGGTATAGGTCTGGACGCGGACTATCTGACGCAAGCTCTGGAGTTGCATTGCGCCGGGCCGCAAATAGCTGATCTCGAAGGACCTCCAGATGGTTTCAGAAAAGGGAGAGTATGTCATACAGGTGCCACGCCAGCACTTGGCCGGCGCGGCACGGGACATGCGTGCTTTCTTGGCCATGTGGGACTGGCGGTGGAAGTTGCCACGTCGCACTAGCGGCTTGCTCCTCGACTTCACTCGCACGACCTTCGTCGAACCGTGGGCCCTGTCTATGTTCACCGCGTATGCCCTAACAATGGGCGATAGATTGGGGATACCCGTTCGAGCATTATTGTCTCCGAGCAATCCGTCAAACGTCTACACAGAGTACATGGGAATTAGGGAAGTCCTTGAAACAGGCCGCTCCACTAAGGATTGGGATGACTCGCGACAGAACACTGGGCTTCACGTGATACGTTCTCACGATGATGTCACAAGGTTCTTCGAGAGTGCCAAACTGCTGGGACACGGGGCAAATCAAGACACGCTGAACGCGTTGAAGTACAGCATGCTGGAATTGGGTCGAAACGTTGTTCAACATTCCGCATCCCCTGTAGGTGGAGTTGCCATCGCTCAGTACTTTCCCGACCGAGAAGGCCTACAGATTGCCGTCTGTGACTGCGGACAAGGCGTCTTCCATGCTTTGTCGCACGCTTATTCTGAATTAGGGACCGATTTGGAGGGTTTGAAACTGGCCGTTCTCCCGCATGTTTCCGGTGCTTTCCGAGAGGGAACATATTCAGGTTCCGACAATGCAGGGCTAGGGCTCTTCTTCTCTAAGGAAATTGGATGGCGGTCAGGCGGGAGCTTTTGGTTGCTCTCCGGAAACAGCCTGCTCGGGGTCGTTGGTGAAGATGCATCGGCTAAAGATAGAATCTATCGTAGGACGACAAACTGGCAAGGAACTTGCGTGACGATCGACATGCCAGCTTGGGGCGTGGAGGACTTCAGCAGTCTCTTAGAGGTGTGCCGCGCATTGGCTGCCTCTGCCCGCAAGGAATCAGGACCCGCCGCCTTGGACTTCATCAATTCCCTCCCTGAAGGGGATGATACGGTGGAAGTCATCGTCGTAAAGAGGTTCGCGGAAGACGTCGGAAAGGCCCGCGATGTTCGAGTGGACCGCATTATCCCTGGCATCAAGGAGAGAAGGCCTATTGTCCTGGATTTTGCTGGCGTCAGTTTTGCCACGCAGTCCTTCGTTCACGCCCTACTCAATGATGCGTTTGAAATTCCAGGGAGTTTGCTTCGCCTATCATTCCTCAACACAACTCGACCAACCGAGGAATCCATAAGGCTCGTAGCCGCATATGCCGCTTCTTACAGGCAATCTGTCTAATGGACTTCATGCGTTGGTTTGAGCCAGAAGACTCTCCAATCGGCATCTCAAAAGGAATCAAGCCATGATCTTCGATCGCATCGAAAACGCGCGGGCGTACGCGAAGCTCGGGCCGGCGTTCGCGCGGGCGCTGGCGTACCTGGCCGAGACGGACTTTTCCAAGGTTCCGCTTGAGAAGCAGAAGCTCGACGGCGACCGCGTCTTCGCCATCCCGCAGAAGTATCAGCCCAAGCAGCCGGCCGACGCCAAGTGGGAGGCCCACCGCAAGTACATCGACATCCAGTTCATCGTCTCCGGCCACGAGCGGATGGGCTACGCGCCGCTGTCGGCTGACCCGCCGGTCAAGACCGAGTACAACGCCGAGAAGGACGTGATCTTCTTCAGCGCCCGCGGCGACCTGCTGGACGCGGGGCCCGGGACGTTCGCGATCTTCACGCCGCAGGACATCCACGCCCCGAGCATCGCCCCGGCTGCACCGCACCTGTCAGGCGAAGTCCACAAGATCGTCGTCAAGGTGGCCGTCGACGAGGCCGCCGGGCCCTGCGGGTTCTGAGCCCCACACCAACGGAGCGACGCGAATGAGCGAGCAGCGAGCAGCGCAGGCCCGCCGGCCCAACCTGATCTGGATCTTCGGCGACCAGCACCGCGGGCAGGCGCTGAGCTGCATGGGCGACCCCAACGTCTCGACGCCGAACCTCGACCGCATGGCCGGCGACGGGCTGGCATCCACCGCAGCCGTCGCGGGCTTCCCGCTCTGCTGCCCGTTCCGCGGCTCCCTGGTCACCTCGCGTTATCCGCACCAGTGCGTGCCCGGCCACGAGTTCCCCCTGCCACCCGAGATGCCGACCGTCGCCGACGCCTTCCGCGATGCCGGCTACCACACGGCCTACTTCGGCAAGTGGCACCTAGCCGGTTTCAAGGAGCGCGAGGGGCGGACCGCGATGCGGGTCATCCCGCCGGAGCGACGCGGCCACTTCGACCACTGGGTCGGCTACGAGAACAACAACGCCCAGTGGGACTGCTGGGTCCACGGCGACGGTCCGGGCAACCAGACCCCGCGCCGCCTTCCCGGATACGAGACCGACTGCCTGACCGACCTGCTGATCGACCACCTGCGGTCGCGGACGGCCGGCGAGTCAGCGGCCCAGCCGTTCTTCGCCGCGCTGTCGGTTCAGCCGCCGCACGATCCCTACCTGGCGCCGGCCGAGTTCATGGCCAGGCACACCCCGGCGTCGCTTCAGCTCCGGCCCAACGTGCCGGCTGTGCCGCGCATCATCGAGCGGGCCCGCCGCGAGCTGGCGGGCGCGTATGCCCAGATCGAGAATCTCGACTGGAACGTCGGGCGCGTGATGGCCGCCCTGACCGAACTGGGCCTGGCCGACGACACGATCGTCCTGTTCTTCTCCGACCACGGCGACATGCACGGCAGCCACGGGCAGTTCCGCAAGACCAGCCCGTGGGCCGAGTCGGTCAATATCCCGTTCATCATCTGGGGCGGGGGGTCGCGCTACGACCACCGGACCGGCTTCGCGCCCCTGCCGGTCAACCACGTCGACATCGCCCCGACCTCGCTGGGCCTGTGCGGGATCAGGCCGCCGGACTGGATGGCCGGCGCCGACTGCTCGCACTGCTACCGTCGGGGGGCAGCCGGCACGACGCCCGACTCGGCCTACCTCCAGAGCGTCGTGCCGACCGGTCACGGCCAGAGCATCGACCGGCCCTGGCGCGGCGTGGTGACGGCTGACGGCTGGAAGTACGTCTGCCTGGAGGGTCAGCCCTGGATGCTGTTTAACCTGAACGAGGACCCCTGCGAGCAGGTCAACTTGGCCTACAACACGGCGTACGCCGCCGAACGCCGCCGCCTCCAGGACCGCCTGGCCGGGTGGGTCGCCGACACGTCCGACACATTCGCCCTGCCGGAGGCGTGACGCGAGGGCGGCCCCCGGACGTTCGCGGACGGCCACGCGTTGACCCGGGCGAGGCCTGCCGGTAAGATCGGCCCGCCGGGGTCGGCGCTGACAGCGACGGAGCCAACTACAACTTCTGCACCGAGGCAACAACCATGAAGCAGGTCGACATCACCGAGGCCGTCCTTCGCAAGTTCCCCGAGTGGATCGTGTTCGTGATCGCGGCGGACGCCGAGGGCCAGGCCAACCTGATGCCGGCCGGCTGGGTCAGCTTCTGCTCGGGCAACCCGCCGATGGTTTCGGTCGCGATCCACCCCCACCGCCACACGCACAGGCTGATCGAGGCCAGCGGCGAGTTCGTCATCGCCTGGGCCGGCGTCGGCCAGCAGGATCTCGTCAAGCAGACCGGCTCGACCAGCGGCCGCGACGGCGACAAGTTTGAGCAGTTCGGTCTCCGCAAACTGCCGGCCGCCGTGGTCAAGGCCCCGCTGTTGGACGGATGCGCGATGGCGTTCGAGTGCAAGGTCGCCGGCCAGATGGTCACCGGCGACCACACGGTCTTCGCCGGCCGCATCGTCGCCGCCCACGTCTCCGATCCGGAGGTCGACAAGATCGTCAACTTCGGCAAGGAACGCTACGTCGCCGCCCAGATCAAAGGCTGAGCCCGACGGCTGTCCGATCCGGCAGCCCGGATCAGACGCAGAGCGGATGAGGGGCATAGGTCTGACAGAGCGTTGAATCTTTCGACAGGAAGGCGTCCCCTCCCCCCTCGGCCCCTCAGCACCTCAGCCCCTCTGCGTTCATGACTTTGCGGTTGCCCTGCCCGCTCGACAAGCGTGCCGCGATCCCCTAAACTGGCTTGTCTGAATCCGTCACGGAGGTCCGCCATGCAGGACATCATTACGGGCATCGCTTACGTCGTCGGCGACGACGTTGACACCGACCAGATCATCCCGGCCGAGTACCTGATGTACAACCCCTCGGTCCCGGCGGAGCGGAAGCTCTTCGGACGCTACGCGATGGTCGGCGTGCCGCCGGCCGGCGCCGGGCTGCCCAAGGGCCGCGTCCCGTTCGTCGACCAGACCGACGAGAGCAACAGCCGCAGCCGATTCTCGATCGTCATCGGCGGTCGCAACTTCGGGTGCGGCTCGTCGCGCGAGCACGCCCCGCTGGCGCTGGCTGAAGCCGGCGTGCAGGCCGTCGTCGCCGAGGATTACGCCCGCATCTTCTTCCGCAACAGCGTGAACGGCGGCTACCTGGTCCCCTTCCAGTGCGCCCAGCGGCTGTGCGAGTCGGTGCAGACCGGCGACGAGTTGGAGATCCGCGTCGCCGAGGGCCTGCTGCGCAACAAGACCCGCAACACGACGCACAAGCTTGAACCCCTGGGCGACGTCGCGCCGATCATCGAAGCCGGCGGCGTTTTTGAGTACGCCAAGCGGACCGGCATGTTGAAGTAGCAGCGGAGGCAGCGATGGCCGACAATCAGCCGATTCGGCGCGTCGTGCTGGTGGGACATTGCGGGCCCGACAGCTACCGGCTGCGCTATGTCGTCGCGTCGGCTTTGGGCAGCGACGTGGAGGTCGTCACCGCCGACGACGAGAAGGAACTGGAAGCCGTCGCCGGTCCCGAATCGCTGCTGCTGATCAACCGCCGCCTGGACTACGGCTTCGAGACCGAGAACGGCGTCGAGTTGATTCACCGGCTCGGCACCGAAGCGAGCCCCCCGCGGATGATTCTGGTCTCCAACTACCCCGACGCCCAGGAGCAGGCCGAGGCGTTCGGCGCCTGGCCCGGTTTCGGCAAGGCTGAACTGGGCGACGACAAGGCCGCCGACGCCATCAAGCGGGCCTTCGCCGCCGCCCCCGACCCCACACACTGAACGCCATCACCCCTCACGCTTCGCCCACAGCAGCCGCAGCCCGTTCCCCGTCACCAGCAGCGACGCGCCCATGTCCGCGAAGACCGCCATCCACAGGCTGGCCAGTCCCAGCACGCCCAGCCCGAGGAACGCCGCCTTGAGCAGCAGCGAGAACCAGACGTTCTGCGCAATCGTCCGCCGCGTCCGCCGACCCAGCCCTACCGCGAACGGCACGCCGGCCAGGTCGTCGCCGATCAGGGCGACGTCGGCTGTCTCCAGCGCCGCGTCCGCGCCGCCGGTTCCCATCGCGATCCCCACGTCCGCTGCCGCCAGCGCCGGGGCGTCGTTGATGCCGTCGCCAACCATCGCAACCGCCCCGGTGCAGCCCGCGCGGATGCGATTGACCGCGTCCACCTTCTCGCCCGGCAGCAATTGGGCGGCGCAGTCGTCCAGGCCCAGCCGGCTCACAACCGCCTCGGCCGTCGGCCGCGTGTCACCGGTCAGCAGAACCAGGTGGGCGCGATGCCCGGCGGCGTCGCCGGGCAAGGTCGCACCGCCGCGGCCGTGCAGGTGTCGCCCGGCCTGCCGCAGACGCCGCATCGCCTCGAGCGCCGAGTCGCGAATCTCGTCCGCCGCCGCGATCAGGCACAGCACTTCACGCCCGCGTCCGAGGATCATCACCGTGTTGCCCGTTGCCTCCAGCGCCGCCAGGCGGTCGGCCACCGGCGACAGATCGGCTGATTGCTCGGTCGCCAATTTCGCGTTGCCCAGCCAGTGCTCGGCGCCGTCGAGCGTGCCGGCGACACCGCAACCGGGCATGGCCCGCGCGTCGGCCGGGGCAGGCCAGTCGATGCCCTCCTCGCGGGCCTGGTGCAGGACGGCCCGGGCGATCGGATGGCTGCTCTCGCTCTCCAGCGCCGCGGCGATCCGCAGCAGTTCCGCCCGGCCCATCCCCTCGGCCACGGGCACGACATCCGCCACCGCCGGCCGGCCACGCGTGAGCGTCCCGGTCTTGTCCAGCAGCACGCAGTGGACGCGGGCGAGCGTCTCCAGGTGGGCCCCGCCCTTGATGAGCACCCCCTGCCGCGCCGCCGCCGCCAGCGCCGAGATCACCGACACCGGCGTGCTGATGACCAGCGCGCAAGGGCAGGCGATGACCAGCAGCACCAGCGCCCGGTAAAGCCAGCCGTGATGCCCCAGCCCCGCGCCGGCCGGCTCCAGCAGCGGCGCGCCCCAGACCAGCGGCGGGACCACCGCGATCAGCACGGCTGACGCCACGACGATCGGCGTGTAGACGGCCGCGAACCGGTCCACCAGCCGCTGTGCCGGCGCCCGCGCCGCCTGGGCCTGCTCGACCAGCCGGATGATGCGGCTGATCGTCGACTCGCCGGCCAGCCGGGTCGTCTCGATCGTCAGCGACGCCTGGAGGCTGATCGAGCCGGCCAGCACATCGCTTCCCGGCTGGCAGTCGGCCGGCATCGACTCGCCGGTGACCGCCGACGTGTCGACGGCGCCGACGCCGGCGACAACGCGACCGTCCAGGCCGATCCGCTCGCCGGCATGGACGCGGATGCGGTCGCCGACGCGGACCTGCTCGATGGGGAGCATCTGTTCGCGGCCGAGCCCGTCGACCATGCGGACGCGGTCAGGCCGCAGCTTCATCAGCAGACCGATGGCGTGGCGGGCCCGGCCCATGCTCCGCTCCTCCAGCCACAGCGACAGCGCGAAAAGGAACGTGACGGTCGCGGCCTCGGAGAAATACCCGATCGCGATCGCCCCGATGATGGCGATGCACATCAGGACGTTCATGTCCAGCCGCCGGGCCGCCAGCGCCATCGTCGCAGCCCGGGCGACGTAGAATCCGCCGGCCGCCGTGGCCGCCAGACAGAGTGCCGCGCTGACCGGTCCGCCGCCCGTCGCCCACCCGACGACGGCGCCGCCGGCCAGCAGCAGGCCGCACGCCCCGGTGGCAATCAACCGCCGGTGCCGCCGCAGCTTCGCCACGACACCGCCCGCCTCAGCCGCGCCGCCCGATTCGTCGGCCACGTCGTATCCAACGCTGCGGATGCGGGCGACGATGGCGTCGCGCCCGACGCGAGCGCGATCGATTGTCGCCTCCAGCGTGCCGGCGGCGAAGTTGGTCCGCGCCTCCAGCACGCCCTCCATCCGCCCGACGGCCTTGTCGATCGTCGCGGCGCAGTTGGGGCAGTCCATGCCGGAGACGGCCAGCCGCAGGTTCGTCGTCGCCGCTGCCGAGGGCTCAGCCATGGCCGCCCCCTTCCCCGCCCAGCGCGCCCGGCCACCAGATCGCCAGCACGAGCAGCACAGCGCCCATGAGCGTGACGACGGCGGCCGACACGATCGGCAGATACTGCACCCAGCGCGCCGACGCCCGCCGCTCGAAGAATCGGCCGAACTTGACGACGGCCACCGCAATCGTCGTCAGCGCCACGCCCATGCCGGCCGAGAACAGCAGCACGGTACCCAGCGCCATCCACGCGGTCGTGCGTCCGAGCACGCTGACGACCACCGCCAGCGCCGCCGGGCAGGGAATCAGCCCGCCGCTGACGCCCAGGCCGATCACGCCGCCGGCGCCAAAGATCGGCTTGCGCTGCCGCGGGGCCTCGTGCGGGTGGTCGCGCCCATGATCGTGATCGTGGTGGTGGTGGTGATGCGCGTGATGCCGGCCGGCGCGGGAGAGCGTCCGGAACATCCACGCGCCGATGATCAGCACCAGCGACGCCGAGACGATCTGGAGCGCCTGGCGTGCAGCGTCGCCGCGGAAGGCCTGGCCGAACAGCCCGACCCCAAGGCCCAGGGCGATGGCGGCGGCGGTGTGCGTGATCGCCACGGTGATTCCGAGCACCACGGCGTCAGCGATGCGGCCGCGGGCGCCGACCAGGTAAGCCGCGACCAGCGACTTGCCGTGGCCCGGCTCCAGGGCGTGCAACGCCCCCAGCAGCGGCGCCCATCCGGCGGTCAGCACAGTCCCGGCCCCGGCGGCGAGAATGAACGGAACGGATACAGTCATCACTCACCTCACGAAGCTGTCCAGGGCCTTGTCAAGATCGCCCAGCATCCGCGAGAGCTTCGGCCCGCGCGGCCGGCCGGCGACGCAACTGCGGATGTGGTCCTTGAGCAGGACCCGGCTGGCGCGATCGACCGCGGAACGGATCGCGGCGAGCTGGATGAGCACCTCCGCGCAGTCGCGCCCCTGGCGGATCATCTCGCGGACTGCCCGCACGTGCCCCTCGATGCGCGAGAGGCGATTGATCACCGTCTTGTCCCTTGCATGCCCGGCCATGTGTTCTCCTTTCGGTGCATTCTATCCCCCCCTGGGGGATATGCTAGGCGACGGGAATCGGGTGGTCAAGCGAGGTCGGCAAGGCGATGGATGAGAAGAGGGGGAGGAACACGGACGACACGGATTGACGCGGATTTCACGGAAGGGGGAAGGACAGAGCGGGACCTCCGACAGATTCCCTCCGGTGCAATCCGTCTCATCCGTGAAATCCGTGTTCCGTGGGTCGGGCGCGCAAGATAACCGCCAGCTCCCGCTGGCGGCTCGACGAAGAGGGGTGCAACGAGAAACGCCGCCCGGGGGTCTCGGGCGGCGCTTCAGGCTCTGGACAAGGCGTCTGCGTTTGAGTCAAGAGTTGGGGGTCAACCGCTCAACAGGTCCTCCAGCAACCGGTCGGCTGCGACGGCGAGGTGCTCGGGGGTGTCCAGCGTGCCCGACGCGATGGCTGCCCGGGCGGCGGCCACCCTGTCGGCCCGGACTTCCGGCATCTGCCGGTACATCTCCAGCGCCTGGGCCATCGGGGAAAACTGCACGCTGTCGGCCTGCTGGTTCGCCTGTGCCGCCGGCGTCGGCGTCGTCCTGTTGACGCGGGCCTGGCCGATGGCGGCCGGGCCAGTCTGTCCGTCTACTCCGCGAATTTCCACCGATCCATCTCCTTGGGAAGATGGTGTCCCCGGCAGCTCGCTGCTCGATCGTTTCCCGATCCTCCCGGCCACGGCTGTCTCCCGTCCCGGGGTGCTTCCCTGCTGATCGTCCGATCGCCCGGCTGCCTGAATGCGGTTACAAAGTCCGGTGGCTCCTCCTTGCTGTCACCGCCGGCCATCACGAAATGGCCGTTTCCAATATTGATATCGGCCTGTGCAGATCGCATTCTTGAAAGAATTCGCCGAGATATGCCTAACTTTTTACTTACTCTTTCATTACCCTGCCGACAAGTTGCGTAGTAGTATGGCGTTGCGGACACCACAATATATAGGGGGTTGAAGAGAAAATTCTGTCAACCCTGTTACGCTCCCGGCGTCGGGCCCTCTGCTGCCGCGTATGGAGATTTTTCTCCGAACCTTCCGCCTCTCGCGCTGTCCATCTCTGTGGCAACGCCGATGCGCTTGGATTGCGCTGTCCGGATCGGCCGATGATCTCAATGCAGCCCGCTGCCTGTCGCAATTGAGGCCTCCGGGCCTGCGAACTCTGAGCATGATCGGCTGATCGAACGTGCATCGGCCAGCCGGACGTCGCGCAGGATCTCTTCGAGAAACTCCGGCCATGAACACATCGCCGGCACGTCAACGCTGCAAGGACAACGAGCAAACCGGCCGCGCGCCTTTGTGGCTGATCGCGTCGCTGGCGGTGCTGGCAGCCACGCCGGCCTGGGCGGACATCATCTTCATGCGAGACGGGCGCCGCCTGGTCGGGCGGGTCACCGAACGGCGCGGCGATCGGACCATCGTGCAACTGGAGAGCGGGACGGCCGACGTGGCGGCAGCCGACATCGTCCGCGTCCAGCCGGCCCCCCTGCCCTGGGAACTCTACGAAGCCGAGAAGAAGAAATACGCCGACACCGCCGACGACCAGTGCAGGCTCGGCCTGTGGTGCCGCGAGCACAACATGCCCGAGCGGGCGGCGACGCACTTTGCCCGGGCGCTTCAGATCGATCCCAACCACGCCGCGACCCGGCAGGCGCTCGGCCACAGCCGCGTGGGCGACGTGTGGCTGGAGTTGAAGCCGGCCGCGACGCCGTCCGGCACGACCCGCCAGCCGTCGCCCGCCCAGTCGCCGACGCCGTCGGCCGCCGAGCAGGAACTTGAGACGGCCCGGGTGGCGATGCGCGGGGCCGAGCAGGAGATGATCCGGCTGATCCGGGCCGAGTGGTACAAGCACATCCTGTCGATCGAGGCGCACTATCTCCGTTCGCCCAGCAAGCGGCGGTTCAACGAGGGGGCGGAGATGATGATGGCCATCCGCGACCCGCTGGCCATCGACCCGATGCTCCAGGTTCTCGGGGCCGGCCAGGCGGCGGCGGACGAGCGACGGATCCTGGTGGCGGCGGTGGGACGGTTCAAGACGTCAGCCGCGACGCTGGGCCTGCTGGAGACGGCGCTCATGGACGACGCCCGCGACGTCCGCAAGGCCGCACTGGCCAGGCTGGACGGGCGGAACGATCCGCGGATCATGAGCTACCTGCTCAAGGCGGTCAAGAGCGACGACAGCGACGTGGTTCACAACGCGGCCGAGGCCCTGGGCTATCTGCGGTTCGTCGATTCGGTTCCTGCGCTTGTCAAGTGCCTCACGGACAAGGAGGTCCGCCGCGTCCGCAACGAGGAGGTCATCACCTCGATGCGCGGCTGGTTCGTCGGGCCCGACGGCATCGCCCGCCCACTGATCGTCCGCAGCACCGTGGGCAACGACCCGTTCCATCCCGACGTGCGGGAGGTGACGGTGACGGTGTTCCACACGGAGATCCAGGAGGCGCTGATCGCGATCACGGGAGAGAACTACGGTTTCAACGCCGAGGGCTGGATGGGCTGGTATCGCCGGCAGAAGGCGGCGGGGGCCGCTCCGGCCCAGGCGCCGGCGGCGCCGCAGGCAAACCCGCCGGTGAATGCCGGCAACAGTCCGCCGGCCAATCCGGCGCCCGGGAAAGGGTGACCCGGCAAACGGACGATATAATAGATAGAACTCATACCGCGGCTGAAACTGGACCTTTCGCTACGACGACCGACAAAGCTGAAGGAGGAGTCCGATGACACGCATGCTGCTGACCGCCGGCCTGGTCATGGTGCTGCTGGGCGGCCCCGCGATGGCCGAGGAACCCGCCCCGCCCACGATGGACCAGCAGTTGCAGGCGGCCCAACTCGACGTGGTGCTGGCCAACGCCCGGCTGGGCCTCGTCCGCGCCAGCCAGATGATCCAGCAGGGCAAGCTCGACGACGCCCGCCGGCAGGTTGACGCCGTCAATCAGGCCCTGGACGGCGTCGCCGCCCAGACCGACGTGAAGGCCTACAAGGCCGTCGCCGACAAGCTGAGCCTCCAGATCGCCCAGCGCGCCGCGGTCCAACAGCAGCAGGCCCAGCCGGCGGCTCAGGACGCGTCGCCCGCGCCGCCGCAGGCCGCCGAGACGGCCCAGCCGCTACCGCCCAAGGGCTACGGCGATCCGCAGATCGTCAACCCCAATCAGCCCGGCCTCCAGGAGCAGGTGGACATGGCCGTCGAGCAGGGCAAACGGGCCGTCGATCAGGGCGTGGTCAACACCCCGCAGTCGCCCAACCCGATCGCGACCGACGCGCGGACCGTGCTGGAGCGGACGCAGGCTAACCAGACCGCCTGGGTCGAGGGCCGCTACGCCCCGGCCAAGGAACTGATCGACACCGGCAAGCTGATCGAGTGGGGCGAGCAGCGCATCCACGACCAGAGCGTGCTCAACCAGGTCCGCAACGACTCCTACCAGCAGGAATTCGTGGACATCGTCGGGCAGCAGGCCATCCCGCCCAAGGTGATGAACTACCCGGCCGACTGGAAGGAGATCGAAGCCAAGCGGGCCAAGTACGCCGACGGCGTGCTCTGGAAGAGCGGCACGTTCAAGGACGCCGACGGCAAGGAGAAGTACGTCGCGGTCTACGACGTGTCGGACCTGCTGTTCGTGGACAGTTGGCAGTCGATGGCCTACAACGTCAACCGCACGGTCGACCCGGTGGGCTACTGGATCAGCCGGCCGCAGTACTGGGACCTTTACATGTATGGCCCGCTGAGCGGGCGCGGCTACGGCCCGGGGCCCTACGGCATGCCCGGCGCGGCGGCGGGCGGGGTCCGCAGCTTCTACGACGTGATTCCGCCGACCTATTACCCCTTCGAGGCCGACCCGATCTACCAGCATCGGCTGGCCCAGCGGCGGGCGTGGCTGCTCCAGCAGGTCAACGCTCTGATGTCCACGCAGCAGCCATAGCGAGCTGACGCAGGCATTCGCTGCAAGGGCGGGCGAGTTCGGTTCGCCCGCCCTTGTTCGCTTCAGGGGCCGCAACGGGAGCGCGTGTGAAGTCGAGGCGCGATCGCATCTGGAACGGCGTCGACTACACCTTCTGGGTCGTGGCCGCCGTTCTCTTCCACGTCGCGGTCCTGCTGATCGCCTACTACTGGCCCGCACCGACGCCGCCGCAGCCGACGCCCATCCTCCGCGTCGCGATGACCGAGGGAAACAACCCCTATCTCAAACGCGAACGGCCGGGCCCAGCCGACGTCCCGGCCCCGCGGGCCGACCAGCCCAGGGAGAGCCCGGCTGAGCCCCAGCCCGAGCCGCCCCAGCCAGACGCCCCTCTGCCGAATCCGGAACCCGCGCCCCAAACCGTGCCGCCCCCGCTGCCGCCGGACAACTTGAACGCCCCGCAGATGCCGCCGGACACCCCCACCAGCGTCACGCCCGCGCCGTCGCCGCCGACCGAAGTGGCGACGAACGGGCCGCCTGAGCCGTCGGCCGTCGCCGTCGCGACCGGCCAAGCCGGCCTGGTCAGCGACGCCTCGCCCAAGGTGGTCTACGGCAGCCGCTTCGGCGACGCTCGCGAAGCCGCCCGCAAGCGATTCGGCGGGCGGCCCGGCAGCGTGGAGGCGGTCGGCCACGCCCTCGACTGGCTGGCCGCCCATCAGGACGCCGACGGCATGTGGGACCGCGTCGGCTTCGAGAAGCACTGCCCGGCGGGCGACAAGTGCGGCAACGCCGCGATCCGCCGACTTGACCGCAACGCGGACGTGGGCATCACCGGCCTGGCCCTGCTGGCATTCCTGGGCGACGGCCACCTGCCGGGCGATCCGAACGACCGCTACCGCGGCAACGTTCGGCGGGCGATCGACTGGCTGGTCGCCCGCCAGCAGGCCAACGGCCAACTCGGTGCGACCGACAACGCCGTCGAGCTGAACCCCAACGACCCGGTCGATCCGTTGAAGGAGAAAGAGCCGCTGCTGATGTACAACCACGCCATCGGCACGATCGCGCTGGCGGAGGCCTACTCGCTGACCCGCGAACCGAAGCTGGCCGCGGTCGTCCGCGACGCGGTGGCGTTCCTGGAGAAGACGCAGCAGCCCGAGGGCGGGTGGGATTACTACCCCGCGGTGACGCACCGCAACGACACGTCGATCACCGGCTGGGCGGTGATGGCCCTCAAGGCGGCCGCCACCAGCGGCGTGCGCGTCTCACCGTTCACCGTCTACCGCGCCGCCCAGCACGTCAGCCGGGCGACCGAGACCGACGGCAGCGTCTGGTACGCCGACCGCGGCACGGGCGTGGAGCTGAACAACGCCGGGCAGCCGACCTATCGCTACGGGCCGGCGATGATCGGCGTGGGCGTCGCCTGCCGGCAGTTTCTGGGCTACCGCCGCAGCGACGCCGGGACCGTCGCCGGAGCGGGCCTGATGCTGCGCGAGCTGCCGAACGTCGGCCGCTGGCGCGACCTGGAAGCCAGCAGCCTGCACACGCCCTATTACTGGTATCAGGGCTCACTGGGCATGTTCCAGATGGGTGGCCAGTTCTGGGCCCGCTGGAGCGCCGCCATGCAGGACGTGCTGCTGCGGACGCAGGACTCGACCCTGCGGCCGGACGGCTGGCCGACGCATCGCTTCGGGAGCTGGCAGGCCTACTCCGTCGACCGCTGGGGGGCCAACTGGGGCGCCGTCGGCGGCCGCGTCTACATGACCGCGATGAACGCCCTGACGCTCGAAATCTTCTACCGCTACCTGCCGCTCTACGAGCAGCCGGCGGAGTTCGACTACGGGCCGGTGGTCGAGAGCATCCTCCGCAACGGCCAGCCCGCCGACAAGCTGGCCGTCGTCGATTGGCTCGCCTGCCTGCGGCCGCAGCTCAGCGAGCCGCTGCTTTACCGCTTGCTCAAGGTGGCTGACCCGACGGTGCGCTATCACGCCGCCATTTCGCTGACGACCTACGGCTCGCCTCTCGGCCGAGGCGAGATCGAGCGGCAGCGCGGCACGGTGTCGCCCTACGACCGCGTCACCGGCGAGCTGGCGCTGGGGCGCATCGGCAACCTCCAGCCGCCCGACGAGATCGGCCGACTCGTCGGGGTGGACGTCCGCCACGGCTTGGCCCGGTTCACGACCGAGCGGGCCAGCTACATCGGCTTCGGCCTGCCGCTGGCGGCCTACGACGCAAGCGGCGCGATGGTCGCGCGGATGCTCGTGGTGACCATCCACGGCGCCGACGGCGTCGCGGTCGCGGAACTGAGCGCCGAAGACAAGGCCGCCTGGGCCTCGCTCTCAGCCGGGCAGATCGTGAAGCTCTACCGGAAGTGAACGCTTCCGATCCCGCCTTTGACACGCCCGGCGTCGGCGCGTAGAGTGGCCGCATGGGTTCGATCCGCAAGCAACTGCGTCAGCGGCTGGAACTGGAGCGACTGTCGGGCGCCGACAGCCTGCCTCGTCTGAACCGGCTGGGGACCGCCAGCCGAGAGGCCAATCCCGAACCCGCGCCGGTCGATGCCGAGCCGTCGCCCGACCCGTCGCCCGCGCAGCGCCAGGCCCCGGCCGCCGCTGCCCAGGGGGGCGACCAGATCGCCGGCATCGAGACCGTGCCGCCGCTGGACCCCGCCGACGACACCGCCGCCCAGCTCCTGGCGATGGACGTCGACGAGGTCCGCGGCTGCACCAAGTGCCCGCTCGCCAGGACCCGGCGCAAGACCGTCTTCGGCGAGGGCAGCCCGCACGCGTCGCTGGTCTTCGTCGGCGAGGCCCCGGGCGCGGACGAGGATGCCCACGGCCGGCCGTTCGTCGGCCGGGCGGGCAAGCTGCTGGAAGACATCATCGTCAAGGGCATGCGGCTGAGCCGGCACGACGTGTTCATCTGCAACGTGCTCAAGTGCCGCCCCCCGGACAACCGCACGCCGCAGCCGGACGAGGTGGCCGCCTGCTCGCCGTTCCTGTGGCGGCAGCTTTCGCTGATCGACCCGCGGGTGATCGTCTGCCTCGGGGCGTCGGCGGCCCAGGCGCTGCTGAAGACAACCGAGCCGATCGGACGTCTGCGCGGGCTGGTGCACAACCTCCAGCTCGACCCGATGGCCCCGCCGATCCCGACAATCTGCACCTACCACCCGGCCTACCTGCTGCGCAACTACACCCGCGACGCCCGTGCCAAGGTGTGGGACGACATCCAGAAGGCGATGAAGATCGCCGGCATCCCGGTCCCGGGGAAGTAGGCTCGCGGCAGGCCGAATTACCGCATTAGCGCGGGGGCCCCTTTGGGCTATCATATTGCGGACCTTCGGCCAACCGCCGGCGAGAACCCGATATGCGATGGCACAAGTCCCCAGCGAACGCACTGCCGGCGGCGGCTGCCCTGATCCTGGCCGCTGCGCTGTCGCTGCTGAGCGGCTGCGACAACGCGGGGCTGCTGGCCCGCGACAAGGATCCCTTCGGCCCGCTCCAGTGGGTCATCGCCCCCACGCAGGGCCGCCCGGCGCTGGCGACGGTCGGCGGGCGGCTGGGGGTCCAGTTCCGCGTGCCGCCCGACTTCCGCGGCCGCGTCGATTTCGTCCTGGCAGACTCGTTCAACCCCGACCGCCGATACGGCCGCGTCCATCTCTCGCCGGAAAAGGAACTGGAGATCCTCACGCCGCCCACGGTCGTCGGGCCCGGCGACGACAAGGACGCCCCAGCCGAGTCGCCCGCGACCGGCACGCTGGTCATCCCCGACTACATGGACAGCGGTCTGTACGACCTGGTCATCGCCCTCTACAAGCACGGACAGGCCGAACCGTTCCGGGTCAAGCTCATCCCCCGGGCGGTGGGCCTGCGGATCGGCCAACCCAGTGCGTTCCGCTTCGTGCAGCTCTCGGATATGAACGTCGGCAGCCCGACCGCGCCGCAGTTCTCGCAGGAACTCGTGGACGAGGTGAACCGCATCGCCCCGGCGTTCATCATCACCACCGGCGACTACACGCAGTGGTCGGGCGTCCGCAACGACGCCGAGAGCTGGCGGCGGGTGAAGCAGTACTTCGCGAAGTTCGAGGCCCCGGTCTTCCTCACCGTCGGAGACCACGACGACCAGGCGAGTTTCCGCCAGTGGGTCGCCCCGTCGCTGAGCGGGCGGTTCGCCTTCGGCGAGTACCAGGGCGTGCTGCTGTTCGACACGTATCTCAACCCGATCGACCAGGACATGGCCCAGATGCTCTGGATGGACGACGTCCTGAGCGAGTCCCGCCACGCCCGCATGACCTTCCTGGTCAGCCCCAACGACACGCTGCGGGTCTTCGACGCCTGGCGGAAGCTCGGCCACCCGCCGGAGAAGTACGTCCGCGACCGTCGCGTGGGCATGATCTTCGTCGGCGGCCACAGCGACTGGGACGGCGTCGAACAGGCGGGCAAGCTGGCCGGCGTGCAGGTCCACTACGTTCGCACGCACGAATCGAGCACCTACATCGGCGGCACGGCCACCGGCACGCCGCACTATCGCATCGTCGAGGTCGCCGGCGACCGCGTCCGCTACACGCTGCCGGTCGACGGGCCCGACCAGCGGCGGGAATACTCCGTGCCGGTCGGCCAGTTGCAGGTCGCCATCGACGGGCCCAACGACGGCACGCGCTCGACGCTGAAGGTGACCGTGCTCAATCGGCTGACGCTGCCCGTCCCGGGCCTGCGCGTCAAGCTCCGCCTGCGAGCGACGCTGCTGGGCAAACCGTCCGTCGTCGGCGGGCAGATCGAGCGGGTCATCGACCTCGGCGGGCAGCGCGAGGTCTGGCTGCGCATCGACTGCCCCGACCGCGGGCTGGCCGCCGCTGTCGTCGGAGAACCGGGCGATCTGCCCAAGCCGCCCGCGGACCTGAAGTTCACCTTCCTGGGCGACCCGCTGCTGACCTACCGCCCGACTCGCTCGCCCGACGGGTTCACCTACTACGACACCGACAGCCAGGTGCAGCTGCGCATGGAGAACGCGGGCAAGCGGGAGCAGCAGTTCTGGCCGGTTCTGCGACTCAACGGCAACGTCCTGACGCTCAAGGGGGCCGACCCGAATCAGCCCATCACGCTCTCGCCCGGCGAGCAGCGCGTGCTGCCGGTCCGTCTGCCGCTGGCGCTGGCGGCGCCGGGCGAGCACTGGCTGACGCTTCAGCTCGGCGGCGACCCGCTGCCCTTCGTCACCCGCCAGGTGCTGCAACTCCAGGTCCGGGATCACGACTGACGCGAACCCGCGCCCGACGCCACGCCGCCGGGCGTGGTCAACCTTCCGCATTTCTGGTAAAGTGCCCGCGAACATGACGGGGTTGCGATACATCATGGCCCGGCGACGGCTGCGCGAACTGTTCGCGGCGGCCGGCACAGGCATGGCCGCCACACTCTGCGCCGCAGCCGTCACGGTGCTGGCGTCGCGCTCGCCGGCCGGGGGCGGCCCGGCTGAATTGGAACTCGACCTGCTCCGCATGCTGCTGTTCGCGACGGGGATCGCCGTCGGCTGGCCCTGCCTGCACGTCATCCTGCGGCACGCCCGGCCGAACTCGCGCATCTGCAACCTGTCGCTGCTCGCGGCGGCGGCCTGCATCGGGCTGATGCGGTCGCAGCCTGACTCAGGCTGGTTCTTCGCCTGGCTGTTCATGCTGGGCATGTTCGGCGTGGGGATCGACCGGACCGTGGCCGAGCGTTACGAGCGGCTGGTCCCGCGCCGGCTCCTGTCGGCGGTACGGGCGACGGACCTGGCGGGGCTGGCGATGCTGGTGGGGGCAATCCTGCTGGTCGTCGGCGTCTGGGGCGACGCGGACTGGGCGCGGCGGTGGGGGGCGATCCGGCCCTGGACGCTCGCGGCGGCGGCGGCGGTCTTCGGCCTGCTGTGGACGGTGACGACAGCCGTCCGCTACGCGCGGGCGCCGATCTCCGCGTTTCGCTGGTTCCTCTACAACGTGATCTGGTTCATGACGCGGTGGTATCACGGGATGACGCCGCGCGGCCGCGTGCATCTGCCCAAGCGGGGCGGCGCGGTGATGGCCGCAACGCACGTCTCGACGATCGACCCGATCCTGCTCCAGGCCAGCTGCCGGCGGCTGCTGCGCTGGGTCATTGCCCGCGAGTATTTCGAGATGAAGGCGTTCGGGTGGCTCTACGAGTTGGCTGGCTGCATTCCGGTCAACCGCAGCAAGCCGGAGGTCGGGGCGACGCGGACGGCGCTGCGGTTGCTGGAGTCCGGCGAGATCGTGGGCATCTTCCCCTACGGCGGGATTCGGCCCGGTCCGGACGCACCCATGCCGTTCAAGCCCGGGGCGGCCAGCCTGGCGCTGCGGGCCCGCGTACCGCTGATCCCCGTGCGGATCATTCACCTGAACCATCGCGGGATGGTGGCTGATTACCTTCGGCCGCACCGCGGCGTCGTCGTCCAGTGGGGCCGACCGATCGGGCTGGACGATCTCTACGACGCACCGGACCGCGAAGCGGCGGTGGCTGAGGCGTCCGCCCGCCTGGCCCGCGCGCTCAACGCCCCAGCCGACGCCGGCGCGCAGGGGTAGCCTGTCCCTGGGTCGTCACTGCCTTGGCATTGACAAGGGGTTGCCCGCTAGCCGCGGGCAGGCTTCTTGGGTCGCGGCTTAGGGCGTTTCCATCCGCCCAGACCGCCGAGGCCGCCAAGACTCAGGCCCGAGTTTGTCCACCAGCCCCCAGTCATCTCGCTCTCTCCTTCGCGCCACCTGTAAGTATCTCCGCCCGTATGGAGGACGAATGTATGTATGCTCTAGGTAGTAGCAAACTGCGTGCCAGCGTCCCATAAAACCCATACGTAAAACACAAGCACTTGCATCCCAACATGTTATGATTTGTCGTCGATTTCTGCTCGCTTCGACAAGTCTTCTGCAATGTTGATTCCCGGCAACATCGCAGGCGGCGGATGTTGCGTTGCGGAAACATCGGACGGCAACGCCGGATCGGTCTGCGAGGGGATGTTACTTGCCGGTCTGGAGGTCGGTCTCGTCGGGGGCCAGACGCTCGCCGCGGTCGGCTGCGATGAACGCCCAGACCCGGCCGTTGCGGACGCGGACGGGATAGACCGCGACGCCCATGGCCCAGTCGTCGCCGGTCTTGCCGGTGTTCAGATTGAACGGCCAGTGATGCCACGGGCAGATCACGTGGCCGTCGCGGACATAGCCCGCGCCCAGGCTGCCGCCGGCGTGTGGGCAGGTATTGTCCACCACGAAGAACCGGCCGCCGTCGTTGCAGACCGCCAGTGCCCGATCGTGCGCGACGACGGTGGTCGCGTCACCTGGCGCGATGTCCTGCGCCGCAACCAGGTCCACCCAGCAGCCGCCGGCCGGGCTGTCGTCCGTTGTGAAGAGATCTTCGTCCATGGTGAGGATGTTATAGTCCGCGTCCGCGGGCCTGTCGAGCCGCCGCGATCGATCAGAACCGGTAGTCCTGCGGCACGAAGGGCGGATCGTGGCTCTTCTCCAGCAGCGGCGCCAGCGCCGGCAGGCTGCGCAGGTGATCGACGATCGCCTGCGACCCGACGCGATGGTGGAACTCGCCCATGCTCTCCCGCTCCGACTGCCGTCCGGCCCGGTAGAAGTCGAACAGGGCGGCGCAGACGTCGGCCACCTGCCCGCGGGGGACCTGGCGGAGGAACCATCGTTCGGACACGCCGTCGGCGTCAGCGGCAATCACCCAGGCGCCCTGGCGCCGGCCGTCCTCGCTGCCGCCCAGCTTGAGGGCGTAGAGGTCGGGCCCTTGCCCCACCCAGCCGAGGGTCTTTGTGGCCGGCCGGAAGCACTGCCGCTCGCAGCCGGTGATGCCGACCGACTCGGCCACGTCGCCGTAACCGCGGCGTTCCAGTTCATCCATCAGCTCCGGTTCGAACTGCTCGCTTTCGGTGTAGCTCAGCCGGCAGGTGTAGAGCCCGACGCACGCGCCGCTGAGCGTGCGCAGCCGCGAGGCTGGCTTCCCGTTCACCCGCCCCTGCCCGAAGCGGGCCAGGTCGGCTTCAAATTCCTGCTTCTGAACGGCGGATATGTCGGTGAACAGCAGATCCTGGTTGGGGGTCGTGGTCACGCTCACGCCGTCGTATTTCTCCAGCATGTGGCGGACCATGGACTTGAACTGCCCGCGCGGGCCGTCCTGGAGTCGGCCGTTTTCGATCCACGCGCCGTAGGCCCATCGGCCGTTGCTCGGCTGGAGCGTCCAGCCGTGGTGCATCATCCGCGGGCCGGGCTCGACGGAGGCGTCCGGCTCGTCCAGATCGACGCCGGCGTCGCGCAGTTGCTGCCGCCACCACTGGACGCCGTTGGCCCAGACGACGTATTTCAGCCGGGCCCAGTGGCGGTTCTTGCGGTCGCCCCATTCCTTGTGGATCGTCGCGATCGCGTTGAGCGCCGCGACGGTGTCCGCGACACGGATGATGCCCAGCGGCTGGCCGTGCGCGGGGAAGGTGGCCTTGCCGTTCTTCTCGCCCTGCCCGCCGCCAACGTAGACCTGGAGCCGCCGCACGGCGTCGCCGTCGATCACCGGCACGAGGCCCACGTCGTTGGTCCGCGCCTCGACGCAGTTGTCGCGGTGCAACTGGCCGGTCTGCGGGTCGCGGTGAACAGCCGCGAAGGCGACCTTGAACTTGCGGTTAAGCAGTTTGTCGCCGTAGTCGAAGCGGGTCTCGGGCGAGCGCACGAACTGCGGATCAATCTCGAAGATCTGGATGTGGGCCGCCGGGGCGACCTGGAAGAAGCCGGCCACCTCGTGCGCCAGCGCGTGCCCGTTGAACACGTCGCTGAACCGGGCCAGCGGGCAGGCCATCACGTTGCGGGCGTTGTCGCCGCAGCCATTCATCGTGTAGAAGCCCGTGCGGGCGATGGTCCGCACCATCTCGACCACGTCGTGTTTCTTGACCCAGTGGAACTGGATGTTCTGCCGCGTGGTCACCCGCAGCGACGGGGCGATGTCCGGGCCGGCGGTCATCCGCTCGCTCAGGTCGTCCAGAATGGCCCACTGCTCGCGGCCGAGCGGCCCGCCGCCGGGTATGCTCATGCGGACCATGTACATCCAGTCCTTCTGCCGCCCGGTCGAAGCCCGGTTGTATTCGGTGTAGATGCCGTGCGACTTGGCCACCTGCTGCATCGCCGAGCTGATCTCGTCGCTGGAGGCGTCGCGGAAGTCCTCATACAACGTGCCGCGGACGCCGTTGGAGGCGGCCTTGATCAACTCCTCCTTGCAGAGCTGGTCATCGGGCGTATGGAAACTGGGCTGAGGAGCGTCGATCTTGAGCACGGGGGTTCCTTCACTGTGGAACAGGGGAAATAACCTATAATTCCGATAGGAATAGTATCGCCGGTGCGGCAGTTCGTCAAGGCGATTTTGCGTTGCCTGTGCGGATGGGTCAGGAATAGGGGTCGGGGCATCGACCCGACCCAAGGGGGGCAACCGACGGCCGTGCTCGCCCGCGGCTCGCAGCCAAACAGGCCTTCTGTCGGGAGGGCGATCGGCCCTTTTTACCGGATGATCGCGGCGTCGGCCCAGTCCGCGCGGTCCAGCACATCGCCGTTGGCGCCGTAGTCGACCAGCAGTTCGATCTTCCTGGCGCCGCCGAGTTGCAGGTTGACGCTCTGCGGACCGTCCTTCTGCTCCAGGCCCTTCTTCGACCAGGCGACCTTGCCGTCCAGCAGCACCTGGACGTCGACGTTGGCCCGCGGGCCGCTGTCGTCGTCCAGCCCGACCAGGGCATGGAACCGCGTCGCTCCGTCGGCGTCGAAGACCAGCCGCGTCCGCGAGTGGACGCCGATGCCGTGGGCGTAGGCCTGGCCGTTCAGCCGCATCACCGCGCCGGCGACGTTGAGCCCGAACTGCGGCGGCCACTTCACGGTCAGGAACGGTTGATAGTCCACCGCCGACGGCGTCAGTTCGTCCAGCCAGCGCCATCGGCCGTTGTCCACCGCCAGCGCCACAACGTGCCGGTCGGGCAGCAGATCCACCTTCTGTTCGCCGACGCGGCGGGCGCGGAGCGTGTGGGCGTCCCAGTCCGCCTGCTCAGCCAGCAGCCGCGAGCCGTTGCTCATCTCGACCCACAGCCGCGGCGGATCGCCGGCGGCCGGCGGCGGCGGGTCGGGGTTGACCAGCCGGGCCATCGCCAGCACGTCCAGCGACACCGTCACGTCGCCCAGCGGGCCGGTCACGACCAGGCCCTTGGGCCCCAGCGCGGTCACCGTGCCCTTGAGCACCTCGCCGTTGGCCAGCCGGATGCTGTCCTCGGTCTCGTCGGCCTGCGGGCGCAGGCGGCCCTGGAGGGTCGGCAGCGACTGGCCCACTCGGCCGGCCGGCGAAATGACGCCGCGAATCCGCCGCAGCGGGACCTTCACCTGACCCATGCCGAACACCGAAATCGTGACGTCGCGCTGCCCGCCGTCGCTGATGAGCCCGACGATCCATTCGCCGCTGGTGAGCACGACGGCGGTCGCGTTCTCGGG
This sequence comes from Phycisphaerae bacterium, assembly GCA_022072085.1. Lineage (GTDB taxonomy): Bacteria > Planctomycetota > Phycisphaerae > JAJVII01 > JAJVII01 > JAJVII01. Next base: position 43,502 of record JAJVII010000056.1, read on the forward strand.
CATCCGCTCCAGCGGGGTGAGGCTCTCGTCGGCGACGGTGATCCGCACCAGGTCGGGGATGGAGACGTCCACGCGTCGGCCGTCGGCCCAGACCGCAAGCGCGCCGGGTTTGGCTGCATCGGGCGCGAGTTTGAGAGCGAGCAGCCGCCCGCCGGAAATTCGCCGGTCGATGGTCCGCACGCCGACCAGGCTGGGCCGATCGGTCAGGTCCGGCGGCGCCGGCGTGGCAGGCTGAGGCGCAGGAACGGCCGCGGGCGCCGCCGGCTGAGTCGTCGTTGCCGCCGCGGGCTGGGTGGTCGGGACGTCCGCGCGGGCGCTCAGTGCGGTGAACGATGCAGCGGCAATCAAGAGTCCAACCAATGCACTGGCTGAACTTCGGACAAGCCAATGTCCCGGGCGCAAGCCGGCGTCCTGGTTTCGAGTGCGAAGAGTCATCGTCTCACCGTTCGAGAATCGGGAGGTAGCGGTTGGGGACCTGGAGGATGATCAGGGCCAACGCGGTGCCGTACTCGTTGCTCACCGACGACGGCCACGACCCGTCGGAGGCCTGCATCTTCAGCAGCGTGTCCCGGATGGCCGGGAACCACTTGTGCCAGTCCTCGCCCCCGCGGAGGAAGAACGCCTGCACGGCGTAGTAGTGGCCGTAGAAGAAGTGCCCGTCATACCCCACGCCGCGCGGGCCGGCGCTGGGCAGCGACTTGAGCAGGTAGCCGATGCCCTTGTCGATTTCCTTGCCGCTGTAGATGCCCATGTACTGGAGCGCCGCGACGCCGGCTGCCGACCGTGGGAACGCCGACCCCCCGCCGGTCATCGTGTAGTTGAACCCGCCGTCGCCGTTCTGGCTCTTCTTCACGTACTCGATCGCCTTGTCGATCGTCTTCTTGGGGACCTTGATCCCCGCATTGCGGGCCGCCCGCAGCGCCATGATCTGGCAGATCGTCACCGACAGGTCCGCGTCCTGCGGCACGGGCATGTATCGCCACCCGCCCTGGTCGTTCTGCGTGTTCACGATCAGCCGGATTGCCAGCCGCAGCTTGTCGCGCACTTCCACTCGGCCGGTCATGCCGTAGACCTCGGCCAGGAACAGCGCCGCGAAGCCGTGGCCATACATCGGGCCGTGGCTGACCTGCGGGCTGGCGATCAGCCCGGTTGAGTCGCTGGTGCACTGCATGATGAACTGCGTGACCTTCTTGACCTGCTCGCCGTACTGCCCGCGGTCGTAGGTGCTGCCCTCAGCCAGGAAGGCCAGGCCCGCCAGCGCCGAGATGCCCGCGTGCTTGCCGTAGGGGCCGGTGCCGAACGCGCCGTCGGGCTGCTGCTGGGCCTTGAGCCACTCCAGCCCCTTGGAGACTTTCTCCTGCGTCCCGGGCGGAAGTTCCCACGCGGCGCCGCGATTTTCCAGAGGCCTGCTGTCGTCGTCGGCTGCCGGGGAATCGGCCGGGGCGGCCGGGGCCGGCCGGTCGTCAGCCCACTGCGGGCGGTCAGCCAGCAGCGTGACGGCGAGTATCGCCAATGCGATCAGGAACAGGTTGAGCAGAGGCTTGCGTATGGTCATGTGTTCAGCAGTTCGCCTGCCCGCAACGATCGGCCGGCCCGAAGGCCATCAGCGTTCGAGGATCGGGAGGTAGCGGTTGGGGACCTGGAGGATGATCAGGGCCATCGCCGTCGCATACTCCTCGCTGACGTCGCCGGACCAGGAGCCGCTGGACGCCTGTCGGCCGAGCAACTCGTCGCGGATCTTGGGGAACCATTCCTCCCAGTGCTTGCCGCCGGCCAGGAAGAACGCCTGGACCGCGTAGTAGTGGCCGTAGAAGTAGAAGCCGCTGGCCTCGGCCCGGTGGCCTTTGAGATACTTCAGGCCATTGTCGATTTCCTTGCCGCTGTAGATGCCCATGTACTGGAGCGCCGCAACGCCAGCCGCCGACCGCGGGAAGCCCGAGCCGCCGCTGCCGAGGGTGTAGCTGAACCCGCCGTCGCCGTTCTGGCTCTTCTTCACGTACTCGATCGCCTTGTCGATCGTCTTCTTGGGGACCTTGATCCCCGCATTGCGGGCCGCCCGCAGCGCCATGATCTGGCAGATCGTCACCGACAGGTCCGCGTCCTGCGGCACGGGCATGTATCGCCACCCGCCCTGGTCGTTCTGCGTGTTCACGATCAGCCGGATTGCCAGCCGCAGCTTGTCGCGCACTTCCACTCGGCCGGTCATGCCGTAGACCTCGGCCAGGAACAGCGCCGCGAAGCCGTGGCCATACATCGGGCCGTGGCTGACCTGCGGGCTGGCGATCAGCCCGGTTGAGTCGCTGGTGCACTGCATGATGAACTGCGTGACCTTCTTGACCTGCTCGCCGTACTGCCCGCGGTCGTAGGTGCTGCCCTCAGCCAGGAAGGCCAGGCCGGCCAGCGCCGAGATGCCCGCGTGCTTGCCGTAGGGGCCGGCGCCGAAGCTGCCGTCGTTCTGCTGCTGGGCCTTGAGCCAGTCCAGCCCCTTGTGGATCTTGGTCTGCATCTGCGGGGTCATTTCCCACGCCGCGCCGCGGTTCTCGGCAGGCGCGTCGCTCGCAGCGGCGGGGGCGTCGCCGGACGGGGCAGCCGGCGAATCGTCCGCCCACTGGCGGCCGACCAGGACCAGGCAGACCAGCCCGGCTGTCAGGATGATCCATCGCAGGTTCTTCATGGGTTTGCGGCGTCCTCGTCGGCCTCGCGGGCCGGGGTCACGGCTTCTTGTTCTCGGCCTGCACCTGGAGAGCGGTGTAATACTTCTCGATCAGCGACTCCCAGCGCGGCAGGCTCTGCTCCTTGCGGGCCTGGACGATTTCGTCGCGGTCGCGCAGCGGCAGGTTGCCCCAGCCTTCCTCGGCCGTCGTGCCGATCGGCTTGTTGGGATCGACGTTGCTGACCTTGCCGTGGCTGGCCTGCTCCCGCTGGGCCGGGCTGTTGGCCCGGTTGGTTTGCGGGTCGCCGTCCTGCGGCTGCTGGCCCTGCTGCTTGCCCTGGGACTGGGCCTTGTCTTTCTTCTGGCCCTGGCTCTGCGAGGAACTGGAGGAGGAACTGCTCTGCTGGGCCATCGCGATGGCGACGTCCAGGTCGCGGATGATCTTCTTCTGCACCCGCTGGGTCTCGCTGCCGGTGTCATAGTCCTGGCGGAGCCGGTCGCGCGAGTCGCCCATATGCTTGGCCACGCGGTCCAGCAGCTCCCGCACGCCCGGGGCGCGGGTTTCGCCGCCGGCTTTGCGCCGCAGGGCGTCGATCAGGTCGTCCAGGTCGTCGGCGGCCGCTTCCTTCTTGCTGTCGTCCAGGCCGGTGATCATGGAGCCGTCGTCGGCCGGCTTGGCTTCGCCCGACTCGGCGGGCTGGGCGGCATCCTTGGCCGGCTCGGTCTTGGGGGCCGGCTTGGCCGGCTCGGTCTGCTCAGCCATCCGGATCATCTTCTGGAGGTCAGCGGCCTCGCTGGTGTCGGCCGACGCCGCGCGGGGCATCGCCAGCCAGAGCATCGCGGCCGCCGCCGCCATCGCTATTGCCGTCATCCATCGCTTCATGTCGAATCCCCTGCGTTTGGGTGCAAAGGTTTCCTGCAATCCCGTTATTCTACCGCGCAGCCGCCGCGAGGGGCACTATGGAGTGCCGTCGCCGGTCTTACCGGCGTCCGTCTTGCCCGGACCGGTATTGCCGGTGTCCGGGCCGCCCTTGCTGTCGATCTTCTTGATCTGGTCCGGCGGCGGGGCCGGCGGCTGTTGCTGCTTGTCCAGCTTCTTGAGCAGGTCGGTGAACAGCCGCTCGACCTGGTCCTGCTGGTCGCCGATCCGCTTGGACTGCTGGTCGTGGACCAGCCGGTCGCCCTCGCCGGCGCCCGTGTTCTTCAAGTTGGCATCGTCCGTGCGGCGGTTGACTTCAAGCTGCATGCCTTTGACCAGCTTCAGCTCGGCCGCGGTCGGCACCAGCGGGGGCGGCTGCCCGCCGCCGCCGCCGCCACCACCGCCGCCACCGCCGCCCGCGAAGTCGTCTTCCTTCTTGTCCTCCTCCAGGGCGGCGATCAGTTCGTCCAGCTTCCGCAGGGCGAACCGCTGCTCGTCCAGCACAGTCGGCATGTTGTGCCCGAGGCGGGCGAGGCGGCCGGGCAGCTCGAGTTGGCCGGCCAGGCCCTTCTTCGACTCGTTCATCGACTTGATGATCTCGTCGATGACGAACGGGAAGGCAGCCGACGTCCCTTCGGCCTTCACCTTCGCATTGACGTCAGTGGTCTCCTTGGCGACGTTGCCCTGCTCCACCGAGATATTGCGGAGGTTGGAGTCGTCGACGCGGGTGTAGTTGTCCTCGTTGGCCGGCAGATTCTTGGCCATCAGCTCGGAGTTGGCGTAGATCTTCCGCTGCTTCTCGCGGACGGCTTCGAGCTGTTCCTTGAGTTCCTTGCGGTCCTCCTTGTTCTTGTCCTTCGCAGCCTGGTCGGCCAGCCGCTGGACCTCCTTGAGGGCCTCCTCCAGCAGGCGGACGGCCTCGGCCTGACTGGTCTCGGCGGCCCGGCTATCGCGGTCGCCCTTGACGTCCGGCTGCGGGTTGGCGTCCTTCTCCAGGGCAGATGTATCCAGGCGGCCGGAGGCGCGGATCATCTCGGCGGCGGCCCGCCGCAGCAGGGCCGCGGCGTCCGGCGCGTCGCGTCGGGCCTCGTCGGCGACCTCCAGCGTGTTCCGCTGGGTCTGCCGCTGCCCCTCGGCCAGCGTGCGATAGTGCTGGTTGTCCTTGTTCTTGTCCATCGCGTCGCGGGTGTCGGCCAGGTGCTGCTTCTCACGCTCCAGCAGCGCGGCGACCTTGTTCTTGAGGTCCTCCAGCCGCTTGGCCAAGTCGGCCAGCTCGCGCTTCCGCCGGTCGCGGAGAAGCTGGAGCATGTCCTGGAGCGTCTTGAGGACCTCCTGCTGGGTGAGGCTGGCATTGGCGGCCCGGATGTTGGCCAGGTCGTTGGCGGCGGAGGTCTGCTTGCCGACGACGTTCTGATCGTTGCCCAGGTCGGCTGCGTCGGAGAGCGCGCCGCTGGAGGCCTCGTCGCTCTTGGCGATCGCCTCCGAGACTGTCCGCATCTGGTCGATCAGCGTGCGGGTGCGGGCGGCCAGGTCGGACTGGTCCTTCTTGAACTTGTCGAACTGCGCCGACTGCTCCTCGGTCAACTGGTCGCGCGTCTTGCCCAGGGTCGTCCTGGCCAGGTCGCTGGTGAACACGCCCACCTGCCGCTGGAGGCGAATGATCTCCTCAAGCTCCTTGGTGATGTCGCTCAGGTTGCCCCACTGGTTCATCTGCTGGACGAGGTCATCCAGTTTCTTGATGGCCTGATCCTGTTGCCCGGCGGCCTGCTGAGCGGGATCCTGCTGCTGGCCCTGCTGGCCTTGCTGGCCCTGTTGCCCTTGTTGGCCCTGCTGCCCTTGCTGACCCTGTTGCCCTTGTTGGCCCTGTTGGCCTTGCTGGCCTTGTTGCCCTTGTTGGCCTTGTTGGCCTTGCTGGCCCTGCTGACCTTGTTGGCCTTGTTGGCCTTGTTGGCCCTGCT
>JAJVII010000053.1 GCA_022072085.1 Phycisphaerae bacterium
CCAAGCATTTCCCAGCCGAGTTCTATGGCCAGCGGTGGCAGATCGAGTGTGTCTTCTCGATGCTCAAGCGGCTGCTGGACAGCCGCGTCCACGCCCGCACCCGCCACGCCATCGACCGCGAAATCCAGCTCAAGGTCATCACCCTCAACCTGATGATCCTCGCCTTGCTCCTACACGCTCTTTTGAACAGAGCAAGCCTGTCCCGTTTTTTCCCCTGTCCCGGCAGAAATGAGCGAACGCCCCTGAGGGGCGTTCGCGGTGGGATTCAGCCGGGGGCGATCGTCTACATGCCGCCGGGCGGCGGGCCGGTCCGCGGCATCGCCGGCGGGGGCTGCACGCCGGTCGGGGCCGTCTTGCCGGCGGGGGTCTTCGTTTCCGGCGGCGGGAAGACGACCTGGTAGGCGATGTGCGGCTTCTTCAGGTCGTTCTGAATCCACTGCATGATGCGCTGGTAGTTCCGGTCGTTGCGGTTGCGGAAGCCCGGCTTGAACGGCTGGTCCTTGGCCAGCGGCGGCGGCACGACGGCGAACTCCGGCGAGACGGCGTCGGTCGGCAGCGGCCAGTTCAGGATCAGGCTGGCCTCCGGCTTGCCGGTGTCGATCATGTACAGGCCCTTGGTCTGGTAGGTCATCAGCCGATAGAAGTTGGTGTAGACCGCGGCCTCGTCCTTGGCCGGGATGATCGGAACGGCGTTGTAGAACAGCTTGGCGTCGGCGCTGCCGGCTGGGGCGTCGGTCAGGTTGCTCAGCAGCCAGGGGTGGATGTCGAAGCGGAACCGCCGCAGGGTCCGCGGGTCGCTCAGGATCGACACCAGCGGCGGGGCCTTGTGGCCGTCGGCCATCCGGTCGTCGGCCAGCTTGTAGAGCGTTACATCCGTGATGCCGGTGATCTGCGAGTTGTTCATCAGGGCTTCGATCTGCTCCTGCGGGCTGGACGCAAAGAACGCCCGCTTTTCCGCGTCGGTGCGATAGCGATCGTGCCCCTCCAACTGCTGCCAGAACAGGTCGGTCGCGCCCTTAGCCAGCACGATCCGCACGTCCCGCTCGCCCGGGCGAAGCTCCATGATGCGGATCACATTGATGTCGCGCTCGGTCAGCCGTTGCAGCTTGTCGATCTGCTTGGCCGGGTCGACGACGGGGGGATGGATGACCGTGGGCTTGTCGGTCCCATCGGGCCGCGTCGTGGGACCGGTCTTGTCCCGTTCGCTGATCCTCAGCCAGAGCTTGGCGTTGGCGTTCTCGGGCTGCTTGGCCAGGATGAGTTCGGCCTGCTCCTTGAGACCCGCGTAGTGTTCGTGGTCGATGCACCACTGGGCGAGATCCGAGTGGCCGGCCACATCGTCTGGTTTGAGTCTGGCGCTCTTCTGCTTGTAGGCGTCCTGGATCGAGGCGTAGTAGCTGACGTCAGCCACCTCGGCCTGCGTGAAACTCTGCGAGATGCCGCTGTCGTTGACGCTGTAGCTGCCATCGTCGTTGCGGGTGATGTCGCCCCAGTGGGTCAGGCCGTTCTTGAGCGTCAGCTCGCCTGTGCGGGCCCAGGCGCCGGCGGCTGCCAGCCAACCCAGCCCGACCGTGCAAACCGTCAACGCGACCAGCCGGATCCTGCGGTTGCTTTTCATCTGCCTTCTCCCATCCGAGTCATTGGCCTGCGATATTCTCGATCTGCGATCAAGGATGAATGGAACATGCCCTACAGTCTCATTATGGGGGAATTCGTCGGCCATGTAAACAGCCCACCGCCGAGGTCCCCGCTACTCTGACAGACACCCCCTGCCGGAGGCAGGTTAGGCCGACGCTATTTCCTCGCCGCCAGGTACTGCTTGAGAAAGCGCAGCACGTCGCCCGGCAGAAGCGCAGGCTGCGACGGCGTTTCCGGCTTGAACGGGTTGACCTGCATCAGCCGCTTGCCGTGCAGCGCCTGGAAGACCTTCGCCGGGTCGTTGGCCGGCACGTAGGGGTCTGACTTCCAGGCCGAGACCAGGACCGCCTGGCGCGGCGCGATCTTGTCGGCCCAGTGGATGGCCGAGGCGTCGCTGAGATCGGAGACCTCTGCCAGGCTGAGGCTCCAGCCGTAGAGCCGACCCATCGTGCCGGCCGGCAACCCCATGGCCTTGAATCGGCCCCGCACAAACGACGCCAGGTCGACGTTGGGCCGGTCAATGACGACGGCCGCGACGGAGTTGTCCTCCGCGGCGGCCCGCAGGACGGCGGCGCAGGACGTGCCCGTTCCCACCAGCCCGATGCGGCGGGAGTCGACCGGGCCCAGCGTCTGGAGCCAGTGAATGGCGGCCTGGACGTCTTGCCATTCGTCCAGGCCCAGGCGGGTGTTGCCGTTGCTGTCGCCGCTGCCGCGCAGATCCAGCAGCAGCAGCTCGTAACCGGCCTCGTGCAGGGCGGGGACCAGGTAGAGCAGTTGCCCGCGGTCGGACCATTGGCCGTGACAGAGAACCAGCGCCGGGTGGCGGCGGCGCAGTTCGCTGTCGTCCTGGCGCAGCAGTTTGCTGGCCGACCAGACCGGGATATGCCAGCCGTGCAACTGCACGTTGTCGGCGGTGGTCAGTTGAATGTCGCGATAGTAGAGCCCCTGCGTGGCCGGCGAGAGCGGGGCAGCCGACGCGTTGCGCGGACCGCTGGTCCAGAGCATCCGCGTCCACTGGTGGGTCGTGCCGTAGACCAACATCGCCATCATGACGACCAGCAGGATGGGCATCATCAGCAGGCGGCGCAGGATTCCCCCGGCCAGCCGCTTCCACAGCGGCGGGCGCACCGGACCGGTGTCGACCAGTCCGGGCAGCGGCGCGGACCAGTTCGAGCCCAGCCCGAACAGCGGGCGCGAGAGCACCCGCCAAACCCTGGATAGCAGGCCAGTTCTTGCCATGCCACTTCCGCCACCGAGGGGCGCAGTCCAATTGCCGACAGCGCCCGAAGGGCCTCGGGCGTCTGTCCCCCGGCCTAGACCGGGGGACAGACGCCTTCAGCCGGGACGCTGTCCCCTCCAAACCCTCTGCCTGTCTGCCACCGAAAGAGTAGAATCCACTCGCATCGGTGTCAAAATGGGAAACCCGGACCCGCAGACCGTCTCAGCCGGTCCGCGGCACGCCGTGTCCGAGTCCGATAAAACCGTCCATCTGTCGACACAGACATCGATTCAACCGGCGCACGTCTCAAGATCGCGCCCGGCCGACAGGGAGCGAGCGCATGCTCCTTACGGGACTTATCGACGTGGTCTGCGGACCGATTAAGCACTATCCCCCCGCCGGCTCAATCGGTCAGGGAGACGCTTCAGGCGCTCTTGACACGCGTCGGCTGTGCTTTCGGAAGTGGAACGTCTGGGGAGGCGGGGCGTAAGGAACATCGTTCATGCTGGCCACGAGGGCCGGGCGTCGCCGCGGCGAATCTGGCGGTCGGCCGATCTCACTTGCTGCGGCGCGGCACGGGCTTGTCGGCCAGCACGAAGCCCAGGGCGATCGCACCGCGGACCAGCAGGGCGATTCCCAGCAGCACGGTCAGCAGGGCGATCACGTAGGCCACCAGCGGCCAGGCGGCGTGGATGCCGTCGTTCACTTTCTCGATCAGCCCCAGCAGCCAGCAGAACGCCCCGACCAGCAGGATCGCCGCCATGCCGCTGCGCAGCTTGTGCCGCAGCGGGACCATGCGGATTGCCAGGCAGGCGGTCAGGTAGATGAACAGCCAGCCCATCCAGTGGTCAGCCAAGTCCTCGAAGGGCAGGGCGCCCAGCAGCGACTGGCAGCCCGACAGCACGCCGTGGGCCAGGCCGAACCAGTCGCCCAGCCGCCAACCCAGCTCCTGGGCCAGCCCGCTGTCGCCGTGCAGCACGCGAAGGAACCCGACGTTGGAACTGAAGCTGCTCACCACCCCGTCGTCCACGCCGCCGCGGTAGAGCAGGTAGATGATCGTCATGGCCGCGACGATCGGCAGCAGGGCGATCAGCAGCGGCGAGAGCACCGGCACGCCGCTCTTGGCCGGCGGGGCCTTGCCCGCATCGGCGATGGACTCGTCGCTGACCAGCTTGGCGTCCTGGACCGGGGCCCCGGTCAGCAGCGCCGCGATGAAGTGGCCGGTCTCGGCGACCACCGTTCCGGGCAGCAGCACGAGGTGAATCCAGCGCGGCCGCACGATTCCCTCGAACAGCTTGAAGATGCCGTAGGCCTCCAGCAGTGCGACCATCATCCAGAACGTCAGCGCCAGGTAGAATTGAACCATGCCCGCATCCTCAGCCAGTGCCGGGTGTCCGATCAGCCCTATTATCGGACACGCCCGGCCGTTCTGTTGAGGTATTCACCGATGCCGCCGGGGTTGCCCGTTCGCCTCTGGCGCGGTTGAGTTATACTGCGATGGCAGCCGCTCGGGGCCCGCCGGGCCGTCAGCATCCGCGTCCCCTGCCTCGAAGAGAGGGGATCCGTTGTCGAAGGGCCGCGTCGCCGGTGACGCTTTGGCCCTGGGAGTTCTGATGCCGCAAGCCTCTTCCAACGCGCCCGCTCGCCCGCGCGTGGTCAGCGCCGACTGGCTGATCGCGATGGACCCCGATGTGCCGGGGGCCATCCGCAACGGCGGGGTCCGCATCGGCGACGACGGACTCATCGCGGCTGTCGGGCCCGTTGACGACATTCGCGCCCCCGGCGACGAGTTGATCCACCACGCCGACGCGGTGCTCACGCCCGGGCTGATCAGCTGCCACGCCCACCTGGACATGAGCTACTGGGCCGGGCGGCGGGATGGGCTGGCCGGCAGGCCGCTGCACGAGTGGGTCGTGCCGATCATGGGCGAGCGGCTGATCCGCCCGCCCGCCGACATCGCCGCTGCCGCCGCCCGTGGGGCCGCCGACTCGCTGGCCGCCGGCGTCACGACTGTCGTGGATATCACGCCGGCGTCGATCGCCTGGGCCGACGTGCTGGAGGCGGTTGCCACCGTTCCGGTCCGCCGCATCGCGCTGGCGGAGGTCATCGGTTACGGCGCCCGCGCCGACGCCGTCTGGTCCGACGCGGTGGCGGCACTCAAGCTGGCCGACGCGTCACTCCCGCCTCTGTCCGTCGGCCTGTCTCCCCACGCTCCTTACTCGACCGAGCCTGCGCTCTACGAACGGGCCCTGGCTGAGGCAAAGCGGCACGGTCGCGTCCTGGCCACGCACCTCGCGGAGACGCTCGAAGAGGTGCAGTTCACCGAAGCCGGCACCGGCCCGTGGCGCAAGCTGATCGAGCGGGTCAGCGGCGACTTCCCCCGCGACTTCGACGCCGCCGAGTGCTCGCCGGTCGCGCTGGCCGATCGGCTGGGCCTGCTCGCTTACGACCGCACGCTGCTGGTCCACGTGAACCACCTGCGCGACGGCGACCTGGAGCGGCTGGCTGCCGGCCGTGCGTCCGTGGTTTACTGCCCGCGGACCGCCGACTTCTTCGGCCATCGCGGCCATCGCTGGCGGGAGATGCTGGCGGCCGGCGTGAACGTCGCGGTCGGGACCGACTCGCTCGCGTCCAGCCCCGACCTGTCGGTCCTGGGCGAGTTGGCGTTCCTGCACGCAGCTCACCCGGAAGTGCCGGCGACGACGCTGTTCGCGTTGGCGACGACCAACGCCGCCCGGGCCATCGGCCGCGCGGGGGAACTGGGCGTCCTCAAGGTCGGCGCCCGCGCCGACATCGCGGCCTGGCCGCTTCAGCGGTCCAGTTCTTCTGACAGCGCCGACGCGATCCTGACTGCATTGCTGGGATTCCCCCTTATTCCCCGCGTAACGGTGGTGGGATAATGGAGGACTGAACCTGCCGACTTCAATTGTCTTTCAACCATTCACGTGCGACTGCCCTTGTGTCTGGATAGTCAAGGACGGCCTTCAGTGTCAGGATTGCTTCTTCCGAACTGCAACCTTCGCCCAGAAGCTTCTGGTATAACCGTTGTAGTTCAGATTCCGAGAATCCCTTGTAGCCGTCCCCACTGGGCGACAGCGCCGACTTAGTCCCTTGGGTTTGCCGCCCTGCTCTTGTCCCATCGGTCAGGAGTGTGCGGTGCTGTTCATTCGCCAATTCTTGTGCCGCAAGGTCTCGTTGGGCCTTCTCAAGCCGTTCATTCACTGGGACGAAAGCTGCGCGGACCTCACCCACTTGCCTCGCCAATGGTTCACGTTCAATTTCATGCTGGCCGATGAATCGGTTCAATTCCGCATAGGCAAACGCGGCCTTTTGGTCATCGGATTCTTGGATGGCGAGCAGGACCGCCTCGCACCGGGCACTAATCTGGGCGCGGTTGTCAGCCTCCCACGTGTCACGGGATGCCCATAAGCCTATGGCGATAGAGACGGCGATAAGGACACAGGCTGCCGTAATCCAGCGTTGTGCCGGAGCGCAAATGGAGGTTACCATTATGCGTGTCTTGTCGATCTTGCGGAGTGCATCCTTCCTACTGGTTCCTTCGATGAAGATGGGCTCTACGGCCTTTCCCGATACCCGATCAATCGCTCGAATCCTATATCGCCATTCGATGCCATGTTTGCCTGGCTGAATACGCCCGTCTGCATGGGACGGATGTTCGGTTTGCAGCGAGACGCGTGAACTCTTGTCGTCTTGGTCGGCTACTTGTCCTGAAGAGGCCGGTTTCGCTTCAATTCTGAGTATTGCACCACATGCCGTGCATCTTCCTCTCTTCCCGAGTAGCTGACTGCTGACGGAAATCTCCTGTCCACAGTTGTTACAAGTGAAGTGAATCACGTTCGCCCCTTCAGCATATCAAGCATGCTCCATGACGCAGAATACCCGGCGGGGCATGGCGCGACAAGGTGAATCCAAAGATGAGTGCCGAGTCCGGGAGTGCCAGGGCGGGATTCGAGGATTTTACGGGCCTGTCGCCTTCTTGACGGTCATTCGGCCATTCGCGGATTGACCGGTGCGAACCAGCCGGATAAGCTGAAATGTGAAGCCGGAGGTGGCCGATGGCGACGACAATGAGCAAGCGCGACGCGCATGATCTGGTGAACAAGATGCCGGAGAATGCGACGTGGGATGACCTGATCCGCGAGATCTACGTTCGCCAGGTGATCGAGAAGGGGCTGGCCGACAGCCGGGCCGGCAGGACCGCCGACGTCCGCGACGTCCGCGCCCACTATGGCCTGCCGAAATGAAGATTCACTGGACGCAAACCGCCCAAGCGCACCTGGCCGCCATCCACCAATACATCGCCCAGGATTCCCCGCATTACGCCGGCCAGATGGTCGATCGGCTGACGCGGCGGTCGCAGCAGATCGGGGCCTTTCCTCAATCGGGCCGCAAGGTGCCGGAGTATGAATCCGACGAACTGCGAGAGGTCGTTGAAGGCCCCTACAGGATAATCTACCGGATCACGCCCGGGCAGTTGGATGTGATCGCCGTGATCCATGGTGCCCGCGACTTGCCCGCCGCCGCCCGGGAGGACGGCTGGGCGGAGGCTTCTGACACGCCCGAGAAACCGTAACGCCTCGGCCGCCTGTTCCCATTCATGTCACGTCTGCGGGGAACCCGAGTATACTAGTGGGGTTCTAATTTCCTGTAAGGGCATGGACGAGCTATCGCGCCGCGGGCTGATCGGCTGACGCGGCAGTGGGAGAGACACCCGGGATGAATCGGCTGCGACTTTTCCTTCCGCTCCTGCTGGCGGGGCTGCTCACGTCGGCGGCCCGCGCTGAGCAGGTCATCGTGACACTTCAGCCGACCAACGGGTCGGGGCTGGCCCGGGCGGCCTGCCCGGTAAGTTGCGGCCTGCCGCTGCCGCCCGGCGTGGTGCAGGACGTCGATCGACTGGCGCTGCGGGCGGACGGCCGCATCGTCCCCGCGCAGTTCGAGCCGATGATCCGCGACCCGAAGGACCGCTCCGTCCGCTGGATTCGCGTGGACACGGTGCTGGATGTCCCAGCCGACGGGACGCCCGCGACGCAGCCCGACGCATTAGCCGGGGCGGTCGAGCTGGTGCTCCTTGACGCGGCCGCGCCGCCGAGCGGGCCGGCATTGGCCAGCCTGGACGAGCAGTGGATCAACGTCAAGACCGGCGCGATGACGGTGATGATTTCACGCAAGCACTTCACCGGGATCGACCGGGCCTGGCTGCTGGCTCGGCCGGACCGGGCGATCGACCCGGACTACCAGGTCTTCGACGGCGTCGCCGGCGGGCCGAACCTCGGCGCCGAGCGCGTCGCCTACAGCAGCGGCCGCAGCCCGCGCGAGGAGATCGCGCTGGAGCGCAACGGCCCGGTCGCCTGCACCGTCCGCGTCAGCGGCGCCCTGAGCGAGGCCGACAAGGAGGCCGCCGACTACCAGGTGCGCATGACGTTCTACCGCGGCCTGCCGGTCGTCCGCATCAACTACACATGGCTGAAGCGCGAGGGCGAGCGGACGGAGTGGACGACCTTCACGCGGGCCGGCTTCGAGCTGCCGACCTGCCTGAAGCCGAAGGAGGGCGGCGGGTTCCACGTGATGTTCGGCGGCAGCGACCACGTCCACGAGGGCGAGGTCGAGGCGGCGCGGTCCGCGGCGTGGATATACCACGCCGAGCCGGATCGCTACGCGATGGGCGGCACGCTGGTGGGCAACGGCGACGGGCGGGCCCGCGACGTGATGACCACCGGCTGGGGCGCGGTGGACAACGGCACGGTCGGCCTGGCGGCTGGGCGGCGGTGGTTCTGGCAGATGACGCCTGCGGACGTGACCATCGGCACCGGGGCCGCGGGCGACCCGGCGCTGCCCGGCCCGCTGGTCAGCCTGGGCCTGTTCTCCGATCGTGGGGGCGGCAGCTTCCGCGTCTGCCCGGGCATGGCCCGCAGCCACGAGGTGTTCCTGACGCTGTTCGACGCGAAGAAACGCGATGGCGTCGCCCTGCGGATGCGCGACTGCACACAGCCAGTGATGCTGGTCGCCCCGCCGGCGTACTACTGCCGACGGGCCAGGCCTGCCGACTCGCTGCTGCCGGCGTCCGAAGCCGAGCAGGAGTTCCAGGAGCCCGGGCTCAAGGCCGAGCGGACCGCCGATGAGCAGATCGAGCGGATGGTCGACTGGTACGACTTCCAGCGCAACAGCGTCACCTCGTCGCTGAGCTACTGCTACCGCACGTTCGGCGACTTCCCGGCCGGCCGGGTCGGGTCGGCCGACAGCGACGTGCTCTGGGCGGGCAACCCCTACGACTTCCCGCACGTCAACTATCAGCAGTGGCTGCGGACCGGCGACGCGAAATACTTCCGCGCGTTCTACGAGTCGGCGACGCAACTGCTGGACAGCCACACCGTGCTGGCTGACCCCGAGGCGGCCAACGTCGGGCGGCCGCGGCCATGTCCGGCGCAGGACCAGGTCATGCAGAACGGCCGGCCGTGGGTCTGCCCGTCGTTCCGCTACCTGCACGTGCGGGGCATGGTGGACCGGGCGCTGGTGTCAGCCGACCCATGGGCGCTGGAGGTCGCGTGGCGGGCGATGGAGCGGGCCGATGCCGACCACACGACCGACAGCCTGTACAACGAGCCGGCCAGCGTCGGCAACCAGATGTTGGCACTGGTCGAGGCGTGGCGGCTGAGCGGGCGGGGGGAATATCTCGACCACTGCAAGAAGATCGTCGGGTTCGCCGGGCGGTTCCAGGATCGCTTCGACGGGCTCTACTTCCCCCAGCCCGAGCAACTCGCCGACACGGCCGTTACCTGCGAGGGGATGCTGGCCTACTACCGCGTCACGCGCGACGCGGCCGCGCTGGACTCGGTGCGGCGGCACATCGAGGCGATGGTCAAAGGCAAGCTGTTTGATGACAAGGCGGTCCGCGCCGGGTCGGCGGCGTTCGCCTATCCGCTGGCCTATCTCGCCGGCGCCGACGGCAAGCCAGCGTGGCGTGACCTAGCGATCGGACTGTTGGGCCAGACCGAGCCGCTCAGTTCGCTATCGGACCGGGCGGCGGCGGTCCGCACCTGTCCGCAGGCGCTGTGGTTCATCACCCGCGACGGCGCCGACGAAGCCAACCCGGCCAAGGGCGGGTGAGGGCAATGGCGAGCGCCGCGTGCCGAATGTCGAAGAGCGGGCTTCCCCCCGTGTCCCGCTGAAGCTTTCCACGCAGGTTGGACGATGAATTCCCTGGCGGGCGCGGGCTGATGCTCCGCGCCGAAGGCGACTATAATAGGACGTGCAGACATGAGTCCTACCACAAAGCTGGGGCGCCTGCTGGTGCTGGGCGGAGCCAGCCGATTCGAGCAGTCGGACCTCATCCGCGAACTGGGTGAGCGGTTCGACCTGGTCATCGCCTCCAGCCTCCAGGAGGCCCTGGATCACCTGCGAGGCGAGTCCTTCGACGCCGTGCTCAGCGGCACGGGCGACTTCCTGCCGCTGGAGCGGGCGGCTGTCACCCAGCAGTCCACCGCGGTGCTCAACACGATCGGCCAGGGGGTGGGCATCGTTGATGGCCAGGGCCGCGTGCTCTGGCAGAACCGCGTGCTCGCGGGCCTGGGCGCCCAGACGCAGCAGCTCGTCTGCGAGAACGCGGTCAAGGCATTGAACAACTTCAAGCTTCGTAAGGGCGACCTGCCGCCGGTCGGCTCGCCAGGCCGCACGCGCCGCTTCTCGCTCGACAGCGACGGCCGCAGCTACGAGCTGATCGTCTCGCCGCTGGCCGAGGGACCGGCCGGCGGGCAGGACGCCGCCCCGATCAATCAGGTCGCTGCGGTCGTGCTGGACGTGACGGCCAGCCGCCGGTTGCAGCAGAAGCTCAACGCGATCGACCAGGCCGGTCGCGAGCTGGTTCGGCTGGAGGCCGAGTCGGTCGCCAAACTGAACATGCAGGAGCGACTCCAGTTGCTGGAGGAGCACATCCTGCGCTACACGCGCGAGCTGCTGAACTTCGACAACTTCGGCATCTGGGTGCTGGACAAGGCGAGCAACCGGTTGGAGATGGTGCTCAGCGACGGGTTCCCAACGTGGGTCGGCGACCTGGAGCTTTACGCCCTCGAGGAGGGCAACGGAATCACCGGCCACGTCGCCGCGACCGGCCGAAGCTACATCTGCGCCGACACGAGCAAGGACCCGCGCTACATCAGCGGCATTCGCGGCGGCCGCAGCAGCCTGACCGTGCCGCTGCGGCTTCAGGACCGCACCATCGGCGTGCTGAACGTCGAGAGCGCCGAGGCCGGATACTTCAGCGAGGACGACCGGCAGTTCGCCGAGATCTTCAGCCGATACATCGCCATCGCCCTGAACACGCTGAACCTGCTGGTGGTCGAGCGCTACACGACGACCGACCGGTTCGTCAGCAACGTCGCCGGCGAGATCGCCGCCCCGCTGGCCGACATCGTCGAGCGGGCCAGCACGCTGATCGAGGAGAATGTCGGGCACGACGCCCTGCGCAGCCGGCTGAACGAGATCATCGACCGGGTGACGGCCATCCGCCGAACGGTCGGCCAGGTGGCCGAGTCGCCGACCTCGATGCTCGGGCGTCGGCAGATCGAACACGCGGAGCACGACCCGAGGATGGCCGGCCGACGCGTGCTGGTCGCCGACGACAGCGAGTCGATCGTGCGCGACATCTGCGAGCTGCTGGGCAAGAAGGGCTGCATCACCGATGTCGCCCGCGACGGCGCCGAGGCGACGGCCATGGTCCGCAGCCGCGACTACGACCTGGTGCTCAGCGACATCCGCATGCCGCACGCCAGCGGCTACGACATATTCGTGGCCACGCGCAGCCGGTCGGCCGACACACCGGTGATCCTGATGACCGGCTTCGGTTACGACCCCAAGCACTGCATCTTCAAGGCCCGCCAGGAGGGCGTCTTCGGCGTGATGTTCAAGCCCTTTCAGGCCGACGAGCTGGTCGCCAGGGTGCGCGAGGCGTTCGAGAAGAAATCCGGCAAATAGGAGAACGCAGCGGAGCAGAGTGACAGAGAGAGAAGACAGAGGGAAATGCGATAATCAAGAATTGAAGAGCCCTTGGGCTTTCTGCCCGACCTCTGCCTCTCTGCCCATCTGCGTTGAATCCTCGACGGGTTCAGCCCATCAACGATCCCAATGCGGCGATGTTGTCGTTGAGCCAGCCGAAGGGGGGGCGCTGGAGGTCGCCGGGGGCGCAGATGTATGGGATGTGCAGTTCGTCGGCCAGGCGTCGGCGGATCGACGCGTCGGCGACGCTCAGCGCGACGCCCTGGATGTGCGGCGCCAGCGGTGCGATCGCCCGCAGCGCCGCGTCGGCCGACGCGACGCGGGTCAGGAACAGCGTCCGCCCGCCCGGGCCGATCTGCGGCGACGCGCCGACCGTCCCGACCAGCGTCCAGTCGAAGCGGTCGCGTCCGCCGGCCAGCAGCCAGGGGCGGGCGGCCTCGTCCGACGCGAGTCGGCGGATGCGCTGGGCCTCGCGCAGTTGGCGGATGGTCAGGAGTTGGCCCGGGTCGCGGCGACGCGACAGCGGCCAGCGGCTCGCCAATTCCGTCAGCGCCGCCGCCAGGTCGGTCGCGAAGTGCACGCAGGCGTCAGCCGACCCGGCCACGTAGACCTGCTGCGGCGAGAGGCATCCCTGCTGGTCATACATGGCCGCGTCGCGGGCGACGGCTGACGCGAGAAGTGGACTAGGTCCATTCTTCTCGAGCTCGATGATTTCCACGCTGGTCCGCGGGCCGTGGACGATCAGCGGCCGGCCCGCCTGCTCGCAGAGCGACCGCCAGTTCGTGATCGACTCGCCGCGGCCGAAGGCGACCACCGCGTCAACGGCCGACGCCAGTGCGGTGTTGTGCCGCTGCGACGCGCCCGGCCAGCGGACCACTGCGATCCGCCCGCCCAGTTCCGGCGACGCCGCGGCGATCGAGCGGGCCAACAGTTCGGGGAAGAGCGGGTCCTCGCTCGCCGGCTTGACGATCTGCGACGCCCCAGCCAGGCAGGCGGCGAAGATCGCCTGCACCGCCGGCGCCGGCACGTTGCCGGCCAGCACCTGCCCGATCAGCGGGAACGGCGTCGGACGCTCCCCGGCCTCATCGCGGACCAAAGCCCGCAGGGCTTCGGCGGTCACCGGGGCGAACATCAGCTCCAGGGCGTCGGCCCACATCGCCCGGCTGAACGGCGAGCGGTCTGGCAGGTGGTCGAGGGCCTCGCGGCGGATCGGGTCGGCGTCGTCCAGCCAGCGGCGGGTGACCTCGGCCAGCGGTCCGACGCGGGCGAGCATCGCGTCGGCGGAATCAGCCGGCGCCGCCCGCGATCGAAGGTCGCCTGCGATGCGGGCGATTATCTCGGGATCGGCGACATCCCCCTCTGCGGGCGGCGTCACGGCCTCGGCGGGAAGAAGTGGACCAGGTCCACTTTTCAGGAGGTCGTCGGCGGAGAGCGAGCAGCCCTTGGGCGGGGCGGCAGGGGCCCGGCCGATCAGCGCGAAGGCGCGATCCCCGCGAACGACGCCCAGGTCCTCGGTCTGCACGGCGATGGCTGAGCCGCGGTTGGCCAGGTCGATGAACTTCAGCAGGCCCGGCTCACCCGCGGGCACGGGCCGCCGTGTCTCGGGATCGATCGCGGCGACGCGCGTCCAGGGCGGGCCGGAGAAGACGGGCGTTCGAAGTTCGAAGTTCGAAGTTCGAAGCCCGAGGGGAAGGTCCGGCGTCGCGCTCTTCTCCGACTTCGAACTTCGAACCTCGAACCTCGAACGGGCATAGAACTGCGACGACAGCTCGCACATGCCATACTCGCTGACGACGGCTTCGGGGGTGACGGCGAAGGCGTCGGCCAGGCGGAGGTAGAGTTCGTCGCGGTCCCAGGCGGCATGGCGGCCCTTGTGCCCGCCGGTTTCCATGATGCGGCTGCCCGGCGGCAGGGGGAGCGTGCGCGGGCCGATGGCCTCCAGCAGCCGCACCCAGCCCAGGGCGGTCGAAGCCAGGACGGCTGGTCCGTCCAGGTCGCTGACGGCGGCGGCGAAGTCGTCGGCCAGCAGTTCCCCGTCGTGAACGAAGAAGCCCGACGCGCCAGCCTGGCCGAATCGCTCGACGACTTCGCCCATCATGAAGCTGAGCGAACCGTCGGGGGCCTGCTCGGGCGAGGGCATGAGCACGAGGATCGGGGCGCGGGTGGCGCCGGCCGGCATCAGGGCCTCGGCGAAGGGCCCGGCCAGGGCGGCCCGATAGAGGTCGAGCGTGTCAAAGGCGTGCCGACTTCGCCCGCCGCCTGTTGTGCCGCTGGAGTGGAACGTGCGGACGATCCGGGCGGCCGGGAAACAACGAAGGTCGGCCAGCCGCCATGCGACCGGCCAGACGGCCGGGATGTCGGATGGGTCGCAGACGCGACCCGGCGGCGCGCCCAGGTCGTCGCAGAGGGCCCGGTAGACGTCGTTGCGCTCGTACTGGAAGGCGAACAGGTCCAGCGCCAGGCCGTCGAAGCCAGTGGCGTCGCCGGCGGCGATCAGCGCGAGGATGCGGGCGTCGAGTTCGTGCGTGCGGGCGTCCTGCTCCATGCGGGCAAGGTTAATCGCAGGCCGGGCCTTGTGTCGAGGGACCAGTCGCGGGGGACCGGGCCGAGTTTTTCCGTCGAGAAAGTTTGACAAGACGCTTGATAACCACGGACGACGGGGTATTAAGGATCGGTGGTGAATTCACGCGGGCGGTCCGTTTCCGCCCCCGAGCCCGTGACATGAGCGTCCCTGCCGGCATCATCCTGAATCAGGTTCCCTCCGAGCTGGTCGGTTACCTCCAGCGACTCTCAGTCGATCCGTCGGCTGTCGAGTTCGTTGTGCAGGCCGACCTGGACCTGGAAGGGCACACCCACACGAGCTGGCTGATCGGGACGGCTGACGTGCTGGCGGCGGTCACCCCCGAGCTGCCGAGCGAGCACCAGGTGATCGGCCCGATCCGGCTGGCGGAGGTGGAGAAGGTGCGGACCTTCCCGGCGGTGGGGTCGGCGTTCTTCCAGGTGAAGGTGCACGGGCTGTTCCTGGACCTGGCGCGATTCTCCAACGCCTGCCGCGAGCCGTTCAACCGCATTGCCCGCCAACTCGAGAACCGGCGAAAGGGCGACACGTTCCGTCGCGAGGCGCTCGCGGAGCCCGACAGCCGCCTCTGCCCGGCGTGCTCGCTGCCGCTGCCGGCGCGCGGGGCGGCCTGCCCGCGGTGCGCCCAGCAGGGGGGCATGCTCAAGCGGGCGTACGCGCTGCTGTCGCCGTACAAGCGGCTGATCCTGGGGCTGGTCGGGATGATGCTGGTGGTGGTGATCCTCGAACTGCTGCCGCCGTTCCTGATCGGCAAGGTGCTGGTCGACAAGGTGCTCAAGCCGATCGACGGGAGCTATCGCCACTCCGACTGGCTGATCTGGGTCGTGCTGTCGATCGCCGGGGCGTCGATGATCGGGGCGCTGCTGAACGTGCTGATCGGCCGGACCAGCAGTTGGATCGGCACGCGGGTGACCTACGACCTGCGGGCTCGGCTCCAGGACAAACTGATGGACATCTCGGTCGACTACTACGACCGCAACAGCGTCGGCAGCCTGATGAGCCGCGTGCTCTACGACGTGGAATACTTCCACCAGGCGGTCAACCAGATCGCCCAGGGCTTCCTGGTCAACGTACTCAAGATCAGCGGCATCGGGATCATGCTGTTCCTACTGAGCTGGAAACTGGCGCTGCTGGTGATGATTCCGATCCCGCTGGTGGTGATCGGGACGATGTTCTTCTGGCGGTTCATCTACCCGCGCTACTTCAAGCTCTGGGACGGGCAGAGCAAGCTGGCGGCGCTGATGAACGGCCTGCTCTCGGGCATCCGGCTGGTCAAGGCCTTTGCCCAGGAGCGGCGCGAGCGCGGGCGGTTCCGGCGGATGGCCGAGTACCTCCGCGACAGCCGACGCGGGCTGGACATGTCCACCGCGACGTTCAACCCCATCATGGCGTTCGTGTTCGGCCTGGGCGGTCTGATCGTGTGGTATGCCGGCGGGCAGGAGGTCATCGGCGGGCTCATCGGGCTGGGCACGCTGGTCAGCTTCCTGACCTACGTCGGCCTGTTCTACGGTCCGATCCAGCAGCTCACGATGTTCAGCAACTGGGTCACCGGGTTCCTGTCGAGCTGCCAGCGGGTGTTCGAGATCATGGACGTCGAGCCGGGCATTCCCGACCCGCCGGGGGCGGCGCCGATGGAGGAGTTCCGCGGCCGCATCGAGTTCCGCAACGTCAGCTTTGGCTACGACCCGTACGACCCGGTTATCAAGGACGTGAGCTTCACGATCGAGCCGGGCCAGATGATCGGCATCGTCGGCAAGAGCGGCTCGGGCAAGACCACGCTGGTCAACCTGCTCTGCCGCTTCTACGACGTGCAACAGGGCCAGGTGCTCATCGACGGACGCGACGTAAGGGAGATTCCCCGCGCCGACCTGCGCAAGCAAATCGGCCTGGTGCTCCAGGAACCGTTCCTGTTCCGCAGCTCGATCGCGAACAACATCGCCTACGGCCGGCCGGAGGCGCCGCCGGCGGCGATCATCGACGCATCCAAGGCCGCCTACTCGCACAACTTCATCATCAAGCTGCCCGGGGCCTACGACACGCGGCTGGGCGAGCGCGGGGCGGGGCTGTCCGGCGGCGAGCGTCAGCGCGTCAGCATCGCCCGGGCCCTGCTGTGTGATCCGCGCGTGCTGATCCTCGACGAGGCCACCAGCAGCGTGGACACCGAGGCTGAGATGCAGATTCAGAACGCCCTGAACGTGCTGTGCAAGGGGCGCACGACCATCGCCATTGCCCACCGGCTGAGCACGCTCCGCGGCGCCGACCGCATCATCGTCATGGACAGCGGCCAGATCACCGAGCAGGGCACCCACGACGAGCTGATGAAGATCGAGGGCGGGACCTACGCCAACCTCGTGAAGATCCAGACCCAGTTGGCCGGCATCGAGCAGGACGAAACATGACCCTCAAGCTGCTGGACCCTTCGGACGACCCCCACGCCGTGTCAGCCGAGACGCAGGAGCGGCTGGCCAGCACCGGCGTGCGCCGCCTGACGCCGGCCAACTGCCAGATATTCAAGGGCAATTACAGCCTTCTGCACTGCACCGTGCTCGACGACCAGATCTACCGCGGCGTCTTTGCGTCGCTGGCGTTTCCGGTCAGCCATCCCGACCGCCTGATCAGCCTGCGCTACCACGACAGCGCCGGCAAGACGCAGGAGATCGGGCTGATCGAGGACCTGAACATCTTCGACGCCGACGCCCAGGGGCTGATCCGCGAGAGCCTGGGCAAGCACTACCACGAGCAGACCGTCGAGCGGATCGCCCGCGTGCAGTTCCGCTTCGGGCTGCTCTTCTTCGACGTGACCACCGACCGCGGACGCGAGCAGTTCATGATGCGCTGGCAGGCCGACCGTGCCCAGGACTACGGCGAGCACGGCAAGGTGCTGCTGGACGTCTTCGAGAACCGCTACGTCATTCCCGACGTCCGCAAACTGCCCGTCCGCGACCGCGTGCGGTTCCAGCGGTTCATCTACTGGTGAAACGGCGGGCGTCCGGCAACGGGCGCGAAGAGAGCCCGGCCACAGCCGCGGAGGGTTTCATCGGCCAAACCCCGCCGCCAGCGACGGGAGCCATCCCCGCCTTCGCGGATTCCCCTTGTGCGCCCGGCGGGCGACGACTATAGTTGGGGGGCTGTGGATGGCACCGTATAGGCACCGCGATTATCACCGCGAACTTTCACACCGTTTCGGAGGTTGGCATGAGCATTCAGGAACTGGAAAGGACCGCCACCAAGGTCCGCACGCTGAAGAACTACGTCAACGGCAAGTGGGTGGACTGCACCACCGGCCAATATATCGACGTCGAGAACCCGAGCACCGGCGAAGTCATCGCCCGTTCGCCCATGTCCAGCGCCGAGGACACCAACAAGGCGATCGAGGCGGCGGCTGTGGCGTTCAAGGGCTGGTCAATGACCCCGGTCGAACGGCGAGTCGAGCCGCTGTTCAAGCTGGTCGCCTTGCTGCGCGACAACGAGGAGAAGATCAGCCGCCTGCTCACGCGTGAAATGGGCAAGAGCCTGGCCGACGCCGGCGCGGAAATGAAGCGCACCTATGAGAACGTCCAGGTCGCCTGCTCCATGCCGATTCTCCAGCAGGGCGACAAACTGGTCGGGGCAAGCTGGGGCATCGACGGCGAAGTTATCAAGCAGCCCGTGGGCGTCTTCGGCATGATCGCCCCGTTCAACTTCCCCGCGATGGTGCCGTTCTGGTTCATCCCCTACGCCATCGCTACCGGCAACACCTACGTCGTCAAGGCCTCCAAGCAGGTTCCCTGCACGCTGAACCTGATCACCGAGTACATCGATCAGATCGGCCTGCCGCCGGGCGTGTTCAACCTGGTCAACGGCGACCGCGTCGTGGCCGACGCCCTCATGGACTCGCCCATCGTCAAGGGCGTTTCGCTGGTCGGCTCCACGCCCACCTGCCGCGTCGTCGCCGAGCGCTGCGCCCAGACCAACAAGCGGTTCCAGGCCATGGGCGGCGCCAAGAACCACCTGGTCGTCATGCCCGACGCCAAGCTGGACGAGGTCGTCCGCAACATGGTCACCTCCTGCTACGGCTGCGCCGGGCAGCGCTGCATGGCCAGCTCGGCCATCGTCGCCGTCGGCGACAAGACCTATGACGAGGTCTGCCGCCGCTTCGTCGAGGATTCGCAGAAGGTTCTCGTCGGCGACCCCTTGGATCCGAAGTTCGAAGGCGAGCAGATGGTCATGGGCCCGGTCATCTCGGCCAAGGCCAGGGAATTCATCCTCAAGATGATCGACCAGGGCGTGAAGGAAGGCGCGACGCTGGCGCTCGACGGGCGCGGGCTGGTGGTCAAGGGCTGCGAGAAGGGCCACTTCGTCGGCCCGACCGTTTTCACCGACGTCAAGCCCGGCATGGAGGTCCACAAGACCGAGATCTTCGGACCGGTCGTGGTCATCCTCAAGGCCAAGGATCTGGACGAAGCCCTGGAGATCGTCAACGGCCACGAGTACGGCAACGGCCACTCGATCTACACCCAGAACGGCTACTGGGCCCGCGAGTTCAAGCTCCGCGCCACCGCCGGCATGATCGGCATCAACGTCGGCATCCCGGCGCCGGTGGCCTACCTGCCCTTCGGCGGCCTGAAGAACTCGCAGTTCGCCGACATCAAGGCCCAGGGCAAGGCCATCGTGGACTTCTTCACCGACAAGCGCATCGTCACCGAACGCTACTGGCCTGAGAAGGGCTGATTCTGCCGCTGAGCCGCAGAGGCGCAGAGAAGAAGGGAGAGCCATCCGCAGATTACGCGGATTTCGCAGATTGAGGCGAGACCCACGAGCGCCCAGCCGGCCCCGGCTGGGCGCTCTCATGCGCTCGACTCGCGCCGGCCGATCAGCCCCAGGCCCATGGCCGACAGGATCGTGGGCAGGAAGAACAGGGCAGGGGCTGTCCATTCAACCCAGTGCGAAAGGTTGCCCGCAAAGGCCGATAGGGCTACGATCAGGCAGGCAACCGGCAGGGCGACGACAGCCAGGAGTATCAGCGCCTGGCGGCGAGCGGCCCGCGGCCGGCGCAGGCGCGACGTCAGGATCCAGGCTGGCAGACATGCGGCGCAGACGACGGGGACTTCGATGACCAGCGCAAAGTAAGCGAGCAATTCGGCATCGCCTCGATCGGTCTGCGACGCGTAGGCGTGAGCGATTTCGATCCAGGCCCCGGCGGCAATGCACAGGCCACAGATCAGCAGAGCGACGGCGATGGCGAGTTTCACCAAACGCTCCTTCCGCGAAACCGCGAGCGGCCGACGGGCGCGGGGCGCTTCTTCACACTCGACCTTTGACATTCGACCCGGCTTCGCTGCGCTACGCCGCGGCAGGCATTTCCCTACCCCATCTCCACGCCGGCGATGGCGAACTGGTTGAGCGGCTGGCCGGGGTACAGATTCTCGCCCAGGTACATCCGCACGAAGGGACGCTGGTGGCGGAAGCCGTATCGGCTGACCAGCGGCAGGACGGACGGGTTGACGGCCAGGATGTCGAAGAACACCGGCGCCGGCCCGATCGCGTTCAACGCGGCGCGGAAGAGCTGCTCCGCGGTCGCGGCGTCGTCGGCGGCCCACGGGCCGATCTGCGTGGCGTTCTGGCCGTGGCGGCCGAGGATGTAGCCGGTCAGCCGACCGGCCTTGTCGCGGGCGGCGAAGGCGACAGCCGGGTGATCCACGTAGAGCGCTTCGAGCACCTGCGGCCGCGACACGCCGAAGATCGGCGCGTCGTAGGCGACGACGGCGGGCAGGTCGGCTTCGCCCAGCGGCTGCACGCCGTGGCTGTCGTAGACGCCGCCGGTTCCCTCGCGGCGGTCGAGCATGATGTGCTCGGTGAACCCGAGGGTGAGGTAGAGCTTGTTGCCCAGCGGCGTGGCGTCGAGCCCGACGACCTCCGTGCCGCGGCCGCGGGCGTAGTCGATGCAGGCGTTCATGATCGTCCGCCCGATCCCGGAGCGGCGGCGGGTCTCATCGACGATGATCATGCCGATCCACGCGAGCTGGCGGCCGTAGGTCGTGACCACGCCGGTGCCGACGGGCGTCGCATCGTCGAGGGCGACGAAGCAACCGCCGGGATCGAAGGAAAGGAAGCGTCGCCAGTCAGCCGGGAGCTGGTTCCAGCGGGCCTGGTCCTTCATCCGCATTGCGAAGTCGAGGTCGGCGTCGGTCATGGGGCGCGTGGTGATGGCCATGGGTTCTCCTGTTGTCAGGCAGACAGCTTAACGGGCAGCGGGAGGTTTGTCAGGGGCGATCTGGGTAAGGGGAGCCGGCGCGGAACATCGCCCGCGCCCGCGCGTCCGATTATGTGGGTACGGTTCGGGAAGCGCAAGGTTATAATGTGCCAGCAACAGGTCGGGGCCGGGGGCCCCGTGGCAACGGGGATTCCGTCGCACAGAGGCACGCCAGGGAAGGCCGGGCACGCTCGCAGACGGGCGTCGGATCGCTTTGCACGGGACACGCATGACCCGCAGTTCAACAGTGATGATGCGGCTGACTCTGCGCCGATTGGCCCGGCTCAAGCTGGTGCATCTCTCGTTCTGTACGCTGCTGGTGCTGATCGTGCAGGCGGCGTTCATGGCCGTGTTCATCCTCGACCCGCGATTCACCGACATCCGGGCGATGTCCCCCCTGCGGCTGGTCGGTTGGATCCTGACCAACTTCGTGGTGGTCATCCTCTACTTCCAGATCGTCGGCTTGCTGCTGATGCGGCTGCCATGGGCCCTTCGCGTGGTCAACTGCATCAGCGTGATCCTGTTCGCCGGGCTGTTCGCGTATCACTACCACCGGGCGACGCAGCTCGACTACAGCATGCTCCGCAACAACGGCAGCGAGATCTTCTACAGCGAGTCGCTGCGGATGATCTTCGACCACGTGCAGCCTGTCGGGCTCTGGGCGGTCTACGGCGGGCTGCTGGCCGGGGTGTTCTACCTGGCGCTGGGCACTCGGCTGATGCGTCACTGGCCTCGCCCGGCCTATTACCTGCCGACGCTCATCGTTTCGACGGCGATCTGGGCCGGCGTGGTGGCGCTGCCGGTCAGCGCCGACAACGACGTCACCTTTTTCCTCCGCAGCACGATCGACTGCGTCCTGCTCGACGGCGACCTGCCCGACGTGCCCCAGCGATATCCCTACGTCCGCCAGGCCGCCGACGACATCCCCCTGGCCGATCAGAACCCCGACCGCCCGCACGTCTTCATCATCCTGATGGAGAGCTTCAACGCCCAGTGGGCCTACGCGACCGACGATCGGCAGCGCGAATACACGCCCAACTTCAACGCGTTCGCCCGCCGCAGCTTCTCGGTCCGGCATTTCTACGGCAACTCGATGCAGACCTCACGCGGGCAACTGGCGACGCTCGCGTCGATCATCCCCAGCATGTATCGCAAATTCTCGGAGCGGTACTACGCCAACCACCTGCACGCCCTGCCGGCCATCCTGGCGTCGCGCGGCTACCAGACCAATTTCTTCCAGGGCTACGCCAAGCTCAATTTCGACAACACCCTCCCGTTCATCAAGGCCCTGGGCTTCCAGGAAATCCACGCGATGAACGAGGAGTTCGGCATCCACCCCGACCGCCCGCGCCCGGACGTCTGGGGCTGGGGCGTCCAGGACGACACCCTCTACCGCAATTTCTTCACCTGGCTCGACGGGCAGCACGACGCCGCCGTCGCCGCCGGCCGCGACCCGCGGTACTTCTCGGTCATCTCCACGATCACCAACCACATGATGTTCTGCGACATCCCGCCCGACCAGCAATACCTCTATCCGGGCGCCGAGGACACGCGGCTGCGGATGGCCAACTCGGCCTACCTGTGCGACAAGTATCTCGGCGAGTTCTTCGCCCAGTTCAAGAGCCGGCCCTGGCTGGCCAACAGCATCATCGTCATCACCGCCGATCACAGCTACCCGGCCGGCAACCACCGCGGCAACTTCCACAACGAGTGGGGCTTCTACGAGGAGACGTTCCACACGCCGCTGGCCATCAGTTGGCCTGGCCACCTCGACCCCCGGTGCATCCAGGACGTTGCCTACTCGCAGCTCGACATCGCCCCGACGATCCTGGACCTGATGAAGATCCGCGAGCCGAATCACTTCCTCGGCCGATCGATGCTCGCCGGCGACGCCGCCCCGCCCAGGCCGGTCCCCCTGGTCCAGCCCTACGAGCCCATGTATCTCTGCGCCGTCGAATGGCCTTACAAGTACGTCCGCCAGATCAACCGCGGCGGGGCCGAACTCCTCTTCGACCTCGATGCCGACCCGATGGAGCGGCACAACCTGTTCGAGGCCCACCGGGATTCCGACCTGGTCGCCCGCCTGCGCAGCGCCGTCCGCGGCATCCGCCTCAACCAGCGCCTGATTCAGGAAAACCGCATCTGGCCGGGCAACTGACCCTCGGCATTCATTCGACATTCCCCTTCTCTTCGTGGTTCTTCGTGGCTCTTGGTGGGAGGTCTTCTTGCCCTTTGCGGGCGGGGCGGGGGTTGGGTATCATGCCGCGGCGGACACGGGGACTCTGACTCCTATCGCGAGGTGACGACATGGCCGGCGGCGGACGAGACATCACGGTGGTCGGGTTCGGCGAAGTCATGCTGCGGATATCGCCCGTCGGGCTGGCGGCGTTCGGCGACGAGAACCGCGCCCTGGTCTGCGGCGGCGGCAGCGAAGCCAACGTGCTGGCCAAGCTGGGCAACCTCGCGCCCGGCATCCGCACCGAGCTGGTCTCGGCGATCAAGGACGACGCGGCCGGCCTGATTATCCGGCACGACCTCCAGAAGTTCGGCATCGGCACCGGCCAGGTCCTGTGGACGAACGATCACCGCAACGGCGTCTACTTCCTGGAGCAGGGCCTGGGCCCGCTGGCCGCCAAAGTAGACTACGACCGGGCCGGTTCCGCGATCGCCAACTTCCCGGCTGACCCCGCGCGGTTCGCCGTGCTCGACGGGGCCGCGGCCCTGTTCGTCAGCGGCATCACCCCCGCGCTGTCGGACGCCGCCGAGAAGGCCACCGCCTGCTGCCTCCAGGTCGCCAGGAAGAACAACGTGCCCGTCTTCTTTGACGTGAACTACCGCAACAAGCTCTGGTCGGCTGACAAGGCCCGGGCCACGCTGGAGAAGTACCTCGCCGCCGGACAGATTCACTGCCTGATCACCACCGAGACCGACGCCAAGAAGGTCTTCGGCATCGACGCGGGCGTGGACGATGAATCGACGATGGACGTGCTGGTGTCGCGCAGCCGGACGGTGCTGACCAAGCTGGCTGAGGCGTATCCGAAGTGTGCCCTCTACGTTCTGACGGTCCGCAAGCGCATCACCAACGAGACCGGCGAGTGGACGAGCTGCTGCCTGATCCGCGAGGGCGGGGCGTTCGTCGTCGGCGACGCGTTCACCTACACGATCCTGGACCGCCCCGGCGCGGGCGACAGTTGTTCCGCGGGCGTGATGGCCGGCGTGCTGGGCGTGACCGCGAAGAACACGATCGACGCGTCGCGGCCGCTGGCTGAGCGCATCAAGGTCGGCCTGGACCTGGGCAACCGGATCTGCGTGGTGGCGCAGAAGACGGCCGGCGACCTCGGCCCCGGCTGGCGGGCGGCTGACTACTTCAAGCGCGTCAGCGAGGCCAAGGAAATCCAGCGGTAGGCGGAGGCTGGGGGGCAGAACACTCGTCAACGGCGTACAATGCCGGACATGGCACGGACCTGGCGGCGGATGCGAATCGCGCGGCGGCGGACGGCCCGTCTGTACGCGATCCATTTGTCCGCGGCCACCTGGATCGCGCTGGCGTTGCAGGCGATCTTCGTGTCGGCCTACCTCATGGACCCGCTCTACGAGGATGTGCGGCTGCTGCCGGTCAGCGGCAAGGTCGCGATGGTGTTGGCCAACGCGGCGGCCGTCGTGCTCTGGTTTCAGCTCGTCGGGCTGCTGCTGTGGCGGTGGAACCGGGCGCTGCGCGCGGGCAACCTGTTCAGCCTGCTCGGGCTGCTGGCGCTGAACGCCTGGCACCTCCAGCGCGGCTGGGCGCTGGACTACACCGTTGCGGTCGAGAACGTCAGCCTGCTGCGATTCGCCGCGTCGTGGCGGCTGATCGCCGAGCATTTCACGCCGTTGCGGCTGGCGATCTACGCCGGCGGCGCAGCCGCGCTGGCGGGTCTTGCGGCGCTGTCGCCGTGGATGGGCCGATGGCCCCGTCCGCGGCGGCCGATCGCGACGGCGCTGCTCACGCTGGCGGCACTGGCGGGTCTGATCGTCAGCCCCTGGTCGGCGCACAACGAGGCGACTTACCTGGCGCGGACGGCGTGGGACTTCTATGTCCCGTCGATCGACTACCCCGACCTGCCGGCTGAGCACTATCCCTACGTCGTGCCCGCGGCGACCGACCTGCCCACTGCGAGGCAGAATCCGCACCGGCCCAACGTATTCATCATCACGATGGAGTCGTTCAACGGCCTGTTCGCCGGCGCCCGCACCCCCGACGGGCGGGAGTACACGCCGTTCTTCAACGAGCTGTGCGCCCGCGGCCTGTACGTCGAGAAGTTCTACGGCGACTCCGTGCAGACGCCGCGCGGCCACTTCGCGATCATGGCCTCCGTGCTGCCCAGCTTCCGCCGCAAGGTGTCGCGGCAGTATCCGAACCTGCACGTTCACTCGCTGGCCCACATCCTGCGCGACCGCGGCTATCACACGCTGTTTTTCAAGGCCTACGAGAACCTCGAATTCGACAGCACCGAATCGTTCACGCGGATGCTGGGCTTCGACGTGCGGCGGGCCACGACGCGCGGCGAACTGACCGACGAGGAGAAGGAGCACGTCTGGGGCTGGGGCGTCCAGGACGACATCTTCTACCGCAAGTTTTTCGACTGGCTCGACGCCGACCGGGCGAAGCGGCTGGCCGAGGGGCCGGCCGGCGGCGACACGCGATACTTCGCGATGCTGCTGACCGTCTCGCACCACATGAACTTCAACAAGCTGCCGCGCGACCAGCAATATCTCTATCCCGGCACGACCGACCGCCGCGAGCAGTTCGCCAACTCGATCTACCTGGCCGATCGGTATCTCCGCGAGTTCTTCGGCCAGTTGGAGCGGCGCGACTGGCTGGCGGGCAGCATCGTCATCGTCACCGGCGACCACTCGTTCCCCGCGGGCGAGCACGGGTATTTCGTCAACGAGCACGGCTTCTACGAAGAGAACTTCCGCACGCCGTTCGTGATGATCTGGGACGGCCACGTCGCTCCGCGCACCGTCAGCCGAGTCGCCTACTGCCAGCTCGACATCGCCCCGACGGTGCTGGATGCGATGGACATCCGGGCGGCCAACCACTTCCGCGGCCGCTCGATGCTGCCCGGCGACGCCGCTCCGCAGACGCCCATCTTCCTGATCCAGCCCTACGGCGGCACGTTCCTGTGCGTGCTCGATTGGCCGATGAAGTACGTCCGCTCGCTGCGGACGCGCGTGGAACTGATGTTCGACCTGTCAGCCGACCCGATGGAGCGCAAGAACGTGATCGGGGATTGCGACGGGACGCCCGAACTGTCGCGTTTGCGCGGCGGGATCGACACGATCCTGATCAACCAACGCCTGATCGAAACCGACCGCCTCTGGCCGCCGTAGCCGGGGTTCGCGCTACTTTGCCTTGAACAGCTCCTGCAAGTCCGCCTCGAACTTCCTGGCTACCGCGGTCACGTCGCCCGGTTCCTCCCAGTCGATCGTGGCGATGGCCTTGCGGGCCGCCTCGGCCAACCGGTCGGCCTCCGCCCGGCGGTCGTCCGGCAGCTTGCTCACTTCGTAGCGTCGCAGGATGTACTCCACGACGCGCTTGCCGGTCTCCTCCTGGCGCTTCCGAGTGGCCGCTGCGACCTCCTGCCGCTGGTCGTCGGGCAGCACGCTGTCGACGACCTCGCGGGCCTTCAGCCGCGCTGCCCGCCACAGCTCGGTGTGCCTGCGGCGGTATTCATCGGCCGCCTTCTTGTCCGCCGGTTCGACGTGATCGCCTGCCTGCCGAATCCGCTTGAACAGAGGCTGGACGGATTCGTTCAATTCTTCCTCATCTCGACGGAACTTCAGGAAATGCTCGAAGAGCAGGCCGCGAACTTTCGCCTCCTGCTCCTGGCTCAGTTTCACTGGCCCGACGATCAGGTTGAGCCAGTGCCCGGCGAACTTGCGGGCGACACCTTCGGGCGCGCCGGTCAGGTCCTCCAGGGATTCCTTGAGCGTCCTGGCCTGCTCCGGCGTCAGCAGCGGGTTGATCCGTTGGAGCGTCAGCGCGCGGTTGGCCGCCATATCCGCGGCATACCGGCGTCCGCGCTCGTCGCACTTCTCCGTGATGGCCCGGACTTCCGGCTCGGCATAGGGATTCCGCGAGCCATCGGCCCGTGCCTTGGCGATCTGTGCGTTCAACTGCTCGCGCAGACTGGCCTGGTCGGCCAGGTTGGCCGAGGTCAATTTGGCGTTGGCATCGGCCGTCTGGGCCAACTGTGCGTCGAGAGCCTTGATTTGCTCGGCCGTCAGCGACAGCCCCGGCAGACCGAGGGCCTTGTCCAGCAGGTAATCGCCGGTCTTGATGAGCGTCGTTTGCGGCCGAGAGGACCATTCCTCCGGAGTAGGCGGCGCGGAGGGTCGGACCGCCGGGGGCGGGGCGTCGGTCGGCGCATCCGGCCGGGTTGTCGGTTGCGGTGAGTCGATCACGTGCACGCGGACGTCCTCGGCCAGCAGGGCGGCCGGCAGCAGGATGGCGAACGCAATCGCGGCCACCATGGTGCGAATCATCTGTTGCACTCCTCGGTGTTGCCTCCGGTGCCTGGCGCCCCCGCGGCGCATGCGTGCCGTCAGTAGACGCCCAGCTCACGGGCGGCCTCGTAGAGGGCCAGGACGTTCTCGGTCGGGCTGTTGTCCTGGAGCTGGTGCGTCGGGGCCAGGGCGTATCCGCCGCCGGGTTTCATGATCTCCAGCGTCCGCCGCACGTCCTCGACCACGTCGATCGGCCGCCCGTAGGTCACCGCGCCGGCGGTGCTTATCATGCCGTGGAACGCCAGCCGCCCGCCGAACCGCCGCTTCAGGTCCGCCGGGGCCATGTCCCTGGCTTCGGGCTGGAGCGTGTCGGCGGCGCGGATGCCCATGTCGATGAAGTCCTCGAACGCCCAGCTCGAACTGCCGCAACTGTGGATCATCACCGGCACGTCGAACTCGGCTGCCACATCCACGAACCGCTGAAGCCGCGGGCGGATGTGCTTGCGGAACATGGCCAGGCTCAGCGTCGGCCCGCGCTGCGTGCCCAGGTCCTCGCCGATCCAGAGCATGTCGATCCGCCCGTCGGCGGCCGCCAGCGTGCGGCGCATGATCTCCCGGTTGATCTCGCAGCGGCGGTCCATCAGTCGCAGGCCCGCCGGCTCGTCGGTCGCCAGGTCGATCAGCACCTGCTCCATCGTGCGGAGCATGCCGCAGGAGTTGATGCTGTCGCCGATGCCCGGATGCCCGGCCAGGATGTAGTAGTCGTCGAACCGGCGGCAGGCGTCGGCCACGCCGGCGTAGTCGTAGTCGTCGGGGTCGGGCATCGGCCAGGCGTCGACCTGCTCGACCGTCGCGTCGCGGAGCGGCCAGTCACAATAGTCCCAGTAGCCGCCGGCCTCGTGCTCGACCCAGCGTCGGCGGATGCCCCAGTCGTCGGCGGTCACCCCCGGCGGGTCGGCGTGCAGCTTGGGTCCGGTGTAGCGCGGGTTGACCGAGCGGAAGTCCACGCCCAGCGCCCGCCGCAGGCCTTCGGCGTCGTCACGGGCCAGACCGAAGTGGGACTTCAGCCGCCTGTCGATGCCCTCGTTGCAGAGGTAGTTGACCGGCACGCGGTCGGCCGGCCGCCCGGCGAACGTCGCTTGCACGCGCTGTCGGGGTGTCATGGTCGCGTCTCCTTCATCTGCTCTGCTAATGCTCGAATCGAGCGGGCTCACCGGCGGCCCATGCAGTAGATCTTCCCGCTTCGCGTCGCTGCGTACAGCCGCCCGCCGGCGACGGCCAGCCCGTCGCGCACGGTCGGCGCGTCCAGTGCCGCGCGGGCCGACTGCCCGCCGTCGTCAGCCGACAACGCCATGATCGACCCGCCCAGCCCGCCGTCGATCACGGCCCAGGGGTCGGCCGCCTCCGGGTTCCAGGGCGCGTCGTTGCCGCCGGCCAGGTAGACCGTCTTGGGCGCGAGTGCCACCGCGTTGACGCGGACGGGCAGGGCCGCATGCGTCCAGACCGCCTGCAACTTGCTGTCGGGCCCGCGCCGGCTGAGCGTGACTTCGTAGCCTTCGCCGGGCACGTTCTCGGCCCGCCTGCCTTTGACGAGTTTGCCCGGGAACACGTCCACGACCCGGACGGCGTCAAAGCTCGGCAGTACGCGGAGCGTCTCGTCGTTGAGGTAGCCGGCGGGCGACGCGTCGAAGGCCGCGGCGTCGCGGACCGGCTGGCCGCTCTTGGCGTCCCACGCGATCTTGTAGTAGGCCAGGTAGACGTTGCCCGCGGGCGTCAGCGTCAGCACGTTGTTGACGCACTCGACGGTCGGGGCGGCCCGCCACAGCACCTTGCCCGTCGCCGGCGACAGCGCAAACACACCGATGCCGCCGGCGGCGTTGGCGTGATGGCCCGCCGACGCGTAGACGCGCTGCCCGTCGCTCAGCACAGCGCCGAACGCCGGCCAGGGCGATTCGAGCTGCTCGAACGCCGGGATGCGCCCCTCCGCAGGCGCCGCCCGCAACCGCCAGACCAGCCGCCCGTCGTTGGCGCGCAGCGCGTAGACCCAGCCGTCGCGGCAGCCGAAGATGCACAACCCGCGCGTGATCGTGGGTGGCGAGTCGATCCGTCCGCCGGCGATGAAGCGCCAGCGAGTCGCCCCGGTCGCGGCGTCCAGGGCGTGCAGCGTGTGCCGATCCGCCGCGGCGACGTAGACCCGCCCGCCGCTGACCACCGGCGCGGTCGGGCGTCCGCCGATATCCGCGGCCCACATCGTCTCCAGCGCCGCCGGGCCCGCGGACGCGGTCGCACAGCCGCGCTGCGGGTTGCCGCGATAGGTCGGCCAATCGTCGTCGGCCGGGTCGGCGGCGTCGGTCGGCGTCTGGGCCGGGCCGGCGATCAGCGGGTGGGCGTCGGCGCCGTCGGGCGGCGGGTCGGCGGCGGGGCCGTAGGCGACCATCCCGCGCAGGCAGGGGTAGCAGACGCAGTCCTTGGGGAAACTGTAGAGCAGGCCGTTGGCCGGGATTGCCAGCAGAAACTTGCACGGCCCGCGCGTGATCATCGTGTTGTCGAATCGGCCGCTGCGGACGTCCAGCAGGCTCATCCGCGTGGTGGTGACGATGTAGTTGGGCGTGGCGACCTCGAAGTTGCACTGGCCGTCGAGGATGCGTTTACCCTCGATGCCCTCGGGCAGCTTCTGCGGGACGCCGACCTCGCGGTCGGCCTGGCCGGTCGCGGGGTCCACAGCGGTCCAGCCGTAGAGCACGCCGCCCAGCGAGGTCTTGCCCCGCAGCCAGATGCGGCCGTCCATGCCGAATGCGGCGCCGTCGGTCTTGCCGGGGCGGTGCCAGAGCAGGCGGCCGTCGTCGTCCGACACGCAGCAGACGCCCTTGTTGCCGGCCAGCAGCACGACCTTCTCGTACGCGAGGATGACCTGGTAGTCCGCCCAGCCGCCGGCGGGCAGCTTCGCGGCGGCGGCGGACCAGAGTGGCCGCCCGGTCTTCGTCTCGACGGAGATCAACTCGGCCGCCTTGCCGCGGTCCTGGCGGCGGAAGATCGTCCGCCCATCCGCCGCCACCACCGGGCTGGAACTCCACGCGCCCAGGGGACGTGTGAGCACGGCCGTCTGGTTCCAGATCGGCCGACCGGTCTCGGCGTTGGCGGCGTGGAGTTCCGTGCCGTGGGAGAGAATCAGCACGCCATCGCTGAGCACGATCGACTCGGGCGAGGGCATGTTGTCGTAGGTCTTGAGCAAGCGGCCGGTGCGGCTGTCCAGCGCTTCCAGCGGCCGCCCGGCAGCCGCGACGGTGTAGATGCGGTCGCCCGACGCGACCAGCGCCGCCGGCGGGAACTGCGGCGTGTAGAAGGGCCAGCGGTCGCTGGACCGGCCGGGCACGGGCCGGCTCCACAGCAGCAGGCCGTTGGAGGCGTCGCGGGCCATCAGCCGGTATCGCGGCATCATGCGTTCGCCCAGCGGCTGTTCGCGCAGGACGTAGACGATGCGCCCGTCGGCGCAGACGCCGCCGGCCGGGCCACAGTGATGGCCCCAGAGCGGCCCGGCCAGCCAGCGGATCTGGCGGCTGGGGGCGACCAGCGTATCGCGGCTGACGGGGTTGCCGTCGGGCCCGCAGCGCGGGTGGGTCCAGTCGCCCATGGCGTCGGGGCGCGGCTTGCGGATCGTCTGGCCGTCGAGCGACGCCTCGCCGCCGGGCGCGAGCACGCGGAGAATCTCGTCGCGCGGGACGACCGCACCCTCGGCGGCGAGCAGGTTGACGGTGTTGTCGGTCAGCGGCAGGCGCGGCGGGGTGAACCTATCGACGGCGACGCGGACGCCGTAGAGGCCCTGTTTGCTCAGGGCCTCGCGTGCGACGGCGACGCGGGCGGCGTCGGCATCCAGCGCCTGGACGTAGTAGCCGCGGGCGGCCAGGTCGGCCGACTTCGCCGCGTCCGCCCCCAGCACAACGGCCAGCCCCGCCCGCGGCGCGTCGGCCGGCGCGCTGTCTGCGCAGAGCGGACCGGCCGCCAGCACGATCGCCAGAATGGCGGGCAGCAAGAGCCGGAATGGCCGATTGCTGTTCATGTGCAGACTCCCACGGGTCTGCGGGCCGGGGTCAGCCCCGGCTGAAGAAGGCCAGAACCCGGTCGTGCAGCGGGCCGTTGGTCGCGACGCCGCTGCCGCCGCGGATGGTGGCCTGGCCGGTCAGGTCGGTGAATCGTCCGCCGGCTTCGGTGATGATCGGCAGCAGCGGGGCGGCGTCGTAGACGGCGAAGGTCGGGTCGATCATGACGTCGGCCCGCCCGGTCGCGACCAGCGTGTAGCCGTAGCAGTCGCCCCAGGTGCGGTGCATGCCGACCGCGGCCCTCAGCCGCCGCCAGGCGTCACTGCGGCCGAGCGTGTCGAAGTTCTGCCCGCTGCTCAGCAGCGTCGCGCGGGCGAGGTCAGCCGTCCCGCTGACGCGGCAGCGGGCGCCGTTGAAGTGGCAACCTAGGCCGGTCGCGGCGGCTACCGTCTCGCCCATCGCCGGATGGCGGATGACGCCCAGCGTCGGTGCTCCGTCAATCTCCAGAGCGATCATCACCCCGTAGAGCGGCACGCCGTGAATGTAGCTGCGTGTGCCGTCGATGGGATCGACGAACCAGCGGTGGACGGGCCCGGGCCCGGAGGCGGGCTTCTCGGGGAATTCCTCGCCGCTGATGGCGTGGGAGGGAAAGGCGGCGGCGATCCGCTCGCGCAGGAACGTCTCGACGCGGCGGTCGACCTCGGTGACCGGCGAGCCGTCGCTCTTGTCCTCGGCGTCCAGGCGCGGGCCGAACCGCTCGAGGGTGATCGCCCCGGCCTCGGCTGCGAGGTCGGTCGCGAACTGAAGCAGATTATCCAGCGAAGCGGTCTGGCCCATGGGTCACCGGATGCCGTTGTACCCGTTCGAGCGGGGATTGCAACGCGCAACGGCTGTGTGGTCGCGGCGTCACTGGCCGGCCGGCGGGGCCTTCGCGGCGTCTGCCCGCTTGAAGCGGTAGCACCAGACGCTGTTGTAGCCGACGACGGTGAAGGCGTTGCGGGCGGTGTCCATGTAGGCCAGCACGCTCTCGCGTTCGCCGAAGGGCGGCGGCGGGCCCTGCGGCGTCAGCTTCGTCCATTTCTTCGGGTCCGGGTCGTAAGCCCAGAGCTGCTTTGGCCCGCGCTCGTAGAGCAGGGCGACTTTGCCCATCGGGTCGAAGTACATCGAGCAGCGGGCGTCGTGGCCCAGGGGCAGGTCGGCGCCCTCGGCGGTCTGCTCCCAGCCGGCCGGCTTGCCGTCGACCATCGGGCAATGGTAGGTCTTGCGGGCTGTGGTCTGGGCGATCAGCAGCTTGCGCCCCGGGTCGTAGCAGACGATCGTCTCGATGGGCAACGAGGCCTTGCCGGAGGGGTATTCCTTCCACGTCCGCTTGTGCGTGTCCAGCAGCCAGGAGGTCGATTCGAACTGGAGCAGCGGGGCGCCCAGGTCGGGCACGAACTCCAGCGAGGCGGCCAGTTTGCTCTTCGGCCAGGGCTTCTCGGTCGGCATCGGCTCCCACTTGCCGGTGTAGGGGTAGAAGCACCAGATCGGCGGGCCGGGGTAGAGATCGGACTTATCCTTGCCGATGGCGTCGAGCTTCTCCTTCAGCCGGTAGGGCGGCCAGACGCAGTACCAGACCGCGGCGCGGATCGTCGGGTCGTAGGTCAGCCCCCACCAGGTATGCGCGGGGTGGGCGGGCCCGCCCTTCTTCGTGCGCAGCCAGCCGTGGTCGAGCGTGAGCACCTGCTTGTCGTAGTCGGTGATCCCGCCGCGGTCGTTGTAGTCGGGCACGTAGAGCAGAACCCAGGTGTTGGCGGCCAGGTCGTATTCCCACGCGTCGTTGAAGCGGTGCGGCGAGCCGTGGTTGGCCCCGCAGTAGAAGGCCCGCTTGCGGTCGGGCATCCAGGCCATCTTGATGGAGAAGTCGCGGCCGGTCGGCCCGGTCTGCTTCATGTTGTGCCAGCCCTTGGCGAAATCGCCGAGGTCTTCGATGATCTTCGGGTCGCCCAGCACGCAGGAACTGTTGTCGCCCAGCTTGTCCAGGGCGGCGGCGACAGCCGGGTCGGCCTTGAGCACCGGCTCGACCTTCAGCGCCGCCGGCTGGGTCGTGGCCGGCGGCGCGGCGTCCGCCCCGTCCGCAGCCAGTCCCGTCGATGTCAGACAGAACACGAGTCCCGCCGTCAACGCGATGAGAGAGATTGACTTCATGAGGGGCCTCCTGTGTGCACTTCTAGCACTTCATTCCGATAATGCAATCTGAATCGGGCCAACGCCGGCGGGACGGTCAGAACTTCTGGCAGTGCGAGCAGTAGTGGGTCGATCGGCCGGCGACGGTGGCGTGGCGGATGGGGTGGGCGCAGGCGGGGCAGGGGGCGTCCGGGCGGCCATAGACCTTCAATGCGAGCTGGAACCAGCCCGGCCGATCTTCGGCGTTGCGGTAGTCGCGCAGCGTCGAGCCGCCGAGGCGGATGGACTCGTTCAGGCGGTCGCGCAACGCGGCCCACAGCCGCTCCCGCCGCGGCCGGCTGAGCCGGTCGGCGCGGGCCCGCGGGTGGATGCCGGCTGCAAACAGCGACTCGTCGGCGTAGATGTTGCCCACGCCGGCGATGGCGGTCTGGTCCAGCAGCAGCGCCTTGATCTGCCGCCGGGCTGAGCCCAGCAGGGCGGCGAAGTCGCCGCTCGAGATAACCAGCGGGTCGGGCCCGAGCTTCGCGGTCGGGTCGGCTGGGCCGCCGGACCCCTCCAGCAGCCAGAGCCCGCCCATGCACCAGCGCGGGTTGACGAAGCGGAGGTCGAGGGGCGCTGCGGAATGCGGAGTGCGGAGTGTGGAATGGGGGGGAACCCTCACCCCCAACCCCTCTCCCTGGGAGGGAGAGGGGGGACTGAGGGCCACTTGAAAATGCGTGTGGGGCGCAACCGGGCGGTCGGAGGGGAGGACGATGAGGCGGCCGGCCATGCCGAGGTGAACGACCAGAAGAAGTGCTGAGTGGGGAGTGCTGAGTGCCGAGGGGGAAGTGCTGAGTGCTGAGTGGGGAGTGCTGAGTGGTGAGTGACGCGGAGAAGAACCCTTGCCGCCAGCGTCTCTCCCTGGTCGGGAGAGGGGAGATGTATCCGCGACCGTCCGGTCGCGGTTCGGGAACAAGAAAGAGGGAAGACGAGGAGACAAACCGATCCGGATGTACTTGCCGACTCGCGAGACGTATTCAACTTCGCAGCCAGTCACGGCCTGGAACTTCGACCCGCCTTTGGCGGTACGCAGACTACGGGAGTCGAGCAGCCGCACGGTTCCAAGCTCCGCGCCCAGCAGAACCTGGCGCAGGCCGCGAACGACGGTTTCGACCTCGGGAAGTTCAGGCATCCGGAGACTCCGGGGGATCGGACCTAAGTACTATACCCATCGTGGGTTTGGGTTCCAAAAGGCGGCAAGCATCCGCGCGATGGCACGTTAAGGAATTATACGGCTCGGCAGCCGACCGGACAGCGGGTCGGGAAATCGGCTGGCGAGTTGACCGGTTGCGGGGTCGCAGCGGACGAGGAAATGTATGGCGGCGCTGGGGCGGTTAAACGTAAAATGTCCCGCCTATGTCGTGCATTCATCCGAACAACCCCAAGTGGCAGGCCGCGGAAGATCTCCTATTGAGGTGACACATGGCTGAATCGTCTCAGGGAATCGTGGGCGCCGAACAGATGGCCGAGAACGAGCTGGCAGCCGTTGCCAAGCTCAACCAGGGCCACGCCCAGTTGCGCAAGGAGCTGGGCAAGATCATCGTCGGCCAGCACCAGGTCGTCGACCAGTTGCTGGTTTCGATGTTCTGCCGCGGCCACTGCCTGCTGGTGGGCGTGCCGGGGCTGGCCAAGACGCTGATGATCAGCACGCTGGCCCGCACGCTGAGCCTGAGCTTCAACCGCATCCAGTTCACCCCCGACCTGATGCCCAGCGACATCACCGGCACCGAGGTCATCGAGGAGGACCGCACGACGGGCCATCGGCAGATGCGATTCGTCCGCGGGCCGGTCTTCG
This sequence comes from Phycisphaerae bacterium, assembly GCA_022072085.1. Lineage (GTDB taxonomy): Bacteria > Planctomycetota > Phycisphaerae > JAJVII01 > JAJVII01 > JAJVII01. Next base: position 35,206 of record JAJVII010000053.1, read on the forward strand.
CCAACGTGATCCTGGCTGACGAGATCAACCGCACGCCTCCCAAGACGCAGGCGGCGCTGCTGGAGGGCATGCAGGAGCGACAGGTGACCGCCGGCGGCGTGCGGCACGCGCTGCCCGACCCCTTCTTCGTGCTGGCGACCCAGAACCCCATCGAGCAGGAAGGAACCTACCCGCTGCCCGAGGCCCAGCTCGACCGCTTCATGTTCATGATCCTCGTCGACTACCCGGAGGAGGAGGAAGAGTTCCAGATCGTCAAGCTGACCACGGCGACGCGCGAGGTGGAACTCAGCCACGTGCTCAGCAGCGAGGACATCCTGACGCTTCAGGACATCGTCCGCAAGGTGCCGGTGGCCGACCACGTGATCCGCTATGCCCTGAAGCTGACCCGGGCGACCCGCAAGGAGAAGGGCGAGGTGCCGGACTTCGTCAGGGACTTCGTGAGCTGGGGCTGCGGGCCGCGGGCCGGGCAGTACCTGGTGCTGGCGGGCAAGGCCCGGGCCCTGCTCCAGGGCCGCTACTACGTCTCGACCGAGGACATCCGCGCCGTCGCCCACCCCGTGCTGCGGCACCGGATCATCACCAACTTCAACGCCGAGGCCGAGGGCATCAAGCCCGACCACGTGATCGACAAGCTGCTGGCGACCATCCGCCCCGATCGCAGCGACGACCTGGACGGCGGCAAGCTGCCCAAGGTGTTCGCCGAGGGCGAAGCCAGGAAGTCCTGAGTGCGGGCGCAGTGCCGAGTTCTGAGTGCTGAGTTCAGGACGCGATCGACTCCTAACGCAGGCGGACGGTTCCCGTGGCTGAAGTCGCCGAAGACTATCGCAAGTATCTCGACCCCAGGACGCTGGCCAAGATCGGCGCCCTGGACCTCCGGGCCCGCATGGTGGTCGAGGGCTTCATCAGCGGCATGCACCGCAGCCCGTACAAGGGCTTCTCCATCGAGTTCGCCGAGCACCGCGAATACGTGCAGGGCGATGACATCCGGCACATCGACTGGAAGGTGTACGGCCGAACCGACAAGTACTACCTCAAGCAGTACGAGGAGGAGACCAACCTCCAGCTCATGCTGGTCTGCGACACCAGCGAGTCGATGACCTACAAGTCGGCGTCGGCGGCGATGAGCAAGTACGACTACGGCATCTCGGCCGGAGCGGCGCTGGCCTATCTGACGCTCCAGCAGCAGGACGCCGTGGGGCTGACGCTGTTTGACACAGGCATCTACCGCTACATGAAGCCCAGCAATCACCCGACGCACTGGAAGACGCTGATCCACGAGATGGCCGGCAAGACGGGCCCGAAGAAGACCGGCATCCGCGCGGTCCTGGACGACTTGGCCGAGCGGATGGGCCGGCGAGGCCTGGTTGCGGTGTTCAGCGACCTGTTCGATTCGGTGGATGAAATCCTCGCGGGCCTCAAGCACATGCGCTATCGCCGGCACGAGGTGATCCTGTTCCACCTGCTGGACCCCGATGAGCGGACGTTCCCGTTCAAGCAGACGACGCTGTTCGAGGGGATGGAGCAGATGCCGCACATCCTGACCGAGCCGCGGGCTCTGCGGCAGCGCTACCTGGAGGAGGTCGACCTCTTCTGCTCGCGGCTGAAGAAGGGCTGCCGCGACATGGGCGTCGACTACCACCTGATGGACACCAGCGACCGCCTGGACGTGACGCTCAGCCAGTACCTGGCGGCCCGCTCGGCGGCGATCCAGAAGTACAAGAAGGGCTAGGCAATGTCGAATGACGAATGGCGAACGTCGAATGTCCGGAAGGCGGCGATCCGGCCTTCCGGCGACGCACGTTCCTCCCTCAATCGACATTCGACACTCGACATTCGACATTAAGAGGCGCGACGAATCTCATGACCTTCGCCCTGATCCCCATCCTGGCTGTCCCGTTCGCCCACCCGGGCATGGCCGCCGCCGGCGCCGGGCTGGTCTCGCTGCCGATCGTTATCCACCTGCTCAACCGCAGGCGGTTCCGCCGGATCATCTGGGCGGCGATGGACTGGCTGCTGGCGGCCCACCGCAAGAACGCCCGCCGCATCCGCATCGAGCAGCTCCTGCTGCTGCTGATCCGCTGCCTGATCATGCTGCTGATCGGCTTCGCGATCGCCCGCCCGTTCCTGGGCGCGCTGGGGCTGGGCAAGCTGTTTGGACAGAACCGCACGCTCCGCGTGATCGTCATCGACGACAGCTACTCGATGAACTACGCCTCCTCCGGCGCGACCACGCCGCTGGACCGGGCCAAGGAAGCCGCCCGCAAGCTGCTCAAGATGTACGGGCCTGACGACACCGTCTCGATCGTGCTGTCCGGATACCCCGCCCGCGCGGTGATCGACAAGCCCACCTACGACCACAGGGCGGCGCTGTCGGCCATCGACGAGATCCGGCCCTCGGCCCGGGCCACCGACCTGCCCAAGGCCCTGGAGAAGGTGCAGGCCATCCTCCAGCAGGACGGCGCCCCGATCGGCCAGCAGGTCACCCTCATCGGGGACCGCAGCCGGTCGGCCTGGCAGCCCGGCGGCGAGAAGCACGACGCCCTGACCCCCGCGCTCAACACGCTGGCTGAGCGGGCCGACCTCATGTTCGTCGACGTCGGGCCCAGGGAGGCCCACAACCTGGCCATCACTGACGTCGCGGCCCGCTACGAACTGGTCGGCGAAGAGCACATCATCCAGTTCTCCGCGACGGTCCACAACTTCGGCGCCGAAGACGCCCGCAACATGCAGCTCAAGGTCACCATCGATGCCGACCGGCCCGGCGGCCGGACCGTCGATCAGCCCATTCTGCTGCCGGTCAACAAGAGCATCGTCGTCCTGCCGGGCAAGGACGAGACCATCCACGAGACGCTGCCGTTCCCCGGGCCGGGTTTCCACACGCTGGACGTGCGGCTGGTCGACCGCGGCTCGGACTCGCTCGGCGACGACCTGCTGGCTGTCGACAACCAGCGGCGGCTGAGCATGGACCTGCTCTCGAGCATGCGGGCGCTGTTGATCGACGGCGACCCCGGCCAGATGGACACCCCCGGCGACGCCGAAACCTTCTACCTGCGCGTCGCTCTGGCGCCGATCACCGGCCTGGGCGGGCTGGACCAGCTGGCGGAGATGGAGAGCTACACCCTTCGACCGCAGGTCGAGGAGTCGCTGGTGCGCAGCCCCGGCTGGCTGGCGCGGTCGAACATCGTCGCGCTGGCCAACGTGAACCTGTTGCGCGTGAAGGACTACCCCGACGTCGCCCGGGACCTGTCTGATTTCGTCCGGGCCGGGGGCGGGCTGATGATCTTCGTCGGCGACCGCACCGAGAACGCCAAGGCCATCGACCTCTACAATGAGCTGTTCTACCAGGACGGCAAGGGCGTGATGCCGGCCAAGCTGGTCGGCGCCGTGGGCGACCCGGAGAACCGCTCCGCCGGCGACCACATCGAGATTGCCGCCCCCAACCACCCGGTCCTCAACGAGTTCATCACCTCCAAGAAGGAGGCCTTGCAGTCGGCCCGATTCTTCCGGCACATGAAGGTCGAAGTGCCCGCCAAGAGCGAGGCCGAAGTCCTGCTGCAATACACCGGCGGCGACCCGGCCATCGTGGTCAAGCGGTTTGGCCTGGGGCACTGCGCCCTGATCACCACTACCGCCGACACCGCCTGGAGCACGCTGCCGCTGAAGCGAGACTTCCTCCCGCTGTTCCACAAGCTGGCCTACTACCTCTCGCCGGCCGACGACATGACCCGCAACCTGGCCATCGGCGGCGAACTGAGCGAGTCGCTGACGGTGGAGGAGGCCCAGTCCGGTCCGAAGCTGACGATCCCGACGCCCGACGGGCCCCGGACCGAGTTGCTGAACGCCAGGCCGATGGAGGGCGCCTCGCCGCTGTCGCAGCGGCAGTTCGAGGTGGCCTACGGCCCGCTGGTCACGCCGGGCTTCTATCGGCTGGAGGTCTCGCGGCTGACCAACGGCGAGCCGGTCCGCCAGGAGTTCCGCTACGCGGTCAACCCGCTGGCGTCGGCCGAGGGCGACGTGCGGACGATGTCCGATGACGCGATGGGAGCCGTGCTGAACAAGAAGGTCCGCCAGGTGAAGACCGCCGACCTGGAGGACTCCGGGGCGGCCGCCCTGACCGGGGCGCGGGAGATCTCCAAGATCCTGCTCTACTGCGTGCTGGGACTGTGCCTGCTGGAGACGCTGCTGGCGCAGCGCTTCGGGCACTTCCGGGAGTAGTCGGGGAGAAAGATAAACACGAAGGGCCACGAAGAACGGAGACAGAGGGAACGAAAGAACGAAGGCTGCGGAGAAGACGCGGAATCCGAGAATGACTGAAACAGGGCCTCCTTCGCGGCCCTTTTCTTCCCTTCATGAGTCTTCGTGTCAAGCCGGCATCGACCGGACAGGAAAGCTGAAACTATGCAGCGCATCTGGGACTGGTTGCTGGATCTCAAGCGGGTCAAGCTGCCCGAGGGCGGCGAGGTGACGGTGCGTCTGACCGACGCCTGGGCGCCCTGGGTGTCGCTGCTGGCCACCGTCGCCCTGATCGCCTACGTCGTCTGGGTCTATCGCCGCGACGGCGGCACGAAGCTCTGCAAGGGTCTCGGCGGCGCCCTCCGCGTCATCCTGCTGCTCCTGCTGCTGCTGCTGATCTGGCAGCCGGTCATCCGCATCGAGCACACCGATCGCGAGCCCGGCGTGGTGGCCGTCCTGATCGACGCCTCGGCGTCGATGGACACCCCCGACCACTACCTGCCCGGCGACCAGATGATTAAGGACGCCCTGGCCGCCGACGGCGGTCCCACCACCCAGCCCGACGCCGCGAGCCTCAAGGAAGTCGCGGACCGCTACAACGGCCGCAAGCGCATCGACCTGGTCCGTCAGGCGATCGACGAAGACAACCATCGCGTTCTCCGCCGCCTGCTGGCCAACAACGACCTCACCCTGTTCACCTACGACGCCGAGGCCGTCCGCCGCCTCGAACTGCACCAGTCCGCACGCGACCCCAAGTCCGACCAGGACGAGACGCTCGTCCGCGACGCGGACCTGCCGGCTGCCGACGAAGCCGTCGCCAAGATCGACCAGCTCAAGCTCGACGCGGGCGGCCTGGCGACCGACCTGGCCCGGTCGGCCTACAACGTGCTCCAGGACCTGCGCGGACGGCGGCTGGCCGGGCTGATCATCATCGGCGACGGGCGCAACACCGGCGAGACCGATCTGGGCGCGGTGCTGGAGCTGGCCCGCAAGTTCCGTACGCCGGTGCCGATTTACACCTTCCGCGTGGGTTCCGAGGAGCCCCCGCGCGACCTGGCCGTCAGCGCCGCGCTGGCGGCCCCGGTCGTCTTCGCCAACGACCAGGTCGCCGTCGAGGCCACCGTCATCCAGCACGGCTACCAGGAGGAGCAGAAAGTCCAGGTCCACCTGGTCGACGCCGCCACCGGCGCCGACCTGGCCCCGCCCGAAGAGGTGACCGTCGGTCGGCCGATCCAGTCCGGCGACGGCGACGCCTCCGGCCCGCCGCAGCGAGAGTCGGAGGTCAAGGCCGAGCTGCGCTTCCGCCCCCAGCTTCCGGGCGACTACCAGTTGGCCATCCGCGTCGCCCCCGAAGCCGGCGACATCAACCCCGACAACAACCAGTCGATCGTCCACCTGGAGGTCAAGGACGCCAAGGTCCGCGTGCTCTACATCGACGGCTACCCCCGCTGGGAATACCGCTACCTGATGCACTCGCTCAAGAACGAGCGATCGATCATCGTCAGCGCCCTGCTGCTGTCAGCCGACGAGAACTTTGCCCAGGAGGGCAACGAGCCGATCACCCGTCTGCCGGTCGATATGGCCGAGTGGAAGGAGCGGGCCTGGGACGTCATCATCTTCGGCGACGTCAACCCCCTGGACCTGACCTACCAGCAGATGGTGGACATGGAGAAACTGGTCCGCGAGCAGAGCGTCGGCTTCGCGGTCATCGCCGGCGATTGCTGGACGCCCAACGCCTACGCCAACACGCCGCTGGCCCGCCTGATGCCCGTCGAGATCGACGCCGGGAGTGCCGCCGAAACCACCGCGACGCCCAACCGGCCCTACAAGCTGAGGCTGACCTACGAAGGCAAGCACAGCCCGATCCTGCGGTTCGAGGAACGCCCCGAGGATAACGAGAAGACGATCGACAACTTCCCGGAACTCTACTGGTATTACCGCATCAAACGGCTCAAGCCCGGCGCCGAGGTGCTGGCTGAGCATCCGACCGACAAGTACGGCCGCGACAACCAGCCCGTGCCGCTGCTGGTCACCGGGCAGTGGGGCTACGGCAGCACCTACTTCTCGGCCATCGACGCGACCTGGCGGTGGCGCTGGCACACCGGCGTGGGCTGGTTCGACACCTACTGGGTGCAGGTGGTCCGCCAGCTCTCGCGCAACAAGCTGCTCCAGCGCGACCGGCGGTTCATCCTGCGGACCGGCCGACCGGAATACGACCTGAACGAGGAAGTGAAGGTCGTGCTGGAGGTGCTGGACAAGACGCTGGCGCCGCAACTGCCCGACAAGCTGGAGATCGAAGTCACCGACCGCAACAATCACCAGGCCGCCGGCCTGGTGCTCAAGCGCGTCGACAAGAACAGCATGCAGTACACCGGCGTCTACCAGCCGCCGGCGGCCGGCAACTGGGCCTTCTCGCTGACCGCCTCGACGATCGCTACGAACTTCGGACGGGCCGGCCGTGACGACATGTCCGTCCCGCGCGTGCAGATCAGCGTGCAGATGGCCAGCAAGGAGACGCAGGACCGGCGCATCGACCCCGACTCGCTGGAGCGCCTGTCGGCGATGACCAACGGCCGATCGGGCACGCTGGCGGATCTGGACCGCCTTGTCACCCAGATGCCCAACATGGGTCGGCCGATCGAGGACAACCGCAGCGTGCCGCTGTGGGACACGCGGCTGTCCCTGATCCTGTTCGCCCTGCTCATCACCGCCGAGTGGATCCTGCGCAAGCGGTTCAACTTGCAGTAATCGGCCGGTTTCTGCGTTGTGCGATAGGGCGCCCAAGAAAGAATCAACACGAAGGGCCGCGAATCCGGAATCGAGGGCCACGAAGGCGGCTTTGGTTTGAAGACAAAGAAACCGGATTCTCCTTCGTGGCCCTTCGTGTGACCTTCGTGGGCCTTTGTGTTGATCCTTTTCCATCGGGAACCCGGGAATCGGCCGGGGCGTCGAAATAGAATATGGAATGTGTCTGACCCTCACTTTCTGTCCCAAGACAGGGGTAGGCCATGACTGAACGCGAACTGATCGGGCGTCTGCACTCCATCCGTCTGCGGGCTCGTCTGATGCTGATCGCCTACGGGCTGGGGCTGATGGCGGCGGTCGTCGTCGTCTCGTTCCTGGCGCCCGTGGCGCTGGACTTCCTGCTGCGGTTCCCCGGCGTGCTGCGCCTGGCGATCTCGCTGGGGCTGCTGTGCGTGCTGGGCTACTCGGCCTGGCGGTTCCTCTATCTGCCCATCCGCGCCCGCATCTCGCTGGAGGACGTGGCCCTCAAGCTCGAAGCCCGCTTCCCCGAACTGAACGACCAGCTTGCCTCCACGGTGAACTTCATCACCAGCCCCGACCGGCAGGAGGGCGTCTCGGCGGCGCTGATCCGCGAGGTCGTCAAGCAGGCCGGCCAGACCAGCGGCAATGTTCCGTTCGCCAAGGTCCTGTCGCTCAAGGCCACCAGCCTGGGCATGCTCGCGGGCATCCTGGCCGCCGTCGGCCTGATCGCGGTGCTCACGTTCCAGCCGGCCTGGGCCCGCACGGGATTCTCGCGGCTGCTGTGGCCGATGACCAACGCGCATTGGCCCAACCAGATCGAGATCACTCCGCTGACCGGCAACGACACCCGCGCCGTCGGGCAGGACTTCCCGGTGCTGATGACGCTGACCCGCGGCGAGGACGCGGGCCCGACCACCTACGTCTACTACCGGTTCAAGTCGGACAAGGACTGGCAGCGGGTCAAGCTGACTCGCATCGAGACCAAGGAGACGGCCAAGGCGCCCGCGGACGCGTCAGAGATCGAAGAGACGATCACCCGCGACGACGGCAGCAAGGTCTACGTCCTCAAACACCCGGTCAGCGTGACCTATGGGCTCAAGTCGCCTTTCCGCAATCTCCAGGAGAGCTTCGACTACTACTTCGCCGCCGTCGAGGGCACGCTCTACCTGACCGACCGCGAGACGCGGTCCGGCGTGTTCCACGTCGACGTCGTGGATCGGCCGGCCATCGTGTCGGCCACCTACAGCGTGCAGGACCCGCCCTATCTCCAGCAGCGCAACGCCGACGGCAAGGCCGAAGAGGCCTGGAAGCCCGCGCTGCCGATGCCGAACGACGGCCTGATCGCCGTGCTCCAGGGCTCACGCGTCCGCATCGACATGCAGGTGAACCGGCCGTTGTGGGTTGACGAGTCCGGCCCGCAGTTCTTCCTCGACCGCGACGGCACGCCGGGGCGGACCTCGAACCTGCGGGCGACGCCGGTTGCGGACCAGCCGCTGACGTTCCGCTTCGAGTGCGAGGTGAGCGGCGACACCCGCGTCTCGCCGTATCTCATCGACGCGAAGATGGACACGCAGGGCGGCCACTTCGACAACAACTACGGGCACAACAAGCCGGAGTACCACATCCAGGCAACCTCGGACGAGGGGCCTGACGTGGTCTGGACCCTGCCGACCGAGCGCGAGTTGCAGGTGGCTTCGGACGCGAAGATCGACACCTCGCTGCACGCCAGCGACGACTACGCGGTCGCGACCTTCACGCTGCACTATCGGCTGGAGGGGCAGAAGGACAACGAGGCCGTCGTCCAGACGCTCAGCTCGATCGCCGACACGAACGATGCCGCCCGGACCGGGCGCAAGGGCGTGGTCGCCGCCTACCAGTTCGACCTGACGACGCTGCGTCTGCCGCCCGAGCCGGGCAAGACCGAGTCGCGCCTCGGCGCCCGCGCCGGCGACAAGATCTTCGTCTGGGCCGAGGTGACCGACAACTACCTGTCCAACCGCGACCCCGCGAGCCGGGCGGCCCTTTCGCCCGAGCAGGTGAAGAAGCATAGCGCCCGGACCGAGGCCATCATCGTCAACGTCGTCAGCCGCGAGGACATCATCAAGAGCGTCAAGCAGGACCTGGCGCACCTGCGCAACGACATCATCGACGTCCGCAAGGAGCAGGAGGCCATCCGCGACGCGACGATGGCCCTGGTCGAGGACATCCAGAAGCACGGGGTCAACTCGGGACACGTGGACGAGTTCAACCGGCTCCGCTCCCGCCAGAACGACCTGCGCGGGCGGATGAGCAACCTCGAGGGCAAGGCCAACGACGCCGAGAACAAGCTGAAGAACAACAACATCAAGGACGACGAGTTGAACGGGCAGATCGGCCAGGTGAAGACCGGCCTGCATGACATCCGCGAAGGCCCGATGAAGGAAGCCGAAGAACTGCTCGGTTTGGCCGGCGAACTGACCAAGGGCAAAGTCAACGATGGCCAGCAGGGCCAGCAAGGTCAACAGGGCCAGCAAGGTCAACAGGGCCAGCAGGGTCAGCAGGGCCAGCAAGGTCAACAAGGCCAGCAAGGGCAACAGGGCCAGCAGGGTCAGCAAGGTCAACAGGGCCAGCAAGGGCAGCAGGGCCAGCAGGGCCAGCAAGGTCAACAAGGCCAGCACGGGCAACAGGGTCAGCAAGGCCAGCAAGGCCAACAAGGACAGCA
>JAJVII010000016.1 GCA_022072085.1 Phycisphaerae bacterium
CGGGGGCGCGGGCCTGGTCGATGGTGGCGTCCAGGAGGCGGTCAGCGCCCCCTTTTTTAGCAGCCGCTTCTCGGCCTCGTGCAACGTGCGGTAGCAGGGGACCTTCTTGAGGCCCAGTTCGACGCGAAGGTCGCTCCAGCGTTTGAGCCAGGTGACCACGCCGCGGTAGTCCAGTTTGAAGAACTGACGCAGCGTGAGCATGGCGAACAGTTGCGGCCGGGTGAAGTCGTGGCGGCTCTTGGGGCAGGAATAGTCGGCCAGGGCCTCCTTGCCCGCCCCCAACGCCGCTCGCGCCAACGCGATGGGGTCTTTGGTCGTCCGTGACATGTTCCCTATATCGGCTATTCATCGGTGATTTGAACAGGGCGAGCCTGTCCCCTTTCTTCCGCCCCTCCTCCGCCTCTACCTTCGCCGGCTGCGGCGACCGCCTCGGTTGCGGCCGGACTTGCGGCCGCCCTTGTTCTTGTGGCCTCCCTTGTGGCGATCGTTCCTGTGCGACTTCTGGCCGGGCTTGGGGGCGTCGCCCTTCCGCTGGCCGCCGGGCTTGTCCAGGCCGCCGCGGCCCGGCCTGGGGCCGGCAGCAGGGCGGTCGGCCTGGCCGGCGGCGCCGGGGGCGGCCGTCGGGGAGTTGGACATCAGCTCTTCGATGCGGGCCTTGCGGCCGAAATCGCCGATCAGTCGCAGGTCCAGCTCGCGCCGGGCGATGTCCACGTCGATGATCTGCACCTCGACCAGGTCGCCGATCTGGATCCGCTTTCCCGATCGCTGCCCGACCACCGCGCCGGAGCGGGCGTCCAGTTCCCACCAGTCGTCGGTGAGGTCGTTGAAGCGGATCAGCCCGTCGATCAGGTAGCGTGAGCACTGCACGTAGACGCCGATGTTCGCGACGCCGTCCACCACGCCGTAGAGATGATCGCCGACGTGGTCGGCCAGCAGCGTGAGCACCTTCAGCTCGTTCAGCTCCCGCTCGGCCTGATCGGCCCGCCGCTCGGTCATCGAGCAATGCTTGCCGAGCGTAACCAGTTCCTCGTTGCTCATGGCCGCCCGCTTGCGGGCGCCCTTCTTGCCCGCGAAGTCGCCGGCGAAATACTGGTCCAGCAGCCGGTGGATCGTCAGGTCCGGGTAGCGGCGGATCGGGCTGGTGAAGTGCGTGTAGTGCCGGCTGGCCAGCGCGAAGTGGCCCTCGTCGGCCGGCGAATAGACCGCCTGCTCGAAGCTCCGCAGCAACGCCATGTTGATCGCGTAGCTCTCCGGCGTGCCCTGGGCATTCTTGAGCAGCCGCTGCATCGACGAGCGGTCGAGCTTCTTGGGGATGCGATGGCCGCAGATGCGGACGAACGTCGCCAGCTTCTGCTGGTCCTGCTCCTCGGGCTCGGGGTGGATACGGCGGATGAACGGGACGTTCAGCCGGTTGAGCAGGCGGGCGACGGCCTCGTTGGCCTCGACCATGAACATCTCGATCAGCGTGTGGCTGAAGCTGGAGTCTTCCGGCCTGGCGTCGACGACCTTGCCCTGATCGTCCAGGATCAGCTCGACGTCGGGCAGGTCCAGGTGCAGCATGCCCTCGCCATATCGGCGGTCGAAGATGGTGCGGGCCAGCCGGTTCATCTCCGCGACCAGCGCGACCACGTCAGCCGGGATGTCCGCGTCCGGGCGCCCGTCGATCACCGACTGGGCCTGCTCGTAGTTCAGCCGGCAGTTGGAGCGGATGACCGCGTTGTAGTACTCCTCTTTGCGGACGCGGCCGGCGGCGTCGTAGGTGATGTAGGCGCTCTTGACCAGGCGGTCTTCGTCCGGCCGAAGCGAGCATACGCCGTTGCTGAGCACCTCCGGCAGCATCGGCACGACCAGATCGACGAAGTAGACGCTGTTGCCGCGCTCGCGGGCGGACCCATCCAGCGCCGAGCCGGGCGGGACGAAGTGGGCGACGTCGGCGATGTGAACGCCCAGCCGCCAGCCGCCGTCGTCGAGGCGTTTGAGGCTGATCGCGTCGTCGAAGTCGCGCGCGGTCGCCGGGTCGATGGTCACAACGAACTCGTCGCGCAGGTCGGTGCGTCCCGCAGCCGCCGACTCGGGGGCGAACGTGCGGGCCTGCTGGCCGGCTTCTTCCATGACCGCGGCGTTGAACCGGTCGGGGATGTGGAACTGCCGCAGGACGGTCAGCGTGTCCACGCCCGGTTCGCCGCGGGCGCCGAGGACCTCGACGATGACGCCCTCCGCCAGCCTGTGCTTGTCGGGATACTGCGTCAGTTCGACGACGACCTTGTCGTTCAGCCGGGCGTTCTTGGCCGACAGGTCGCCGACCGCGATCAGGTCGGTGAACTGCTTGCCGTCGGGCTCGACGAAGTAGCGGTCCTTGACCTGGATGACGGTGCCGACGAACCGCGAGAAGCCGCGCGAGACGATCTCGACGATCCGGCCGCGGGCCCCCTTGCCCTCGCGCGGGCCCTGGATGACCTTGGCCGCGACGATGTCGCCGGTGATCGCGTCGAGGTTCTCGCCCTCGGGGATGTAGAGGTCCTCGTGCGTGCCCGGCTCGACGGGAACGACGAAGCCGAACCCGCGCGGGTTGGCCCGGTAGGTGCCGACGAAGCGGTCGCTCATCCGCGGCAGCATGACGGCGTTCTTCGCGCCGAAGATGAGTCGGCCGGTCTGCCGCAGGCGGTCCACGTTGCCGCGGAAGGTGTCGTAGTCGGTGTCGGCAACGCCCAGGGCCTTGGCGAGTTGGCGGACTTTCTTGGGCTGATAGTTGCGAGCGGTCAGGTGTTCGAGGATCTGTCCGGAGAAATCTTTATCTGTTGTCATGGCGGGCGTCGCTGCTATAGGATGATCGGGTCGCGAAGGGCGTTGACGTTGAAATGCCCCCAGGCCGATCCTACGGGGAACGTCCTTGCCGGCTACTGTAACCCTGCCGCCAGCAAAAGGAAAGCGCCGTGAGCATCGAACCGCAGATCAAGGATCTGGCCGACCGGCTGGGCAAGGCGATGGCCGACAGCGCCCGCACCCGGCGATTCAAGGAGCTGCGCGAGAAGGTGAACAAGGATGCCGTGGCCATGGGGCTGCTGGAGCAGTTCAACAAGCAGTTGGCGGCCATCGCGACCAAGGAACAGGAAGGCAAGCCGATCGAGGTGGCCGACAAGCACGGCCTGGCGACGACGCAGGAGAAGATCTACGGCAACGCAACGCTGAAGGATTACCTCGAAGCCCAGGCCAACTACATCGAACTGGTCCAGCAGGTCAACGACGTCATGGGCCAGCACCTGGTCGAGCCGGACCACGACAACGACGAGAACTGACGGCTGAATCGCAGATTTGGGATTGAAGATTGCCGATTGCCGGAGGCGATCCCTTGTTCAATCTGAAATCGGAAATCCATAATCACTTCCCCTGCTTCTGCACCTTCGCCCACGTGTCTTTCAACGTCACGGTCCGGTTGAAGACCGGGCGGCCGGCGGCGCTGTCCGGGTCGCAGCAGAAGTATCCCATCCGCTCGAACTGGAAGCGGTCGCCGGGGGCGGCCGCCGCCAGGGCCGGCTCGCACTTGGCCGCGATAACCTTCATCGAGTCGGGGTTCAGGTTGGCCCGGTAGTCCTTGCCCTCCGGGGCCTCGTCGGGGTCGGCCTGGGTGAACAGGTGGCCGTAGAGGCGGGCCTCCGCGTCCACGGCGGAGTCGGCAGCCACCCAGTGCAGCGTCGCCTTCACCTTCCGCCCGTCGGGCGCGTCGCCGCCGCGGGTGGCCGGGTCGTAGGTGCAGCGCAGCTCCACCACGTTGCCCGCGGCGTCCTTGACGGCCTCGCGGCAGGTGATGAAGTAGGCATAGCGCAGCCGCACCTCGCGGCCGGGCGCCATGCGGAAGAACTTCTTCGGCGGGTCCTCCATGAAGTCCTCGCGCTCGATGTAGAGCGTGCGGCCGAACGGAACCTTCCGCCTGCCGGCGGCGGCGTCCTCGGGGTTGTTCACCGCGTCCAGTTCCTCGGCCTGCCCCTCGGGGTAATTCTCGATGACCACGCGGAGCGGATCGAGTACGGCCATCCGCCGCGGCGCGGTGCGGTTGAGTTCTTCGCGGATGAAATGCTCCAGCAGGGCAACGTCGACGGCGACGTTGGTGTCGGCCTTGCCCACGCCGATCCGCTCGCAGAACGCCCGGATGGCCTGCGGCGTGACGCCGCGGCGGCGCAGGCCCGCCAGCGTCGGCAGCCGCGGGTCGTCGTAGCCGTTGACGTGGCCACCCTCGACGAGCTGCACGAACCGCCGCTTGCTCATCACCGTGTAGGTCAGGCTGTAGCGGGCGAACTCGATCTGTCGCGGGTGGTAGATGCCCAGCCGGTCGAGGAACCAGTCGTAGAGCGGCCGGTGGTTCTCGTATTCCAGCGAGCAGAGCGAGTGCGTGACCCCCTCGATGCTGTCCTCCAGGCCGTGGGCCCAGTCGTACATCGGGTAGATGCACCACTTGTCCCCCTGGCGGTGATGGGCGACGTGCAGGATGCGATACATCACCGGGTCGCGCATGTTCAGGTTGGGGTGGGCCATGTCGATCTTCGCCCGCAGCGTCCGCGATCCGTCGGGGAACTCGCCGGCCCGCATGCGGGCGAACAGGTCGAGGTTCTCCTCAACACTGCGGTTTCTGAACGGGCTCGCGGCGCCCGGCGTGGTCAGCGTGCCGCGGGTGGCCGACACCTGCTCAGCCGACAGGTCGCAGACGTAGGCGTCGCCCTGGCGGACAAGCTGCACGGCCCACTCGTACATCTGCTCGAAGTAGTCGGAGGCGAAGAAGAGCCGGTCGCCCCAGTCGGCGCCCAGCCAGCGGACGTCGGCGATGATGCCGTCGACGAACTCCTGCTCCTCGGCCGCCGGGTTGGTGTCGTCGAATCGCAGGTTGAACAGCCCGCCGAAGTCGCGGGCGATGCCGTAGCTGATCCAGACGGCCTTGGCGTGGCCGATGTGCAGATAGGCGTTAGGCTCGGGAGGGAAGCGCGTGTGCACGCGGTCGAACCGCCCGGCGGACAGATCGGCCGCCACGGCCTCGTGGAGAAAGTCCGCGCCCCTGGATTCCAATTCGCTCATGGAGTGTCCTTCTCAAAGCCCCGCAAGTTCTCAACGATAGACTTCTCTGCGGTGGCCAACCCTCACCACCAACACGAGGATGCGTTGGTCGCGGATTACATAGATGACTCTATAATCGCCGACCCGGATGCGTTGAAAGCCTTCCTTGCCGGCCATCTTCACGGCGCCATGCGGACGGGGGTCGTCCTCAAGCGATTGGATCGCCGCGTCCAATCGCACCCATATCGGTTTGGGAAGCTTGGCCAGGTTCCGCTCCGCCCGAGTGCTGATGAGAACCCGGTAGGTCATTTAAGCCCCAGTCTCTTGCGAGCCTCTCGGTAGGGCACGAATTTCTCTTTGGGGTCCGCCAGAACCTTGCGGGCCTCTTCCAAGTCCAGCCGGTCTTCCATCGCCTCGATCAGCTCGAGGTCCTCCAGCGGAACGATGGCCGCGACGCCCTTCCTGCGCCGGGTCAGGATCAGCCGCTCCTTGCCGTAGGCCGCCCGGTTAACCGCGTCGGAGAAATTCCGGCGGGCCTGCTCGACTGCGATCTTGCCCATGACACAACCTCCCGTTACGTACATTAACTCCTACCTGTACAAGTATACTCTTTCGCATGGAAGGGAGCAAGGCGCCGAGCGGCTATTCCAACCCGCCCTTGCGGGGCTTGTCGGCGTCGGTGGAGGACTCGGGGCCGGCGTAGTCGCGCTTGTAGAGGCGGCGGCCAAGGCTCGACTCGTACTGCGACCAGCCGGCGTCCTGGTTCGAATCGCCCGCGACAACCCTGTCGAACGTGTTGATCTTCGCGTCCAGATTGTCCAGGTAGTGCACCATGAACGCCTCGCGCGTCTTGGGCAGCACGGGGGCGCCGAATTCCATCTGGCCGTGATGGCTGAGGATGATGTGCAGCAGCAGTCGCAGCGCCTCGGGGTTCACCGGCTCGCCCGCGTCGGCCAGCTCGGCCGCCTTCTGCTGGACGTACTGGGCGCCGACGTAGATGTGGCCGATGAGATGGCCCTCGTCGGTGTACTCGAAGCCCATCGCCGAACTCAGCTCGCGGGTCTTGCCGATGTCGTGCAGGAAGATGCCCGCCAGCACGAGGTCGGCGTTCACCTGCGGGTAGTGCGGCAGCAGCCGCCGGGCCGCCCCCAGCAGCGACAGCGTGTGCTCCAGCAACCCGCCGATGAAGGCGTGGTGGTTCCTCACTGCCGCCGGGGAGCGGCGGAACTCGGTCATCATCGTCTCGTCAGCCAGCACCGCGCTGATCAGCCGGCGCAGATCCGCATCCTTGATCGCCGACAGGTGCTTCTTGATCTGCTCGAACATCTCGCGGATGTCGTGCTTGGTCGCCGGCATGAACTCCGAGACGTCGATGGTCTCCAGGTCCGCCGGCCGCAGTGAGTCGATGATGAGCTGCGGGTTGCCCTTGTAGCTGTCGACGCGGCCGGCGATGCGGAGCAGCCCGCCGTCGGGGATGGTAGAGAAGATATCCTCTGTCGCCTGCCACATGCGGGCAACCATCTCGCCGGTCTTGTCGCTGACGATGGCGTGGATGTAGAGCGAGCCGTTGCTGGCGGCCCGCAGATCCTTCTTGGTCACCAGGAAGACCTGGTCCACCCGCTCGCCGGCCTTGAGGTCGCCCACCGGGCGTCGGGGCAGTCGGGCGGCCGCATCGGACAGATTCAACTGGGTCATCGATTCACCGGGTAAGAAGTTCGCGTATCCTGCAAAGACAGAATTCGGGTCTCAATAACGAATGACGAAAGAATGTCGAAGCACCAATGACGAATCGCACCGTGCGATCCGCTCTCCATTCGTCATTTGCCATTCGGCATTCTTTCGACATTCGAGAATTCGTCATTCGACATTGCCGCCCCGGGCGGCCTCTTCACGGCCCCGGCGTCCAGCGGACGGAGTGGGCGGCCAGGTAGGCCAGCCACGCCAGCCAGACCGTGTAGATCGCCAGGCCCGTCCACATCACCCAGCGGCGTCGCCCGCCGGACATCGGCGGCGCGTCGGGGATGACCGGCTTGGCCGGGGCGGCCGCGGCGGGCTTGGGGGCCGGGACCTTCTCGGGCCTGGGGCCCGAGGCGTTCTTTCTACGATTTCGTCTGCTCATTCGCTTTCACCTGGTCGGCCGGAGCGGCTGCCGCAGCAACAGGCGCCGGACCGGTGTGCAGCAGCGCCCGCAGCCGCGGGCCGCCCCACTCGGTCCAGAGGACCTTGATCGCCGCCCCCACCGGCACCGCCAGCAACATGCCCAGCACGCCCATCCACGCCGATCCGATCAGCAGCACCACCACGATGGTCACCGGGTGCAGCCCGACGGCCTTGCCCTGGATCATCGGCGTGAACAGGAAGTTGTCCAGCGCCTGGACGATAGTAAACGGGACGACGGTCAGTATCAACATCGTCGCCGGATGGTCTCCCGTCAGCAGCGCCACGCCGCAGGCGATCGGCAGCCCGACCAGGATGCTCACGAACGGCACGAGGTTCAGCACGCCGACCATCAGGCCGAGCAGCAGGCCGAACTTCAGCCCGACGATCGCCCAGCCGACCGCCGTCAGCACGCCGACCAGCACGCAGCAGATCAGCCGGCCGCGGAAGAATGCTGCGACGACCGTATTCATGCGCCGGGACACCTGCACGATGCGGTCGCGCTCGTCGGCCGGCATCCAGCCGGCCAGCCACGCCCGGATGCGGTCGAAGTGCCACAGGAAGACGAACGTATACATCGGCATCAGCAGGAACAGGCTGATCGCGTAGAACAGGGCGCTGATGCCCGCGCCGGCGTATCCGAGCACTCGGCCGACCGCCTGGCCGACCGTCGCGCCGTGTTGGCCGACGAGTTGCCCGATCCGCTCCGCCGGCGTCGGCTGCCCGGGGCCGGGTGACTCGCCGGGCTGCGTCGCGGGCGGTGCGCCGTGGTGGATGATCCGCTGGACGTCGACGTGCGATGAGACCCACGCGTAACCGCGGCGGGTCAGATCGGGCAGATCGTTGGCCAGCCCGACCGTCTGGCGATAGATGACCGGCACGAGCCACAGGCAGAGCAGGATGAGCAGCGTGTAGCTGACCACGAACAGCAGCGAGGTGGTCAGAACGCGCGGCATGCGGCAGCGGCGGCGGGCCCAGGTGACCAGCGGGTCGAAGATGTAGGCGACCAGCAGGGCCATCGCCAGCGGCCAGAGGACGGCTTCCAGCACGCCGATCCCGCGAAGCACGACGAACAGCAGCGAGAACGCCGCCATCCCCAGCGCCACCCCCAGCGCCACCGGCAGCACCAGCCGCATCTGTCGCCTGTTCAGTGTCATGCGTGGCCCTCATCAGGACATGCCGCCGTCCGGTTCCCGCCCCAGTCTAGCCGCCCGGCCCCCGCCTGTCGCCATCCAGCCTCGACAAGAGACCGGCGTCAGTCGGCCGGCCGGGTTGTCAGGCCGGTTGGGGTCAGTTGGACATCGACCAGGCCTTGCTCGACGCGGAGGGTCGTTTCACACAGCGGCCGGCCGGGGTATTGCCAGCGGAGCTTCATGTCCGCCGGCGTGCGGCCGGCGAAGAACGCGGGTGCGGCGTGGGTGACGTTCCACGCGCCGAGGCATCGGCCGGCGGACCAGCCGGTCACGGTCAACGGCCCGGCGAATCGTCCGCCGGGCGGCAGCGACGCCCGCACCGCTAGCGTCTTGAACCGCGGCTCGTCCGAGTGCGGATAGCCGACCCACAGATCGCCGTTGCCCATCACGACGATCGATTCCTGCGCCCCGTCGCCGTCGAGGTCGGCCAGCAGCCCCGCCTGCTGGCCGGCAGATTGTGCGAACGGTTCCCCCTCCTTCGGCCAGGTCAGCGGATACCAGCTCGCTGTGGCTGCCCCGGCCCAGGCGAAGTGGAAGAAGCCTTGGCCGACGACGCAGTGCAGCGTGCCGTTCCCGCCGACCATCAGGATGTCCTGGCGGCCGTCGTTGTTGATGTCGCCGATGCAGGCGATGCCGTTGTTAATGTAGTCCAGCGCGCCGGCGGGATACGGCCCGTCGAACCGCCCGCCGCCGGCGTTGCGCCACGGCCGCGTGCCTTCGTCAGGACCGTAGAGCAGCGCGTCCAGCAGGCCGTCGGCGTCGAAGTCGCCCGTCCGCCCGCGGACCGGGCCCCTGCCCGCCCGCAGCCATCCGCCGGCGTAGGGCACAGGCGTGCCGCGAGCCGGGTCGTCCTTGTCCCAGACGACGGACTCCCGCGGCTCAGCCGACGCGACGCCGCAGAAGGCCGGCGCAGCGAACGACCCGTCAGCCTGCCGGGCGTAGAGCAGCCCGCCCTCGGCGAACGGCTGGAGGATGTCGGCCCGCGCGTCGCCGGTGAAGTCGGCTACCACGCAGGCCTTCGCGTCGCCGAAGTCCTTCTCCTGGCTGCCGTCGGTCGGCGGGAACTTTCGGCCAGGGGGCCAATCGACGACCGCTCGCCAGCGAATCGCACCGTCAGCGTCCGGCGTCGCCAGGCGCGGGATGCCCGGCCCGCTGACCAGCAGCGCTGCCCGCCCGTCCGAGCCGGCGTCGATGGCCGACAAGTCGAGGCATTCCGCCAGCGCAGAGGAGGCCGGGCGGGCGTCGAACGTGCCGGCCTTGGACTGCAGGCAGATGTCCAGCGTCCGTCCGGTCCACGACGCGAGGTCCAGCCGGCCGTCGCCGTTGAAGTCCGCTATGGCGGCCCGCGTCGACTTGGTCGCCAACTTCAGATCGGCCGTGACGTCGACGAAGGTCCCCTCCTTGGTATCGTAGCGGAATGCCCGGTCGCCTGCATCCGACAGCACAAGCACGACCCGCCGGCCGTCGCCGCACAGGTCGACCCAGAGCAGGTCGGCCACGCGGCCGGTTACCTTTGCGACGCGAATGAGCGGCTTGTATTCGACCTGGTCGAAGATCGGCCAATCGACCTTGTCCGGCTGGGCGATCATGGCCCGCACGGCTTTGTCGAGCATCTCCAGCGTGCCCATCCACCCGCCGCTGGGCGCGTAGCGCGGTTCAAGTTCCCACCGGTCAACGTATTCGTCGGGCGGATAGAGCCGGAACCAGCCAGGCCAGCCGTTGTCGCTCATGTTCAGATAGAGCAACCTGACGGTGACAATCTTGCGCGGCCTGCTCCGATCGTACTCGTCCGGATCCGGCAACTCGGCGACGAACAGCAGGCCACGGATGACCACCTTTACGCGGACTAATGTGCCTAGGTCGAACGCGCCGGCTTCTTCCTTCTCGTCGGGGATCGGCAACGAAGCCGGCACGGCCGGCGGCTTGCCCTTGAGCGTCTGGACGATGCGCAACGGCACCTTGCCGTCGGCCGCCAGACCGATTTCGATTCGGGCGATGGAGGAGGACCCGGCTACCAGCATCGACAACGACTGCGGCGGGTCGGTGCATTCGTCGGACATGGTCGTTGGCGGGTCGGCCGCCGCAAGCGGCGATGAGAGGGCAGCCAGGACGGCCAGAGCCGCGGCGGTCCGGAGAGCGTATCGCATTGAGGTCCCCTTCTGTCTGACCAGCCGGGCCTCGCGCCGCCCCCATCACCGTGCGGGCCCTTACACCATGATAAGTCGGGCGACGCCAATCGAGAAGGAAGTTGCGGCATGATCCGGCGGCCGGCCGAGTCCGGGCGCGAAGAAGACGCAGAGGGAGCGGGGGCTCACAGCGGGTCTGCCAGACAATAAGGCCCAGCCGGCGGGCGGCTGGGCCTTGCGATTTTGCGTCTGCACCGTGCGAGACCGCGTTCAAGCGGCGATCGCGTTTACTTGCCCATCGCGCGAAGGGCCTTGAGGCACTTGTCGACGCACTCGATGGGCGGGAAGGCGTAGGACTCCTGCTCGACGATGTACCACTTCGTGCCGCCGACGCTCTCGCAGGCCTTGAAGATGGCCTGCCAGTCCACGTCGCCCTCGCCGATCAGGGCCGTCTTGTGGTCGCCGCTGTATTCCTTGAGGTGGACGGTGATCGCCCGGCCAGGGTAGCGGGTGACGTAGGGCACCGGGTCGCCGCCGCCGTGCAGGGCGTTGCCGGTGTCAAGCTGCATCACCACGTCCTTGACGGTGTTGCCGAAGAAGGTGTCCCAGGGGATCTCGCCTTCCATCGGGGCGAACTCGATGTGGTGGTTGTGGTAGCCGACGACCATGCCGGCGGCCTTGGCCTTGGCGCTCAGCTCGTTGAACAGGGCCGAGGTCTTCAGCCAAGCGTCGCGGCTGCTGCGGCGTTCCTCAGGCAGCGAGGGGACGATGAGGTAGGGGTTGCCCAGGACCTTGTTGAACTCGATGGTGCGGGCCAGTTCGTCGCCCAGCACGGTCTTGAGCCCGGTATGCGTGCCGCAGCACTTGAGCCCCAGGTCGTCCAGCATCTTGCGGAGATCCTGGGCCGAGTATTCGTAGTAGCCGGCAAACTCGACGCCGTCATAGCCCATCCTGGCCACCTTCTTGAGCGTGCCGGGCAGGTCCGCCTTGCAGTCTTCGCGAATGGAATAAAGCTGAAGTCCGATCGGAAGCTTGGCCATCGCCGGGTCCTTTCTGGGAGTCTGTGAGATCCTCGGATTCCGACACGCAGCCCGCCGCTTTACCGCGTCCTGCCGCCGCTGTCAAGTGAGGCCGTTTCCGGCTACTCGCCGGATGGACCCGAGCGTAGGATGAAGTGTGGATCGAACAGGCTCGCGGGGGCCCACCATGACTGCTCAGCCGGCTGATTTCGGCGTTCCCGATCGTCGCCCATGTAACCGCGCCAGGGCCTGGCGACAATCGACATGGACGCTGCCCGCCGTCGTAGGCGGGGGGATCGCCCTGCTGGCCGCGGGCGAACTGATCGGGCTGCTATGGGCGCTGGGCCTGGGCATCTGCGTGCTGTGTCTGGCAGGTCTGCTCCTGTGCGCCGCATGGGTCAAGGTCGCGCACGCCGCAATCCGGCGCCGCGATGCGCGCCGCCGATGGCTGCCGCTGTCTGTGGCGACAGCCTGTTGGCTGGCCCCGCTGGGCGTCGGGTACTTCGCCTGGTGGCAGCCCACGCAGGCGTTGCACGACTGGAACGCAATCGAGTCGGAATCGCCGGCTGAACTTCGCGAACTGTGCCACCGGTCAATGCTGTGGGACATCGACCCCCACGATCAGTTCGTCCATCTCCGTTCCTGCGGCGATGCGTCTTCAGCGCCGCGGATCATCTGGGCCATGCGGTGGATGCCGGCAGCCGATGTCCAGTCGTGCACCTGGAACCACGCAACGGACGCACTGCGATTCATCACCAATCAGTCGTCGGGCGCATCACGCAGCGACTGGGCTCGCTGGTATCGCGATAACCGCGACCGCACGCAGTTACAGTGGTGGATCGACGGGTTCACAGCCGAGGGTTACAGCATCTCAGCCGGCACGGACAAGCAGTCAGTCCTTACGCTGCTGGCGGTCGTGGGCCGGGTCCCCGCCGAGACGACGGACCTCAAGCCCTGGCTGACTCACAACGCGTGGCGGATGCTGGATCGGCTGGCGCCCGAGCCGGTGGAGGCCGCGATCCTGGCCGCGCTGGTCGACGGAACGCCGGCGCAGCGCCTGGGGGCCGATCGCTACACCCGACGCCGCCGGCGGGCTGCCGGTCAGTTGTCGCTCTGCTTGCCCAGGTTGGACAGGTCGATCCGGTAGGTGCGGTCCATGGCCGGGAGGAACTCGTAGACCGCGTGGAAGTCCTCGATCGAGTCCTCCGGCTGCTTCTGCATCAGCGAGTTCTCGATGAGGTAGAAGACGATCTTGCCGAAATCGTCCGTGCGGCGGACGTTCCAGCTCTCCAGCACGGTCCGGGCCAGCAGGCCCCACTCGTGCAGCGCGAAGTTGCACAGCCCGCGGCTGAGTTCCTGGCCGCTCACGTGCCGCTCGCCCTCGGGCTTTTCCGACCGGCCGAGCTGCTCAACGGTCCACGCCAGCCCGCGCTGCACGAACGCGAACGCCTCGGGCGGGTAATGCCCGTTGGCCAGCAGGATGTCCTCGATGCTCTTCTGCTCGGGCATGAGCTAGCGGGCCTCCTCCAGCGGTTCCAGTCGCGGAAACAGCACGTCGCCCTTGGTCACCTTCGCGCCGGGCGACAGCTTACCCCAGGCCAGTTGCCGGGGCAAGGTTTCGCCGGCCGCCGGCGTGTAAGGCAACTGACACCACACCCGTTCGATCGTCGCTGGCATGAACGGCGCCAGCGCCAGCGCGACCAGCCGCGTCGCCTCGGCGCAGGTGTAGAGGATCGTGCCCAGCCGTTCGCGGTCGGCCGGGGCGTCGCTCTTGGCCAGCTTGAACGGCGCAGTGTCGTCGATGTACTTGTTGGTCGCGGTCGCCAGCAGCAGTGAGGCCTCGACGGCCTTGTGGAACTGGAGGGCGTCCATCGCCTCAGCCAGCCGACCGGCCAGGGCGTCGGCCTCGGCGCGGACCGCGGCCTCGCCCGGCCCGCCGGCCGCCGGCGCGGGGATCGCCCCGTCGAAGTAGCGGGTGATCATGTTGACCGTGCGCGACAGCAGGTTGCCGACGTTGTTGGCCAACTCGGCGTTGCATCGGCTGACGACCTGGGACTCGCTGAAGTCGCCGTCCACGCCGAAGGGCACTTCGCGCAGCACGAAGTAGCGGAAGCGATCCACGCCGTACTTCCGGGTCATCTCCCAGGGGTCCACGAAGTTGCCCAGCGTCTTGGACATCTTCTCGCCCTCGCTGGTCCACCAGCCATGGGCGAAGACCTTCCGCGGCAGCGGCACGTCCAGGGCCATCAGCACACAGGGCCAGATCACCGCGTGGAACCAGAGGATGTCCTTGCCAATCATGTGCACGTCGGCCGGCCAGAATCGCGACACCGCCTCTTTCTCGCCGGCGGCCACCGCGGTGCAGTAGTTGAACAGGGCGTCGATCCAGACATAGATCGTGTGCGTCGGATCGTTGGGCATCTGCACGCCCCAGGTGAGCGTCTGTCGGCTGATCGACAGGTCGCGCAGCTCCGCGGTGACCTTGGAGACCACTTCGTTGCGCCGGGCCTCGGGCTGAATGAAATCCGGGTGGGCGGCGATGTGGTCCAGCAGGCGCTGCCGGTAGGCGCTCATGCGGAAGAAGTAGCTCGGCTCCTGGTAGCGGACCAGCGGCTTCTTGTTGACCGCGGACTTGTACTCCTGGGCTTTGGCTTCCATCTCGCTGACGAACTCCTCCTGGCCGACGTCGTACCAGCCCTCATAATGGCCGGCGTAGATGTCGCCGCGCTCGACCAGCCGGGCGACGTAGGCCTGCACGCGCGTCTCGTGCCGCGGCTCGCTGGTGCGGATGAAGTCGTCGTAGCGGATATTCAGGTGCTCCCAGAGCGAGCGGAACTGGGCGGAGTTCTCGTCGGCCAACTGCCGCGGCGTGATGCCCTTGGCCTGGGCCGACTCGGCCATCTTCTGTCCGTGCTCGTCGGTTCCGGTGAGGAAGTGAACGTCCTGTCCGCAGGCGCGGCGGTAGCGGGCCAGCACGTCGCAGGCAATCGTCGTGTAGGCGTGGCCGATGTGCGGCCGGTCGTTGACGTAGTAGATCGGCGTCGTGACGTAGAAGGTTTCGCTCACGGTCGTCAGGCTCTTTCGTGTTCGAGTTCGCGCCCCGGCGGGACCAACCGCAAAGCCCAGGGAACGGCTTCCCTGGGCTGGGCGTCGTCAGGACAGGTTACCACAGACTTGCGTTGGCGTCAGCGGTTTCTCGGGCGGCGCCGGCGAGGCCGCCTGCCGCCTTCGCTTCCGCCGTTGCCGCCGTCGCCCCCGTTGCCGCCGGGCCCGCCATTGCCGCCGCCGCTGGAGTCAGCCGCCTGGGGCGCCTTGGGCGCCGCTTGGCCCGGGCTCGACGCATCCTTCACGTTGCGCTCCAGGATGTCATCGACGGGGACGACCTGGCGACCGCCGTCGGGCTCGATCCAGACGGCCACAAGCTGCGTGAGGATCTGCCGGTCGATCACCCGGGCAACCGCGTTCTCGAACCCGCGCACTCGCACGCGGCTGTTCATCCGCGGCAGTTTGCGCTCCAGCTCGTCGTAGCTTTCGTTTTCGTATCGCAGGCAGCAGCGCAACCGGCCGCAGCGGCCGGACACCTTGGTCGGGTCCAGCGTGGCCTTCTGCGTCTTGGCCATCCGCATGTTGACAGGCTTGAGGTTCTTCAGGAAGTTCTTGCAGCAGCACTCGCGGCCGCAGATTTCATAGTCGGCCAGCAGCCGGGCCTCGTCGCGGGCGCCGATCTGCCGCATCTCGATCCGCGTCTGATACTGCTGGGCCAGATCCTTGACCAGCCCGCGGAAATCGACGCGGTGCTCGGACTGGAAGTAGAACACCGCCCGCTCGCCGCCGAAGATGTGCTCGACGTCGACGACCAGCATCGGGAGCCCCATCGTGTCGGCCAGCTCCTGGCAGAAACGGCGCATGTCGCCGGCCCCGGCGCTCATGTGCCGGGCCTCGTCGACGTCCGCCGCCGTCGCCTCGCGGAGCACTTTGCCCGCGTTGAAATTGCAGTTCTCAGGCCCGCTGGCGTTGACGTAGCGGCGGACCATGTCGCGGCCGATCGACTTGGCGCACGCGCCGCACGAGACGCTGACCACCTCGCCGATCTCCATGCCGCGATCGGTCTCGATGATGACCTTCTGCCCGCATCGCGCCAAGACCCCGCCGGTGTTGCGGAACTCACCGAGCATCGACATCGCACCGTAGCGGACCAGCATCACCTGCGGCGGCGAAGGCTGGACATCTTCCTGTACCATCGGGAGCATGCAGCTTCTCCATGGCGCAAAACAGCACCGCGGACGGGCTGTTTGCCGCCTGTAACATCATTCTAATATCTGCGATTGCCGCGGATTTGCAAATCTTTTCGCCCCCGACAGTCGGCCTACCCCGCCAAGGCGTCGGACAATTCCAGCGTCAATTCGTCCAGCGCCAGGCGGGGGTTCACGAACCGCTCGACGATCAGGTAACCGGCCCGGCTGCACGCGTCGATCGCCCGGGCCAGCCGATTCAGGCGGTCCTCCACATCCGGCCCCCCCGCCAACTTGTTCGCCACGGGGGCAAAGAGCGGATCGTCCCCAGCCGCCCCGCCGGCCACTCGCAGGGCGTCGCCCAGCACCAGCGCCATCGTCGCCAGCAGGTCGGCAGCGACCTCCTTCTGCGCCTGGCTGTCGGTCACGCCGGAGGCGTCGGCCTGCTCCTTGCCCAGTTGCTTGGTCAGCTCCTCCAGCCAGTCGCCCAGGTCGACCGCGTCGTCGCGGCCGAGGTCGGCCAGCCGCGTCGCCAACTCCTGGTGGACGCCGAACAGGTCGGCCTCGGCCAGCCGAACCGCCTCGCCCAGCCGACCGCCGCTGCGGGCCGCCAGGTAGGTCGCCTCCTCGGCGTCGACCTTCCGCTGGCCGACCATCGTCCCCGACAGTTGCTCGCGGACGAACTCGGTCGGCAGCAGCGAGAAGCGGACGAGCTGGCAGCGGCTGCGGATCGTCTCGCGGAGCTGGTGGGCCTGGTCGGTCAGAAGGATCAGCCAGGTGCCGGGCGGCGGCTCTTCAAGTGTCTTGAGCAGGGCGTTCTGAGCCTCGTCGTTCATCAGGTGGGCATCGCGGATGATGAACGCCTTGCCGCGGGCGAGGCCCGGCTTGATGCGAGCCGCGTCGATCACGTACTGCCGGATCACGTCGATGTAGAGTTCCAGGCCCTGGCGATTCTTCAACTCCGGAATCGTGCGGCTGAGTTCGCGGTAGACCAGGTGGATGTCCGGATGCGTGCCGGCGGCGGCCAGGCGGCAGCTCTCGCACCGGCCGCAGGCGTCCTGCCAGGGCACGCCGCGGGCCGGGGCCAGTCCGTCGGGCAGCCCGGCGGCGTCCAGGCCGGCCCGCTGGGCGCCGTCGGCGACCTGGACGGGCCGCTCGCACAGCAGCAGGGCCGCCAGCCGTTGGGCGAACATCTCGCGTCCGACCCCGCCGGGCCCCGCGAGCAACAGCCCGTGGGCCAGTCGGCCGCTGGTCAGGGCGCGTTGCGTGACCGCGTGAGCGGTCGGCTGATGCCGGACGTCAAAGATTGACACGTTCCAGTGCCTCCAGGATGCGGGCGTGGACGGCGTCGGGGTCTGGCGTGGCGTCGATGATCTGCACCTGGCTGGGATAGCGCCCGGGAAGCTGGTGGAAGATATCGCGGACGCGCTGGTGGAACTGAAGCGAGCGAGCTTCCATGGAATCAGCCACCGCGTCCTTGAACAGGAAACCCTGCCAGACGGAATCCCTCGTCCGCGCGGCGTCTTTCTTCAACCGCTTGCCGTGGGTCAGGCCGACGCGCTCCAGCCCGATCTCCGCGGGCACGTCCAGGATGAGCGTCAGGTCAGGCCAGGTCGGACCGACCGCAAATCGCCCCACGTCGAGCACCTGCTCGATGTCCACGCCGCTGGCCCCCTGGTAGGCGCAGGTGGCCGAGATGAACCGGTCGCAGATGACCGTCGCGCCGGCTGCCAGCGCCGGGCGGATCTTCTCGGCGACGAGCTGGGCCCGGCTGGCCATGAACAGCAGCGTCTCGCAGGCGATGTCCAGCTCGGTCCCGTTGGGCGAGAGGAGAATCTGGCGGATCAGATCCCCGGCCCGCGTATCGCCGGGGTCGTGAACGCGGAGGATCGGCAGCCCCGCCGGAGCGAGCAGTTCCATGAGCCGGGCGATCTGCGTGCCTTTGCCCGCGCCGTCGGGTCCGTCGATGACGACGAACCGGCCAGCCAGCTTCTTCGCGATGGCGTTCACGTCGGTCATGGTCGCAGAGTATAAGGCGCGCCCGCCGCCCCCACAAGCTCGCCGCAACGCGCGACGGTCCGCTTGCGGTTTGGCGGGACGGCGCTATGCTTGGAGGCGATGAGCGGCGCGATGCGACTCCTGCTCGACGGCCCAGCCCCCGGCGCAACCAATATGGCGCGGGACGAGGCCCTGCTGCGCTCGGTCATCGACAGGGGCGAACCGGCGCTGCGGTTCTACGCCTGGTCGCCGGCAGCCGTCTCGCTGGGATACTTCCAGCCCGTCGCGGAGTGGGACGCCCGCCGGGCCGAACTGAGGGGCCTGGAGCTGGTCCGCCGACCGACCGGCGGCGGCGCGATCCTCCACGACGACGAGTTGACCTATTCCCTGAGCGTCCGCGAGGACCTTCCGGCGCTGTCGGAAGGGCCGACGCAGCTCTATCGGCTGGCCCACGAAGCCATTCGTGACGGGCTGGCCGAACTCGGCGTGCCCGTCGGGTTCCACAGCGGCTGCTGCGAGGGCAACTCGCAGCGCGGACCCTTCTTCTGCTTCGCCCGCCGACACACCTACGACCTGGTCGCCGACGGCTGCAAGATCGTCGGATCGGCCCAGCGCCGCCGGGGGGGGGCGATCCTCCAGCATGGGTCGATCATTCTCCGCCAGACCGGCCCGCAGCCCTGCACGGGGGTCAACGACCACGCCGCGACGCCCATCGACGCCGCAGGCCTCGCCCTGCGCCTGGCGCCACGGCTGGCCGATCGGCTGGGCGTGGAACTGAGGCACTCCGAGCCGACCGCGGACGAACTCCAGGCGGCCGCCAGCTTCGAGCTTCAGTATGCATCGGATGCGTGGACCCGCCAGCGGTAGCCGTCAACCCTTGAGGTAGCGGCGCAGCTTGCCCAGGTTGATCGCGTCGTATTCCCGCCCGCTCTTGGGGTCGGTCCCCTTGGGCGTCTCCAGGATCATCGGCAGGTGGGCCAACCGCGGCTCGCGGACGATTGCCGCCAGCCCGCGGGCGCCGATCATGCCCAGGCCGATGTGCTCGTGACGGTCGACGCGGCTGCCCAGCTCGCGTTTGGAGTCGTTGAGGTGGATGCAGTGCAGCCGCTCCAGGCCGATGGTCGCGTCGAACTCGTCCAGCGTGCAGGCGACGCCCTCGGGCGTGCGGATGTCGTACCCGGCCGCGAAAGCGTGGCAGGTGTCCAGGCAGACGCCGAAGGCTTCGGGTTTGGCGCATCGGCCGATCATCGCGGCGATCTGCTCGAAGCGGCAGCCCAGGTTGGTGCCCTGCCCCGCGGTGACCTCCAGCAGCACGCGGGTGGACAGCTTCGGCAGCCGCTCGACCAGCGCGTCCATCGCCCGGACGATGTTGGCGATGCCGGCTTCCTCGCCCGCGCCGACGTGTGAGCCGGGATGCGTGACGAGCAACTCGATGCCAAGCCGGTCGCAACGCTCCAGCTCATCGACGATCGCCTCCAGCGACCGCTGCCAGGCCTTCGCGTCGGGGCTGCCCAGGTTGATGAGGTAGCTGTCGTGGACGACCACCGGCGCGACGGCGGTCCGGCTGCGGGCGTCGAACCAGGCCCGGGCCTGCTCGCCGGTCAGCGGCGGGGCGTTCCACTGCCGCTGGTTCTTGACGAAGATCTGAAGCGCATCGCACTTGAAGCGGACGGCCTCGGCGATGCCGTTCTCCAGTCCGCCGGCCGTCGACATGTGAGCGCCGAATCTGGGCATGGCGTCTCCCGCGGGCAAGGGGTTCGCCCGTATCGTAGGCGCCGGCCGGGAAATGAAAAGAGGGCGCATGAAAACGGGCGGGCCCGCCACGGCCTTGGGCCCGCCCGTCCATTCGCCCCCTGCTTTCGCGATTCGCTCAGCAGGCGACGTCCACTTTCGCCCGCGCCGCCCCGTCCTCGCGGCCGGCGGGGTCGTGCAGCCGCAGGCCGGAATCCCTGGCCAGTGATTCCATGAGCAGACGCCAGGTCTCCCGCTGGTATTCGATCAGCTCGATGGCCTCGGCCAGCGCGCCCGCATCGTGGTGGACGTTGGCTTCGACCATGCGGCGATGGATGTAGTGATAGAGCGAGTTCAGGCGGCCGACCAGCTCGGGGTCGGCGTCGGACTTCATCGAGGAGCTGAGTTCCAGGATGATCTGCTGGGCCCGCAGGATGGCCTCGCAGGCGACGTCGTTGCGGCCGGCCAGCAGGGCCGCATGCCCCTGGCGGGTGAAGCGCAGGGCCCCGTCATAGAGCATCATCTGAAGCTGCTCGGGCGAGGCGGTCATCACCTTGGTGCGAAGATACTGGCTGGACGCGCTTGCATTCATGCTGCTGTTCCTGGCTCGAACTTCGGGAAGTCGGGGCGCTGCCCTCGTCCGACTTCCTACTATCGAGCGAACCAGGCTGTCGGTTTACGTAGAAACGTCAGAAACTCCACAACCCGCACAGACCGGAACCGTTATCAGGAAGGCCCGCGAACTCACCCGAACAGGCCCGAAACGCCCGACGACTGGGCGATGGATAGCGCCGAACTGAAGCCGGAGAGCGCCGACTGCTGGCCCTGGAGTTGGGCCAGCGCGGCTTCCATCGCAGCGAACTGCGCGGTCAGCCTCGCCCGCTTGCTGTCCAGCAGCGTCTGGAGCTGGTCGGCGCGGCTGCTGAGAACCTGGCGCCGGTCGGCGATGTTGTCGGTCTGGGTGACGATCGCGCCGCTGATGTTGTCCGTGAAGGCGTCCAGCGCCGACTCGATCCGGTCGCCGATGCCCGTCTTGGCGTGCGTGAACAGCCCGCTGACAGCCGACGGCGCCGTCGCGAAGGCCTGGCGGAACTTCTCCTCGTTGAAGCTGATGTGCGTGCCGTTGTCGGTGACCGAGAAGCCGACCTGGGAGAGCCGGTTGTACTGGCCAGGCGCATCGGTCACCGAGCCGGTAATCATCGTAAAGATCGCGCTCTGGATGCGCGAGAGCAGCCCTTCGCCCTGGAGCACGCCGCGGGTGCCCGCGTCGGCGTTGTAGGAGTTGAGCTGGCCGATCCGGTCGGCGGTGTCGTTGAACTTGCTGACGAAGTCGTTGACCCGCTTGATGAGGGCATCGACGGTCGTCGTGACCGAAACCTGCACCGGCGTGCTGGAGGTTCCGACGGCGTTGAGCGTCACGCCCTCGATGACGTTGGAGAACGAGTTGGTCGTCGAGCGGATCGCGATGGAGTTGGGGTTGCTCGGATCGCCCAGGAACAGCAGCGCGTCCTGCGGGCGGACCATGTCGGAGAAGCCGAGGCTCACCCCGCCCATGTCGATGATCATGCGGCCGGCCGTCCCGCCGATCTGACTGCTGACGGCCAGGCGGTAGGGGTTGGTCGCGGTCCCGTCGTTGAGCACGAACGCCGACAGCCGCGAACTGGCCGCGTTGATCTTGTCCGCCAGGTCCGACAGCGTATCGGTCGCGTCCACGTCGATGGTGACTTCCAGTGAGCCGTCGATCGTGCCGTCGCCGTCATCGTCGCTGCCGAGGATGCCCAGGTCCGCCGCCGTGGACGAGCCGCTCTCGTAGACCGTCAGCCGCCCCGCCCCGCCGGCCGTGTCGGTCAGCAGCAGCCCGTCGCCGTTGGTGTTGATCGACGCGGTCACGCCGATGCCGCGGCTGTTGATCTCGCTGATCACGTCAGCCAGCGTGGTCTCGTTGCCCTGGGTCAGGTCCACGGTCGCGCTGCGGCCATCCGAGTCGGTAATCTTGAACTTGCCGCGAGCAATATCCAGATCGTCCAGCCGGGAGTTCTCGCTGATGTAGCGGAGCTGGAGGTTGCCGCTGGCGATGCTCCCCGACGAGGAGGTTGCGGCGATGTGGAGCTGGTCGGCCAGCGTGCCCGAGACGTCCGAGACCGTCAGCGGCCCGCCGCCGCTGTCGGTGAGCAACAGTCCGTTGCGGGAGGCATTCAGCGACGCCGTCAGCCCGCTGATGCCCGCGCCGTTGATGGCCGCCAGCACGTCGTCCAGCGACTGGGCGTTCGTCAGGTCGATGGTCTCCGAGCCGCCCGAGGCGGTGATGGAGATCGACCCGCCGGTGACGCCCGTCGTTCCGTTGAGATTCCGCAGCAGGACGGAGTCCAGCCCGGCCGTCAGCCGCCCGCCGGTGATGACGTGATCGGCGTCGCCGTCGCTGGCGAGCAGGCCCAGGTCGAAGGCGGCCTTGCTCGAACCGACAGCGGTGACGGTGAGCGGGCCGCTGCCGCCGCCCGTACTGTCGGTCAGGACGATCCGCGTGCCCGTCGCGTCCAGCGCCGCGGTCAGCTTGCCGCCGTTGCCGGTGGCGTTGTTGATGGACGAGAGCACCTGGCCCAGCGTGGTCGCCGAGGTGAGGTTGACCTTCAGGACCGTTCCGTCCTCCAGCGTGATCTGGAGGTCGTTGCCCGAGGCCGTCCGGATGCCGTTGCCGTCGTTGAGCTGGCGGAGCGAGGTGTCGGCGTTCAGCTTCACGAGGTCGCCGCCGGTCAGCGTGTCGCCCGCGGCGCTGCCGAGGATGCCCAGGTCCGCCGCCGTGCCGCCGCCGTTGACCTCCGCAACCGAGAGCGTCCCCGTCCCGCCGGAGGTGTCGGTGAGCACCAGCCCGTCGCCGCTGGTCGAGGCCGTCACCGAGATGCCCGCAGCCGAGTTGATCGCGTCCAGCACATCGTTCAGGTCCATCGCGCTGGTCAGGTCGATGGTGGCCGCCCCCCCCGCCCGGTCGGTGATCTTGATGCTGCCGCGTGAGACGCCCACCTGCGTGTTCAGGAAATCCAGCGACGTGGCCCGATCCAGGTTGCCGTTGCCGAACTCCACGGTGATCGTCCCGGCGCCCACGGGGGTCGTGTCGCTGTCCGGGCGGCCAGTCGTGATCACCTGGTGGCTGGTCATCAGCCGAACGGGCGTGAAGGCATAGTTGCCGACGGCGGCGCCGGTGTCGGCCGACGCGGTCAACACGCTGGTGTTGGAACTGGTGGCGGCGACGGCCTGGAAACTCTCGATGTCGTTGAAGCTCGACGCCGCGGTCTTGAGCGCCAGCAGGCGGGCTGAGAGGTCGAGCCAGGCAGCCTTCTCCTTGTCCAGCGTGTTCATCTGGCTGACCACCAGGTCGCGCGGCCGCGCTTCGATGGCCATCAACTGATCGACGATGTCGCCGATCGGCAGGCCGCTGATGAGTCCGACGCTGGAAGTGATCGTGCCCATAAGATTCTTTCAGCCGGTCCGAAACGCCGACGGAGACCCCGGCGCATGCCCCATCCGCATTGAGTAATTATCGGCGTTCGGTCCGACAGACTTGACGCCGAATGCGGGCGCAACGCAATCAGACCAATGGACTTACCAACCAAGGCCTGGGGCCCGTCGCGGCCGGCGACCGCGGCGCAAGAGACCGGCCGGCCCCGGTAAACCAGGACCGGCCGGCGGGCGGGTCTGCAGCCCGTAGGTATCGGGGCTGCGGTCTGTCTGTCGATCTATCGGCAATCTATTGAAGCAGGTTCAGCACCGACTTGGGCATGGAGTTGGCCAGCGCCAGCACAGCCGTGTTCGCCTGCACCAGCACCTGGGCCCGCGTCAGGGCAGCCGTCTCGGTGGCGAAGTCGGCGTCGCGGATCGCCGACTCGCTCGCGGTCACGTTCTCCAGCGTCACCTGGAGGCTGTTGACGTTGGGATCGAGGATGGTCTTCTCGAACGCGCCCAGCCGCCCGCGGATGACGGCCACCTGCGTGACGGCCGCGTCGAGGATCTGCTGGGCCTGAACGCTGTTGCCGCTGGAGAGCGAGGCGTCGCCGCCAGTGCCAAGGTTGAACAGGTAGCCCGTGGCTTCGCTGCCCAGCGTGCCGGTCGTGATCGCCGGGATCGCCAGCGAACTTCGGCTGGTCGTGCTCACCTGCGGCGCCAACTGGAAGTCGGCGCCGCCGCCGGTGATGCTGAAGTTCGAGCTGCCGAGCGTCTGGCCGAAGTCCGGGGTCAGTTGCAGCACGAGGTCCAGCGTCGTCGAGCGGACGGTCGCAGTCAGGCCCTCGACGGTGGCCGACTGCCCGTTGACCAGGACCGAGGCGTCCTGGCCGTAGTCGCGCGTGCTGCTGCTGCCGCCGGTGACGGCGAAATCGCCCTCGACGGGCTCGACCGAGACGAACGCGTCGGCGCCGAAGCCGGTGGAGTTGAAGAACAGCGCGTCGCCGCCGGCGCTGCCGGTGGCCGCCGACACCGTCGCCGAGACGCCCGTGGCGTCGGTGAACTGATTGATGGCGGCCATCATCGCCGAGACCGGCGTGCTGGCGGCGAACGTGATCACCTCGGCGCCCGCGTTGCCGGCGATGCGGATCGAGACGGTGTTGGCAGCGCTGGTCCCGGCGCCGGCGAAGGTCAGGCGGCCGAACTCGGCCGACGCCGTGACCTCGACCACGACCGGCAGCGATCCGCCAGCCGGCACGGTGGCGGCGTAGGCGTGCAGGTCGCCTATGGCGCTGGTCGCCACGCCGGAGAGCTTGTAGTCGTAGGTTCCGTCCAGCAGCTTGACGCCGTTGAACGTTGTCGAGTCGCTGATACGGTTGATCGACTCCAGGAT
The DNA here is from genome assembly GCA_022072085.1 of Phycisphaerae bacterium. GTDB lineage: Bacteria > Planctomycetota > Phycisphaerae > JAJVII01 > JAJVII01 > JAJVII01. Next base: position 24,328 of record JAJVII010000016.1, read on the forward strand.
GGCGTCCACCTGGAGTTGGTTGGCCTTGATTTCCTCGCCGCTCAGCGCGCCGCTGTTGGCGGTCTCGACGACCAGGCTCTGAAGTTCGTTCAGCAGCGAACTGACTTCCTGGAGGGCGCCCTCGGCCGTACCCAGGAAGTTGGAGGCCCGCGAGGAGTTGTTGATCGCCTGCTGGATGCCGTTGATCTGTGTGCGCAGGTGCTCGCTGGCGATCAGGCCGGCCGGGTCGTCCTTGCCCTTGTTGATCCGCAGTCCGCTGGCTAGACGCTCCAGGGCCTGGTTCAGGTCGGCGGTGTTCTTGGTCAGGTGATTGATGGCCAGCAGGGACGCGACGTTGGTGTTGATGGTGGTCAAAGGTCTGCCTTTCCGGATGCAGGCGCCTGGCCGGGCGTGGCCCGACGCCCGTCGCGCCGAATGTCCGCCGCGGCATGTGGCCGGGCGCTACCGGCCCGTAACACTGTCGCAGCCGACGGACGTCTCAGTCGATTCTTGCGGGAATGGTTCCACCAGACCGCGAGGCGCCGCCTGAAGAGGCGGACGACCTGGATCGCAGCTGCGGGGAGGGAACTCCGTTCCGACTCCCATCCTTGAGAGTTTCGCCCAGCCGCATCCTTGCGGCGGCCGGAGCCTGTCGAGCAGATGGGCGAATCGTGAGAATCCATCGGCAGGAAGGGACGCGAAACTTTAACTCGGCAGGATGGACCCGAATAGAAAAAATCGAGGCGGTCCCGAAGGACCGCCTCGAACAGGGCGCCTGAGTGTCAGGCTTTCGCCGTAGGGCGCGAACTCAGCCAAGCAGCGAGAGGACCGACTGCGGCAGCGAGTTGGCCAGAGCCAGCACATTGGTCGCAGCCTTGGAGAGAATCTGGCTGCGGGTCAGGTTGCTGGTCTCGGCGGCGAAGTCGGTGTCACGGACCGCCGACTCGGCGGCGGAGGTGTTCTCCATCGCCACCTGGAGGGCGTTGATGGTCGGTCCCAGGGTGAACTTCTGGAACGCGCCCAGCCGCCCGCGGAGATTGCTGACCTGGGCAACGGCCTGGGTCAGAATGTCCTGGGCGTCGGTGCCGCTGCCGGCGGTCAGGCTGTTCGTGCCGCCGGTGGCCAGCGACGCGAGATAGCCGACCGTCTCGTTGCCCAGCGAGCCGGTGCTCACCGACCCGATGCCGATGCTGGCCTTGCTGGTGTTGGTGACTTCGCTTCCGATCTGGAAGTTGGCCCCGCCGCCGGTGATGTCGAACGTGGAACTGCCGGTCGCCCCGCCGAACGTGGAGGTGAGGGTCAGGTCGACGTCCAGGGTGGCGGTGCGGAGGCTGACCGACAGGCCCTGGGCCTCGGCGGCTTGGCCGTTGATCAGCACGGTCGGATCGGCGCCGGCATCGCGGGTGGCGTCGTTGCCGTCGGCGTCCTTGGTCGCGAAGGTGCCGTCAACCGCGTCGACGGACACGAAGGAATCGCTGCCGTAGCCGGTGCTGTAGAACACCAGCACGTCGCTGCCGCCCGAGCCGACGGCAGCCGACACGACGGCGGACACGCCGGTCACGTCCTTGAGGGCATTGATGGCGTCAGCGGCAGCCGACGTGGTCGTGTCGGCCGATAAGCTGATGATCTCCGAGCCCTTGCTGCCGGCGATCTCGACGGTAACGTCGCTGCTGCCCACGGTGTCGCCGGTGTAGACCAGCTCGCCGTACTCGGCAGCCGCGGTCACCTGAACCTGCACGCTCTTGTCCACGCCGTCGACCAGGCGGGCCGAGTTGACCTGCACCTTGGCCAGGTCGCTCGTGTCCACGCTGTCGGTCGTGTAGTCCAGCGAGCCGTCCAGCAGCTTCTTGCTGCCGAACTGCGTGCTGGCGGCGATCCGGTTGATGCTGCTGAGGATCGCGTCCACCTGGGCCTGGTTGGCGTTCTTCTCCTCCGTGGTCAGGCCGCCGTCATTGGCGGTGTCCGTGACCAGGGTCTGGAGCTGAACCAGCAGGGACGAGACCTCGTTGAGGGCGCCTTCGGCCGTCCCGATCAGGCTGTCGGCCCGCTCGGCGTTGGTGATGGCCTGGCTCAGGCCCGCCTTCTCGCTGCGGAGGTTCTCGCTGGCGATCAGGCCGGCGGGGTTGTCCTTGCCGGCGTTGATCTTGACGCCCGTGCTCAGCCGTTGCAGGGAGGTCGTCAGCTCCTGATTCTGACGGGCCAGAACGTGCTGGGCAACCATCGACTGAACGTTCGTGTTGATTCGACTCATGACTTGCCTGCCTCCAGTGAGTGAGCTGTTTTCTGGTTACTGTTACTTGTTGCCCTCGGGTTCACTTCGTTGTTCCCGGGGTTCCCTCTGTCCTGTCGGCGGACGGACAACTGCTGTCCAATCCGCCGTTCCCCTGTTACCGATCCGTTTCCCGTTGTGCAGCGCCGTGCGGTGGCGAGTGTGGATTCTTGCCGGCCTTCACCGTTATCACCTCCTTCTCGTGGCCTGCCATCGCGGTTAAGCCGGCTCCGCCGCCCTCACCAGTGCTGCTCCGCTTCCTGTGCGGTCTCCGCCGCCTGATCTCGGACCCTGGATACGGTCAGTGCCATCGTCTGACGGGGAGACCGACTTTAGATATGAAACGCCGAATTCCACGCCCCCCGTCACCGCCGGCAGCACGGCTCACAAAAAGGCGACGGCCCGTGGCCGGGCCGTCGCTGTCCAGAGGGTTATCGGATTATGTCCGCCGGCGAGGGATCGCCGGGTCGCGCTTGATCAGGGTTGCCCGCTTTGCTCGGGGCCCTGGGGGGGCTGCTTGCCCGGTGGCTGGATGTCCTTCAGGTCTTCCGCCTTCATCTGCGAAGCCTCGCGATTCTCGCGCTTGATGGCCTCGTAGACTTCCTTGCGGTGCACGGCAATGTGCTTGGGCGCCGTGATTCCCAGACGGACCTTGTCCCCGCGGATGTCGACGACGGTGATCTCGATGTCGTCGCCGATCATGATGGTTTCGTCGCGTTGTCTGCTGAGCACCAGCATCGGCGTTTCCTTCCGTGGAAAGTGAAGACTCACTTCACCCGTCACGCCCGGCCTGCCTCCGTGCAGGCGCGAACGGCGATAGCAGGAACCGCGCCGCGCGATTCGGAACTCTATATCGGCTAGGGGCGTTGCGAAAGATTCGCCCAAAGTTCGCCGATTTGAGGCCCGCCGGCACGGGTCCGGCCGTCGCTGCGGCGCCCCGGAGCGAAGCGCCGCCGGCCGACGGATCAGGCCGTTCGGGACATGTCCCGGTCGCGCGCGGGCAGTTGCACCAGCGGATGCCGCGTGGTGTAACGCTTCTCCGACAGGACCATCTGCATGGCCGTCCGGTTGGCGGGGTTCACCACGATCGGACCCTGGAGGTTGCCCGTGAGCACATGGTCCACCTTGTTGACGATGACGAAGAGCTGAAGGGGTTGGCCGTCGTCAGCCGACAGTCGGCTGCGCTCTTCCGGCCGCACCGTCACCTGGTAGTCCGGCACGAACAGCCGCGGGTCGGTCACCACGAACGCCAGGCTTTCGTCCTCCACCGCCTGCAGCCAGTAGAAGCTGGACTGCTCGCCGGTGCTGATGAGGGCGAACCGCTTGGCGGCCGGGAACCCCACGGGTCCGTCGGGGAAGTAGATCAGGCGATCTGCGTCCACCTGGACCGGACCGAACCGGGTCGTCTGAATCATCATCGCTCCTGCTCCTTCCCGCCTCCTGCGGGATTACGCGGAAACTGCGCGTCCCGATCCATCGGGACCGGCGCTGTCAGAGATAGTCCAGCAGACTCAGGTTCAGCACGCGGGCGGCGGCTGCCAGCCCCGCCTGGTACTGCGTCTGCAACTGCTGGAACAGAATCACCGCCTCGGTGAAATCCATGTCGCGCACCTGGCTCAAGAGCGTCTGGGTGTCCAGCGTCTGCGTGTCCAGGTGGTCCACCTGCTGCTGGGCCTGCGAGGCGACCGCCCCGGTCCGCCCGCGGATCTCGACCAGGTTGTCAACGTCCGATTGCAGGCGGTCGGCGTATAGCGAGATCGCGCCCAGGTCGCCGCTCCGCAGGGCGTCGCGCAGCCCGACCAGGTGGGAGAAGATGCCGTCTGTCCGCACCCCGCTGACGTCGTCGCCGGTCAGGGTCGCGCCGGGATTGGCCACGCTCTGGACCAGCCCCAGTTCGCCCGGCGCCGCCGACAGGTTCAGCGCCGACACCGACAGGTCGAAGCCCCCGTCGGTCGAACTGTCGACCAGTTCCAGGCCGCCGTCGGCGCCGACGCGGGCCAGCAGGTCGCCGCCGTTCTCGTCGTCGCCGTTGATCAGGTCGATCACGTCACCGATGGTGCGGGCCGAGTCGAGGTTCACGTCGATCGTCGTGCCGTCGCGCTGGGTGATCCGCAGGTCGTCGAACCCTCCGACCGTGTGGACGCCGGATCCGCCGTTCAGATCGGCCAGCAGAACGTTCTGGTGAAAAGTGCGGAGCCCCAGGTCGTCAGCCGTCGTCCCGCCGTTCTCGGCCACGTTCAGCACCGAGCCGGCGCGAAGGTTGACCAGCGAGATGCCGCCGCCGTTGACGCGGATGCTCGCCCGGACCCCGACGCCCGCCTGGTTGATCGCGTTGAGGATGTCCTGCACCGTTTCTGCCGACGACAGGTCGATCGCCGCCGAGTCCGTGCCGTTGGTGATGACCAGGCCCGAGGCCCGGTCCAGGCCGGTCCCGGCGTTGAGCGAATCCCACGCCGTTCGGCCGGTCACCTGCGGATCGACATCGCCGCCGGCCAACGTTGCCCCCGCGCCGGTCTTGCTGTAGATGCCCAGGTCGCGGGCGGCGCTGCCACTGCCCTGTTCGATCACCGTGATGTCCGCGCCCGACTGGCTGCTGGTGAGGGTCAGCCCGTTGCCCGCGGCGTTGATAGCCATCGTCATGCCGGCCGGCGCGGCATCGTTGAAGCGGTCGATCACATCGCCCACCGTCGCGGCGCCGCTGAGGTCGATATCGACCGCCGGGTTGACGCCGTCGCTAACGCGGATCGCCGCCAGGCTCACGCCGCGACCGGCCGCCCCGTTGAGATCGGCGACCAGCGTGTCGTCGGTCAGGATCGGGTCCAGATCCTTGCCGGTCGTGACGTCGCCGCTGGCGCCGCCGAAGACCGATCCGCCGTCGAGCTGGAGCCGGACCAGCCAGTTCTCGCCCAGGGCCATGTTCACCGGGTCGCTGCCGCCGTTGTACTGGATGGCCCCGGAGGCGTCGGCGAAGGGGTCTCCCGCGCCGGCCGACCCGTCGAACAGGTAGCGCCCCTGGTAGGTGCGGTTGGCGACGCGCAGAAGCTGGTCGATGATCGAGTCCAGCAGCTCGGCGTTGCTGGAGCGCTCGGCGTCGCTGACGGTCGCGTCGGCCGACTGCAGCGCCAGCGTGTTCGCCTGGCGGACCAGGTCGGTCGCCTCGCCCAGGGCCGTGTCGGCGGTGGAGAGGAATCCGTTGGCGAAGTCCACGTTCTTCTGATACTGACCCAGCCGCGAGAGCAGTGAGGTGAGGTCGAGAATTCGGCCGGACGCGATGGGGCTCTCGCTGGGAAGCTGGTAGCGATTGCCGCTGGCCAGTTGCGCCTGCACCTTGGCCATCGCCACCTGGGTGCGCTGGATCGAGGCGAGCGTCAGCTCGCTCATCCGCATCGTTCCCACGCGTCCGTTTGTCGTCGACACGGCCATGAGTCGGTCCCGCCTCAGATGAGGTTCATGATTTCGCTGATGAGCTGGTTGACCAGCCCGATGTAATGCGACACGCCCTGGAACGCCTGCTGGTAGCGCATCATGTCGATGGCCTCTTCGTCCAGGCTGACGCCGCTGACCGCGTCGCGCTGGGATCTGAGGGCGTCGGTCAGCGTCACGCTGGCCTCGGCTTCGGACTGGGCCGTCGCGCTGTCACTAGCCAGTTGCGTCACGAACTGGACGTAGAGGTCGTTCAGCGACGAGCCGCCCAGCGAGGTCAGCCGGGTGCTCCCCAGCCCGGCCAGGGCCAGGGCCGTGGTGTTGTCGCCCGGCTGGCCGTTGGCGGCCGCCGCGACCTTGTCGCCGGTCAGGTCCGACCGCACGGCGAACCCCGCGCCCAGGCTCCCGCTGAAGAACGTGTTGACCCCCAGCGCAGCCAGCACGCTGCTGCTGTCGCCGGAGAAGGTCATCGTGTAGCCGCTGTCGGCCGTCAGCTTCAGCGTCCCGTCGGGGTTGATCGAAGCGCTCAGATGGTCCACGCCGTCCAGGTCCGCCACCAGGCTGTTCAGCGATGTGTCCGTGCCGATCCCGTCCAGATCGACCTGGATCAGGTGACTGGTCACTGTCCCGGTTCGCGTGTCGGTCAGGCTGATCTGGAAGGCGCCGTTGGTCGGCGTCAGGGAAAGGCCGGCTTCGTTCAGCGCGGCGTCTGCGTCGTCCACGCCGTTGGCGCCGCTGGTTGAGCTGTATCCCGTCAACCCCTGGCCGCTGGCGTGCAGCCGGTTCACCTCGTTGATCAGCGAGGCGGCCAACTGCTGAAGGTTGTCGATGGCCCGGTCCAGCCCACCGCTGCGGACGGAGGTCAGCCCGCCGATTTCGCCGCTGGCGATGCTCGCCAGTTGCCCGGTCGAGTCGGCGCGCACCAGCAGGTCGGGGAACTCCCCGTCGGTGTCGATCTCCACCGACAGCCCGCTGGAGCGCGTCCCGGTGACCAGCGGGGCCGAGCCGAGGTAGACGTTGATCTGGCCGGATTCGCCGTTGCTCGTGCGGACGTCCGCCAGTTCCGCCAGCCGGGCGACGGCCGCGTCGCGCTGATCGCGCAGGGCGCCGGCGCTCGCGTTGACCAGCCCGAACTCGACGCGGGTGATCTCGCCGTTGAGCGCCGCGATGCGGTCGATCAGTCCGTTGGCCTCGTTCACGTCCTGGCGGATCTTGTCGTTGACCTGCAACCGCGCGTCGACCAGGCCGTTGTATTGGTCGTTGAACGCCCGAGCCAGCGCCCCGCCGGTCTGGATCAGCAGCGAGCGGCTTGCCGACGAGCCCGGATCGTTGGCCAGGTCGCTGAAGGCGTTGAAAAAGTCCGTCATGCGGGTCGAAAGGTTCGTGTCGCCCAGGGCGTTGACCAGCGCCTCGACTTGCTTGAGGATGTTGGCTGCCGACTCGGCCGCCGCCTGGTCGCCGGTGGCCGCCCGCAGCCGCGAGTTCACCGCCTCGTCAGTCAGACGCAGCACGGTCGACAGTTCCACGCCGACGCCGGGCGCCAGGCCCGGAGCGACCTCCCCTCCGCTGACGGGCGTGAGCACAGCCTTCTGCCGCACGTAGCTGGGGTCGGACGCATTGGCGATGTTGTTGCCGATGACCTGGATGGCCGCCTGGTTGGCCCGGATGGCCGATCGCCCGATCTGCAAGCTTCCGTTGATCAGTCCCATGGTTCACCCTACCGCCGAGAAGCAACCGGGGGTTATCGGCTGACGCGAGATGGCCCGTCTGCCGGTGCCGTCGTAGCAGCCCGTCTCTCGCCCGACCCGGGCGATTTCGCCGAAGAGTTGTCCGAAGAAATCGCGCATCCGTTCAGCCACGCGGTGGTTCACCCTCTGGGCCCGGCTGACATCGTCCAACCGATGGGCCAGCCGGTCGGCCGCCTGGCTCAACTTCGTGCCGCTGGGGCCGCCGAGGCGTCGGGCCAGGTCGCGGACGCGGAGGCCGTCAGCCTGCGGGCCGTCCAGTCCCAGCCCCTCGCTCAGCCGTTCGCACTGCTGGCGGCGGTGCAGTTCCAGTTCACAGATTCGGTTGACCAGCTTCTGGATGTGGCCGCCGCTGGATTCCATGGCCGCCGGGTCCGCCTTGCGCATCGCCTCGCGCTGCTGCGCGACCGCGTCGGCCAGTTCGCCGTGCAGGCGGGCCAGATCCTCGATCGTCGTCGTCAACTGTGTCAGCAGCTTCTGCATCACTTGACCCTCGGGCGGTAGCCGCTCAGTTGCTTGTAAAGCGTTTCACCGAGACTGTTGTGGCTGGCTTGGCCCATCCGCTGAGAGAGCATCAGGTCGAGCTGGGCGGCAAAGTTCTTCTCGGCCTTGCCGCCGTAGCCGAGCTTCGTGTCGGTCAGCCGCGACTCGCGGGCCTCCTTCATCATCGTGCCGTAGAAGAACAGGCCGAGGAACTCGTCGATCTTCTGCCGCAGCGGGTCGCCGCCGGCCTGGGCTGTCGTCTGCGTGACGTTCATCTCTGCCTCCTGCCTCGCATCGCCCGGGGCTCCGCCCGGGCCAGCCGATCACTCGATAATCAGTTCGGCGTGGAGCTTGCCCGTGCGATGGATCATCTTGATGATCGCGATGCGGTCCTCCGCCGCCACCTTGAGCTGGTTGAGCGCGTCCAGCAGATTGGTCAGGCTCGCGCCGCCTTCCTTCTTGGAGTCCACGACCACGAAGTCCTGCGTCACCACCTGCGGGTTGGACGCCGACGGCGGCGACGACGGCACGATCGTCGTGATCGACAGCCCCTTGTGGCTGATCGCGACCGGGCCGATCTCGACATCACCGGTGACGATGATGGTTCCCGTGCGCTCGTTGATGGTCACGCGGGCCTCGCTGGGCGGCAGGACAACTTCGAGGTTCAGCACGCGGCTGATGAAGCCGGCCGGGTTGCCCCGCTCGGGCTGAGGGATCCGCACGATGACGTTCTTGGGGTCCAGAGCCAGAGCGATCTGGGCCAGTTCACCGGGCGGGCTCTCGGCTTCGTTGATGATCGTCGCGATGGCCGACGCCATCGCCCAGGCCGCCTCGCCGTCCTGGAGCACCAGCGTGATCGTGCCATTCGAGATGAACTGTCCGAAGATCTCCTCCTCCAGCACGGCGCCCTGGCGGACGACGGCGACGGTCGGAGCGTCCTCGTTCTCAATGACCAGCGGGCCCTCGGCCCAGGCGTAGATCGTCGGGTCCTTCTGGTTGGGCCCCTGGAGCGGGGTCATGAACAGCCGCCCGCCCTTGAGACTCTTGGCCGCTCCGATGCTGGAGACCTGCACGTCGATCGAGTCGCCTTCGCGCACGCCGTTCTCCGGCACGACCGCGACGACCGACACCAGGGCGATGTTGTTGGCGTTCTTCAGCTCCGCCGGAGTCAGCACAGGGTTGGCGAACTTGCTGAGCATCGCCGCCAGCGGACGGATGGCCGGCAGATACTTGCCGCCGTCGCCGGTCCCCGCCAGCCCGACCACCAGCCCCATGCCCAGGAGCCGATTGGTTCGCTGCCCCTTCAGCCGGCAGATGTCGTCGATCTTGACGGCCTGCACCGCCGCCGGCATCCAGCCCAGCATCGCCCCAATCAACGCCGCACTCAGAAACCGTCGCATATTCAGACTCCCGAAAAGAGATCGCTCGCAGATTTCGTCCAGAGCGTCATATCTGCGTAATCTGCGGATGCCCTCTTCTCACCACGGGTTCACCCAGTCGATCGCCTTTGGGAACAGGCCACGCCTGGTCGTGTCGCGGACCTGACCGGCGTGGGTCTTGCGGACCGTCAGGTCGGCCAACTGCGTCGAGAGCACCGTATTGTCCGCGTTCACGTCTTCCACGCGGCAGGCGCCGGTCAACTCGAACTGCTGCTCCTCGTCGTCGGTCTTGATGAACTTGCGGGCCGCCAGCAGCAGCGTGCCGTTCGGCTTAACGTCGACGACCTCGGCCGTGATTCGGCCGACGAACGAGTCGGCCCGCTTGACTTTGCCGTCGTTCTGGACCTTGCGGTCAGCCGACCCCTTCATCTCCGGCGAACCGGCTGCGGTCGGCTGGATCTGGAGGTTGGAGAGCTTCAGCTTGATCCACGCGTCGAGCTTCGCGTCGAAGTCGTACTTCTTCTCCAGGTCCGAAGTCCCGTCGCTCTGGTAGGTCGTTTCCTCGCGGACGATGATCGTGACCAGGTCGTGCTGGTGAAAGTTCCGCGGGGCAGCCGGCGCAATCGCGATGAAACTGGCCGACTGAAGCGCCGTGACCGCCGGGGTCGCGCTGGCGTCCACGCCGCGAGCGACGGCTGGGGCGGCTGCCGCGGGCGCGCTGCCGACAGCCATCGAACCTGTCGCAGGCAGCGGCGGCAGGGCCGGCGCCTGCGTCGTGTCGACCGAAGGCGGGGCCGCCGTTTCGACGGCCTGGATCACCGCACCGGCCGCCGTGGCGGCTGCGGCTGAGGCGTCGGCCGGCGCATTGGAGACCGCCGGGGTCGCCGGCGCCGTCCCGCCCGCGGCGGCCGGCGCCGTCGGCTGAGGCGGCAGGGCCGGCGTCTGGCGGGCATACGCCCACCACATCGGAACGTTGGAGCCGAACTGGCCCTGCTCGGCCCGGTTGAACATCGAGCTGGACTGGGCGGCCGCGTCCGGCGCCAGAGCGCCCAGCATGAGAGTCAGCGCGGCGGCGATGACGACGGTGGCTTTCATTTCCCACTCTCCGGTTTCAGCGGCGAAGCGGCGACTTCACTGCCGGGTTTGTTGCGGTTGGTTTCCTGGAGCGGCGTCGGGTCGAGCTGCACGGTGTCCGGCCCCGTGACGACGGCGTAGAACGGCTGCCGCGTCGCCTCATTGCGGACGATGATCTTCTGGCCGTAGATGCCGTCCTGCATCGCCCGGCCGACCGTCTTGACCATCAGGTTGCCGGTTCGGACCCAGACGGTGACCAGCTTGTTGCGGTGCACCAGGGCCAGCGGCTCCAGGTCGTCGCTACCGACGACCTGCTCGGGGCGGATGGTCCGCTTGGACTGCTGACCGACGACGGCGGCCGTCTCGCCAATCCGCTGGCTGTCCAGGTCCACCTGCCGCACGACGGCGCGAACGTCGTCGGCTGCGAGCACCTGGCCGCGGTTGATCTGTTTGGCTGCCACGACCACCGGGGCCGCCAGTTCCGCGTCCACGCGGAGGTCGGCCGACTTGACCAGGTGCTCGCGCGGGGCGGCGGCTGCGGGGCGACGGGGACCAGGCGCACCCGGCGGCTCCGGGTCGATCGCATAGACGCGGGCCGAGACGTCCACGAAGCGGGCGCCGACGCGGCGGATGGCCACCTCGAATCGGAACTGCGGCCGCTGAAGCGACAGCAGCGAGCGGTCGGCTGCGGCGAAGTGCAGGTCCAGTCGCCCGCCGGCCGGCTGGAGCTGATCGATCAGCGCCTTGCGGATGACGCCGGCCAGACTGTCGGGGATCCGCTCCTCGGGCAACTGGACGATCTGGCCGTTGACGCCTTCGCGGAGCGTCTGGGAACGCTGCTGAAGTTCGTCGAGCTGCTGGGCCGCCGCCTGCACGCGCGTGACGCGGCAGGACGCCGCCCCGCCCAGCGACCAGACGGCCCGGTTGACATGAAGCGCGTCCAGGCGGCTGCGCAGATCGTTCAGCGTGATGGCCGACGACGCGCCCATCGCCGGCGCCAGGCCGACGACGAGCACCGCCAGGGCGTCGGCTTCGCCCTGGACGTTCGAGTGGATACGGGCGATCTGGCCCAGGCTGACCTGCTCGGTGTCCACCGGCGCCTGCGAGCGGAGGACGATCGTCTGCGCCAGGCAGGGCCCAGCCGGGCTCAGGATCGGCATCAGGATCAGCATTGCGACGATCGTTGCGTTTCTCATGGTCCGTCCTCGCGTTCACGCCGCCCGGCGGCCGGCGGCGGTCAGGCTTAGTAGCGCCGCAGGTTGCCGATGACCTGGAGAGTCTCGTCGGCAGTCTGGATCGACTGGCTGTTCAGCTCGAACGCCCGCTGGGCCTTGATGAGTTCCACAAGTTCCTTCACCGGATCGACGTTGGAAGATTCGAGGAACTCCTGGATGGTGATGCCCAGGCCCTCGCTGCCCGGATTGGCCAGCGTCGGCGGGCCCGACGCTTCGCTCTCGACGAACATGCTGCCGCCGATCTGCTGAAGGCCGGCCGGGTTGATGAACCGGGCGAGCTGGATCTGCCCGACTTCCTCCGGCGTGATCGAGGAGGGCGTGGTGACGAACACCCGCCCGTCCGAACCAATGTCGATCTTGGTGTGGTCGGACGGGATGGAGATCGGCGGCTCCAGCGCGAAGCCCTCGGCGTTGCCGAGCACCAGGTTGCCGTCGCTGTTGACGAAGAAGTTGCCCGACCGCGTGTAGCCCACGCCCGTGCCGAAGTCGTCGAAGATCTTCACCTGGAAGAAGCCGTTGCCCTGGATGGCCATGTCCAGTTCGCGGCCGGTCTGGTCGAGGTTGCCCTGCTCGAACATCGCCTGCGTGTTGCTCACGCGGACGCCCAGGCCGACGTACGTGCCCGCGGGCGTCTTGATGCCCTGGGCGTTGGTCGTGCCCGGGCGGTGCAGTTCCTGGTAGATCAGGTCCTCGAAGTTCACGCGGCTGCGGCGGAAGCCGACCGTGTTGGCGTTGGCCAGGTTGTTGGCCGACACGTCGATCTGCGTCGAAAGCGCGTTCAGCCCAGTCGCCGCCGAGTGCAATGCCGTCGTTGCCATCTTTCATCTCTCCATTGGTTGCAGCAGGTCCGCGCGATTCCGGCGCGGATCACTTGCCTTACTGGAGTCTCGCGATGTCGTTCACCGCGTGGTCCAGGGTCGAGTCCTGATACTTGATCATGTTCGCGTTGGCCTCGTAGGCCCGCTGGGTGTCGATCATGTCGGCCAGCATCCGCGTGGGGTCGACCGCGGAGGTCTCGACGAACCCCTGGAGCACGTTGCCGGCGAACGCCTTGCCCTTCGCGCCCGACGGGGCGACGAACTGCCCCTCGCCCATCTTGACCAGCCGATGCGGGTCGTCGAAGCTCTCCAGCCCCAGCGTCGCGACCGAGTCGTGTCCCTGGCTGATCGCGCCGGTCTGGTCGATGCTCACCCCGCCGGCGTTGGGGTCCAGCACGATCGGTTTGCCGTTGTTGTCCAGCACCGCGAGGTTCGAGGTCCGCGTCACCAGCCGCCCCTCGACGTCCATCATCAGGCGGCCGTCGCGGGTCAGCCGCGCCTGTCCACCGGGCCCCTGGACCTTGAGGAAGCCGTTGGCCACCGGTCCGGTGTCCAGGGCGAGGTCCAGCGCGTCGCCCGTCTTCTCCAGGCTGCCGGGGGTGAACTCGGTGACGGCCCGCAGGGTCCCGACCCCGCCGCTGAGGCCCGCCAGGCTCGGCACGAGCGCCGCCCGGCGTTCCATCCCCGTCGTCGGCGCCAACAGCGGCAACGCCCGCACGATCGCGCTGTCCGGCTTGAAGCCGACGGTGTTGGAGTTGGCCAGGTTGTTCGCCTGCAACTCCTGGCGATACTGGTTCACGCCCAGCCCGCCGGCCGAGATGTAGAGTCCGTAGAGCATCTCAGTTCACCTTCCGGGCCGCGCCCGACTCGCCCTCGATCACGCCGGTCCGCTGCATCTCGCGTCGGCGGACGGCGCTGCGGACGCGGGCGATCATCTGCTCGCCGGTCGCCATCCGGGCCGTCGCGATCAGGTGCCGGGCCACCTGCTCCATGTTCAGCCGCTCCCAGAACGAGTTGATCAGGTCGGCGGCCGGACCGGCTGGCCGGGTCGGCTCGGCAGATGTGTCGCGGGGCAGGTTCTGCATGACGGCTCCTTCCGTGTCGGCGGCCTGGCCGATGTGGCTCAGCCACTGGCTGACCCCTTAGAAGCAACCGGCGTGCCACTGCGAGGATTGGCCGCGGGACGGCGAGAGAGATAGAGATTGCAATATGTTTTATGGTAATGAGTTACGCGAGTTCTACACTGCCCATCGTCCATCGGGCCGCCCCCGTTTCAGTGGCGCAGCATTCGCCCGGACGCGCAATTCCTGCCCTCCCCGCCCGGCATGATCTGCGTCCACCCGCTGCCTCCGGCCGCCCCCCTCCCCCTCTCGCCCAGGCGCAGCCGCTCCCATTTTCCACTTGATTCGTTATTTGGCGAAGTGTAATATTGATCCGCCATCCTACTGGAGACCGGCATGCGCGAGTTCATGGCCATCACCAAAGCCCTGGCCGACCAGAACCGCACGCGGATTCTGCTGTTCCTCGGCGACGGCGAACTCTGCGTCTGCCAGATCATCGAGATGCTCGGCCTGGCCCCCTCGACCGTCTCCAAGCACCTGACGATCCTGCACCAGGCCGGGCTGCTGGAGTCCCGCAAGCAGGGCCGGTGGATTCACTACCGCGTCGCCCGCGACGGCTCGCCCCAGGTTCGCAACGCGATCGAGTTCGCCCGGGCCGGCCTGGCCGACGACCCGCGAGTGGCCGAGGACCGCGAGCGTCTGGCCACCGTGCTGAAGATGGACGTGGCGGACTTGTGCTGCCGCTACAAGACACAGGAGCCCACATGAAAGCGACCGTGGAAATCGAGGCCGGCATCTGCGGCCTGCGCACGACAGCCGAAGCCGACTGCCCCGACGGACAGAACGTGACGTTCCAGATTCGGACCGACTGCGAGAAGGTCCGGGCGCTGGCTGATCGGCTGGCGGCCGTCGGTCCGATCGACGCCTATCACGAGATCGGCCCGCGCAGCGAGGGCGTGTTGATGCAGACGGTTCGCGGCACGCTCACCGGTTGCTGCGCCGGCTGCGTGACGCCGGTCGGCCTGTTCAAGGCGATGCAGGTGGCAGCCGGCCTGGCGCTGCCGAAGGACGTCGCCATTCGCATGACCAAAGAGTGAAGCCCATGCCCCGCCGCCTGAAAGTCCTGTTCCTGTGCACCGGCAACTCCTGCCGCAGCCAGATGGCTGAGGGCTGGGCTCGGGCGCTGCGCAGCGACGCGGTCGAGGCCTGGTCGGCCGGCATCGAATCGCACGGGCTGAACCCCAACGCCGTGAAGGTCATGGCTGAGGCCGGCGTGGACATCTCCGCCCAGCGGTCCAAGAACGTGAGCGAACTGGCCGGCGTGCCGTTCGACTATGTCGTGACGGTCTGCGGCAACGCCCACGAGACCTGCCCGACGTTTCCCGGCCGAACGAAGGTCGTGCACGTCGGCTTCGACGATCCGCCCCGGCTGGCCAGGAACGCCGCCAGCAAGGAAGAGGCCCTCAGGCACTACCGGCGGGTCCGCGACGAGATTCGGGCGTTCGTCGAATCGCTGCCCGCGGCGCTGACGGGCAAGGAGGCCGGCGATGAGTAGCGGCGTGGCCGGCAGGCTTTCGTTCCTCGACCGCTTCCTGACGCTCTGGATCTTCCTGGCGATGGGCGCCGGCGTGCTGCTGGGCTGGCTGGCCCCGGGCGTCGGCGACTGGATTGGTTCGCTTCGGCCGGCCGGCAGCCAGACGAGCATCCCGATCGCCGTCGGGCTGATCCTGATGATGTATCCCCCGCTGGCCAAAGTGAAGTACGAGGAACTGGGCGACGCGTTCCGCAACGTGAAGGTGCTCGGGCTTTCGCTGGTGCAGAACTGGGTGATCGGGCCGATCCTCATGTTCGCGCTGGCGGTCCTGTTCCTGCGGCATCAGCCGGAGTTCATGATCGGCCTGATCATGATCGGTCTGGCCCGCTGCATCGCGATGGTCATCGTCTGGAACGATCTGGCCGACGGCGACACGGAATACTGCGCCGGGCTGGTCGCGTTCAATTCGGTCTTCCAGGTCTTCTTCTACAGCCTCTACGCCTGGCTGTTCGTGACGGTCCTGCCGCCGCTGCTGGGACTCACTGGCGCCGACACCTCCGGCATCACGATCAGCCGAATCGCCACCAGCGTCTTCATCTACCTCGGCATCCCGTTCCTGGCCGGCATGCTGACGCGCTTCGTGCTGGTCAAGGCGAAGGGCAAGCAGTGGTATCACCAGCGGTTCATCCCCCGGATCAGCCCGATCACGCTGATCGCCCTGTTGTTCACCATCGTGGTGATGTTCTCGATGCAGGGCGGCCGCATCGTCGAGCGTCCCGGCGACGTCGCCCTGATCGCCGTGCCCCTGCTGATCTACTTCGTCGGCATGTTCCTGGTCAGCTTCTGGATGAGCCGCAAGGCCGGCGCCGACTACGGCCGCACCGCAACGCTTTCATTCACCGCCGCGAGCAACAACTTCGAGCTGGCCATCGCCGTCGCCGTCGGCGTGTTCGGCATCAACCACGGGGCGGCCTTCGCCGCGGTCATCGGCCCGCTGGTCGAGGTGCCCGTGCTGATCGGGCTGGTCAACGTGAGTCTCTGGTTCCGCAGGAAATGGTTCGCCGGCGAGCCGGCAGGAGCGACGACATGAGCACGCGACAGGATGCACACCGGATCGTCCAGGACGCCTACGCCGAGGTGGCCCGCCAGCAGTCCGGCTGCTGCCGCCCCAAGGCCTCCTGCTGCGACAAGAAGCCCTACACCGTCCCCGACCACCCCGTGCCCGAGTCGGAACTGGGCCTCTCCTGCGGCAATCCGCTGGCGTTCGGGCAGATCAACGCGGGCGACGTGGTGCTCGACCTCGGCAGCGGCGCGGGCAAGGACGTGTTCCTGGCCGCCCAGAAGATCGGCCCCGCCGGCCGGGCCATCGGCGTGGACATGACGCCCGAGATGCTCGCGCTGGCCGAGAAGAACGCCGCCAAGTTCCTCAAGACCACCGGCCTGTCCAACGTCGAGTTTCGCGCCGGCCACATCGAGAACCTGCCCGTCGAGGACGCCTCGGTGGACGTGGCGATTTCCAACTGCGTCATCAACCTCTCGCCGGACAAGCCGAAGGTCTTCCGCGAAGTCTTCCGCGTGCTCAAGCCGGGCGGCCGCATGATCGTCAGCGACATCGTGCTCAACCGCGAACTGCCCCAATCGGCCCGCGAGGATGCGGACCTCTACTCGGCCTGCGTGGCCGGGGCGCTGCTGCGCGACGAGTATCTTCAGGCGATCCGCGATGCGGGCTTCGCGCGGGTGGACGTGCTGAGCGACAAGACCTACCGCTCCGCCAACGCCGGCGCCGACCCGGTTACCCTCGGCTCAGCCGACGTCCTGGCCGGCGTAGCCGCCAGCGTCACCGTCCTGGCCACCCGCCCGGCCAAGTGCTGCTGCTGCGGATCGTAGCGAACCGCTCCACTGAATCCCTACAACCCGCCGAAGAATCGCTCGACGGCTGCGGCGTCCAGGGGGGCGCCGTACTCGCAGCCCTCGAAGGCTTCGGCGTACTGAACCGACTGGCCGCGCTTGGGGCCGTAGCGGGCGACGAGGCCGTCGCGGAAGCGGTCGGCCAGCTCGCGGTCACGCTTGCTGCGGCGGTCGAACAGCCAGGCGCGGCGGGCGGCCTCGCCGGCCGGCACCTGCTCCAGCACGCCCTGGTTCCAGGGGATCCACTCGTACATCTGGCTGGTGTGCCGGTGCAGGGCGTCGTACTTCTTCCGCACGGTCGGGCCGATGTCCACGACGACGTCCGGCTGAAAGGGCGTCGGTTTGCGGAACGTGTCCGGCCACCAGGCGATCACCGGGTTGTAGCGCAGCGGCGGGGTCTCGGGCGCGTTGTTGGGCACAGTGACGATGTAGGCGGCGTCCTGAACGAGCTGCGATGTGTAGCGGTGGTCGGGGTGGTAGTCGTTCGGCCGATTGGTCAGGATCAGGTTGGGAGCGAACTCGCGGATCAGCTTGATGAACACCGCCCGATATTCCAGCGACGGCACGATGCGCCCGTTGGGGATCGGCAGGACGAGGCTCTGCACGCCCAGCACGTCGGCCGACGCCCGGGCCTCAGCCAGCCGCCGCGTGACCAGGGCCGCCCCGGCCTGCTCGTGATGGCCGGTCTCGCCGTTGGTCGCGCTGACGAAGCAGACCGTGTGCCCGGCGGCGGCCCAGAGGGCGGCCGTCCCGCCGATGCAGACTTCGCAGTCGTCAGGGTGGGCCCCGATGCAGAGGATGCGCAGCTTCGAGTCGGCCATCGTCGCTCCTTTCGCCGGCCGGCAGTATAATGCCCCGGCCATCGGAAGCCAAATCCATGCGGATGCTGCAATACGGCCTGTTCCGTTTCGGCGAGTCGGCGCTGGGGCTGAAAGTCCTGCGACGGATGGAGGATCTGCGCGCCATGGAACGGTGGGACGCAGGCCGCCTGGCCCGCTGGCAGCTTCGGCATCTCCGCCGACTGCTGGACCACGCGTGGGAGAATGTGCCGTATTACCGGGCGCTGTGGAAATCAGCGGGCGTGCACCCCGGCGACCTTGCGCGAAAGTCGCTTGACGAGATCGCGGCCCTGCCGGTGGTGACCAAGAGAATGCTGGTGGACGCCGGCGACGCCTGCCTGGACCGGCGGCACGACAAGCGCTGCTTCGTGGAGGACCGCAGCAGCGGCACGACCGGGCGCGTCTTCATCTCCCGCATCACCCGCGCCCAGCGAAGCTGGAACATCGCCGCCATGCTGCGTTCGTGGGAGTGGACCGGCTGGCGGATGGGCGACTGCTGGATGCGCCTCCCGTTCGGCGCAAGCCGTGGTATGAAGCGCCGAATCCAGGCCGCCCTCGGCGGTGGGGCCTACAGTGTCATTCCGCGCATCTGTTCGCAGGTCATGGACGAGGTGCTGGTCGATATCGTCCGCGCCGAGGCGCGGCTCATTCGCGTGTTGCCGGCGATCGCCTTCGCGCTGGCGCGGCAGGCCATGGCATCTTCGCTCCACGACGCCGCGGCCCTGAGGCGCATCACAATTGCGACCACCGGCGACACGATGCACGAGCCCTATCGCACGGCGGCCGAGCGCGTCTTCGCGCCGCCGGTCTACGACTACTATGGCGGCGACGGCATCCCCGGCGCCGCCCAGTGCGCCGCGGGGCGCTATCACGTGCCGCCCACCACGCACCTGGAGCTTGTCGGCGGCGCCCGCGGCGATGTGCCGGCCCGCATCGTGCTCACGAGCCTCACCAACACCGCCATGCCGATGATCCGCTATGACATCGGCGACACCGCACTGCCCCTGCCGCCCGACGCCGGGCCCTGCCCCTGCGGCTGCACCTGGCCAATGCTCGCTCGCATCACGGGGCGCGTCAGCGACATCATGGTCACCCCCGCCGGCTGCTGGCTGACGCCGGTGCACTTCACCAGCCTGCTGCGGACCCTTGACGGCCTGAATGGCTTTCAGGTCGTCCAGCACGCGCCCGACGCTGCCCGCCTGCTGCTGGCGACGGCGCCCGGTTTCGATCGCCGCGCCGCCGAGACGTTCCTTCTCCCGCACCTGGCCGACTACGCCGGTCCGGGCTTCCGTTTCTTCATCGAGTGTGTAGACGAGATTCCCCTGACCGACGCCGGCAAGCACCGCTACCTCATCACCAGCCCCTTCGGCGCCGCCCCGCCGCTCGCACCGCCCGCCTGACGCCTCTCATGGCCTGGCCGCCGGTGTCGCTTCGGGCGGCGCCCCTTCCCGGTAGAACGGCAGGTAGCGGTAGTACACCTCCAGGATCATTGCCGCCATCGCCGTCGAGTAGACCCGCCCGCCGAAGCTGCCCCACCGCGTCACCGGGTTGAAGCTCCCCTTCGCGTTTCCGTCCTGTCGCTGGAGCGAGATCAGCACCGGCCGCATCGCATCGTTCCACCGGTCCCACTCCTGGCCGCCGATCGAGTGCATCACCAGCGTCGCGTAATACCAGTAGTAGAGGTTCGTCGCCTCGCGGTCGCCTGGCTTTCGCTGCGGCAGGTTGGCCAGGATCAGCGCCACCGACTCGTCCCGGCTGGCCTGCGCCAGCGGCTCGCCGATCACCATCCGGCAGAACAACCCCTCCGCGGTCATCGTCGGCGTCACGCCGCGCCCGGGCTGATACTGGTAGTGCCCGCCGCGGTCGCCTTTGGCCACCTGGTCCAGCCACCGGCTGCTGCCTTCGTGGGCCTTGCGGGTGTCCAGCTTGAGCCCCGCGATCTCCGCCGACCGCAGCGCCATGAGCTGCCAGCCGAGCACCGACGTATCGCTCTGCACGCGCGGCTGGTACCGCCAGCCCGCGCCGGGCGTCTGGGCGTCGAGGATGAACTGCGCCGCCCGACGGGCCGGCGCCTCCAGCCCCGGGTCGCCCGACAGCCCGTAGGCCTCGCACAGCGCCATGCACGCGATGCCCTGGGCGTACATCTGCCCGCCGCGGCGCAAGTCGCCCTTGGCGTCCTGGCCGGTGATCAGGTAGTCCAGCGCCTTGCGGACCACGTCGCGATGGGGCCCCTCCGCGTTATGAACGTGCCCGGCCCCGAGGAACGACAGCAGCGCCAGGCCCGTCACGCCCGCGTCCTCGCCGGTCCGCGAGCCGGCGCCGTCGGTCTTCTCGCCCACGTCGTGCTTGTTGAAGTGGTCAACGTTCCACTTGCCGTCCTCATCCTGGTGCCGGGCCAGCCACTCCAACGCCTCCTTCACCGCGTCCTCGGTCTGCTTGCTGCCGCCGAGCTTCTCGATCACTGCTTCCTTGTTGGGCGTGCGGCGAAGGGCGTATTCCTCCTTGGCCGGTCCCACCGGGCGGGCCTGCGCCGCCGGCCCGATCGCCAGCGGCGTCAGCGACGCCGTCGGCGCGGGCGTCGCCGCGGCCAGCAGCTCGCCCGGGCCGGGGATCGGCGGAGCGGCCGTCCCGGCGACCCCCTGCGGCGGCGCGGTCT
>JAJVII010000023.1 GCA_022072085.1 Phycisphaerae bacterium
AGAGTTGGCGAGCATTGAACGGCAGCAAGCTGATTGCCGACGTGATCGCCGGCGTCGCGTTCGTTGATGGAGTCAAACAGATCGCCGCCTGATCATGATGCCATCAACAACTTTTGACAATAGCTCGCAGGAAGAGCACCGAGCCGATGCCTGCTACCAGATTCATAGCTTGCCCCGAGTGCCCCACATGTTGGCCAGCCGCACGGCCAAAGTCAACCGATATCGGACACGGGCCTGTCGCCAGCGAACGGGGCCGGCAGGCAAAACGGCATGGGCAGGGGCCAAACGGAGGCAGGCCGGGGGGCGGCCTGGCCGGCAAATGTGGGCGCAGTGCATCACGTCTTGCGGTTGTCCATGCCTTGGATCAGGCCGGAGATCATCTTGGCGATCTCCTCCAATCGATCCCGAAGGAGGGCATGCTCCTGGTCGCCAAGGAATCCGCGACGACGGGCAACCTCAATCAATGGCACGCATTCCTGCACCGAACTGCGAGCGATGACGAAGAAGTTCCGGCGGTCGGCCTTGGTGAATCGGCCGTTGCCCTCGGCAAGGTTGGTCGCGATTGACAGGGCGGCGCGGTTGAGTTGATCAGTCAGGAAGTAGTAGCCGCGAGGAAACTTCTCGGCCAAGGCTGCGACCTGGTCGGCGAGATCGACCGCCTTCTGATAGACCTGAAGGTTCTCGAACATGAAAGGCATGGCGGGCCTCCGGAGAAGAATGAACAGGTGATCAGGTGAACAGGAGACCGCAGGTGAGCAGCCAACGCGCCGGGGCCATCCTCGGTCTTCTCTTGGCCTCTTCTCCCTTCGCCTGTTCAACTGCTCTCCTGCTCACCTGCTCTATTGAAAGAGCCGCTCGATGAGCGGCTCTTTCAATCGGGGCGACAGGATTCGAACCTGCGACCTCTTGACCCCCAGTCAAGCGCGCTAAACCAGACTGCGCCACGCCCCGGTGATTTCCAGCCATTCTAACGGGTCTGCCAGCTTTATCAATCCCCAATTGGCCGCCGGGAACAATGCGACGAGGCTTCGCCGGCGATGGACCCGGGATGCAGCTCTCACGCCGACTCCCGGCTGGGGCGGGAGGCGACGGACCAGAGGCCCGCCGCCACGGCCAGCAGCAAGAGCACGCCGGCCCAGCCGCATTGCCAGGGGGCGCCGATCGCGATCTTCTCGCTCCAGCCCAGGGCCGCCGGGATGGCGATGAGGATGCCCATGATGGCCTCGCCGGTGATCAGGCCGGCGGCGAACAGCAGGCCGCCCTGCCCCGCGGGCCGGTTACGACTGCGGTGGCGGCGAGCAGCCGCCGCGGCAATCAACCCGCCGGCGAAGATCGGCACGGACATGTGGAACGGCAGGTAGATGCCGACGGCCACAGCCAGCACGGGCATGCGGAATGTCGCCTTACGCGAGGCCAGCCAGAGATCGGCCAAGATGATCGCGACGGCCACGGCGCCGCCGACAGCGATCATCGCCCAGGGCAGGTCGCGGGCAAAGACGCCGCGTGCGATCGACGCCATGACGCTCGCCTGCGGAGCGGCCAGTCCGCCCGGCTGCCCGATCGGGTGGGCCGCGTTGAGCAGCTTGAGGACCGGGGCGATGACGAACGCCGCAGCGACGACGCCAACGGCTTCCATGAGCTGCTGTTTCCAGGGGGTGGCGCCGACAAGTCGGCCGGCCTTGAGGTCCTGCATATTGTCCCCGCCGATGGCGGCGGCGCAGCAGACGACGGCGCCGATGAAGATGGCGGCAGCCGGACCGGCTTCGTGCCCGCGGCCGACCAGCACCAGCAGCAGGAGGGCCGCGACCATGACGGTGGCCATCGTCACGCCGGAGATGGGGTTGCTGCTGCTGCCGACCAGGCCGGCCATGTACGCGGCGATGGCCGAGAACAGGAACGCGGCGGCCAGCATGACGACGGCCATCAGTGCGGCAACGCCGGGTCGGCCGGTGACGTAGTCGAAGAGGAAGTAGAGCGGCACGACCGCGACAAGCGTGCCGATGACGACCCAGTGAAACGGCGTGTCGCGTTCCGTGCGGTCGATGCCGGCCGACCCCTCGGTGCGCAGATGCCGGTAGGCCGAGATGCTCGCCCGCACGCCGCGGGCCAATGGGCCGCCCATCCGCAGCAGGGCCCAGAAGCCGCCGACCAGCATCGCCCCGACGCCGATGAATCGCGTCTGATCGCGGTAGATGGCGGCGACGCGTTCCAGCGCGGTCCCGTCGGCCGGCCCGTGGCCAAGGGCGTGCACGATGGGAATCGCGACAAGATAGTCAATTGCACCGCCGAGGAAGACGAGCGCGGCGATGTTTAGGCCGACGATGTAGCCCACGCCGAGGAGCATCGGCGAAAGGGCGACGCCGCCATACGCCAGGGCCCGGCCGCGGCGGACGGCGCCCTGCACGACGCCGGGCAGGATTGCGATGGCCTCGGCTGCCAGCTTGAACAGGGCCGCGGCGACAGCCGCCAGGGCCATCAGTTTCACGCCGCGGGCCCCGCCGGCGCCGGCGCGGTCGCCGACCTTGAGCACCTCAGCCGTCGCAACCCCCTCGGGGAATCGCAGCGGGTGTTCGACGATCAACGCACGGCGCAGCGGAATGGTGAACAGCACGCCGATCAGCCCGCCCAGGCCGGCGATGATCGTCGTCTCCCAGTAGCTGAAGTCGCTCCAGGCGCCCATCATGACCAGTGCGGGGATCGTGAAGATCACGCCGGCGGCGACGCTCTCGCCGGCCGACGCCGCCGTCTGCACGATGTTGTTCTCAAGGATATTGCTGCCGCGAAACAGCCGCAGCAGGCCCATGCTGATGACCGCCGCCGGGATCGACGCCGAGACCGTCATGCCGGCGAACAGGCCGAGGTAGGCGTTGGCGGCCCCGAGGATCACCGAAAGCGCCACGCCAAGCACGACGGCCTTGACCGTCAGCTCCGGCAGCGAGCGCGACGCGGGGACGTAGGGTTCATCTTCGGGTCCGGCGTCGCGCGGCGGCTGAACGTTCATGTCGGGGCTCCAGTGGCAGTGACGTTACGATTCGACAGCCAGCACGACCGTCCGCCCGGGCTTGACGTGGACAGTGCCGGCCAAACGACCCCGTGCCGGGGCGAAAGCGACGTCGGCCTGCGGGCGCAGCTGCCGGACGGTCAACTTCGCCGCCCGTCCAGACAGACCCAGCGCCGCCAGGTCGATCGACACCCGGGCGCGGGCAGCCCTGCGGGCAGGGTTGTGCAGGGTGAAGAAGAGTCGGCCTGGACGGTCGCCAAAGCGCTCGATCCACAGCCCGTTGGCCGACGCGTGCGGGACGAAACGATAGCCGGCCTCAGCCACACGCCGCATGACGGGCATCAGTTCGTGCAGTTCCGCCCGGCGGTCCCGGCGGGTTCCCGGCGCCATGCCGAAGGCGAGCAGCTTGTCGGCCTGCGCAAGCCAGGGGGCCCTTCCGGCTGGCAGCCAGCCGCCGCCGAAGAAGATCGGTTTGCCGCCCAGCATCAGGCGATGCGAACTGAGGCGCTCCAGGTCGTAGTTCCACGGATGCCGCTCGCGGAAGTAGACGTCAATGAACCGGCCGCAGTAGAGCATGGAGTGGTCGAGGTTGACGTTGGCCATGACCAGCCCGCCTTTGGCGTGAACCCTGCGGGAGAGGTCGCGGGCGAACTGCCAGTCGCCAAACCCCTTGACCTGGCAGAGTCGGCCTGTCGTCGGGTCGAACGTCGGAGCGAAATCCATGGCCGCGATGTGGTCGCGGCGGAAGTTCAGCCGCCGGAAGCCGCCCCAGTCGTCCAGGGCGTCCCAGGCGAAGTTGCGCGGCCCCCGGAAACCGCGTTCGTCCCAGCGGCGGATGTAGCGGAACTGCCAGTCCATCGCCAGCGTGTAGCGGTTGGGCGCGGGCAGGTTGGGGTCCATGTTGCCCGGCATCAGCCAGCAATGATAGTGCGGCGGGGCGTAGAACGTCCGCTGCAACTTCCCGCGTTCGTCCTCCAGGCAGCTGTTGACGCCGGCGCGGGCGACCTCGCGGTGCGACGCCCCGCACATCTGGTTGTTGGCGGCGTAGCAGCCGGGCAGGCGGCCGGCAGCCTGGGCCCGCAGGCGGGCGAGCTGCTCGTCGGGCGTGTCGGTCGCTTCGCCCTCGTGGAACCAGTACCACGGCCCACGCCAGTGGAAGACATCCACCCCCCATTTGCGAGCCAGGTCGGCTGAGCCCCGGCTCATCTGCCCGTCGTAGGCCTGGTAGTCGTTCTCGGCGTAGACCCAGCCGAAATCTTCGACGTTCTCGGGCACGACCACGCCGGCCCGCTCGGGGTTGGGCATGACCGTGCTGTTGCCGTGCCGCGTCGCCGCGGTGCGGGTGATCGCGGGGAAGAAGCGGTGGAACCGCTCGGCCGCCGACCGGATGCCCCACGCGCCGTCAACCGGGTAGATGACAAAGCGGAAGTCGGCCCGGCTGGGCCCGCGGCTACGGATCGGCGTCAGCCCCACGGCGAAGGTGACCGACAGGCCGTTGTCGCCGGCGCCGAACCGGAAGACGCGCGGTTCGTCCAGCGGGTCCGCGATCGCCAGCCCCCCTGCCCCGCGCGTGACGCAGGCGAAGGGCAGGCGGCTCATCGGGATGCAATAGGGCCGATGGTCCTCGTTGGCGAACCGGTCGCCCTTGACGCCGAGATAAAGGTAGTCGTCCCGTCGATTGGGCAGCCGCGCGCCGCGGGCGATACGGGCTGACCGAACGGCCGTGTTTTGCCAGGTCCAGCCGACCAGTCCGGCCGGCAGCGTGAAGGTCACATAGAGGCCGCGGTCGACGCCGCTGGCATCGGACACACAGCCGCGCACGTCGATGAACCGCCCGCCCTTGATGTCGGCCTGTATCGAGAGGGCGCTGTGCATAGCGTTCCCGTTGAATCGCAGCGAGCGGCCGTGCCGACGACATCGGCCGACGACTTGGCCCCAGTCGCGCCGCCGGCCTCGCGGCTGGAGCACTTCGACGATAGAGAATCCGCCGGGGCCCGCCGACGGCAGCTTGCGGCGGCCCAGCCGAACGGCCTCGACTATGCCGTCGTCGCCGATCGACAGTTCCAGTCCGCCCTCGCAGCCCACCTTGCGCGTCATTCGCTGTCCTACCCCGAAGTGAAGTTCCGCCCCTGACAGCGCCCATGATACCCATCGGAACAAGGCGGGCAACGGGCGACATGCCCTTGGCATTTGGGGCGGAGGTGACTATCATGTGGCCCTTTCACGCGAACCGACCAACGGGCGAATACCCACGGAGGATTCCATGAAGGTTGACATGAAAGTCCGGCCGGCCGACCTGGCCAAGCCGATCCGGCGCGTTTTCGAACTGGCGGCGGCAAAGGTCCGCTCGATCGACCGGAACTGGGATTCAGCCAAGGGGACGCCAGTCTTCACCGTCCAGGGCAAGTATACGACCCGCGGCTGGACCGAGTGGACGCAGGGGTTCATGTACGGCTGCCCGATCCTCGTCTTCGACGCCACCGGCGACCGCAAGCTGCTGGAGATGGGCCGGTCGAGCACGCTGAAGTTCATGGCGCCGCACGTCACGCACGTCGGCGTGCATGACCACGGCTTCAACAACCTTTCCAGCTACGGCAACCTGCGGCGGCTGATGCGCGAGGGGCGCGTCAAGCATGACGCCTGGGAGATGAACTTCTACGACATGGCCATCAAGTGCAGCGGCGCCGTCCAGGCGGCCCGCTGGTCCGAGGCCCCCGGCGGGCTGGGCTACGTCTACAGTTTCAACGGGCCGCACTCCCTGTTCGTGGACACGATCCGCTCGATGCGGATCCTTGGCCTGGCCCACCAGCTCGGCCACGTGCTCATGGGCGAGTGCGACAAGCGAATCTCGCTGCTCAACCGTTCCGTGCGGCACGGGCTGTCTACGGCCAAGTGGTGCGTGTGGTACGGCGAAGGCCGCGACCACTACGACGTCCGCGGCCGCACGGCTCACGAGGCCATCTTCAACCGCAACGACGGCAATTTCCGCTGCCCCTCCAGCCAACAGGGCTACTCGCCCTTCACCACCTGGACGCGGGGCCAGTCGTGGGCGATCTGCGGGTTCGCCGAGGAGCTGGAGTTTTTCAAGGGGCTCGACGCGGCCCAGTTCAAGGCGGCCGGCCTGCCCGCCAAGGCCGAGGTCGTCAAGGCCTACGTCAAGGCGGCCCGAGCGACCTGCGACTTCTACATCAACGACGGCACGAGTCTGGACGGCGTCTGCTACTGGGACACCGGCGCGCCGGGGATGGCGAAATTCGACTGGCAGAACACTGACGCCGACCCGTTCAACGAATACGAGCCGGTCGATTCGACCGCGTCGGCCATCTCGGCGCAGGGGCTGATCCGGCTGGGCAACTACCTCGGCGGGGCGGCGGGGCGGAAGTACGTGCAGGCCGGCCTGACCGTCGCCCGCACGCTGTTCGACGAGCCTTACCTCTCGACGAAGTCCAACCACCAGGGCCTGCTGCTGCACTCGGTCTACCACTGGCCCAACGGCTGGGACTACGTGCCCCCGGGCATGAATATCCCCTGCGGCGAGTCGAGCATGTGGGGCGACTACCACCTGCTGGAGTTGGCCAACCTCATCAAGCGGATGGCCGAGAAGGGCCCGTACCCGACGTTCTTCGATCAGAAGTAGTTCGACGTTCGAGGTTCGACGTCGGACAGCGCCGGCCACCGACCCTTCTCCGACTTCGAACTTCGAACTGTCAACTTCAAACGCTCTTACTACAGCCGGGGGATGCCGAAGCCGCCGCCGACCTCGATGACCTGGCCGGTCGAGTAGGCGAAGCAGCCCTGCGCCAGCGCGACGACCGCCCGGCCGATGTCCTCGGGCGTACCCCAGCGGGCCTGCGGCAGCAGCCCCTGCTCGTGGATCAGCTTGTCGTACTTCTCCTTCACCACCGAGGTCATGTCGGTGGCGATGATGCCCGGGCGGATTTCGAATACCGTGATGTCGTGCTTCGCAAGCCGGTCGGCGAACAGCCGGGCGGCCATGCTCACGCCGGCCTTGCTCAGGCAGTATTCCGCGCGGCCGGTCGAGCTGACCGTCGCGGAGATCGAGCTGATAAAGACGACGACGGGCTTCTGCGAACGACCGGCCTGGCGGATCATCTGGTTGGCGACGGCCTGGGTGAGGAAGAAGGGCCCGCGCAGGTTGATGTTCATCAGCCGATCGTAGCTCTCGGCCGTCATCTCCAGCATATCCATGCGCACCTTCGGTGCGACGCCGGCGTTGTTGACCAGTACGTCGATGCCGCCGAAGGCGCGGACGGCTGACTCGATGACGCGGCGATGGTCGTCCATGCTGGAGACGTCGCCCTGGACGGGCAGGCAGCGGCGACCGAGTTCTTCGACGCGGTCGGCCACCTCATAGACGCCCTTGGCCTTGTTGTTCGGGTCGGCGACGATATCGTTGGCGACGATGTCATAGCCCGCCCCGGCCAGCGCCAGCGCAATGCCCCGACCGATGCCCTGCCCGGCCCCGGTGACCAGGGCGCACGGCGTGTTGCTCTGCTGGACCATGTTCGCTCCTCTGTTTCTCCCCTGCCCCGCCGAGAGCCGACGGGCGAAGGGGCTGCAACATTCCGCATCCGCCAGATCGAACCACAGAATAGCGCCTGCCGCCGCCTTGTCAACGGTCCGGCTGCACGCCCGCCTGCGATTCCACTCGCCGCGCCGCCTGACATTGCCAGCCGGGCGTCAATCAGCTATTCTCCTGCGTAAATCCAAGGAGGACCGCACGATGCAATTCGGACGCTTCAGTGCCGACCGCAGCGAATACATCGTCTCCCGCTTCGACACGCCGCGGCCGTGGCTGAACTGCATTCACAACGATGCTTACGGCATGTTCCTCTCGCAGACCGGGTTCGGCTACTCGTTCTACCGCGACTCGATGGCCGTAAAGATCAACTACATCGACATCTTCGGCTACGTGCCCAGCCATCCGCAGACGGGCAAGTTCGTCTACCTGCACGACGCCGACGCCCGGCGCTGCTGGCCCGCGATGCCCCTTCACTCGGGCAAGGGTTACTCGGGCTATCGCTGTCGTCACGGCCAGGGTTACACGCGGATGTCAGCCCGGCGCAACGGCATCGAGGCCGAGCTGCTGTTTTTCGTCCCCGTCGGCCAGGATCCGGTCGAACTGTGGGAGGTGACGCTCCGCAACCGCAGCCCCCGCCCGCGGCGGATCGTCGCGTTCCCCTACCAGCAGTGGCAGCTCACCGCCCCGACGGGCATCACCGACACGCTGACCTACACGCGGGCCGACTGGCGAGCGGACCTCGGGGCCATCGTCGCCCGGCAGACCAACCCGACCTCGCCGCTGATGTACGACGCCTTTATGGCCGCCGACTTCGACGTCCAGGGCCACGATTGTTCCTGCGCCGCGTTCCTGGGCGAGTATGCAGCCCTCGACCAGCCGGTCGCTCCCGTGGCCGGCGCCTGCACGGGCTCTGGCGGCAGCGGCGAGCGGATCTGCGGGGCCCTGGCCCATGCTTTCGAAATCCCCCCCGGCGGCGAGGTCAGCTTCCGCGTGCTCACCGGCGTCAGCTTCGCCGACCCGGAGGTGCGCCAGCTCAAGCAGAAGTACCTCGGCCAGGCCGAGTCGGCGGCGGCATTCGCAGCCGTTACTGAATTCTGGGCTTCCATCCGCCGGCGTCTGACCTGCAAGACGCCCGACCCCGTTGTCAACCAGATGGCCAACAGTTGGGTCAAGCAGCAGAACTACCTGACCAGCCGATGGTGCCGCGGCGGCTACCGCGGCTATCGCGACGTGCTCCAGGACGTGATGGGCATCGCTCCGCTGGACGCCCCTTACGCCCGGCACTGGCTGATCGAGACCCTGCGGCGGCAATACGCCAACGGCCTGTGCGTCCGCGGATGGAACCCGATCTCCAACAAGCTGGACAGCCGCCTGCACCGCGACTCGCCGATCTGGATTCCGCTGACGCTGTCGGCCATCCTGCGTGAGACAGGCGAGATGGCCCTGCTGGACGAGGCCGTCGGCTATCTCGACAGCGGCGAGGGGACGGTCTTCGACCACGCAATGGCCGGCATGAAGCGATTGCACGAGGAGCGGGCCGCCAACGGCCTGTGCCTGATCGGCGACGGCGACTGGAACGACTCCCTGGACGAAATCGCCCGCCGCGGCAAAGGCCAGTCCGTCTGGCTGACGATGGCCGCCGCTTATGGCATGGACAGGCTGGCCGAGGTGGCCGCCGCCGGCGCCCGGAGCGAACAGGCAACTGCACTGCGGGCCTGGGCCGACGAAATGCGAGCCGCCGTCAACGCCCACGGCTGGGACGGCCGGTGGTACATCTATGCGATCACCGACGACGGCGAGCCCGTCGGCTCGGATGCGACGGCTGAGGGCAAGATTCACCTGAACGTCCAGACGTGGGCCATCTTCAGCGGCACGGCCACCGGGGATCGCCTGGCGTCCATCCTCAAGGTCATCGACGAGGAACTCGATACGCCCTTCGGGCCGGTGCTGATCCACCCCGCCTACACGCGCTACACGCCGGGTATCGGCAAGGTGTCGGGCAAGAACCCGGGGCAGGCGGAGAACGGGCCGATCTACTCCCACGGCGTCGCATTCAAGATGCTCGCGGACTTCCACCTCGGCCGCGGCGACAAGGCGTTGGCCAGCTACCTGAAGGCCTGCCCCGCGTCGCAGCCGGACCCCGCTCGCTTCCAGGGCGAACCCTACGCGGCGTCGCGCTATCTGATCGGCCCGTCGTGCCCCCAGAGGTTCGGCGCGTCGCCCTACTCGTTCTTCACCGCCTGGGGCCCGTGGACGTTCCAACTTCTGTATGAGCGGATGCTGGGCGTGCGGCCGGATTTTGTCGGCCTGCACATCGACCCCTGCGTCCCGTCGGCCTGGACGCGCTTCGATGTCGTCCGGCCGTGGCGCGGCGCGACCTATCGCATCGCCGTGACCAACCCGGACGGCGTGCAGCGCGGCGTGAGGCGTGTGACCGTTGACGGCCAGCCGCTGGCCGGCGCCGTCGTTCCAGACTTCGCTGACGGCCGAGAACACCGCGTGGCGGTAAGGATGGGTTAGATTTGACCGCGCGGCCGCTTGTCGCTAGAGTGTTCCCCTGCCCCCGGAGAGGTGACCGAGTGGCCGAAGGTGCAGCACTGGAAATGCTGTGTACTCCAAAAGGGTACCGCGGGTTCGAATCCCGCCCTCTCCGTTAACCGGCCCTGCCGCCGAGTCGGCTTGGCCGTCCTGCCGCCGCCCGCCTGCAAGGAGGCGCCGATGAGCAAGCCCCACCGCCCGTGGTGGCGCGACGAGGGCATCCTCGACCTGGACCACCAGCACGAGCCGCTGGCATTCATCTATCGGCGCGGCGGCGGCCTGGAGCCCGCCGCCCTGGAGGCCCGCACCGACCGCCAGTTTAGCGAGCAATGGGTCAAGGAGCACGCCCTCTGGGGCAACTTCCTGGAGACCTGCTTCTTCAAGGGCTTCGGCCTGGAGTTCGAAGCCGAGGAGATGGCCCGAACGAAGCGGTTCATCGAGCACTGCCACCGCTACGGCCTGCGCGTCGGCGTCTACACGCAATGGGGCAGCCTGTTCAACGAGACATTTTTCCAGGAAGTGCCGCAGGCTCGAGAGTGGGTCCAGATCGGCGTTGACGGGCGGCCGATCGAGTACGAGGACCGCGTCAACCAGTACTACCGCTGGCGCGGCTGCCCGGGCAACCCCGACTTCCTCGACTACATCCGCAAGGTCGTCCGCGTCGCCATCGACGAGTTCAACGTCGACGTCGTCTACTTCGACAACATGTGCCTGTTCGAGTATCACGACACGCTCTGTTACTGCGAGCACTGCCAGCGCGGATTCCGCGAACATCTGGCCGCGCAGTATCCCGACCCCGCCGAACTGTTCCGCCGCATGGGCCTGCGCGACGTGCGCGGCGTCTACTGCCCGCCGCTTCGCCCGTGGAGACAGCACACCGAGCAGTTCTTTCCGCTCAAGGACCCGATGATCCAGGAGTTCGTCGAGTTCCGCTGCCGCCAGTTCGCCGACGCGTGGCAGGCGATCTACGAGTTCATCCAGTCGGTCAACCCGTCGGTCGGGCTGATGGGCAACCCGAGTTTTCCGCGCAAGTACAACGAACGGCTGACCGGGGCCATCGACCTGTGGATGCTGCGGCGGACCCCGGCGATCTACTACATGGAGAACGCTGTCCGCAATATCGGCGTCCGCAACGGAGCTGTGGTCTCCAATATTCGCGGCTACCGCTATGGCCGAGCCCTGGGCGAGAACGTCACGTTCGTGCCGTGCGGCGGGTCAGCAGTGCCCGGCCTGACGCTGGCCGAGTGCCTGGCGTTCAACGACGGCCGCGGCAAGACCGGCTGCAACCCCGAAACCGACGGACCCATGCTCGAGTTCTACCACGCCCATCGCGAAGAGTTCTATCGCGACGTCGCACCGGCGGCCGAGGTGGCCGTCCTTCGGCACGACGTCTCGCTGACCTGGCGATGGCACGAGGCGTTCACCGTGATGGAACTGGCCCAGCAGCAACTGCTGGCTGCCGGCATCCCCTGGATGCCGATCTGGGAGCACCAACTCGATGCCGCGACACTGAGCGGCTTCAAGGCGCTCGTCGTGCCCGGCTGCGCCTGCGTCAGCCGCGAGCAGGCCGACTCGATTGCCCGGTTCGCCAACGCCGGCGGCGGCGTAGTGGTTCTGGAGAACGCCGGCACGTGGGACGAGTGCCATCGCATGATCGAGCGATGGCGGTTCGCCGACCTGTTCGGTCTGCCGGCCGATCACCCGATGTCGGGGGTTGACTACGTCGACCGCGGCAACTTCACGACGTTTGCCCGCGCCGCCAGGCCGATCAAAGCTACTGTCGGCAGCGGCCGGGCAATCTACCTGCCGCAGATCCGCCACACGCGGGAGCCCGTGCTCACTTACGCCGAAATCGGAGGCTACGACAGCTTCATGCACCTGCGGCTGGGGCGGAACTGGCGCGCCCTGCCGCGGGCCGTGGGCGAGGCGGCCGGCGGGCTGACCGTCACGGTCCAGGGCCCGGCAACGCTGGCGGCCGAACTGCTGGCCAAGGACGGTGGGCGGCTGCTGCTGCACCTCGTCAACTACGATCGCAAGCCCGCGCCGGCCGGCGCGGTCGTCCGGCTCGGCCGCGGCGTGCGGGTGACAGAGGCGATGCTCTACACGCTGCCGCGCGGCGGCAACGCCGGCAAACGGCTGGCCGTCGTCGGCGGCAAGGGACGCAACGCGGACAGTCTGATCCGCCTGCCGGCCATTCAGCGATATGCCCTTGCGGTCCTGGACCGGAAAGGTGCCCGCAAGTGAGCGAGGCGGATTACGAGGACACGCGAAGCGAACAGCAGTGGCAGGCCGACCTGACCCCTGAACAGTTTCGCATCCTCCGCAAGAGGGGGACCGAGCGGGCCTTCACCGGGCAATACTGGGACGAGCACGCTTCAGGCAGCTACGTCTGCGCCGGCTGCGGCCAGCCGCTCTTTGCCAGCGACGCGAAGTTCAACTCCGGCACCGGCTGGCCGAGCTTCTCCCAGCCCAGCAACAACGACGCCGTCGCCGAGCACACCGACAGTTCGCACGGCATGGTGCGGACGGAAGTGGTGTGCAGTCGGTGCGGCGGCCACCTGGGACACGTCTTCGACGACGGCCCGCCGCCCGCGGGCAAGCGATACTGCATCAACTCGGCGTCGCTCAAGCTGGTCGCGCCCAAGTAGCCGGTCGGCAATCCGCCACTTGCATCCAATACCCCCGCCCACGAGGCGACTCGGCCGCTCCTTGTTTTTGCGGATTTTGGTGGAATTCCTTAAATCCCCCCTCCCTCTGCCCGATAGATCAACTGGGAGACTTCAGCGCCTGGGGTGGGACCCGGGGGACCGAACATCGTTCGTGCTGGATCGGCGCCAAAGTCCCAAGGCTCGTGCGAGCCCGGGCTATGCCGCTGCACCCGATGCAATGCGGCCCCGAACGCTCCAGGCCCCGACCCTGGAGAGGTGTGTCATGGCGGGTACACGACTGAAAGTCCTCCTGGTCAGCGACCTGGAGGCGACGATCGGCCGGGTCAGTTCGGCAGTTCCCGACTGGCCTGACATTGCACTTCAAACCGTAGCCGAGAGCTGCTCGGCCCCTGACGGCTGCGACGGCGGGCCGCCGGACGCAGTGCTTGTGGACGTGACAGGCGGCAGAACCGACGCGTTGCGGCGGCTGGCCGGTCGCTGGCCTGGGGCTCCTGTCATCGCCCTCTCGGGGTCAGATGACCCGGGCTTCGCCGGCGACTGCCTTTCCCTGGGCGCCCAGGACATCCTTCCGCTCACGCCGCGAGGTCTGGCCAGGCTCGGACCCGTCATCGAGCAAGCCATCCTGCGCAGCCAGGCCGCCGAATGCGCTGTCGTTGCCGAATCGTCCGGCCTGACGCCTGTCGCCGGTCACCCGGAGGAGTTCCGCACGCTCTTCGAGGCGGCGCCCGCGCTGATCGTGCAGATCGACCTGGACGGCCGACTGCTTGCGGTGAACCGGCAGTGCCATTCCCTCCTGGGCTATCGTCCGGAAGAGGTCGTCGGGCGGCGGTTCCAGGACCTCGGCATCATCGCGCCCGAGGACGCTCCGACAACCCTTCGGCTGCTGGCTGAGGCGGTTGACGGCCGGTTCCTCCACGATCCCTTCCAACTGCGACTGATCCACGCCGACGGCCATCCGGTCGAGGTTGAGGCGGCCGCCAGTGGACTGCACTGCGCCGGACGTCTGACGGGCATTCTGGCGGTCGTTCACGACATCGGCGCCCGCAAGCAGGCCGAGGCCGAACGGGCCCGATTGCAGGCCGCCATCGAACAGTCCGACGAGTGCGTCGTCATCACCGACGCCCAGGGCGTGATCCAGTACGTGAATCCGGCGTTTGAGCGGATCACCGGCCATTCCCGCGAGGAGGCCATCGGCGCCAAGCCAAGCGTCCTCAAGAGCGGATACCACGACGAGGCGTTCTACTGCCAGCTCTGGCGAACCATCACCAGCGGACGAACCTGGCATGGCCAGTTCGTCAACCGCCGCAAGGACGGGACGCTGTATCAGGAGGTCGCCAACATCTCGCCGATCCGCGACGCGGACGGCCAGATCGCCAGCTTCGTCGCCGTCAAGCGCGACATCAGCCAGGAAGTCGCCCTCGAAGCGCAACTTCGTCAGGCCCAGAAACTCGAGGCCGTCGGCGAACTGGCCGGCGGCATCGCCCACGACTTCAATAACCTGCTCACGGGCATCGGCGGATACGCCCAGATCGCCGCTGACCAACTCCCGCCCGATCACCCGGTGGTCGGGGAACTGCGCGAGATCAGCGGCTTCGTCGACCGGGCAGCCGCCATGACCCGCCAGTTGCTCGCGTTCAGCCGCAAGCAGACCCTCGAACCGGTTCCGCTGAACCTGGACAACCTGATCGGCGGCGTGGCCAAGATGATCCAGCGGATGATCGGCGAAGACATCCAACTGGAGGTCCGCGGCACCGAAGGGCTGGCCAGCGTCCAGGCCGACCGGTCACAGATCGAGCAGGTTCTGCTCAACCTGGCCGTCAACGCCCGCGATGCCATGGCTGGCGGCGGTCGGCTGATCATCGAGACGGCCAACACCTCTCTGGACGACGAGTATGCCCGCGCCCACGTCGGCGTGACGCCCGGCGACTACGTGATGATCGCCGTCAGCGACACCGGCTGCGGCATGGACGCCGCGACGCGGGCGCGCATCTTCGA
Source organism: Phycisphaerae bacterium (assembly GCA_022072085.1). Lineage (GTDB taxonomy): Bacteria > Planctomycetota > Phycisphaerae > JAJVII01 > JAJVII01 > JAJVII01. Next base: position 14,747 of record JAJVII010000023.1, read on the forward strand.
GCCCTTCTTCACGACCAAGCCGGTCGGGCGCGGAACCGGCCTGGGGCTCTCGACGGCCTACGGCATCATCAGGCAACATGGCGGGAACATCTGGGTCTACAGCGAGGTCGGCCGGGGGACGACCTTCAGAGTTTACCTGCCCATGGTGGCGGCGCAGGCCACGGACCTCCAGCTCAAGCCCGAGAGCGGCGAAGTCCCCCGCGGCAACGAGAACATCCTGCTGGTGGAGGACGAAGAGGCCGTGCGGGCCCTCGTGCAGCGGCTGCTGACGCACCATGGCTACACCGTGCTGGCAGCCGACACGCCCGAGGAGGCGATGGAACTCTTCCGCTGCTACTACGACCGGATCGACCTGTTGCTGACGGACGTGGTCATGCCGGGGATGAACGGCAAACAGCTCTACAATCTGCTCTGCCGCGAACTGCCGGACCTGAAAGTGCTCTACATGTCGGGCTACACCGACCGGGCCATCGCCTGCCACGGCGAACTGGACGCCGGCATTGTTCTGCTGCAAAAGCCCTTCTCGCCCGACGGTCTGGCCCGAAAGGTCCGCGAGGCGCTCGACGGCGACCGCCAGCGGCAGGCGATGTCCGCATAAGCCAGCCTACTTCAGGCCGGTCTTCTCCAGCGAGAAGTTCGCGTCGGTCAGCCCTGCGTTGAACTTCACGTCGACGAACTTGTAGCGTCCCCGGGCCACGCCGGCGGCGTCCCACGTCTCGACGTAGAGCGGCAGCAGCCACTGGCGATCGATGTAGAGTTTCAGGTGCGGGTTGTCGAAGCGCCCGCTCGGTTTGGCTTCGGCGATGAAGCTCTCGACGACCAGCGTGTCGCGGTCTCCCACCTTGGCGCTGCCGTTGACCTTGAACTTGAGGATCCTGTCGGTCTCGGCCGTCTTGAACGCCGCCACCATTCGGCCGACGCTCCGCTTGAAGCCGAACTCGTCGATGAACCGCAGCGTCTTGGCGCGGGCCAGGGCGCTGCGCGGCTCGGCCCACACGTTCAGGGGAATCAGCCCGGAGGTCCGCACCCGCATCCGGTTGTCCCACTTGCCCTCGACATAGAGGGCCTTGCTGGCGCCGTTGGGGTTCTCCACGGTCTCGGTGTAAACCGAGAAGGGGCTGTCCTTGAACCAGCAGAGCACCTTCTGCTCGTCGCCGAACGAACCGGCCGGGTCGAGGCGCTCCTGCTTGTAGAGCGTGCAGGTGTAGTCCTTCACGTTGGCGTCATACCACTTCAGGCCGTCAGCCAGCACGCCCAGCGGGTCCTGGCTGAACCGCTTGGCCAGGGGGTCATTGGCCGCCGCGGGGCTGACCTCCACGATCTCGGAAATGTTCTTCCCCTCGCACCCGCCCAGCAGCAGGGCCCCCGCCAGAACGCCGACAGCCGTCATTGCCCATGTCGCCTTCACTTGCATCTCCTCGTGTTCCACCCCAGGCAATCATCATAGTCCGCACCAACAAAAAGGGCCCGTGCGTTTCGCCGCACGGGCCTGTCCTGTCATTTGGCCGATCACCCGCTGATCGGGAAGATCCGCCGCGGGATTACAAACCGCTCCCAACTGCACCCGCGGCACTTGGGACAGCGCCCGTCCGCGGGAATCTTTGCAATGGGCGGCTCATAGCCGCAATAATGGCACATCACGGTCACCTGGTTGGCCGGCGGCTCAAGGGGCTGCGTCGTCGGCCGGTGCGTCCGGGTCGCCCTTTGGAGGCGAGCGGAGCGCAAGGAGCGTTGCAGCTTGACTTCACCAGCTCGGGACTTCATAGCCGCTCCTTTCTGCTCTCGCCATTGAAGGAATCCCTGTTCCGACGTCGCGTATCGTTATGTATGGACGCCTGAAACAACCAAACGTTTGGGAAAACAGCCGGAAACTTTGGGGATTCCATCTACTGGAGCGCCGCGGTTGCATGCCGGGCATGGCCCTCCCAAATCAAGGTTCCTCCCCTACTTATGAATTATGGCACAAAACCGGGCTCTGTCCAGAATTTCCCGCAGTCCCGGCGTTTCCACCCAATTCACACACGCCCGCACAGGTCCGCCAGGGGCTCGCCCGGACGCTTCAGCCATCACTTCTATCGGTTCATGAGTGGATTCGGGCCCAGCTATTCCCCCGACTTGACCCAGGCAGCCCCCGCCCCGCTTCCCCGGCGCCCGCAGCGCCGCTGCGACTATCCCGGCCGCGAGCTTGTCCCGTCGCCCGCCGACATCAGACCCGGGGCGGTCATCGGACTGAGCCCCTTGGCCTCGTACATCGGGCGGACCTGCATGCGGATATTCGCCAGGCGGCCGGCGAACCAGAGCGAGCAGATCAGGCAGCCGACCCCGCAGCCAGTGATCGTCCAACTCATCCCCACCCTGTGAGCCAGCGCCCCGCTGGTCAGGGCGCCGATCGGGATCATCCCGAAGAATGCCATCGTGAACAGGCCCATCACACGCCCGCGCTTGTCGTCGTCCACGATCGACTGGAGCACCGTGTTGCCCGAGGCCATCATCAGCATGTTGGACAGGCCGAAGCAGGCCATCAGCGGCAGGCTCAGCCAGAGCCGCTGCGACCAGGCAAAGCCGATCATCGCCAGCCCGACGACGAACGCCGCCGCCGCGATTACCCGGTCCAGGCCATGTACTGTCGCCCGGCTGGCCAGGTAGAGCGCCCCGCACAGCGCCCCCACCCCCGAAGCCGAATAGAGCCAGCCCAGAACCATCGGCCCGCCGCTGAGCACTTTGTCGGCATACGCCGGCACCAGCGTTCCCAGCGCCGTCGTCATCATGCTGGACAGGCCGATCAGAATCAGCAGCGTCCGGATGGGCCCGAAGCCCAGGGCGTAGCGGAACCCGTCGCCCAGCCGATGGAGCCAGTGCGGCTGCCGCCCGCGGGGCACGTCGGTCGGCAAACGCATCGCCAGCAGCGACGCGATCACCGCCAGGTAGCTCACCCCGTCCGCCAGGAAGCAGTAGCCCGCCCCGGCCGTTGCAATCAGCAGCCCGCCCAGCGAAGGGCCGATCAGCCGGGCCATGTGAACCATCGAACTGTTCAGGGCGATGGCGTTGGGCAGGTCCTCCCGACTCTGAACCATCTCGACGATGAACGTCTGGCGGCACGCCCGCGCGACCACGTCCACCAGCCCCTGCACGACCGCCAGGCCGACAAGCTGCCAGACCCGGATGACGTGCCCGATCGCCAGGCCCGCCAGCATGAGCGAGACCAGCGACGAAAGAACCTGCGTCCAGACCAGCAGCTTGCGTCGGCTGACGCTGTCGATCAACACCCCCGCGAAGGCCCCCAGCAGCAGCGTCGGAATCTGTCCTGCGAACCCCACCACGCCCAGCACGAGGAAGGACTTGGACAGTTCCCACGCCAGCCAGTTGATGCCGATTCGAGTCATCCACGTGCCGATGACCGAAACGCTCTGGCCCGCAAAGTAAAGTTTGTAGTTCCGCCCGCGCAGCGCGCGGTAGATGAACCGCAAGCCCCCTCTGCCCGGGGCGATCGGGCTTCCAGATTCACCGGGCCGGGTCATACCGACAGTCCACTTCTGCCCGCGGAAATCGGCGCGCGGCAGGGAGCCATCATACGACCCGCAGGCCAGCGGTAAAGGGAGAATGCAGAACGCAACGCTGGCGTGCTACCGATAGACCTGGGCGCCGCCCTGCTTGAACTTCTCTGCCATCTCGTCCATGCCCAGTTGCACGGCCTGGCCCTCGTCCACGCCGTGCTCCGCGGCGTAGCGGCGGACGTCCTCAGTAATCTTCATCGAGCAGAACTTCGGCCCGCACATCGAGCAGAAGTGGGCCGTCTTGGCCGGCGTCTGCGGCAGCGTCTGGTCGTGGAATTCCAGCGCCTTCTCCGGGTCCAAAGACAGGTTGAACTGGTCGGTCCAGCGGAACTCGAACCGCGCCTTGCTCAGTGCGTCGTCCCAGTGCTGGGCGCCGGGGTGGCCCTTCGCGAGGTCCGCGGCGTGGGCAGCGATCTTGTACGCCACGACGCCTTCGCGCACGTCGTCACGATCGGGCAGGCCCAGGTGCTCCTTGGGCGTCACGTAGCAGAGCATGGCCGTTCCGTACCAGCCGATCATCGCCGCCCCGATCGCGCTGGTGATGTGGTCGTAGCCGGGCGCGACGTCAGTCGTCAGCGGACCCAGCGTGTAGAACGGCGCCTCGCCGCACCAGGCGAGCTGCTTGTCCATGTTCTCCTTGATCATGTGCATCGGCACGTGGCCGGGCCCTTCGTTCATGACCTGCACGTCGAACGCCCAGGCCCGCCGCGTCAGGTCGCCCTGCACCTTCAGTTCGGCGAACTGGGCCTCGTCGTTCGCGTCGGCGATCGAGCCCGGCCGCAGGCCGTCGCCGATCGAGAAGGCGATGTCGTACGCCGCCATGATCTCGCAGATATCGTCCCAGTGCGTGTAGAGGAAGTTCTCGCGATGGTGGGCCAGGCACCACTTGGCCAGGATGCTCCCGCCGCGCGACACGATGCCCGTGACGCGCTTAGCCGTCAGCGGCACGAATCGCAGCAGCACGCCGGCGTGAATCGTGAAGTAGTCCACGCCCTGTTCCGCCTGTTCGATCAGCGTGTCGCGGAACAGGTCCCAGGTCAGTTCTTCCGGCACACCGCCGACCTTCTCCAGCGCCTGGTAGATCGGCACCGTTCCAATCGGCACGGGGCTGTTGCGGATGATCCACTCGCGCGTCTGGTGGATGTCCGCGCCGGTTGAGAGGTCCATCACCGTGTCAGAGCCCCACCGCACCGCCCAGACCATCTTCTCGACCTCTTCGGCGATCGAACTGGTCACCGCCGAATTGCCGATGTTCGCGTTGATCTTGACCAGGAAGTTCCGCCCAATGGCCATCGGCTCGGATTCCGGGTGGTTGATGTTGGCCGGTATGATCGCCCGCCCACGGGCGACCTCGTCGCGGACGAACTCCGGCGTGATGACGCGCGGGATGGCCGCCCCGAAGGACTCGCCCGGGTGCTGCGACGCAATGGAATCCGCCAGCAGCTCCCGCCGCATGTTCTCGCGGATCGCGACGAACTCCATCTCCGGCGTGATCTGGCCGCGCCGGGCGTAGTGCATTTGCGTGACGCGGGCCCCTCGCTTCGCCCGCAGGCGTGGACGCGGATCGGGGAAATCAACCGGTCCGCCGGCGCCCTGCGCAGCCGCGGGAGAGGCGACAACTTCCACGTCGCCGCGGCCGTCTATCCACGCCGCCCGCAGCGCCGGCAGCCCGCGGGCCACGTCGATCGCCACGTTCGGGTCGGTGAAGGGGCCGCTAGTGTCGTAGAGCGTTACGGGCGCATTGGGCGTCTGGCGGGTCTGCCCGCCGGGCAGTTGACGCGCCGTCGGCGACAGGTCGACCTCCCGCATCGGCACGCGAACGTCGGCAAACAGGCGGCCCGGGACGTAGACCTTGCGCGACCCGGGCAGCGGCCGACGCGTGATGGCGTCATTGTCGACGATCCCACCCGCCGCGGAATCGCCGTTGTCGTGCTCTCGAATCATGCCTGGCCTTCCTGTGCAGGCCGGAGAAAGCCGCCGGCCGAATGCATCATTATATCACTGGACGCGAGGGATTCACCCCCGTTGACGGCCGCTCCTGCACGGCTCGCGTTTTCGCCGCGCCGGCTGCGGATTTCAACGGTTGCAGGTCGAGGGCGTCCATCACGCCGAACCATTGCAGCGACCCCGCAAGGGTCGGCGACGATGGCGAGAACGCAAGCGGCGAAAATGCTCACGCGAACAGGTTGATGACCTGGCCTGCCGGCAGCGGCGAGGCATAGGCCGTCGGCGGGGGCGGCGGCGGGAGTTGGCTGGGCGTCGGCGCGGGCTTGTCCCAGGGCCAACCCAGTGGCGGCGGGGCGAATCGCGGCGCGGCGTTGTCCGCGGCCGGGACTTGACCGACCATGCGGCCGCCCTGCTCGCTCGGTCGAATGCCTGCGGCGGCGTGGCACTCAGCCTGCCGCGACGCGCCGGCCAACTGGAGGCCGACCAGCGGGTTGGTTCGATGCGAGTGCCCCGCTCCGCTGATCCGCAGACGCGGATGCGACGCGTTGGCAGCCGACACGACGCCCAGGCGCTGACGCGGATGAGCCGGCTGCGACGCACGGACGCCCTTGCCGATGAATCGCCGGGCCAGCCGGGCGGCCATGCTGGGGTTGATGTGCTGGAGGAGCGTGCCGACCTTGCCGCCCAGGCGGGTCTTCTGACCCTTGACGGCCATGCTCGGCCCGCCGATGGCACGCAGGAGGCTGGAAACTCGGCCGTCGAGCATGGGATCGCCGCTGACGGCGGCGGCGCCCTTGGCCGCCCCGAGGTTCGCGTCGATCGAGCCGACCAGGGAACTGGCCTGCCCGATTGGCGCCGAAGCCGCGATGCCCACTGCGAAACTCGACATCTCTCTCCCTCTCTGCCGGGAAAGAGATGCAATGGCTGTGCCAGCCGGCGGCCGCGCGAGGGGATTGCCTGGGCCGTCCTTTCGCGGATCGCCAGGGCTCGATTTTATCGGCGAAGTCCGTCTGTGCCGCCTCTGCCGCCCGCGCCGGGATGTCGCGAAACGTCAACAATCTGGCCGAGGGGTGTTGCTTTCTGTAAACTCGGCGGCATGGAACTCGACCTGTTCGACTACGACCTGCCGCCCGAGCGCATTGCCCAGGAGCCGCCGACTGACCGCGCGTCGGCCAGGCTGATGCGGCTGGATCGCACGACCGGCGCGACGGCGCACCACGTGGTCCGCGACCTGCCGCGGCTGCTGCGGGCCGGCGACCTGCTGGTGCTCAACGACACCGCCGTCGTGCCCGCCAAGCTCACGCTGCACCGCAAGAGCGGGTCGCGCATCGACGGGCTGTTCCTGCGCGAGGGCGAGGAAGGCCGCTGGCTGGTGCTGCTGAACGGCCGCGGGCGGCTGAAGGAAGGCGAGGAGTTGCTCACCGACAAGGTCTGGCTCGCCCTGCGGCTGGAACGTCACATGGAGGGCGGCCAGTGGGAGGCGGCCGTCGAGTGCACCGCCCCGCCGCACACGACGCTGGAACTGCTCCAGGCCGTCGGCGCAACGCCCCTGCCCCCCTATATCCGCCGCCAGACGCCGCAGCCGCTGGACGCGGCCCGCTACCAGACGGTCTACGCCAATCGCCCCGGCGCGGTGGCCGCCCCCACCGCCGGGCTGCACTTCACGCGTGAGTTGCTGGACGAACTGCGGGCCGCCGGCGTGACGACGGCGCAGGTCACGCTGCACGTCGGGCTGGGCACGTTCGAGCCGATCCGCGAAACGCAGATCGAGCAGCATCACATGCACAGCGAATGGTTCAACTGCCCCGCCGACACCGCCGACGCCGTCAACCTCGCCCGCGCCGAAGGCCGCCGCGTCGTCGCCGTCGGCACGACCAGCGTCCGCGTGATGGAGAGTTGCGTCGCCGACGGCCGCGTCATCCCGCGGACCGGCTGGACCGACCTGTTTCTCTACCCCGGCTGCCGGCTGGCCGCGACCGACGCGATGCTGACCAACTTCCATCTCCCCCGCTCCAGCCTCCTGATGCTGGTGTCCGCCTTCGCCGGCCGCGAGCGAATCCTGGCCGCCTACGCCGAGGCGATCCGCGAAGGCTACCGCTTCTTCAGCTACGGCGACTGCATGCTGATCGAATGAACTTGGTGAACTCCTTCCATTCGCCTGCATGAACGCGCTTTCCGCGCCTGTTGCGCAGGCAGAAGGCGCGGAACGGCTTCATTTTACTGTGTGTTATCTGCCAGTAGTCAGTTCCAGTTCGGTGTCTTGGCGAACTCTCTTCAAAGATAAAGAGGGCCTGCCGAATCTCGGGGTAGCTCGCCTGAACAACTTCAAAGTGCTTCCTTAGTTTGCGGACGTCTTCCTCGGGATTCTTTGAGAATGCCACGCCGACGGCCTTCACTTCAATTGCGCACCTGACGTCCTTGGCCGGGAATGCGTTTGTGCGACTGAACGGTTGCGATTCCTTATCAACTACCAGGAGGTCGAATTCACGCCTGCATCCCGCTATGAAAGCGTTCGGTGGACTGATCTTGAGACGTGACCCAATCTCCTTGCCCAGAAATGACCGCAGAATGCGGCAACAGGCATCTCCGTTGCACTTGCCGCCGCATCCAAGGTCTCGCACTGCATCAAGAGCACTCAGCATTTTCTCTTGGGCTTTGTCATAGCGCGTCATGTGATGACTCCCTTGGTTAGTTCAACTCGACGTACCCGTCACGCCTCGCCGTGCTGGTGGCGGACGCGGGCGTCCGTATCGGCCGATGGCGAAAGCAGATCGAGGGCGTGGCGGATGGCCGGCAGGAGGGCATCGAGGCACTCGGCCGCCCCTGCGGGCGAACCGGGCAGGTTGACGATCAAGCAGCGCCCCCGCACCCCGGCCAGACCGCGTGAGAGGATCGTCATCGGCGACTTGTCGAAGAAGCGGCCTCGCATCACTTCGCCGAAGCCCGGCAGCTCGCGGTCGATGACCCGCCGCGTGGCTTCAGGCGTCACGTCGCGCGGGCCGATGCCCGTTCCGCCGGTGGTCACGATCAGCGAGGTGCGGGCGCTTAACTCGGTGAGCGCCGCCGCGATCGTCTGCTCGTCGTCCGGCACGACGCGGCGCTGTGGCGGATAGAAGGCGCCCGTCGCCCGCAGCCGTTCAACCAGCAGCGGGCCGGCCTTGTCGTCCCGCTCACCGGTGCTGGCGCGATCGGAGGCGACCATGATGACGGCGGTGAACTGCTGCACAACATCGCCCCGGATACAAATTACTCGTCGAAAAGGGACTCGCCTTCGGACCCGTCGCGGACGGGCGGCTTGCGGCCGAGGTGTTTGTACGCGGCGTCGGTCGCCAGGCGGCCCTTCCGCGTGCGGGCGAGCATCCCGATCTGGAGCAGGTAGGGCTCGACAACGTCCACCAGCGTGTCCACGTCCTCATTGAGCGTGGCGGCGATGGCCTCGATGCCCACCGGCCCGCCGCGGTAGGTTCCCATGATCGTCGCGAGGTATTCGCGGTCTAGGCGGTCCAGGCCGGCTTCGTCCACGCCCTCGAGTTTCAGCGCGTCGGCAGCCACGGTCCGGGTCACCGTGCCGTCGCCCTTGACCTGGGCGAAGTCGCGAACACGGCGGAGCAGGCGGTTGGCCACCCGCGGCGTGCCGCGCGAGCGGTCAGCCAGCAGCTTGAGCGCCGCGGGTTCGGCCTCGATCTTCAGCAGCCGGGCCGATCGGCTGAGAATCTCAACGAGGTCGTCCGCGGCGTAGAACTCCAGGTGGTGCGTGATGCCGAACCGCGCCCGCAGCGGGCCCGACAGCAGCCCGGCCCGCGTGGTCGCGCCGATCAGCGTGAACGGCTTGATCGGCAGGGTTATGCTCTTGGCGTGCATGCCGCTGTCGACGGTGAACTCGACGCGGAAGTCTTCCATCGCCGGGTAAATGTATTCCTCGACAGCCGGCCCGAGGCGGTGAATCTCGTCGATGAATAGCACGTCGCCGGTTTCCAGGTTGGTCAGCAGGCCGACCAGATCGGCGGGGCGCGTCAGCGCCGGCCCGCTGGTCAGGCGGCAGGCGGCGTTCATCTCGTTGGCGATGACGTGGGCGAGCGTCGTCTTGCCCAGCCCCGGCGGGCCGTGCAGCAGGACGTGTTCGATGGGCTCGCCGCGCCCGGCCGCCGCCTGGAGCGAGATGGACAGTTTCTCGACCAGGTCGCGTTGGCCGATGACCTCGCCCAGCTTCTGCGGGCGCAGCAGGTTCAGCGGGACCTCTTCGTCGGGCCCCAGCGATTCGCCGGTGACGATGCGTTCGCGTGCCAAGATTCACCACAGAGAGCACAGAGGACACAGAGAAAGACAACCTGTCGCGATGCCCAATCATTCGCCGTCTTGGGTGGCAATCTGAAGCCCGCATCTTGGGCAGTATTGGCGATATCCGCCCACCAAGAAGATCATATAGAGGATGCCGGGCAGAAAGAAGAAGAGCGTGAGTAGTATCCCTGTCAGCAGTGAGCCTCGATGCTCGGCCCTCGATGGACCGGCATAACCGCAGTTCTGATTAGGGCAGATAATGTAACGACTTCCCTCTTGCCCAGGCATTACAAGCCGGGTCTTGCAGGTGGGGCACTTGAATTTTCGCCCAGCCCACGCATCATCGCCCTCAACCTTCCCACCGCACCCAGGACATTGGACACTCAACATTCCCCTTCTCCCTTTCTTCAACAACCAATCACAGGTTCCTCACGCGGTACACTTCCTGGATCAGTCGCTGGGCCGAGTCGATCGAGGGGTCGCGGGCGACGGCCTTGCGAATCCACTGCTCGGCTTCGGGGCGGCGTTCGCCGAGTTGGAGCAGAACCTCCAGGGCCTCGGACTCGAAGCCGGCCATCGGCTTGGTGGCCGCCTCGACGACCTCGCCGGTGGCAAACCGCTCCAGCTTACCCTTGAGCGTCGCAATCACCTTGTCGGCCGTCCGCCGACCGATGCCGGGCAACTCAGCCAGCAGGGCCGCCTGCCCCGATTCGATGGCAGCCGCCAGACGCCCGACCGGAATCGTCATCGCACGCAAGGCCTTCCGCGGGCCCAGCCCATCCACGGTGATGAACAGCTCGAAGAAAGCCTTGTCGTCGGCCCGGAGGAAACCGATCAGCCGCGGGACGATCTGGCCGCCGGCGGCCGATCCCTCCAGGTAGTTGATCGTGAACAGCGTCACAGGTTGGCCCTGAAGGCGGCTGAGCCGCTCGATGTCGGCGCCGGGGACGAGCAGTTCGTAGCCGACGTCCGCGACGACCAGCAGGATGCGGTCGGTCCCGACGTGCTCGATCGTGCCTTTGAGCCTGGCGATCATGTCGCGTGACCTGCGTATCCGCGAGCCTCGGCCCGCGGCCCGGAAGAGGAAATCAACGGGCCTTGCCCAATCGACTGGCGGCGCACAGGGCGATGGCCATGGCGTCGGCCACGTCCGGCGGCTCGGGCGGCGCGGGCAACGCGAACGCGTCGGCCACCGCCCGCTGCACCTGGGCCTTAGAGGCGTGCCCGGCGCCGGTCAGGTGCTTCTTGACCGTGGTCGCGGGCACGTCCATCGTGCGCAGGCCCCGCACGCCGGCCGCCAGCAGCACCGCGCCGCGGGCATGGCCCATAAGGATGGCCGTCCGCGGGTGCTTGTAGTGAGCGTAAAGCTGCTCGACCGCCAGACAGCCCGGGGCGAACTCGTCCATGACCGCAGCCACCGACTCGTGAATCTGCCGCAAGCGGTCAGCCAGCGGCACGCGGCTGGAGGTGCGGATGACCCCCGCCTCGACCAGCCGACAGCGTCCGCCCCGCCCCGTGGCCGCGTCGATCACGGCGTATCCCGTGCGGTCCAGGCCCGGGTCGATGCCGAGGATGACGATGCCTGAGGCCATGGGCGTCCGTGCTATTCCTTCCGCCAGATCGTGCCGTCGGAGCGGTCCTCCAGGACGACCCCGATCTCGGCCAGCCGGTCGCGGATGTTGTCGGCCAGGGCGAAATTCTTGCCGGCCCGGGCCTGCTGGCGCAGCTCGATGAACAGCTTCATCAGGCTGTCCGCGAGGGCGTCTGACGTGGCGGCCTTCCGCGGCGGCTGCTCGAACAGGCCGATGATCCGGCCGAGTTCGACGATCATCACCGCGCCGCCCAGGGCGAAGCTGAGTCCCTCGGCGCGGCCCTTGGATTCCAGATGCTCTTCGTCGATGTAGCGGTTGACCAGGCCGGCCAGGTCGTGCAGCACGGAGATGGCGCCGGCGGTGTTGAAGTCGTCGTCCATCCGCTCCATGAAGGCAAGCTTCTGCACGAGGCACTGCTGGGCGAAGTCGCGGTCGGAGGCCGCCTGCGACTCATCTACCAGCCCTTCCAGGTGCAGGTCGGCGGTGTAGACCGAGGAGTCGGTCATCCGGGCGATCCGCTCGAATAGGCGGTAGAACGAACTCAACTGCTTGTTGACCGCAGCCATCGCCTCGTCGTTGAACTCGATGGGCCGACGATACTGCGTTGAGAGCACGAGGAAGCGGATGGACTCGGCGCCCTGGCTGGCCAGCAGCTCGCGGATCAGCGGCGCGTTTCGTTCGCTGCGGGCGGCCTTCTTGGTGTTGATCCGCGTCAGGCCGTTGTGCAGCCAGTATTTCGCGAACGTCTTGCCGGTAGCCGTCTCGGACTGGGCGATCTCGTTCTCGTGATGGGGGAACTTCAGGTCCATCCCGCCACCGTGGATGTCAAACGTCTCGCCAAGATACTGCATGCTCATCGCGGAGCATTCGATGTGCCAACCCGGCCGCCCCTTGCCCCATGGGCTGTCCCAGGCCGGCTCGCCCTCGCGGGCCGACTTCCACAGGACGAAGTCGCCGGGGTTGCGCTTCCGGTCGGCCGACCGCAGCTCGCGCGTGCCGGCGGCCTGCTCGCCCGGATCGCGATGCGTGAGCTTGCCGTAGTCGGCGTCGGCGGCGATGTCAAAGTAGACGTCCCCGTCGATGGCGTAGGCGGCACCGGTTAAAGCCAGCCGCTCAATCAGCCGAACGATCGCGTCGATGTGCTCGGTGGCCTTGGGCATCAGGTCAATGCTGTTGACGCCCAATTCGCGGAGGCACTGGAGATAGTCGTCGGTGACGCGCGTGGCGATGGCCTCGACGGTCTCGCCGGTGGCCTTGGACTCCTCGATCAGCTTGTCGTCCACGTCGGTGATGTTGACGATCCAGGTGACCTGATAGCCCTTGAACGAGAGATACCGCTTGACGGCGTCGAAGATGATCGGTCCGACCGCATGGCCGATGTGGCTGTAGCGGTAGACGGTCGGCCCGCAGAGGTAGATCTTCACCTTGCCGGGCTCGACCGGGGTGAACAGTTCCTTCTCGCCGCTCATCGAGTTATAGACACGCAGGGTCATAGGCTATCTCGTCGAACACATCCCCCTGACTCGCGTTTCACACGCCCAGCGGGACCAGCAGCGTGACCGCGGTGCAGGACATGGCCTGCAATCGGCCGATCTCGCCCAGCCGCTCGGCCGTCTTGGCCTTTACGTTCACGTCTGTCACGCCCAGGCCCAGCAGCCCGGCCAGGGCCGACCGCATGAGCACTTTGTAGCCGGCCAACTTCGGCTGCTCGGCAACGATCACCACATCCACCTGGATAGGACGATAGCCCGCCTCGACGACAAGTTCCAGCGTCCGCTTGACGAGTTCGCGACTGTCGACGCCTGCGTAGGCCGGGTCGGTGTCGGGAAACTGTTGGCCGATGTCGTCCAGGCCGGCGGCGCCCAGCATGGCGTCGATAATGGCGTGCAGGACCATATCGCCGTCGCTGTGCCCCATCAGGCCCTTGTTGTAGGGGACCTGGACGCCGCACAGGATCAGCGGCCGCTCGGGAACCAGCTTGTGCTGATCCCACCCGATGCCCACGCGCGGCCAGACATGGCTTGCGCTCGCCTCTTCCATCGCGGCCACGTTAGCAGAAAAGCAGGCGTCGGGCAACGGGTCGCGGGCGGCACAGGTACATGAAGCGGGCGGATCGTCTCGCCATCCCTGGTAGGACGAACCGCCCGCCGGCCGGCTCCCAATCCGTGGGAGCCGGGTTATTGCTCCATTTCCTTCTCGATGCGATCCACGACTTCCCGCGTCGAGAGCGACACGGCGCCGTCGCTCGTCTGCCACTCCAACACGAGGTCGTCAGCCAGCCGCTTGTCGATTCGTCGGCAGGCCTGAATCACCGTGGCGTGATTCTTGTTGCCCATATACTTGCCAATGTCGGGGAAGCTCAGGCCTGTGTGCTTGCGGGCCAGGTACATCGCGACCGATCGCGCGGTGCTCACCGTCCGGCTCTTGCGCGAACTGTGCAGGTCGGCTGGACGCAGGCCGAAGTAGGTCGCCACCATGGCCTCGACGTCGCCCAACTTCACCGCCGGCGCGATGGTCGAGATGTGGTCGCTGAGCATCGTCCGCACGCTTCCCAGGCTGAGCGGGCCGCTGTCGATGGAGCGGTAGGCCAACAGCTTGAACAGCGCCCCCTCGAGTTCGCGAACGTTGTCCTCGACGTTCTGGGCGACGAAATCGACGACCTCGGCCGACACAGACAGGCCGAGTTCGCCGGCCCGCCGCTTCAGGATCGTCCGGCGTGTCTGGAGGTCGGGCTTGTCGATCCGGGCGACCATGCCGGAGATGAACCGGTTGACCAGCGGCTCAGCCAACTGCCCGATCAGCTTGGGATGGGCGTCGGAGGCCATAACGATCTGGCGGCCGGCGGTGTTGATCTCGTTGAAGGTGTGCAGGAACTCGCTCTGGGTCGCCTTCTTGTCGGACAGGAAGTGAACGTCGTCGATGACCAGCACTTCCAGTTGCCGGAAGCGGGCCCGGAAGGCGTCGAGTTTCTTGCTGCGGATGGCCCAGAGGAACTGGTTGGTGAATTCCTCGGCCGACACGTACATCCACCGCATCTGCCGGTCGTTGAAGGCCTTGCAGACGCCCTGGAGCAGGTGCGTCTTGCCCAGCCCGCATCCGCCGTGGATGAACAGGGGGTTGAACTGCTTGCCCGGGTCGGCCACGACCTCGCTGGCGCACTGGTAGGCCAGACGGTTGGAGTCGCCGACGACGAAATCCTCCAGCCTGAACTTCAGCCGAATGTCGCCGCCGGCCGGGTGATGGAGTTTGCCGTTCCCGTGGCCGTTTCCATTGCCGTTGCTCCGCTGGGGCGGGGTCGCACGCTCGATCTGGCGCGAGACGGAGTTGGCCTGATGATCCAGTTGCCGCTTGCGCAAGTTGGCGAAGAGCGTCGGGTCCACGGTGGTGTGAATCTTGGGCCGCTTGCCGATGACGTCGGACGCCGCGGCGGCGATGTCGTCGGCAAAATGCTTCTCGATCCACTGCCCGATGAACTGGTTGGGAACGCTGACCTGAAGGTGCTCGCCGTCGAGGCGAAGCCGCGTGGAATTCTTGAACCACACCTGGTACTTGCGGGGACCCACTTGATCGCAGATCTGCTTGGCGATCCTGTCCAGGCAGCCTCGTGTGTCGGCGTTCACACCAGACTCCTCTTGCGTATCGAGTTCGGCTACAACTTTCAGAGGTGAACGTCGCGGACTCCGACGCTGCACCGGTCCGAATGCTCATGAACGATCAGACGACCTGGCCAACGGGCGGATTCGATTCGCTTTGAAAACCGGAAACCGGAACGTCCGCTGCAGAACTTCACGGCCGGACGCCCGTCGTGTTGCGTTCGACTCTCTGGACATTCGAGATCGCCCCTGACGAATCGCTCATTGCATTCACGAGAGCAAATCTAACGTCGCGCCGACACACAGTCAACGAGACTCTGAGTGCATTCTTTTCCACCGCGCTGCAAGTGAGACGCCGACAGGACTTGTCGCGCAAAAATTTTCTTTCGCTCACCGGTTGTGCACAGCCGCCGGCGATACTGTGGAAAACTTGTGAATGGACCGCCCTTGCCTCGCGACGAGTCCGGCAGGCCCTCCGGCGACGAAGCAAAGCACCAGATCGCTCACCCCAGCGGCTGGCCCCATCGTCCGCCATAGGCGATCTCTTCCAGCGCCAGTCGCTTGCGAGGCGAAGTCTCGGACTTCACGAACTCCTCGGCCAACGTTCCCGGCTCCGCCGCGTATCCCAACGCCAGCGCCGCCACCGGCTCGAACTCTGCCGGGATGTCGAAGGCGCGGCGGACCGCGTCCAGATCGACGCCGCCCATCTGGTGCATGCAGAGACCCATCGCCGTCGACTGCAAGGCCATCTGGCAGGACGCAGCACCCACGTCGTACATCCAGACGCGATTGGGCTTCTCGTTGTGGCTGAAATGCGGTTTGCCCACGGCGAACATCAGGACCGGAGCCGCCTTGGCCCAGGACTGATTCCGCGGCGTCAGGCAAGCGACGGCCACCTGGAACCTGGCTGCATCTTCTTTCCTCACAACGATGTATCGCCACGGCTGTTCGTTGAACGACGACGCCGCCCATTGGCCGGCCGACAGGATCGTCTGCAGGTCCCGCGCGCTGACGGGCCGATCGGAGAACGCACGCGGGCTCCATCGCAGGAAGATCGGCTCGATGAGAGGCGCAACGGTGTTAGCCGGGTTGGACTTGCGGGACATGAGACTCCTCCTGTCTGGTCGGCCAACTCTGTATTGGGGATGTTCAATCGGAGAGCGGCGTGCCGAGCTTTGCCGCCTCCAGCCGACAGAACGCCGGTCATGCCCCCTTGGCCAGGTGTTCGTCAAGCACGCCGAGGATATCCCGCCATTGGCAGGATACCTCCGGAAATTCATAGGTCAGCAGGTCGCGCAGAAGCACGAGGTCGTTGGCTTCCAGCGCGGCCTTCACCTCGGCCAGCTTGCCGGTCAGGTCGCGGATCGCCTGTTCGAGGGACTTGCCCTTCAGCTGGATTGCCCGCAGGTCCAGTCGGTTGAGTTCCACCGCCTGGCTGACCGCCTCCTGGGCGGCCTTGAACAGACCGAGGCAGCCAGCCAGCCGCTCCATCGCCTTACCGAGTTGGCCGGCAGTGAGCTGCTCGGCGACCGCCTGCTGCATCAGCGAGCACTCCTCGAACAGGGCCGCCACCTGGGCGATGGCGTCGCGGGCAAGCCGCCGCGGACAGGCCGTCGTGAAGGCCACCTGTTCGACCTGATCGCAGGGGCGCGCCGACCATTCGTCCAGTTCGTCCGCGCCCAGTTCATGGCCGCGCACGCTGATGGCCGCCAGGATCCGCTTGCGGACGGCAGCGACTTTACGGACGCGGTCGATGACCTCCCTCAACGGCTGGGAGATGCCGATGTCCATGTCCAGCGGCTTGTCGTCCAGAGTCACGCGCATGCGGTGCCCCTCGTTCCTCGCTAACATACGGGCGAGATACAGCCGTCAATGGGTCGTCACCACAATCAGGGCGAATCCTCGGGCCGTCCGTCAGAGCTCTCCTGCCCCTTGCGAGCCCAGGCGAACCATTGTCGTTCCATCTGCACCTGCCAGCCGGGCTGGTTGTCCAGCATCAACAGGCGCCCCAGCGCCACCGAGGGCTTCTGCCCTTCCTTGAGTTGCTCCAGCAGTTCCTTCATTTGAGCATCCGTCAACAGCGAACGCAAGAACCGTGTCAGGCTCGTCGCCTGGACGTAGAAACTGCGATTGCCCTGCTCGACCCGTGGGTTGATCTGGTCGATCATGTCTGCCAGGGGCAACTGCTTCTCCGCATCCAGCAGTTCCACCATGCGGCCGGCCAGCGCCTGGCCGTGGTCCACCTCCGCCGAGCACGCCAGCCCCTCGTCCAGCCACAGCGGGCACGGCTGCTCGCCGAAATACTCCCGCAGCATGACGTGGGCCAACTCGTGCGGCAGCTCGCGCGAGAGCAGTTGCCCACGGAACCGATGCTCGTCGTCCACCTGGTAGAGTTGGATCAGCCGCCTGGCCGATCCGTCGGCGTTCAACCGGAACGTGAACGAGCCCCCGCTCCAGTGCGGAGACTGACTGGCGGCCAGGAACGCATTGCGATCCGAGTAGACGACCAGTTCGATGCGGTGGGGATACAACTGCCCGCCCAGCACCGTGCGGCGGACCTGCTCCATGATCGCCTCAGCCCGCTTGGCCAGCACGTCGGACAACATGGGGTTCCACGTCGTGATCTCGAAATGCTCGGTCTTCCGCTGGGCCTCCTGGTCATAGACCACGCTCATGCGGACGGTCTGTTGAGGGGTCAGCGCATAGAGGTCCTCGCCAGCCGGTTCCGACCCAGCCGCCGGCGGAGCCGCCTGTCGGGCCAGCCGCGTCACGGCCTCGGCCGCAATGTCGGCCGACCGCTTGTCCAGGCCCCCGGTCAGCGCCGCCTGGTACAGCTTGCGGGCTACGCTCGGTCGGCCGGCGTGTTCGTAGGCGTCCGCCAGCATCATCTGAAGCCGGGCATTTCGCGGATACCGGCTGAGCAGGTTGGCCAGCCGCTCGATGGCTACCTCGTATTGTCCGTTGGCGAACGCCCCCGCGGCCGCGTAGAAGCTCGGGTCGTTGTCCAGCGGATCGGCCGCCCGCGCCGGGACGGCTGGCCCCGCCAACGCCGCAGCCATCAGGAGCAACGCCACGAGAGACGCCCTGTTTCGCCGTCCGGCCATCCCGTCACCCGCCCACGCTCTGGAGCTCCCCCTGGAGCGTCCTGCGCATGGCCTTGGTCGTCGCCAGGTCGTCCTGGGTCCAGCCGATCACCAGCTTGAATTCCGCCTTGTACTGCACCGCCAGGTTCAGCACGGCCTCCAACTCGGCCTGGATGTCGTCCAGGACCTTCAGCATCACCTTCAGGTTGCGAATGTAGTCCCGTTTGTCGCCGGTCTTCAGGTCAAGCTTCAGACGTTGATTCAGCCCGTCGAACCGCTGAGCATTCGACTCAGCCCGGGCCTGGTGAATGCGGACCATGCCCCGGGCGGCCTCCACGCGATAGCTTCGAGCGATGTCCGCGTCGATGGCGTCGGCCTTTCCGAACTGCTGGTCCGCCTGCCGGTAGAGCGTCGTTGCCCGGGCGTCGTCGGTAATCTCGGCGTTCTTGGCCTGGTCCATGATCTCCTGACCGGCGGCGATGATCGCCTTGGCGCGTTCCCGCAGTGCAATCTCCAAGACGTTATCGCGTGCCAGAGAGCAGAATCCGGACCGCCGAATGGCGCCGCTCTCCTCCCCGTTCCGCGCCTCCATCTCGGCGAAGCGGTCCAATTGCACCAGATATAGTCCGCTGGGGTTGTCGCCGAGCACCTGCGCGATCGCGGAAGATCGTTGGCGACCGGGATCGGACTCGGCTGACGCATCGGCCAGCCCCTGGTAGTCCGCACGCGCCTGGCTGAACATGCCCAGCCGCCGCGCCGCCTGCGCCGTGATTCGCAGCACCGCGACTCGCTGGTCGGGGGTGAGCAATCCGTCCAGCGTCTGGCGCCCGCCGCGCAGCGCCGCCTCGTTCATGTCCGCGTCCAGCCAAGCGTTGAGGTGGCCGATGACCGCGGGCACGTCGCACCAGCCCGAATCGATGAACAGCCTGCCCAGAGCGAGGTTGGCCGGCATGTGGCCGGGATCGATCTCGACGGCCTTGGCGAAAAGCTCTTTGGCGTTGCGGGTCAGGTCGTGCGCCTTGGCCCATAGCCCCAGTTCGTAGAAGCCCTGCGCATCGCGTGGAGAGAGTCTGGCCTGCCGCTCGGTCAGTTCGGCGAATGGATCCTGGCCGGATTCGATGCGGGCAATGCGATCCCGATCCAGCGTGATCGAACCGTTTGGAACTTCGACGATCACCTGGTCTCCGTCGATTCGGACCTTGCCCTTGTAGGAGCTTCCGTCCAGCATGTAGACGGTGTCGGCCCGCAGGGCCGCCGACAGGACCGCCACCGCGACGGCGACGGCCGCGCACCAGCGTCCTGACCGCGTCGAACTTGTGTCCGTCAAGATCAAGCAGAAGCCCCGCCCCCCCGGACATTCCAGTGCCCCCATCCCCGAATCTATTATGCTAAGTCCACCGGAGCAATGATTCAACCTGAAGTTGAAACCAGGCCCCTGGGCCGCCTGGGCGTCGGGGTTTGCCCTCGCCAAACGGTCCGCGCGGGCAGCAGCCCGACGGCGCAAGGCGTGTTCTCATCGCAAGCCGGGCACGGATGTTGTCGAAAATCAACATTGGGGACACTCGATGTTGACCGAAATCAACATCTTCCCATGTGCAGAGCCCTGATGAGCGGCCTTAACGAATTTTGTCAGATGCGTACAACACACGTTCATGAAATGCGTTACGGGAGCAATCCCATGCCGACTTGGAAATCGGGCGGCCACTGGCACGCAGTTTGCATGCTCTCTAGGCCGAGATTGAGAGGAGAAGCCAGTGAGCCACCGGCCTAAGTGAGAGAACCAAGCCGCAGGCTCCAGTGAGAGACTCCTCCTCCTAGTTCCGACAACCTAATGAATGTGTCCTGCTGGAGGGACCGCGATGTTCACACGCAAGGATTGCGCGTCGACGTACCGGAATGTTTGCGCCCTGTTTGCGGTTGCGGCCTTGATGGCACTGATTGCCGCCCCGGCGCAGGCCGCTCCGTATGTCTGGGACTTCGGCAACCCGCCCGCGGTCGCCCCCACCATCCAGAACATCATCGACAACTACGACGGCACCTTCATCGTCGGCGACAAGCAATTCACCAATTGGCGGGTGCAACCCAACCAGGTCGGCGGCGCAGTGGCCCCCGACGCTGCCGGCACGAGCATCGCGGGCGTCATTCGCAGTGGCGAGTATGGCCTGAAGATCACCGCCGGCTGGGTCGTCACCGGCAGCCAGATTTCCGACACCACGATCGTCTACAAGGTCACCGCGTTGGCTGAGGGCGTCAAGATTCACGACAACACATTGGAGATCTCCAACGCCGGCGCCGCCAACGGCGGCATCGCCAGCGTCAGCGAGTATGTCTATGACGGCGACCCCGACCTTGGCGCAAACCTGATTCAGCAGGAATACGTCTACCACGTTTCGCCGGCCAACCAACTCCTCTCGGACCATCAGGAGTTCCCCGAACAGTACATCCTTTCCTCCGTCTGGGTCCAGAAGGACATCGCGGTCAGCGGCGTCACGCCCACGGGCAACGCCCACCTGAGCGTGATCTACCAGACGTTCAGCCAGACTGTGAACGTCCCTGAGCCGGCCACGCTGCTGTTGCTCGGCTTGGGCGGGACGACTCTGGCCGGGGCGGGCCTCCGTCGCAAGCGGATGGCAAAGGCGTAAGCCTACAGGCCGCATCCGAACCTGTCATAGGCCCCCGATCCGTCGGGGGCCATTTTTTTCCGCAAGTGCTCGGGCCGATATTCCCGATAGCTCCTTCGACGCAAAAGGGGTTGCAAAGAATCGAGGCCCGGCTAGAATATCGCGCAGTTGTCGGCTGGCCAAGGCCGGCCCTCGCGGGTGTAGCTCAGTGGTAGAGCGTCACGTTGCCAACGTGAATGTCGTGGGTTCAAGTCCCATCACCCGCTTCGAGTGAACGCCGTTGACACGAGTTGTCAGCGGCGTTTTTGTTTTGCTGCCGCAAGCACTTACGACTGCCCCGCCCTTCTGAATCACGTTCTCCGCTCCGACTGCCTTTTTGACAGGAATTGCCTCGCTTGCACACGAAAAGCCGTTAGCTTGTGCAAGCAGCAGTGCAAGCGGGTTTCCGCCCTCGGCCGCCTTCGATGGGTCGTTCGTGACGCTTCCGCCGGTCAGCGGCAGAGCCGGCAAAGAATCTAGCGCGCCTGCCACGTCCAGCAATTGCGGGTCTGTGTAGACGTTCGCGGTTAAGGCCGGGTCCGAGTGCCGCATTGCCGCTTGTGCGGTTCGTAGCGAAACCCCGCCCTTGCTTAAGAGCGTGCCGAACGTGGTGCGCAGCGCGTGAACGTCCACGGTCCAGCCTCGGCCGTCTCGCTTCTCGATTCGCACCTTGCCCGTCGTCGCGTCCTTCACGCGGCGAGCGATTCCTGCGGCCACAAGGTCGCGGTCAAGAATGACGTTCAGTGCGGCCGGCACGTTGAATAGCGGCGTGTGCGTTGGCAACGCGACCGGGACAGGCTGCCCCTCGCGTTTGGCGGCCTCCTGGGCGGCTCTGAGCTTATCGGCCGTCCATTGTTCCAGGTCCGCCGCAAGATCGCGGCGTAGGGCAATCCTGCTGCCCTGGCGGTTCTTCTCGTCGGCCGCATGAAGAACGGCGGATGGCGTGGGGCAGTCAAGTTCAAGCTGGCCGACGGTCAGCGACGCAAGCTCGCCTTTGCGCAGTCCGGTCAAGACCAGCGTCTTGTAGATCAACGCGCGTTCCCTGCCCTTGAAGTCCAGGCGTTCGCGGACCTCGGGGCGAACCTTGGCCACCGCCTGCCCTTTGCGTTCGCCGGTGCGGACGGTCAAGGCTTCTATCAGCGGGCGGCGGCGGGCCACGTCGAGCAATCGGACAAGTTCGGCCTCGGTCAGCGCCCGCCGCTGTCGTCGCGGGTCAGCCTTTGCATTGGCAATGGGCACGTCGGCGAACGGGTTGGCCGTGGTGCGCCCAGTTCGGCGACACCAGTTGCCGAAGCCTACGGCGGATTCGCGATAGCCGTTGCGGGTCGCCGCAGACATTCCCTCGGCCTGCCGCTGGGCCAGCCAAGCGACCAGCTTGTCAGCGGACAGGTCGGCCAGTCGCCGAGCCTGGCAGTCGTCAGCGATTCGGGCCAACCGGCTTTCGACCTGGGCAATTCTGGCCGGCGCTCCGCCCTTGGCGGTCAGGTGGGCAACAAAGGCGGCGACGTGAACGGTCAAGGCCGTGTTCTGGTGGTCGATGGCGGCGTCCTGGGCGGCGGTCAACACCTTGCCCTTGACCAGTTCCGCCCGGCGGACCAGTTCGGCCAGCACGTTGCGGGCGGCGGTTGCGTCGCGGCAGCCCGTCGCGGTTTCGCGTAAGATGCCCTGCCCGTCGCGGTATTGGGCGGTGTAGGTGGCCGCCTCGATCAGCAGCCGGGCCGTGCCGTCCTTGCCGCAAGTCACCCGCGCTGTTCGCGTCTTGCCCTGCGCGTCCTTGAACCGCGCAAGCTGCTCGCCTTTGCGGGTGAACACCGCTGCGCCTTCGGGCAGCGGCTTGGTGAACGTCTTCTTGAACACGGTGGCCATGTCTCACCCTTTCGTCTGTCGCGTGGGTCGGCACTCGATCCCAAAGTAGGCGGCGAGTCGGTCGGCCATGTCCAGCCGCAAGGATTGTTCGCCGGCCACAAACTTCATAAGCGATTGGCGTTTGACTCCGGTTGCCCGCTCGACGGATCGGAATGATTCAGCCGCGAGTATCGCCTTCTTCAATAGGTCCGTCATTGTGGGATTGTGCTTGACCTTGCTCATGTAATACTTCTTACCACACTTATTGCCGATGTCAAGTCCATTCTCGCCCAACAGTCGGGCCGGGCAGTCCGGCCCGACTGGATACCCTTATGGGTAGAGCGCAAGTAGTTTGCGCCGACAAGTGCCGCCGTTTGCGCCTGTCAGGGCGCAAGTACTTTGCGCCTGTCGCCGTCCTGGGCCAGGGGCCGAATTCGGTAGATGCTGAACCCGCGATTCAGCCCGCCACGGTGAAGCACGTCCAGCAGCCCGGCCCGCTCAAGCCGCTTGATCGCCATGCCGACCGTCCGCTTACCGAGACCAGCACGTTTGGCGATGAACGATTGGGCGCTCCTGGCGGTGTCAGGGCGGGCGTCGCGGAACAGGACGAACCAGACAAGGGCGTCGGTCCTGGGTAACTTGGCCAAAGTGCAATCGACAAAGGCGTTGAACGCGGCGAACCGCTGCCCGGCCCGGCCGCCATGCCCGGCCTCGGGGGGTTTGCGTTCGTCCTGGCAATCGGGGGGCAGCAGAGGCGGCAGTACGTCGCATCCTTCGAGCCGTTCAGCCCTGGTCATCGTCGGCCCCTTCCTCGCCTGCCGGCGGGGTTCGATCCCAAACAGCACGTAACGCGTCACGGAACTTGCCCTTACCAGCCTGTGCGGGGTCGCCGGCTGAATCAGGGGCGGTGAACAGTTGGCGCGTGCGGTCGAATCGCAAGGCGATGTCGCGACACTCGCCATAACGGTCCTTCAAGTGTTTGAGCGTCACCGCGTCGGCGTCGCCCTCCTCGTCCGGCGTCAGGATGAATGCGGAGTCGGCCCCGAATTCCAGTTCGGACGATTCGCGGAACGATGCCAGGCTCAAGCCCTCGCCGTAGGAGTTCCGGCCGCGTGAGTCCTTCGACCGGCCGACAGCGGAAACAACGATCACGGCCACCCCGACGGCCGCAAACTGCCGCATGTAGTCCATCGTGGCATCGACTGAACCGCGTTTGTCGCCGTGGTCGCCTGGGGGCCGAATACGCTGTATGTAGTCCAGCACGATCAGCCCGCCCTGCCCGCCCACGCCGAAAGCGTCAGCGGTGGCAGCCACGTTGTCCAGGTCGAACGGCGGCTTGAGGAAGCAGAGCCGGTCGGCCAGCGGTTCAAGGGCGCTCATCGCCGTTGCTATGCGGTCGCCGTGGTCCTTGGTCAGCCGGCGGTATCGAATCAGGTTGAGGGGGATTCCCGACAGGCGGGCAAGCTGGCGGTCCAGCAGCATCGCCGGCAACATCTCGACGTTGCAGATAACCGCCCGAAGCGTGGGCGTCAGCCGCAAGGCGTCAATCACGGCCTGCATGGTGAACGCGGTCTTGCCCGCGCCCGGCGCGCCGCCGAACAGGTTGACCAGTCCCGGCCCTACTTCAATGCGGCGTAGCTCGCCGTCGCCGATGGGGTAGAGTGTCGGGGCTTTGCCGGTCAGCACGTCCTCGCGCCAGCCGGGCCAGAGGTCGCCGGCGGTAGTGTAGTTCGCTCGCGGCGTGGTCATGTCGCGTGTTCCTTATGTCGGAGTCCGCAATCAATCACGCGGCGCACCTCGGACGGTGATAGGCCGCTATCGCGACCCGCCTCGGTCAGCAGCTCATAGGCAAGGTTGGCGGGGCAGCCGAGTTCGGCCAGATTCGCGGCGGCACTGAACAAGCGTTTATGCCGCTCTCCGTTGGTCGCGCCATTGCGAATGAAGTCAAGAGTGCGTCGGTTCAGGGTCGAGGGGGCGGGGGTTGGCCCGACTTGTCGGGCCGCCCCCGCCCCCGACTGAACGCGAGCCTCGTCAGTGGCCTTCGTCCAGTCTTCGACCATTCGGGCGGTGTAAGCGTCGTCGGCTGTCGGCAAGGGAACGTCGAACGGGGCCGGCTGGGTCGCCTGGGCAAGAATGGCGGCGATGTCCAGCCGCTGCAACTCGGCCAGCGAGACAAGACGCTTGTATAACCCCGCTTTCGGGTGCCGCGAGTTCGGCGCCCTGAACGCCCGGACCCTGTCGTAGATGGCGGTGTCGATCTCCGCCCCGACCTCGGCGGCGAGCGTTTCGCAGAATCGCCGGGCTATCCGGTGAAAGTCAGTCGTGGGCGCGGGGTTCCACGGCGAGCAAGGCAGCCCGACGTGGAACCCCTTCGCGCCCGAGAAGAACAGCAGCAACGAATCGGCCGGCAAGCCGTATCGGTCCACCAGCGATGCCGCCAATCGTCTCGCGTCAGCCTGGGCGCGGGGCAGATCGTCGGCCCGGTCGATGTCCCACCAGATCACGGGGGCGGAGCACAGGCCGGCAAAGCCTTTGGTTGTGCCCGTCCGTTCAAGGTGTTGGCGGAAGTCCTGGCCAAACGTGAACGCGGATAGGTAAGATTCGCGGTTCACCTCGGCCAGTGCATCGCACCGGGCATAGGCGGCGTAGGCAGTGGCGAAGTCGATCAGGTGTCGCCGACCTGCGCAGTCGCCCATGATCCGAAATCCGTATGGCGTTCGGTTCATGGCGTGGCCCCTCAAATGGGTATCCCGTCGTCAGGCGTAACCGCTTTGGCGGGCAAGCCCGCTTCGTCGGCTTCGCCTCTGGGCGAAGGGGTTGCGGCGGGCTGGGCCGCCGGGGCGAACGGGTCCGGTCCTGGCGTATCGACGCCCAGCACGTCGAACGACCGAACGCGGTTGTAGTCGGCCTGGCCGTCGTCCTGGCGGACCGTCACCCGGACGCGACACCGAATGCCCTGCCGCAACGGCCGGTCCAGTTGGTCGAGCGTCGTAATGCCGAGTTTGCCAAGGTCGCGCTTGGCCATCGGCATTGCTGCCGGGGTCAGCCAGATGTCATGCCAGACTTGCCGGCCGGCGTACTCGCCCTCGATCACTTTGAAGGTGAGCTTGTAGCCGGGCGTCTCGTTCTGCCGGCTGGTAAAGCATTCGCCCGATACGATGTGGGCGACGTACTCGCCAGCCGGCAGTGGCACGAAGTCACCTGCCGGCTTGGCGGCGTCGAACGCCTGGGCCAGCGAGTCCCGGTTGACGTTGGCCAGGATGTCAGAGAGTCGGTTACTCATCTCCCACCCCCGTTGCGGCAGTTGGGGCAGCCGGCGGCGATCCAGTCCAGGACAGCGGCCCGCGACCAGCGGACCAAGCCGCCCAGCTTGACCGGGCGGGGCATCCTGCCGGCGTCGGCCAGCCGGTAGACGTGCCGGGTCGAGCAGGTCAGCAAGGCGGCTACCGCCTCCACGTCGAGCATTGCGGACAGTTCGCGGGGTGTCCTGCCCCCGCCGCCGGTGTTCGCCCCGGCGGTCGCGTCTTGGGTGGCTTGCGTCATGGCAAAGCCTCCGATTGGGTTCCGGGCGGCGTGTCGGCCACACGGCGTGGCTGACTATCCTGGCCCGCTACTGACCGCGAACCGGACCGGGCGGACCGTGGGCGGACCGGGCGAGAATCCGGTAGGCGCAAATGAAAACCCCGGAAAAGCCGGGCTTTCCGGGGAAAAGATTCCTCAGAGAAATTCTAGCGATGGTCCGGTTTAGTCCGCGTCGGACGTGCCTTGACGGTCAATGTCGCGGTCCCGCACAACGGATCGACCGGCCTGCCGGCCCCTTCGCGGCTTGTTCTTCTGCTCACCAAGGGCCTTGCGAGCGCTGCGAAGATACCTGGTCCATGTCTCGTAGGCGGGCAACTTGTCGCCGGAATCGAGGTGGGCAGCTAACCAGTCGTAGGCCTCGCGGTCTTTGGTTATCGGCATGGCCGACTGTTCGACAGCATAGGCATATTGCTGGTAGGCCTTCCGCTCGGCGGGTTCCAATGGATCGGTCGTTGGGGCGTGGGCGGCCACTTCGCCTCGCCCGTCCTGGTGGGCAGGTGGGGCAGCCGGGGCGACAGTCGGCGCGGCGGCTGGGGCTGGTTGGCCGAAGCCGGGGATTGCCTTCTGCAAGTCGAGCCTCACGTCCTCGACGAAGACTTGAAGCATTACGCGTTCAGATTCCATGCCGCGTGTGTGCTCAGATATCCAAATTCTGCGCAGAAGCGGATCAATCTGGCGGCTGGCCCCGTAGACGTGGTAATGGATGGCGGCCAGGATGACGTACTCCTCCAGGAGCGATTACTGCCGGGTGCGAACTACGGGCAGTGGAAACGGCGGGGCTACAAGGTGCTTGGTCAGTTCGATTGGCCAGTATCCGACGTTGGGGCGGCCCTGGTCAAAGTCCCGGCGAAGCCACACCATGCCGGGCGGGGTCTTGTGAACATGCCGCAACGGGTGCGACAGTGGCAGGCTGGCGAGCTTGGCTTTGTATTGCTCTTGGGCGTCGCGGTGCGCACGGACTCTGTCGCGCGCGGCGCGGTCTTGCTCCGCCCACTTGGCCAAGAACGCGCAGAATCGGCCTTTCACCGCCTCGTTGCGTACAAGGTCGTCAACGGCCTTGGCGACGCCTTCAACGATTTCGGGATAGCTCAAGTCGTTCACGACATGCCCTGGGCGGGTTGGTGCTTACGCCAAAGCCGCCAGCCCGGTTTCTATTGCCGTCCAGTCCTTCTCCACAACCCACACGAAGACGCTTTGGCCGTCGGAACGTCCGGCCCACAGGTCGCCGATTTCCTTCTTGTGCGGCTCGGCCAGGGCCAACTTGGCGTTCTTGTACTCGATGAGCGCTACGCGCCCGTCGTCCAACTCCGCCACAAAGTCGGGGAAGAATCGGCCCGGCGAGAGTGGCAGGCTAAATCCGCCGCCGCCATTCTGCGGCTCAAGGTTGCGCACCCAGCGTTTGACGTTCTTGCAGTCGTCGATCTTTCTGGCGCAGTCGGCCTCATCGTCATTCATGTCGCCGATCAGAGCGAAGGCGTGCTTGCCAAGATCGTAAAGGCCACGGTCGTAGCGACGGTAGGGGCAATAGTCTTCCTCTGCGAGGGGCCATGCCATGTCCATCGAGGTTGCGAGCGACCGGGAGGACGTGCCGGCAATCAGCATGTTCGCGGCCTCCCGAATCTGCTGCCGTCCGTGTTCGGCGATTCGGCGAATTAGCACGTCCGCCAGGTCATGCCTCTTGCGAACGAGAATCCGGGGATCGGCCTTCCGGTCGGTAATCAGGTAGTCAGCGACACGCAACAGCCAAGCTTGGCTTTCGGCCTTGGAGAGTGTGGCATAGGCCCCGCCGTGGTGGAGTTCCGCGTCGAGCCAGCGGACGAGTTCCGGCTTGCTCCAATCGTCGCTCTCGGGGGCAAACGTCAGTTGGCGGACAATGACTTCCTGGACGCCGCCGATGTGCATCCCGCCCCGTGCGGCTAAATCAACGGTGGTGCGGTCGCCAAGGCTCAAGTCGGTGGAGAATTCGCCAGGGGCAACGGCGACATTGCAGGCGTCCAGGTTCCACGAGAATTCATCCAACTCGGCCGGCTCAAAGAGCAAACTTCGCTTGCCGTCCGTCACGACAAGTTGGGGGAGGCGCAGCGGGGGCGCGTATTGGTCGAGCAACTTCGGCACGGTCCCTACGCCGCGCTCGGATTGCCAATAAGCTTCCACGGCGGTACGGTCGGCCTCGGTGGGCAGCGCATCGCGCAGGGCAATGGTTTCCTCGCGTGTCAACGAGCCTTGGACATGCAGCGTGCGCGATCCGGGGTCGTATTCAACCTTCCCACGAACCGCCGGTGGCAGGGCCTTGGCCGGAACGGGGGCAGAAACCGGAATCGTGGCAGACGGCAACATGCCCTGGGCCTGGGCCGTCCGATGGACCCTGAACGCATCGCCGACCGATTGGGCATCGAATCCGCACCGACTGACGAGGCTGTCGCACAGCTTCTTGGCGGTCTGCACCACGTCGGGGCTTTGCACCACGGCATAGGCGCGGTCGAGTTGGGGAACGCCGGTCGGCAGGGCTTCCGGCATGCGAAGCACGCGACCTAGAAGCTGCTCAACGGCCGCTTCGGTGGCAACATTGCCGACCGAACCGAGGACGTAGGCAAACGGGCAATCCCAGCCCTCACGCAACTTGTCAACCGTTATGACGTACTGGACCT
Organism: Phycisphaerae bacterium; assembly: GCA_022072085.1. Taxonomy (GTDB): domain Bacteria; phylum Planctomycetota; class Phycisphaerae; order JAJVII01; family JAJVII01; genus JAJVII01. The sequence continues at coordinate 43,529 of JAJVII010000023.1, forward strand.
TGCAGTCTTTGGCGCGGAGATCCTCGGCCCCCAGGTCGTCATGCTCGCCGGTGGCAATACGGATGTTCTCCGGGGATACCTTCATCTGCTCGACGAGGGCCGTCTTGATGGCGTCTACGGTGTGGGTTTCCCGCGTCCTGCTTTTCGGCTGGGCCTGAATCAAGGCAATGGGACGGATGAAGCGTCCGCTCCGCTGGCCCCACGCCTGGCACAGACGGTCCAATGCGGTTCGTCGCTCCACCGTCAGGGCCAACACGTCGAGCCAGTTATCCCGCGATTCCAACTCGACGGGCAGCTTAATCATGCCCTCGCGTTTCAGTTGCAGTGCCGATACGGCGTGCAAGACATTGCTCGCATATTCTTCCTTCTCGGGGTTATGCTCCTGCTGCGGGGTCGCGGTCAGTTCCAGCACGGCCAGCGGGCCGAACCTCGCAAGCGAATCAAACGATACGCGGGTTCGCGCGTTGTGGGCCTCGTCCATGATGACGATGGGGCCGCGCAGCTTCATGGCGTTCGCGAGCGACAGCGCCACGCGCCCGCCGTTGCCGTTGGGTTCGGCCAGTTGGTCGCGGACCCAAGCGGGCAGATTCGTGAAATGGTCCATCAGGTAGCCGTCGTCCTGGTAGACCTTCCGGTTGGCCTCGTCGTCAATCCGATAGCTCTGGGTAAGACTTCACCCGTCTGCAACGGATTCTACGGGTAGTGGCGGGAGTTGGCCAGAGGTCAGGTAGGCGCGCAGGGCGTTGGCGATGGTGGTCATCGGGTCGTGGCCGCGGAGCCGCAGGGTGCGG